>JAEMSX010000007.1 GCA_016462645.1 Thermoleophilaceae bacterium
AACGACTTCTGGTCGACCTTCTTGGCCTTCGGAGCGGTGCCTGCGGCCTTGCCGTACTTGATGCCGAAGAATGACTTCTGCTTGCCGGTTGCTCCCTGTGCGGTGCTCTCGCCGGGCTCGGCGTAGACGCCTGCGGCGGGCGGTGCGACGGGTGCTGCCGCGGGCTGCGCGACCGCGTTCGGGTCGTATGCGGGCGCGACCGGAGCCGCGTTCGGGTCGTATGCCGGAGCCTGCGGCGCGGCCTCGTAGGCGGCCAGCTCAGGAGCTGCCTCATAGGCAGGTGCTGCCGGGACTGCGGACGGGTCGTATACGGGCTGCTGCGGCATTGCCGCGTCGTCGACGAACTGCTCGCCCTGCGGCTGCGCGGCGGCCTGCTTTTTCTTGCCGAGGCTGAACGATCCGGCCTTGGCCTTCTTGGCCTTCTTCCCCTTCTTGCCCTTGGATGCGGCGGGGGCCTTGCCGCCCTTGCCGCCGTCGGCGACAACAAGTCCGCCGACAACCATGTCCTCCATCCCTGGAGGCGCGACGCTTTCCGTGCGATCGGTGTCTGGCAACTCGACGTCCCCAAAGCTTGATCCCGCGTTGTAGTCCTGGTAGAGCGGCTGGTCGGCGTTCGGCGTGTTCGGGTCGTGCGGCTCGACCTCGGGCTGAATCGTCGGATCACTGCGCACGAAGACCTCGGGCTCGGACTGCTCGACGACGGCTTCGGTGTTCGAGAGCGCCATCGCCGGGTCGATCACTTCGGCCTCGTTTGAAACCGTGGCGTACGGGTTGACGATCTGCGTGGGCGTGTCCGGGTCCACTTCCGGCTCTTGGGTGAAGCCCGACGCGGGGTCGATGACTTCGGCTTCGTCGGACGCAGTGGCGTACGGGTTGGCGATCTCCGCCCCGGCGAGCGGCGGAGCTTCCTCGGTCGGCTGCGAGAACAGTGCCTCGCGATCGTTGAGGGCCGGAGTCGCGGGCTCGTCCGGTACTGCGGAAAGCGCGTCTGCCAGCGCCGGCATCTCGACCATCGGCGACTCGTCCTGAACTTCCTGAACGGGCTCGAAGGCAGGCTGCTCCATCTCGAAGCTCGGTTCCGGGACAGGAGGCGGCTCGGCCGCTGCAAGCGGCTCGGCGGGTGCCTGCGGCTCAAAGGTCGGCGGCTCCATTTCGAAAGCGGGCTCGGGGGCGGGCTCGAAGGCGGGCTCGGGCGCAACCATCGGCTCGGGTGCGGCAAGCGGTTCGGCGGCCAGCGGCTCCGGTGCGGCAAGCGGCTCTGCGGGGAGCGGCTCGAACGTCGGCTCCGCGTCCGGGGCCGGCAGCGGCTCGGGCGATGCCAGCGGCTCGGGCGAGGCGAGGGGCTCGGGCGAGGCGAGCGGCTCGGGCGAAGCGAGCGGCTCCGGGGCCGCCAGTGGCTCCGGCGCGGCAAGCGGCTCTGCGGCCTGCGGCTCGAAAGCCGGCTCGGCGGCGGATTCGTCGCCCGCGATGTCGTCGATCGAGAACATGTCTCCGCCGGCAGCGGCTGCCCCGGGATCCTCAATCTCAAAGGTGTTCTCCTGCACGACTGCGTCGTCATCGAAATCGTCGATCGAGAACATGTCGCCGTTGTCGGCGGGAGCGGCGAGCGGCGGCGGCGCGGCGGCCTGCTCGAACGCAGGCTCGGGTTCAGGCTCGATGAACTCGTCCACCGAGAACATGTCTCCGCCCGCGTCGCTCTGCGGCGCCGGGATCGGATCCATCGCAAGCTCGGTCAGCGGCTGCGGTTCGGCCGGCGGGGGCAGCTCCATGTCGCTGCCGTCGCCGTAGGAAAGTCCGACGTCGGCGAGTCCCCCGGAACTGGCGTCCTGCGGAAACGATATTTCGGCGGCGTCGTTGTCGACGCCGAACATGTCGTCCGGGTACTGACCACCAACGGGCACGTCAATGGCGGGCTCGTCAGGATTCTGCGGCCATTCGCCGGGCGTGGACGCGCCGATCGGCGCGAGTCCGGGTTCCTGCGAAAGATTTTCTGAGCTTGTTTCTTGCGTGGCGTTGACCGGGTCTTGCGGAGACTCGGGCGGAAACTGGCCGTCTGACATAGGTCCACCTCAACGATTGTTGTACTCGCCCTGTATCGGCAGCTACGGGCGGAACTTCAATCGAATTAGAAAATCGGGTGGGTCAGCGTGCAGAGCCCGTTGCACGCACTTCGCGTGCTGGAGCGCCCATCACAAGCATTCCGGGGGCCACATCCCGCGTCACGAGCGAGCCCGCGGCCACAAACGCCTCTTCGCCGATCTCGATGCCCGGGAGAATCACTGCAGCCGCACCTACGCGACATCCACGACGAAAAACCGGGCCTTTGTTGCTGTGATCGGATCCGTGGCGGCCCATTGTGTTGTCGTTCGTGGTGACAACAGCAGGTGCGATGAAGACGTCATCCTCGACAATCACGTGCGCCGTGACGTATGCGCCGGTCTGGATCTTCACGCGTGCACCGACGACCGTGTCGTTCTCGACCACGACGTTCGCGCCGACAATCGAGCCCGCGCCGATCTTCGCCCGCTCGCGCACGATCGCGTGGTCACCGACGATCGCGCCGTCGGCGAGTTCGGCTCCGGCGAACACAACGGCGTTCGCACAGACCGCCACCCCGGCGCCGAGTACTGCGGGCGCCGCGGCGCCGGCTGCGGTCGAAGTCCTGCCGAGCACGGCTGGCTTGCCGACGATCGCGCCGTCCTGAAGAATGCAGCCGTCGCCGATCACCGTGCCGGGGTGGATGACAACCCCCTCGCCGATCTGAACGTCGGCGCCGATCATCAGACTTCGGCGCCCGCGCGTGAGGAGTCGAGCGAGTTCTGCAGGCCTTCGAGCACGCGGACGGTGCGCAGACCGGACGCGGCGTCGGTGCGCGGCGTCTGGCCGGTCCGGATGCACTCGACGAAATGACGGCAGACGATGCGCAGCGGTTCCTCGTTGGAGATGTGCGGCATCGTGATGTCGCCCGAGCGCGCGAGGTATTCGCCGTAGGACTCGAAGTTCTCGTCGAAGCCCTTGTCGTAGATCGTCAGCTTGCCCTCGATCGACATGTCATCGAACGTCGCCATCTTGTTTGAACCGACGACGGTGATGCGGCGTTCCTTGTGCGGGTCAAGCCAGGAGAGGTGGATGTGCGCGGCGACTCCGGTGGGGAAGCGCAGATAACCGAAGACGACGTCCTCGACGCCCGGGTTCATGTACGACTCGCCGTGGGCGGAGATCTCGTTCGGCTCCTGGTCGATCAGGGCGAGCGCGACGGAGACGTCGTGCGGGCCGAGGCTCCAGAGCGCGTTCTCGTCGGTGCGCAGTTTGCCGAGGTTGAGGCGCGTCGAGTAGACGTAGCGGATGTCGCCGAGCTCGCCGTCCTCGATCAGCTGACGCAGCTTGATGACGGCCGGGTGGTATTCGAGCAGGTGATCGACCATCACGATGCGGTCGCTCGCGGTGGCGGCTGCCGCGACGGCTTCGGCCTCGGCGAGCGTCGCGCCGATCGGCTTCTCGATGAAGACGTGCTTGCCGGCGTCGATCGCGCGCAGGGCGAGCTCGGCGTGCGCCGGGACGGGCGCGGCGATCACGACGGCGTCGAGCGCGGGGTCGGCGAGCAGCTGGTCGAAGTCGCTCGTCAGCTGCGCCGACGGGTGCGCGGGGCGCTGGCGCTCCAGCGCGCCGGGGTCGCCGTCGCAGAGCCAGGTCACTTCGGCGTCTGGCAGCGCCGCGAAATTGCGCGCGAGATTCGGACCCCAGTAGCCCAGACCCAGAACACCGATTGAAACCGCGTCACTCACGCGTCAGAGCCTGACGACCTTCGCGGACTCCACATCGAGCCCGCGCGTGACGCCGCGGAAGTCGAGCACCTGCTTGGCGCTGGCGACGACCTCTGTGTAGTCGACGGCGCTGTGCGCGGTGACGATCAGCGCGAGGTCCGCGCGCCCGAGGATCGCGTCGAGCGGCTCGGAGGAGAGATCGAAGGAGGGCAGATCGGGCACGTGCGGGTCGTGGTAGCTGATCGTCGCGCCGAGCGCAGCCAGCTGTTCCATGATCTCGAGCGCGGGCGATTCGCGCAGGTCGCCGACGTCAGGCTTGTAGGAGACGCCGAGCACGGCGATCTCGGCGTTCGAGGTGGCGACGCCGGCCTTGTTCAGCGTCGCCATCGCGCGCTCGGTCGCAAAGCGCGGCATGTTCGTGTTGGTGCGACCGGCCAGCTCGACGAACTCGGCTGAGACGCCGTACTCACGCGCCTTCCAGGAGAGGTAGAACGGGTCGACCGGCAGGCAGTGGCCGCCAAGGCCGGGGCCGGGCTTGAAGCTGGCGAATCCGTAGGGCTTGGTCGCGGCGGCCTCGACGACTTCCCAGATGTCGATCCCCATGCGGTCGGAGATCACGGCCATCTCGTTGACGAGCGCGATGTTCACGGCGCGGTAGATGTTCTCGAGCAGCTTCGTCATCTCGGCGACCTCAGGCCCGGAGACCTCGACGACGGTGTCGCAGACGAGCGAGTAGAAGTCCTTGGCGCGGGCGGCGGCCTCGGGACCGTCGCCGCCGACGACCTTCGGCGTGGTGCGCAGGGTGAAGTCGGTGCGGCCCGGGTCGATGCGCTCGGGCGAGAAGGCGACGAAGAAGTCCGCTCCGGCTTTGAGACCGGACTCTTCGAGCATCGGCACGAGGCGCTCGCGTGTGGTGCCGGGGTAAGTGGTGGATTCCAGAACGACGAGCTGGCCTTCGCGCAGCACGCTCGAGAGCGCGGTGGCGGAGGAGACGAGCGCGCCGAGGTCGGGTTCGCGGTTGGGGGTCAGCGGGGTCGGAACGGCAATCACGACTGCGTCGGCGGCGGCCAGCTCGGAGTAGTCGCTGGTCCAGGTGAAGGCCTCGGCGTTCTCGGCGATCAGGCCGGCGGGGACGTCCTCGATGTAGGAGCGCCCGGCGTTGAGTTCGGTGAGCTTCGACTGGTCGACGTCCACGCCGACGACGCGGAGGCCGGCTTCGGCGAACGCTACGGCGAGCGGTAGCCCGACGTAACCGAGACCGATCACGCCGACTGTCTCGAAGCGGTGCCGAGGGATTTCAGTCATCACGCTGACTTTACCCCCGCACCCGCCGCGTTTGGCGCGAAACGCGCTTCCAGCGCGGAAACGACCGCTGCGCCCGCGTTGCCGGCGTTGTAGAGCCGCGGAGCGTCCCCGAGAGGCGGTTTGGCGAGCGATTGGGCCGCGAGCACCGGATCGAGGTCGACGACGGTGTTCCAGCCGCCGTCGAGCGTTTCGAGCCATTCGGTGCTTGGTCGCAGGGTGATGCACTGCGTGCCGAGCCAGACGGCCTCTTTCTGGAGGCCGCCGGAGTCGGTGAGGACGGCGCGTGCGTCGGCGGCAAGGGAGATCGTGGTGGCGTAGTCGAGCGGGGGCGCAAGCGTGACGGTGGGAGCTGCCTCGAGACGTTCGAGCTGGCCGAACTGCTCAAGCCGGGCGCGGGTGCGCGGGTGGACCGGGAAGATCACCGCGAGTTCGAGCGAGAGGATCAGGTCGACGAGTTTGGCGAGTCGCTCAGGGTCGTCGACGTTGGCGGCGCGGTGTGCGGTGACCAGGAAGTAGCCGTTGAGCACGACGCCGAACTCGTGGGCCGCGGCGCCGTCCGGGAGCCCGAGCACCACATCGCCCATCACGTCGCCGGTGACGACGACGTCGCCGATCACGCCTTCGCGCGCAAGGTTGTCGGCGGCGGCGGGTCCGGGGGCGAGCAGGAGATCGGCGAGCGCGTCGCAGACGACGCGGTTGACTTCTTCGGGCATGGCGCGGTCGAAGGAGCGCAGTCCGGCTTCGACGTGTGCGAGCGGGATCTTCAGTTGCGCGGCGACGAGCGCGCCGGCGAGCGTGGAGTTCGTGTCGCCGTAGACGAGCACGACGTCGGGCGAAGCATCGGCAACGATCGGCTCGAGCGCTTCGAGCATGCGCGCTGACTGCTGTGAGTTGGAGCCGCCGGCGATCGAGAGGTTGTGGTCCGGCTCGGGCAGGCCGAGCTGTTCGAAGAACACGGAGGAGAGTTCGCGGTCGTGGTGCTGCCCGGTGTGGATCAGCGTCTCGGTGTGGCGCTCGCGCAGCAGCGGGCTGACGGCGGCCAGCTTGACGAACTGCGGACGGTTGCCAATGATGGTGAGTACGTGCATGAAAAGGGGGTGCCGGCCCGCGCCGAGGCGCGCGGAGGTCTTAGGAGATGTTCGCGGCGGCGTCGGCGATTCTTGCCTGGACCGCTTCCGCGTAGAGCTTCTTGGCGGCGGTGGTGAGCGGGCCGGGGGCGGCCATCACGTGGTCGTCGATCCGGTTGATCGCCTGGATCTCGCGAATCGAGGAACAGAGAAACGCTTCTTCAGCGCCGAGCACTTCTTCAAGTGCCGCGCTGCGCACTTCAACGTCCAGCCCCTTGAGCAACGCCATGCGCGTGATCGAGTCGAGGATCCCGTCGTCGAGCGGCGGCGTGATCAGCTTCTTGCCGTCGGGCGAGAAGAAGAGCGAGGCCGTGGGTCCTTCGAGCAGCAGGCCTGCCGGCGTCACGAGCAACGCCTCATCAAACCCACGCTCAACCGCAATGCGATTGGCGAGCACGTTGCCCCCATAGGAGAGAGTCTTCAGCCCATCAAGCACGATCGTCGTCCGATAGTCAACGACGCACAGCGAGATCGAATCAGGAAACTCATGCAGCGGCTCGCTCTTGACCACAGTGTGGCCACCGCGTGTGCAGACGATGCGGATCGCGTAGTCAGCCTCACCGCGAGCTTCGATCAGCGTCTCCACATCGCGGCGGATCGAGTCCACATCAATCGGGAGCCGCATCCCGGCCGCCGAGAGCACGAGCCGGTCAAGGTGTCGGCTGAGGCCGTACTGCTTGCCGCCATAAACGCGAAAAGCCTCGAAGATGCCGTCGCCACGAACAAACCCGTCGTCGGTAACCGGGATCGTCGCTTGCTCGACCGGCATCAACTGCCCATCAAGTACCGCAAGTTCGTTTTGGAGTGATTCAGTCACATCCGCCTCATTTTGTGAGCTGAGCGGTGGGTTGGCAAGGACGCAGGTGGCGAAGCGACCTCTCGGTCGTGAGCCACCGAAGGACGCAGTCCAACGCGCCGCTCAGCGCACAAAATGGGCCATGAAGGAATCGAACCTTCAACCTTGGGATTAAGAGTCCCCTGCTCTGCCAATTGAGCTAATGGCCCGGAGAAAGAAAGGGTACTGAACTGAAACTACTGGCCCGCTGGAGCGCCGGCTGCTGCGCCGCCGATGCCACCGAACGGGTTGGCCGGAGCGCCACCGCCGGCCGCGCCCTGAGCCTGCTGGGCGAACTGCTCCTGAATCTGCTTCTGGACTTCGGCGTTGCGATCGCCGATCTGTTTCTTGATCTCTTTGATCTGAGCGAGGACGTCCTTCTTCTCATCCTTGGTCGCAAGTTTCTTCGCCTGGACTTCCGCTCCCGACGCCACCAGTGAGTCGCCGGCGTACGAGGCGTAGAGCATCAGCGCGAGATAGTTGGCCGCGTTGGGCTGCTTCTCGGTGATGATCTGTTGGGCCTTGGTCGCGCCCTTGGCATCCTCGAGTCCGAGGAAGCCGCTGACCGCGTAGTTCGCCGTCGCAAGATTGGGTTTGTCGTCGGTCAGCTTGAGATAGTCGTTCCAGTCGTCCTTCATCAGTTCGAGCTGGTCCTTGCCCTCCTGAGAGAACGTGCCCTTCTCCTGGTTGAAGTTCTCCGGAGTGCCGGCGAGCGAGTAGCGCGCGGCGATCAGGTTCTGCAGGGCGACCTTGTTCTTCGGATCGGCCTGAACCTGCTCGGCGTACTTGTTCACGTTGTCCTTGGCGGCGGATGATCCGCTGTCGCCACTGAAGACATTTGCGAGCCCGCCGTTGACGCTGCTGCCGATTCCGAACAGCACGAGACCACCGGCCATGAGGATGGCCAGGCCCAGATAGATCACCTTGACGGCGGTCTTGCGAGATCCCTGTAGGTCAAACAGCATTTCCCGGCGGGAAAGCTACCGCATCGCGGCGTCTGGTTCGGCTGTTTTCGGCGCCGTAACGGCATCTTCATGCGGCTCGGGTTTCGCGAACCAGACGGTCAGCCAGATCGAAAGCTCGAACAGCAGCAGCAGCGGAACCATTTCGATCAGCATCGAGACGGGGTCAACGCCCGGCAGCAGCATTGCGACGATCGCGATGATCAGGACCGCATAGCGCCGATTCGAGCGCAACTGCTGCGAGGTCACGACGCCCATCCGCGCTGCGATCAGGATCGCGAGCGGCATTTCAAACAGCGCGCCCATCGCCAGGACGGTCATGCCGAAGAAGCTGTAGTAGTCGCTCGCGCGCAACAGGATGTTGAACTGGTCGGCGTTGAAGTTCAGCAGGAAATTGACGGCGGCCGGAAGCACGATGTAGTAGCCGAACACGCATCCGCCGATGAACAGGAGCGGGGTGAGCAGCATCAGCGGCCGCGCGATCCGTTGCTCATCCTCACTGAACGCCGGAACCACGAACGCGTACAGCTGGTAGACGATCAACGGACTGGTGATGATCAGCGCCGCATAAGCCGTCACGGTCAGCGTCGACATGAAGGCCTCGGAAACCGCGAAGGTCGCCGGCTGGGTCCCTTCCGGAAGCGGCCCGTTGACGATCTCGAGAATCTTGTCGTTCTGCCAGAAGCAGACCGCGAGCACCGCCACAAACGCAGCGATGATGATGAGCAGTCGCGTGCGCAGCTCATCGAGGTGTTCGACGAGGCTCAGCTCATCTTCATGCGCGATTGGTTTGATCTTGCCCATGGATCCAAATCCCTTGGGATCAGCCCGGGCGGGCGACTAGGAGCCGGCCGAGGTTTCCCGCGGCTTGTCGGGGTCTACTGGGGTCGCCGTGACGGTGGTCTCGACCTTGTCCTTTTCGCCCTCGTCGATCTCGGTCACGACGGGCTTGTCGTCGTGGTCGCCGCTGATCGAGCCCTTGAACTCGCGGATGCTGCGGCCGAGTGACTGGCCGAGTTCAGGCAGCCGCTTGGGGCCGAAGATGATCAAAACGATTACGAGTACGACCGCAATCTCGAATGGTCCGATGTTTCCTGGCATGGCTTGAGACTACGCGTTAATCCGGCTACTTGGAGAAGTTCAGGTGGTAGCTGCTGGGTGTCGGCTCGGCCTGACCCTGGTACTTGCTGGTCAGCTCGCCGGAGCCGTAGGGCTTCTCGACGGCGCGATCGAGGCGCATGAAGGAGATCTGACCGATCGGCATTCCCTGGTAGATCGTGATCGGCAGGTTCGCGACGTTGGAGAGCTCGAGCGTGATGTTGCCGGTGAAGCCGCTGTCGATGAACCCGGCCGTCGAGTGGATCAGCAGGCCGAGTCGGCCGAGCGAACTCTTGCCCTCGAGGCGGGCGACGAGATCGTCGGGAATCGATACACGTTCGAGCGTCTGGCCGAGCACGAACTCGCCGGGATGAAGGATGAAAGGCTCGTCGCCGGCTATCTCAACGAGTTCGGTGAGATCGTCCATCGGCTTGCGCACGTCGATGTACGGGTGACGGCCGTTGTGGAAGACCCGGAACTTGGCGTCGCAGCGCACGTCGATGCTTGCCGGCTGAATGTTGCCCGGCTCGTACGGATCGATCACGATGCGTCCGGATTCGATCTCGGCCTTGATTGTTCCGTCGGAGAGAACCATGAGGGGATCAGTCTATTCAGGGCCAGGGACTTCAACACTTGGCCAATTGGCGAAATTCGGGACTAAAGCCATCGAAGGTGACGGCCGATACGTGAGCCAAGCCGCAAGGCACTCCCACAAAGAGCAGACTCAAAGTGAACCCTTACAACAACAAGATCAGCAAGCGCGAGCAGCGCACACGGCGCGTCGAGGACAACGTCGCCAGCCGTATCGATGAAGTTGCCAACTGCGTCCACTGTGACTGCGACATGGTCTACCCGATTGACTGGGAGCAGGCCGAAGGCACACTGTGGCGCGTAACGCTCCGTTGCCCCAACTGCGAGGACGTCTCGCCGGGTGTGATGGATGAAGAACTGATCGAGAAGTTCGACTGCCTGCTCGACCGCGGCACCGACTCTCTGGTCCGTGACCTGCGCAACCTGACATACGCCAACATGGCAACCGAGATCAACTCGTTTGTCGGGGCTCTCGACGGCGGACACATCCTGCCGGAAGACTTCTAAACCACTTCGTAGGACCCACCCCCCCGGGGAATACGAATTGATCAAGGGCCGCTCGCGAGAGCGGTCCTTCTTCTTGGGCCGGCGGGCGGACCCGTCAGGCGTTGCGACCGACCGCCTGATCGGCGATCGAGGAGAGCACCTGGCGTTCCGCGCGGGAGATCTCGGGGCCGAACATCTGCTTGGCCTCCTCGACGAGCTGGCGGGCCTCGGCGAGAACGTCATCGGGGGCGCCGGTGGTGGCGATGCGGTCACAGACGTTCGCGGCCTGCTCGGGTGTGTTGATCGCGCGGAGGTCGAGATCGGCAAGTGCCGGATCGCGCTCAGCCGCGACGATCAGCGGAAGGTTGACTGTCCCGTCCAGCAGGTCGGCCCCGCGGGTCTTGCCTGTGACTTCAGTTGGTGCGACGACGTCGAGCACGTCGTCTGCAAGCTGGAATGCGAGGCCGACCTTCGAGCCGAACGAGCCGAACTGCTCGGCGAGCTCCGGGCGACCGCCGGCGTGGGCCCCGAGCTGCGCGGCGGCCTCGAACAGCCTGGCGGTCTTCAGGAGGCAGCGGCGCAGGTAGCGCTCGCGCGTGACGGTGGCGTCCCACGCGTCTTCGCGCTGGAGGAGTTCGCCCTGGGCGAGGCCGGATGAGGCGTCCGAGAGCGCGCGGACCTGGGCGCTGTCGCCGCTCGCGGTGAGTTCCATGAAGGCGAGCGCGAACAGCATGTCGCCGGTCTGCGTCGCGGCGTCGCGGCCGTTCTCGGCGTAAACCGTGGGCTTGCCGCGCCGCAGGTCCGCGTCGTCGAGCACGTCGTCGTGCACGAGCGTCGCCATGTGCACGAGCTCCACTGCCGCGCCCGCGCTGATCAGCGCAGCTGCGGCTTCTGGCGTGGCATCGTCGATCGCACCGCAGGTGAGCACGAGCAACGGGCGCAGGCGCTTGCCTCCGGCCCGCAGGGTGACGAGGGCCGGCGCGGTCGCGCCGGGATCGCGCGCCTCGACGATCTCGGTGAGGCGCTGCTCGACATCGGCGAGGCGCGCGGTGATGCTCTCGCCGACCGTCGCCGCCAAGGCCTGGAACGCGCGCGTGTCGCCGCTCACGGTGGCCGCCTTAGACGACGACGCCGTGGTGAATCGTGATGATGCCGCCGGCGAGGCTGATCCAGCCGACCTGCTCCGTGCCGGCCTCATGCAGTACAGCGGCGAGCGCCTCGGGCTTGGCGAAGCGCTTGACCGAATTCGGCAGGTAGGTGTACGCGGAGTCCTCGCCCGCGAACTTGCCGATGAACGGAACGAGGCCGTCGAACCATGCCTTGTAGAAGTAGCTGAGCGCGCCCTTCTGAGGTTGCGAGATCTCAAGGATCACAAACTTGCCACCGGGGCGCACGACGCGGGCCATCTCCGTGAGGCCGGCGGCGAGGTCGGAGAAGTTGCGCACGCCGAAACCGACAGTCACGGCGTCGAAGGTGTCGTCGTCGTACTTCAGGTCGAGTGCGTTGCCCTGCTCGAAGACGATTTCTGCATCGAGGCCTGTGGCCTCGCTGCCCTGCTTCTGGCGCGCGACGGAGAGCATCTCCTCGGAGAAGTCCGCGCCGGTGACGCTTCCGCCGGGGGCGACCGCCCTTGCGAGTTCGAATGCGAGGTCTCCGGTGCCGGTCGCGACGTCAAGCACGTGATCACCGGGCTTCACGCCGGCGACCTTCACGGCGCGGCGGCGCCACTCGTCGTGAAGACCAGCGGTCATCACGGAGTTCATCAGGTCGTAACGCTTGGCGATGCGGTCAAACATCGCTTCTACCTGCTCTTCAGGAAGCGTGCCTTTTTGCGCGGCGGCGGAGTCGCTCATGGCGTGGAGACTAGAGGAAGAGGGAAAGCGAGGCGCGTATCAGCGCAGCTGGCCAAGGAAGTCCACGAGCGCAGTCTTCTGTGCCTGCGGCATGTCCTTGAAGCTCGGCATCGGCGCCGTCGGGTTGTTCAACGTGCGCTCGATCGCCTGCTTGGGCAGACGTGCACCGATCTTCGTCAGGTTCGGACCGGGGCCGTCGTTGCCGTTCTCGCCGAACTTGTGGCAGCCCAGGCAACCGGAGTTCGCGGCGACTTCCTTGCCGTACTCATACTGCGGTGCGACCTCCATGTCGATCTCGGTCGGCGAACCGGCCAGCGAACCGAGGAGGGTCAGGTAGGTCATCGCGACGATCGTGAGCACCATGCAGGTCATGGCGATCGGGCGACGCTCGGGGCGACGCTCGGGACCGCGGTCGTAGAACGGAAGCAGGACGAGCAGACCGATCGCGATGTTCGGGATACCGAGTGTTGCGACGAACACGAGCTCCGGCGGCTTGATCACGCGCAGCAGCTCGAAGAGGAAGAAGAAGTACCACTCCGGACGCGGCACGTAGGAAGTGGTGGTCGGGTCGGCCTTGGGGCCGAGCTCGGCGCCGAGGATCAGTGACATCAGGATGATCACGATCAGCACGACACAGGCCATCAGGCCGTCCTTGCCGACGGCGTAGGGGAAGAACGGCTTGCCCTTGGCCTTCAGCGCGCTGTATTCGCGGAGGTACTGCTCCTTCTGGCGTGCGTCCATCTGACTAGACCCGCTTCTCGTCGCTGGTCGGAAGGTCAGCCTTCTTCCACGGCGGAGCCGAGGTGCCGAGCTTGGCGACCAGGTAGAGGTGGGCACCGATCAGCGCGCCGATCAATCCCGGCACGAGCATCATGTGGATCGCGTAGAAGCGGGAGAGCGTCGTCGCGGTGAAGTCCGATCCGGCACGCAGGAAGTCTGCGAGGTACGGGCCGATGATCGGGCCGGTGCCGTTCAGGTTCACGCCGACGACCGTGGCCCAGAAGGAGCGCTGGTCGAAGGGCAGCAGGTAGCCGGTGAAGCCCATCATCATGGTCATCATCAGCAGCAGGACGCCGACGATCCAGTTGAGCTCACGCGGGTACTTGTAGGCGCCGAAGACGAAGGTTCTTGCCATGTGCACGAAGACGAGGACCGTCATCACGGTCGCTCCCCACTTGTGCATGCCGTGGACGAACTCACCGAGGAACACGTCGTTGTTGACGTGGCGCATCGACTCGTAGGCCTCGGTCGGGCTCGGCGTGTAGTACATCGCCAGGAAGACGCCGGTGAAGGCCTGCGCGATGAAGGCGAACATCGTCGCCGAGCCGAGCGTGTACCACCAGTTCGTGCCCTTGGGCACCTTGCGGAAGAGGAAGCCGCGCAGGAAGCCCGAGCCGCTGGTGCGCTCGTCGATCCATGCGACGACGCTCGTTCCGCCGGCGGCTGCGGCCTCTCCGACGGTGACTTCTTCCTTCGGGCCCGGCTTCGGGTTCGGGCGCAGGCTCGGGGGAAGCGGCGGCATCGGCGGCTTCGGCAGGTCCGAGACGTTCTTCTTGAGCGGGTTGCTTAGTTTGGGCGGCATCTAAAGATTTGGGTGATCGGGCGAATTACGTGGTCGGGCGCGGCGGGTAGAGGACCTGCCACACGCCGTCAACGTGCTCACCCGGGTCGCGCGTCGGGACGCGCTCGAGCTGCGAGTTGACCGAGAAGCGGGCTCCGAGCATGACCCGACCGTTCTGAACGTAGGTTTCGAATCGGTCCAGCGGGCGGACCGGCGGACCGCCGGTGACTTCGCCCTCGAAGTTGTAGGTGCCGCCGTGACACGGGCAGATGAAACTCTTGGCGGCCTCGATGTAACGGACCGGGCAACCGAGGTGGGCGCAGCGGTTCGAAATCGCGACGAACGGCCAGCTCTGCTCTGGTGTCGGGTTGTCGTTCTTACGGATGTAGACGAGCGTCTTGCCGACCTCGCCGATGCCGGCGGTCGTGGTGACGACCTGCGGAACGAACGTGTCTGCCGGGAACTCGTCGACCGGGCCGACGTCCAGCAGCGAGATGTGATTCGTCTTCTCGAACAGCGGTCCGAGCGCGAAGCCGAGCGCCGGCAGCGCGAACATCATCGACGCGACACCACCGGCGGTGAGAGCGACGCCGGTCATGAACGAACGGCGTGTGACGGTCTCGCCCTCGAATGAGCCCGGCCAACCGCGATCAGCGGTGAACTTGGACTTCGGCGGCTTGGCCGCGTCAGCCGAGGAGGTCTTGGTGTCTGTTTCCGGGGGCATCGTGAGAAGGATTCGTGCGGATCAGATCAAGGAAGGATCAGTCCGAACCGGGCGCAAGCATAGCCAAAGTGGACTCCCACAATTCGTCTGCGCGTGCGCTTTCATCAACTGCGTGAGCTTCCGCACAACCGGCGATGAGCGCGGCCAGCGCGCTGACTGCCGAAGTGTCGCCTTCCGCGGCCAGAACTGCGAGTCCCGCCGCGTACATCCGGTCCCCTGCAAGCAGCGCCAGGTCGCGATCCGGGATGGCGTACCAACGCGGCTCGCCGTAGTGCAGGAGGTAGCCCTCGCGAACGACTTCGGCCGCGGCCAGCCGCAGGCTCGGTGCCGACTCGACCGCCGTCGCCGGCACGTCGTTGCGACGATCGGCGATCAGTCGCTCGGCGGGAAGAATCTCGAACGGCGGCGCGGCGGCGTTCATCTTCCGACCGCTTCGAATGCGCCGCGCGCGGCCTCGAGCGTGCGCTCGATCACCGCGTCGTCGTGGACCAGCGACGGGAACCAGGCCTCGAACTGCGACGGCGGGGCGTAGACGCCGCGCTCGAGCAGCGCGCGACACCAGGCCGCGTGCGTCTCGAGATCGCAGGCCTTGGCCGCCTCGTAATCGGTCGGCGCGCTCGAGGCGAAGAAGATCGTGAGCAGGCCGCATTCGCTGACGATCGAGACTTCGACACCGGCATCAGCTGCCGCGGCGGCGAGCCCGTTTGCGAGGTCGTGCGTGCGCAGCGCAAGGACGGAGTAGGCCTGATCGTCGAGCTTGCCCAGCGTGGCGAGGCCCGCGGTCATCGCCAGCGGATTGCCTGAGAGCGTGCCCGCCTGGTAGACGTCGCCGGCGGGCGAGATCATCTCCATCAGTTCGCGACGGCCGGCGTACGCCGCGGCCGGCAGCCCTCCGCCGACGATCTTTCCGAGCATCGTGAGGTCAGGCGTCACGCCGGCGAGCTGCTGGTAGCCGCCACGCGCAACGCGGAAACCGCTGATCACTTCATCGAAGATCAGCAGCGCGCCGTTTGCGTCGGCCTGCTCGCGCAGCAGTTCGAGGAAACCATCTGCCGGAGGGACAAGCCCCATGTTCGCCGGGCACGGCTCGGCGATCAGCGCGGCGAATTCGTGTTCGGTGCAGGCTGCGATCAGCGCGTCGCGGTCGTTCCACGGGACGACGATCGTGTCCTTTGAGGATCCGGTGGTCACGCCGGGGCTGCCCGGGACGGCGAGCGTCGCGAGGCCCGAGCCGGCATCGACGAGCAGGCTGTCGCTGTGCCCGTGGTAGGCGCCGGCGAACTTGAGGATCTTGTCGCGGCCGGTCGCGGCGCGCGCGAGTCGCAGCACGGACATCCCGGCCTCGGTGCCCGATGAAGTCATGCGCACCATCTCGATGCTCGGCACGCGATCGGCGATCGCCTCGGCGAGCTGCACCTCGACCTCGGTCGGCGCGCCGTATGAAGTACCGAGCTCGGTCGCGCCCTCGATCGCCTCGACGACGTCACGATCGGCGTGGCCGAGGATCATCGGACCCCACGAGCAGACGTAGTCGATGTAGGCCGCGCCGTCGACGTCGACGATCTCGCAGCCGTGTGCTTTGGCGATGAAGAGCGGGTCGCGCCCGATCGAGCGCATCGCGCGGACCGGCGAGTTGACGCCACCGGGCAGCACCTTGCATGCCCGGGCGTAGAGCTCGTCAGACCGGGTCACGCGCCGTGTTTGGCTTCCCACTCCGCGTAATCGGGAGTGAAATACCTGAGGCGGATTTTCTTGTATTCGGTCGAGGAATAGAGCGTCGCACGCTCGTGGATCCCGGTCTCCTCGGCGATCTGGTCGAGGATCTGATCGCACTCCTCCTTCGAGCGGCCGTGCGCCATCGTGAACACCGAATACGGCCAGTCCTCGTAGGTCGGGCGCTGGTAGCAGTGGGAGATGCCGCGGAACTCGGCCATCTGCGGGCCTATGCGATCGATCTGATCTGCGGGGACCTTCCACACGCCCATGCCGTTGGCGGAGAAGCCGGCGCGACGGTGGAAGAGGATTCCGGCGACGCGGCGCAGCAGGCCGCGATCCACCATGTCGCGACAGTGGTTCAAAAGCTCATCGACGCTGATGCCGATCGCATCCGCGGCCGGCTGGTAGACGTCGCGACGCACTTCGAGCGCGCCCTGAAGGTTCTTGATCACCGCGTAGTCCATCTCGGTCAGCTTGATCGCGTCGATCGGGCGCTCCTTCGACTCGCCGCCTGGGGCAGCGAGCGTCTCGGTGCCCTTCTCCATCTCGAGATTCATGTTGATCTTGAAGAGGCGGATCGTCGGGAGCGAGCGGACGCTGGTCGCGCCGGCCTCGCGGGCGAGCACGTCGAGCGTGCCCTGGAGTCCGAGCTTGGAGTCCGGCGGCGTGGCGATCGTGAACCAGAGGTTGAACTCGTGGTTGCGCAGGTAGTTGTGACTGACGCCCGGGTGGGCGTTGATCACTTCAGCCGCGCGGTGCGGATACTCGGGATCGACGCTCGCGGCGACGAGCATCGACTCGTAGCCGAGCGCGCGCGTGTCGAAGATCGGAGTGATCTCGCGGATGATGCGATCGTCGAGGAGCTGCTGCGTGCGTTCCAGCACCCAGTCGAGATCCGCGCCCAGCTCTTCGGCAACCGAGTCGTAGGGGTACGGCTCAAGCGGGAAGCTGCTCTGCAGCAGGTTCAGCAGCTGCTTGTCGCGCTCGTCGAGCGGAACGGCTGCGCCGCCCTCGCGCGATCGCAGCTTCGGCTGGTTGCGACCTTCTCCGATCGGCTTGATGCCGTCTTCGGTTGCTGCAGGGGTGTCGGGGATTACTGGTTCCACGATGCAAAGTCCTTCGCGTGGTAGGTGAAGATGATGTCCGCTCCGGCGCGGCGCATTGCAAGCAGCGACTCGGCGACGGCGGATCGTTCATCAAGGTAGCCGCTGGCCGCTGCCGCCTTGAGCATTGAGTACTCGCCGCTGACGTTGTAGACCGCGACGGGAGTGGGCACGGCGTCGCGCACCTGGCGCACGATGTCGAGATACGGAAGGCCGGGTTTGACCATCACGATGTCCGCGCCCTCCTCGACATCGAGCACCGCCTCGCGCACTGCCTCACGGGCGTTGGCCGGGTCCATCTGGTAGCCACGACGGTCCTCTTTGATGTGCCCGTCGGGCTGCGGGGCGGAATCTGCGGCGTCGCGGAACGGGCCGTAGAAGGCGCTCGCGAATTTCGCGCTGTAGGCGATGATCGCGGTGTCGGTGAAGTCTTCCTCGTCGAGCGCGGCACGCAGCACGCCGACGCGGCCGTCCATCATGTCGCTCGGCGCGACGGCGTCGGCGCCGGCCGCGGCGTGCGAGATCGCCGTGCGCGAGAGCAGATCGAGCGTCTCGTCGTTGTCCACGTCGCCGCGCGGCCCGATCACGCCGCAGTGGCCGTGCGTCGTGTATTCGCACATGCAGACGTCGGTGACGACGGTCAGCTCCGGGGCCGCCGCCTTGATCGCCTGCACGGCGAGCTGAACGGGGCCGTCCGGGTCCCAGGCGCTGCTGCCGATTTCGTCCTTCTCCTCGGGCAGTCCGAAGAGCAGCACACCGGCGAGGCCGAGCTCTTGGAGCTGGGCTGCCTCCTGCGCCATCAGATCGACGCTGAGGCGGTCGATGCCGGGCATCGACGCGATCGGCTCGCGCTTGCCCGCGCCCGGCACGATGAAGTACGGGGCGATCAGGTTTGCGGGGCCGACTTCGTTCTCGCGCACGAGGTCGCGGATTGAACGGGTGGTACGCAGCCGACGCATCCTTGTCGCTGGAAAAGCCATGTTTTGACTGTATCTGTCACGGGCGGTACGGTGGCAGTGAAATGTACGGATTGATCGGACAGATGCAGGCCGTCCCGGGCGAACGCGCGCGGCTGATGCAGCTCCTCGCGAGCTCGAGCGAAGCGATGCCGGGATGCCTCAGCTATGTGATCGCCGCAGACAAGGACGACCTCGATTCGATCTGGATCACCGAGATCTGGGATTCGGCGGAAAGCCACAAGGCTTCGCTCGAGATCCCGGCCGTGCGCGAAGCGATCACGCAGGCGCGCCCGCTGATCGCCGGGTTCGGCACCCGCGCCGAGACCGAGCCCCTGGAACGAACCCCATAGGCAAGCCCGAAACTTTGTAAACACTCGCCCTCCAGGGCCAGTCTTTCCACTGCCGTAACACCCGTCACCGCGGCGTCACAGCACTGCTCCCCGTCGATGCCCGCCGCGAAGCGGCCCGATCAGGCGACGCGGCGCTTGATCGCAAACGAAGCGATCAGGCAGTAGGCGAGGATCAGGATCGCCAGGTGGATCCCGGGCCAGAGCGCGTCAAAGCCTGGCGAGAGTCCGGCGCGCAGGAAGTCGAGCGACGGCTTGAACGGGAAGATCGAGTTGATCACCTGGAGCACGCTGTAGAGACCATCAGAAACGGCGCCCTTCGGAACGAGCGCTGCAGCGGTCAAAGGCAGACCGATCATGAACGAGGCCAGCGAGGCGGCGCGCACGTCGCCGCTGGCGGCACCGACCATCACGCCGGCCGCGCCGAATGAGATCGAGGCGACGATGATCGCCGGCCACCACAGGAACGCGCGCTCCCAACGGATGTCGACGAACGCCCCGAAGGCGAGCACCATCACCGTGCCCACGATCAGCGCGCAGATCCCGGCGAGCAGTGTCTTCTCGATCACGATCGTGCTTCGCGGCGCGAGCCCACGCAGAAGCCGCGTGAGCATCTGGTCCTCCTGTTCGTAGGCCAGCATGCCGGCGCCGAGCAGCAGCGCGACGAACATCGCCGAGACCGCGACCGCCACGGCCACCGCCAGCGATGAGAGCGAAGAGTTCGTGCCGACCGGCTTGTTCTGCAGCTTGATCGGTTGACCGACCCGGCGCAGCAATGACTTCGCGAAGTTCGCGCCCTGTTTTGCGCCCTCGGAGAGCGCGGCGAATTCCTGCAGGTCCTTGCGCTGCTGCGCCGGAACGTACGGCAGGACATCCTTGATCAGGTCGGCGCCGTTTGCGAGGCCCTCGATATTTCGCGTCTCGCCGCCAAAGGTGATCTCACCGCCGTTGACGATGATGTTGATGTAGTCGAGCGAGACATCCGTGAAACGGTTCGTCAATTCGTTGTTGGTGTCGACGAGCAGGCCCTTGATCGTGTTCTCCACGTACGCCTTGCGCGTCGGATCGGTGGAGTCGAAGATCGCCTCGATCGTGCCCTGGCTGCTCGACGACTCGAGCTGCTCGACGATGTCCTCGGGGATGATCACCGCCGCGACGGCATCGCCCGACTTGACCTCTTCGAGCGCCGCCGCCGGATCCTTGACGTTGTAGCCGTCGACGTTCTCGTAGAGCGCCTTGGTCAGCTTGTCGAGATCGAACTTCTTGCCCCCGATGCGGATGTCGCGCTTGTTCTCGGGAACCTGGTTGACGATCGCGACGCGCGGCTTGGTCGGCGGGCGTCCGACCGCAAGACCGACCAGCACCGCGACGAGTGCCGGATAGAGCGCGAGCAGAATGACGATCGTCGGCGTGCGCTTGAGCAGGCGCATGTCCTTGCCGAGCAGGTAGCCGAGCCGCTTCATTCGGCATCACCGCCGACGTTGACGTGGGCGCGTCTGGCACGCAGGAAGTTGATGAACGCGAGCTCGAAGTGCGCGCCTGGACCGATGTCGGCGGGCGCGCCGTCGTAGAGCAGCTTGCCGCCGTCGAGGATGATCACCCGATCGGCGTGGCCCTCGACCTCGCCGGCCGAATGCGTCGAGAAGACGATCCCGATCCCCGAGTCGGCCAGCGATCCGAGCAGTTCCCAGAGGCGCTCGCGCTGCAGCGGGTCGAGCGCCGCGGACGGCTCGTCGAGCAGCAGCACTGCGGGGTCGGCGATCAGACCCATGCCGATCGAGAGGCGCTGCCGCATTCCGCCCGAGAGATCCTCGGCGCGATCGGATGCGCGGTGCGCGAGCTCGATGCGATCCATCATCCGCGTCGCCGAGCCGAAGACGTCGTCGACCTTCTCCAGCCGCGCGAACAGTTCGAGGTTCTCGCGCACGGTCAGCTTCTGGTAGACCGCCGCCTTCTGCGGGACCCACCCGAGCTTGCCCCCGGGCAGCTCGACCGAGCCGGAATCGGGCGTGGTGACGCCGGCGAGCATCGAGAGCAGGGTGGTCTTGCCGGCCCCGTTGGGACCGGCGATCGCGACGCTTTCCCCAGCTTCCACGACGAATGAAACGTGATCGAGTGCCGCCCGCTCGTCGTAGCGCTTGACGAGGTCGCGACCTTCAAGGACTGGCATGGAGCGGGATCATAAACGTGCGCGGGCGAGCATGACCCGTAGACTCGCCGAATGCCCAAGATCCTCTTCATCGGCGATGTCGTCGCCGAGCCCGGACGCCGCACGCTCAGCGCGCTCCTACCCAAGCTGCGTGAGGAGCACGAACCGGACTTCGTCGTGGTCAACGGCGAGAACGCGGCCGGCGGAATGGGGATCTCGCCGAAGACCGCCGACGAGATCTTCGACCTCGGCGTCGACGTGATCACGCTCGGCAACCACACCTACCGCCACCGCGAGGTCTACGCCTACCTCGACTCGGGCAAGCCGATCATCCGCTGCGCCAACCAGCATTCGAGCAACCCCGGCAAGGGGTCAGTCGTGGTCGAGGCCAAGGGCGGCAGCCTGCGCCTCGGCGTGATCAATCTGATCGGTCAGTTCGGCCTCGACAACGACGGCAACCCGTTCGACGTCGCCGATCGACTCGTGCGCGAGATGAGCGGCGACGCCGACCTGATCCTCGTCGACTTCCACGCCGAGCTGACGAGCGAGAAGGTGACGATGGGCTGGTTCCTCGACGGGCGCGTGACCGCCGTCGTCGGAACACACACTCACGTGCCGACCGCCGACGCCCGCGTGCTCCCCGAAGGCACGGCCTACTGCACGGACGTTGGAATGACCGGCTCGCGCGCCGGCGTGATCGGCGTCGTCAAGGAAGCGATCATCACGAAACTGCGCACCGGCATGCCCCAACGCTTTGACAGCGCCAGCGGCGATGAACACCTGATGGGCGTGCTGATCGAGGCCGATCGGAACGGCACCGCGACGAGCATCACTCAGCTGATCGTGCCGCTCGAGGCCTAGCGCCGACTGTCGAACGACCAGAGCTTGTTGCCGATGAAGTTCAGCGGCGTGGCGCAGATCACCGCGACCGCCTGGGCCGGGAACTCGCCGACGCCAGCTGCAACCAGGACCTGGAGCAGCAGGAGGTTGAACGCCAGCGCGAAGAGACTGACGACGAAGAAGCGCAGGGCCTGGAAGCCGGCGTGACCGTCGGTCGCCTTGAAGGTCCAGTGCCGGTTCCAGAGGAAGTTGTTGGTGACGGCGAAGATGAACGCGATCACGGCCGCCACCAGGTAGTGCACGTCGAACTGCTGGCGCGCGATCTCGTAGACAGCGAGGTTGACGACGTAACCACTCGCTCCGACCGCGCCGAACTTGATCAGCTGGATCCAGTTGTGTGGTTGGCGCATGCCCTCGCCGACGCGCTGGTGCAGGCGTTCGCGGTCGACCTGCTCGGGCACTGCTTGCTCCTGCACGCCTTGTTCGGGAACGGTCACGGGCGCGTTGCGACGACGACGACTGCGTGGCCCGGAACGTCCTCGCCGGCGTGTCCGATGTCCCACTCGTCCTCGAGTTGGATCGAGAAGTCCTTCAGCCACGAGCGCAGCGTCGCGATCGAGATCTCGTGCGGCTCGGTCGGGCTCGCGGGGTGATCGATGTCGACGTTGAGGATCAGCGTGCCGCCGGGCCTCAGCAGACGGTGGATCTCGGCGACGACCGTCGTCGGCTTGTCGACGTGGTCGAGGCTGTTGCGGCAGACGATCACATCGACGCTGCCGGACAGCAGCGGAATGCGCTCGGCCGGCGTGTTCAGGTAGATCGCGTCGGAGTCGAGCAGGAGCCCCGCGTCGGCGTAGCCCTCGGCGATCGGATCGACCCCGAAGCTCTGCTTGGCCGGAACCGAGACGGCGTCGGGAAAACCGACGCAGCCGGGCCCGATGTCGAGCACGACCTTGCCGTCGAAGAAGTGCTTGTCCTCGATCTTCGCCTCTTGCAGCACGCGGTTGACCTCGGCGCGCGCCTGCTGCCAGCGACGCTCCTCGTACGTGGCGGCGACTTCCGCCTCACCCGAGAGCTCCAGTGAGTTCTCGCCCCAGAGATGGCCCTCGCGGATGTGCTTGTCCCAGTGGTCGGTCCAGAAGGAGAGCTCGGAGCGGTCCTTGTACTTGGTCAGGCGCACGACGCCGCGCGATGCACGCATGACGGTGCGCCGCACCGGGGTCGGAAGATTGGAGGCCAGGCTCATTCGGGCGAGATTAGTGGTCGGCGCGTTAATTGCCGGTTGAGAGCCCGAAGTGCTCCAGCACCAACGTGTTCACATCCGCGATCGACCAGGCTCGTTGCTCACGACGGTGCTCGCCGGTCCCGGTGACGATCAACTGCGCGGCCGAGTCGGCCTTGTGCAGCGAACCGTGAGTGCCGCCGCCGACGTGCGCGACGCCGCCCCAGTCGAGGAACTCGTACCCGAGCTCCGGCGTGATGATCAGATCGCCCGCGCCGGGACAGTGCAGCGCCGACCACACGCGCGCGAGCGAGTCCGGGTACTCCTCGCTGTGAATCTCGTCGCCCTCGACGAACAGATCGAGGACGATCAGGTCGCCCTCGACATCCCAGCCGACACCCCGGCGGTCGGTGTACTGCGTGCCGGGCTTGAAGTGGATCTCGGCCTCGCCGAGCGCTCCGTATGCCTCGTCCTCATCGAGCCAGAAGACCTGTTCGATCTTCTGCTCGCGACGCAGGTCCTCGACCAGCAGCGGGAGCTTGCCGCCGCGGTGCGCAGGGTCGAGCACGTAGATGTGCGCGGCGCGGGCTGCGGGGCTGACGGCGATGTCCGCGTCGCCCGGCTTCTTCCCCTTGCGCGGCTGCAGCACCTCCCAATCGTGGCCCCCGAGCATCTCGACGAGGTCGATCGCCTCGTGCACGACGCTGTGCGAGTGATCGGAGACGACGATCACCGCGTGGTCCTCCATGAATCGGCGATACCCGCCGGCGGCGTCGAGCACGCGCTGGAACTGCGCGTCGGCGTTGGCGATCGAGGCCGGCTGCTCATCCGGTCCGAAGCGATGCGACCAGTTGTCGTTGTCGGGAAACGAGAGCAGCATGAACTCATAGCGGTCGGCAAGCACCAGCTCGATCCCGGCGCAAGCGGTGTGCTGGTCGCGCTTGCCGGGAACGCCGAAGCTCGAGCGGCATTCGGTGCCGATCGAATCGAAGATGTCGCTGTACAAGAGGTCGGTCGGTCCGTAGGCGGGACGCGACATTCCGGTGACGCCGGCGAGCGCACCGGCCATTCCGCTGCCGACGAACTTGTGCTCGTGCGGGCCGCGGTAGATCATGTAGGTGGTGCAGGCGCAGCGGATCCCGGCGTTCTCCAGGGACTCGAAGAAGGTTGGCGTGTCGGGCGAGAGGTGGTCCTGGTTGATCCGGTAGACGAGGTCCTTCAGGACCGTGATCACACCGCTCCGGCGCGACGCCGGGAAGCTGATGCCGTAGTCGATGTAGCGCTTCTCGTCGCGGTTGTACCAGTTCATCGACGGCACACCGTGCTCGGCGGGGCCACGTCCGGTGACGATCGTGGAGGTCGCGACCGGCGTCAGGGACGGGAATGATGAAATGCATTCGGAGCTCGCGTAGCCCTCGCGGATCAGCCTGGCGAAGTTGGGCGCCGAGCCCTCGGCGATCGCTTTCTGCAGCGACGCCGGGCGCATGCCGTCGACGACTACGAGGCAGAGCTTCTTGCGGTCCTTAGGAGAGGACACGGAGGCCCTCGTGCTTCTTGGCCTCGCGGCGACGTCCGCCGATGATCAGAGCGATTGCCACGATCGGCAGGATCAGGCCGGCCGGTGGCAGGAGCAGCGGGATGACCACGGCGATCATCGTGACGATGTCAACGCCAAAGGCGAGCACGCGCAGCGAGGCTTCGGCGTCGGCCTTCGCCGCTTTCGCTTCGTCGCGACTGGCACCCTTGAGCTGGCGCTGTTCGCCGCGTGCGAGACGCTCGCCGACGCCCTTGAGCAGGCGGCCGGAGGAAAACGCGACGAGCGCGGCAGGCAGGCCGCCGAAGACTGCGCCGATCCAGGCCGCATCGTTCTGGGTCCCGAAGACGATTGCGCCGCCCAGCGCTCCGAGCACGATCGCGACGCCGAGATGAATCGGCATGATTCGCGGTCGGTCCGCGGAGACGCGCGTCAGCATGCCGCCGGGCACGACGATCAGCGCGAGTGACTGCAGCAGCACGACGATCGCAACGATCACCGCGGCCGCACCGGCGAGGAAGTCGTAGTCCTTGTTGGACGTGTCGAGACCGAGGCTCGCGGCCACGCAGACCACCACGGCCGCGAGTGCGACGAGCGGCGAGAGACCGGCTGCGGCACCCACGCCGATCGCCTGACAGATGTTCCAGATCGTGTCCATCTCGATACGGTAAGTGGGAATCTAGATGGTCAGCAGCGAATAACCAACCATGAGCAGACAGCGCAGCAGCAAGCACGACATCGAGCGTTACGCGCGCCTGTTCGCCGCACGCTCCGAGAAGGTCAAGACGAGCGCGATGCGCGACATGATGTCGATCACCGATCGCCCCGAGGTGATCAGTCTCGCCAGCGGAATGCCCGACACCAAGAGCTTCCCGAAGGACGTGCTCGAGAGCGTCTTCGTCGACATGGCGCGCCACCACAGCGCCGAGCTGCTCCAGTACACGCCGACGGACGGGATCGACGGTGTGAAGGACTGCATCGTCGAGGTGATGGGCGCCGAGGGGGTCAGCGCCGATCGCGAGAACATCCTCGTGACGACCGGCGGCCAGCAGGCGATCGACCTGGTGACGCGCGTCTTCGTCGATCCCGGCGACACGATCATCACCGAGGCCCCGACCTACCCGGGCGCGGTGCCGAGCTTCCTCAGCTTTCAGGCCGAGGCCGTGCAGATCGATCTCGACGACGAGGGCATGCGGATCGATCTGCTCGAGCAGGAACTGGACCGGCTCGACAGCGAGGGCATCACGCCGAAGTTCATCTACACCGTCCCGACCTTCCAGAATCCGGCCGGCGTGACGATGTCGCTCGAGCGCCGCAAACGCCTGGTCGAGATCGCGAACGAGCGTGAGCTGCTTGTGCTTGAGGACAACCCGTACGGGATGCTGCGCTACAGCGGCGAGCCGCTTCCGACGTTGCGTGAGCTCGACGGTGGCCACTTCGTGATCTACCTCGGCACGTTTTCGAAGATCCTCGCGCCCGGCCTGCGCATGGGTTGGCTCGAGGCGCCCTCACCGGTGCTCGAGAAGTGCAACATCGCCAAGGCCGCGGCCGACCTCAACTCTTCAGGCGTCTCGCAGTACCTGATCACCACCTACTTCGAGCAGGCCGACTGGAAGGACTGGGTCCGGACGGCGGGCGGGATCTACAAATCCAGGCGCGACGCGATGATCGCCGCGATGGAGCGCTACTTCCCGCCCGAGGCGAAGTGGACAGTGCCCGACGGCGGCCTGTTCATCTGGGCGACGCTGCCGGAGATGATCGACACCACCGACCTGCTGGCAAAGGCGCTGCACTCGAACGTCGCGTTCGTGCCGGGCGCCGGCGCGTATCTCGGCTCCGACGTCGTGCGCGGCAAGAACTCGATGCGACTGAACTTCTCCGGTGTCCCCGAGGACCGCATCACCGAAGGCATTCGCCGCATCGGCGAGGTCCTCGCCGATCAGTTGGATCTGTGGCGCACGATGACGGGCGAGCACCGCACCGTCGCTCCCGCAAAGCCGGCCGAGGACGAGACGTCCGTCTCGTGGCTCGCGGGCGAGCGGCTCAAGCGAGCGCGGAACAAATGAGGGTC
Source organism: Thermoleophilaceae bacterium (assembly GCA_016462645.1). GTDB lineage: Bacteria > Actinomycetota > Thermoleophilia > Solirubrobacterales > JACPNS01 > JACPNS01. Next base: position 26,248 of record JAEMSX010000007.1, read on the forward strand.
GCGGTCCTCAAGGGCGGCAGTTCGCTCGAGCGTCAGGTCTCGCTGCGCTCCGGAGCACGGATCGCTGAAGCCCTGCGCGCGAACGGTCACGATGTCACCGAAGTCGATGTCGACCAGGGACTGGTTCAGCGACTGGAAGAGATCAGACCCGACGCGGTGTTCATCGCGCTGCACGGTCGCGGCGGTGAGGACGGAACGGTCCAGGAACTGATGGAGATCCTCGGTCTGCCGTTCACCGGTTGCGGAGTGCTCTCATCGATCCAGTGCATGGACAAGGCGGTGACAAAGTTGGTTCTGCAGAAGCACGGCGTTCCGACTCCGCGCTTCGTGACCTTCAACGAGACGGCCTTCAGGAATCTCGGCGCCGCGGACTCGCTGGCGACGATCGAGGGCGACCTCGGATTCCCCGTGGTCGTGAAGCCGGCGCGTCAGGGTTCTGCGCTCGGAATCAAGTTTGCCGCCTCCCAGGACGAACTCCCGGGCGCGCTGGTGTCAGCGTTCAGCTACGACGACCGCGTGCTGATCGAACAGTTCATCAAGGGCCGCGAGATCGCCGTCAGCGTGCTCGACGGCGAGCCGCTGCCACCCGTGGAAGCGGTGCCGATCGGCGGCGACTTCTACGACTTCGAGAGCCGTTACGAGATCGGCAAGACCGAGTACGTCTGCCCGGCTGAGCTACCCGACGATGTCGCGGCACGGCTTGCGGATCTCGCCGTCCAGACCTACGGGCTGCTCGGTTGCCACGGCTTCGCGCGGGTCGACTTCATGGTTCCCGAGCAAGGCGAGCCGCAGGTGCTTGAGGTCAACTCGATCCCCGGACTCACGCGGACAAGCCTGATGCCGATGGCCGCCGAGGCCGCCGGCGTCGCATTCGAGGAGCTGGCCGAGCGACTGCTCGCGACGGCGAACACGCGCAAGTCGTACCCGCTCAACGTCAGCTGAGTTCGAGGCGTTGCCGTTCGGCCTCCACGTCGAACCCGGGCTTCGGCCACTTCAGCTTCAGCGCACGCAGCTCCTCGAGCAGCAGTTGGTTCACCGCCAATCGCGCGAACCATTTGTTGTCGGCCGGAACGACATGCCACGGAGCGACCGCGGTGTTGGTCTTGTCGAACACCGCCTGGTAGGCCTCCATGTAGGCGGCCCAGTGCGCGCGCTCGGAAACGTCGTCGGGGTTGTACTTCCAGTACTTGTCCTTGCGTGCGAGGCGCTCGGCGAGTCTGGCCTTCTGCTCGTCGCGTGAGATGTGGAGCATCACCTTGACGATCGACGTGCCGGACTCCGCGACCTTCCGCTCGAATGCGTTGATCTGGGCGTAACGCCTGGCCCAGGTCGCACGCGGAACGTAGTTGTGCACGCGCACCACGAGCACGTCCTCATACTGGGAGCGATCGAACACGCCGATGTAGCCGGGCCGCGGCAGCGCGTTGCCGATGCGCCAGAGAAACGGGTGGGCGAGCTCCTCCTTGGTCGGCGCCTTGAAGGCCGTGAGCTTCACCCCCTGCGGATCGACCTGACCGACGACGTGGCGCATGATCCCACCCTTGCCCGCGGTGTCCATTCCCTGGATGATCAGGAGAACTGCCGGACCGTTTGCGTCGCGACCGTTCGCGTACAAACGCTCCTGCAGCTCGGAGATCTCGACGTCAGCCGCCGCCATCGCTCTGGCGGCGCCCTTCTTGCCTCCGGAGAATCCGGGCGTCGAATCGGCAGCGAGATCGGCGAGTTGAAATCCCTCGCCGATCCGCACTGCCTGAGAAATCCTGTCCGTGCTGTCCTTGACCTTCGCCATTGACGACGAAGTATCGCTGACTGAGCGCGACTCAGTTTCGCGTGACGTGCTCGCAGTCGCGCGCGACCTTGTCCTTCGCGTCGGCCACAACCCGGTCGTCGCCGCGTCCGCACCTGACGCGATCGCGAACACCGTCATCAGAGTTGATGCGGTCGTTGCCCTTGTCGCCGCGAATCCTGTCGTGGCCGGGTCCACCGCTGAGCTTGTCAGCGCCGCGGCTGCCGATCACGAGGTCATCGCCGCTGCCACCGGACTCGGTGTCGTCACCGGAGTTTCCGTTGATGCTGTCGTCGCCAGCGCCGCCGTCGAGGTCGTCATCGCCGCGTCCGCCGCTGAGGTGGTCGTCGCCTTCCTCGCCGCAGATGTCGTCGTCGCCCTCGTCTCCGTGGATGCTGTCATCGCCGCCGTTGCCGTCGAGTTCATCGTCACCGGAGCCGCCGCCGATGTGGTCCGAGCCGTCCTCGCCGTCGAGGTTCTCGTTGCTGTCATCGCCGTTGATGTCCTCACCGTCGGGAGAGTCATCGGATGTGGTCTTGTCGCTGTCGTCGCCGGACTCGAGGCCGTCGCGAGAGATCGTGGCGCCTGTCGAAGGCGTGGCTGAGTCGTTGGTGCAGACGACTGCGACGTCGTCGTCCGTGCCTTCGGCGCTGTCATGTGCCTGTACGACACCGACGCCGACGGTGGCGCAAAGTACTGCGAGAAGACAACTGAACAAAAGGATTGAGCGTTTCATTTTCATACTCCAGTGGGGGGTGAACCTGTCAGGCATCCGGCCTGCGCGAGTTGAGTATCGACATTGATCCAACACTTATGAAGACGAACGCTGGACGGATAAGTCCCGCTCGCCGGAGAAGATCGACAAACGGTCGATGTACGCAGCTAGTTGTCTTCGCCGGGGGTGAGCTCGGTCAGCGCCATCACGGCGCCGGCCGGGTCCTCGACCACGCACCAACGACCCATCGTCTCTGAGTCGCGCGGTCCGAAAACCACCTTGCCGCCGAGCTCGTCGCATGCGGCGATCGAGTCGTCGAGGTCGTCGACGGTCACGTAGACGAGCCACTGCTGCGGAAGCCCGACCAGGCTCCCGGCCTGGTGGCAGATCCCGGCCGCGGGATCTCCGGTCTCCGGGTGGGCCATGACGTAGTCCTCGCGGCCCTCGACGGGAAGCCCGATTGCGTTCCAACCGACGACGCCCGCGTAGAAGTCGCGCACGTCTTCCGCGTTCTCAACGGTGAGGTCGGCCCACTTGATCAGGCCGGTGCGTGGCGGGAAAGCGTTCATCGGATCGAGACGATGTTACGGGTCGGGCGGGCGCTTCGTGTCGAAGCACCGGTTCGATCCGGCTCGCTCCGCGCGTCAGGACTGTTTGACGCGTTCGCAGTCGCTCGCGACCACGTCTTTGCGGTCGGCCGCCACGATGTCGCGTCCGCGTCCACAGCGGATCTTGTCGCGCTCGCCGTCGTTGGCGTCGATGCGGTCGTTGCCGGATCCGCCGTTGATGATGTCGCGGCCATCGCCGCCACTGATCTCGTCGTTGCCGGCCTCGCCGTAGAGCTTGTCGTTGTCGGCTTCGCCGAAGAGCTGGTCGCGCCCCTCGCCCGCCCTCACGTTGTCGTCGCCGTCGGCGCCGTCGATCACGTCGTTGCCGGCGCCGCCACTCAATTCGTCGTCTCCGCCTTCGGCGCAGATGTCGTCGTCTCCGCCCTCACCGGTGATCGTGTCGTTGTCGTCGGTGCCGAGCATCGCTTCGTCTTCGGAAGTGCCGAGCAGCGTGAGGTCATCGGAGCCGTCGCTGACGGGTCCTTCCTCGAGCGCGGGATCGTCGTAGGTCTGGTCGGCAGGCTCGATCAACTCGTCGGCCGGGTCTTCGCTGCCGTCCCAACCGAGCTCAGCACATGTCAACTCCGGAAGGGTGAAGTGCGGTTCGACCGGGCCCGGGCTTGCGCTCGCCGCGCCGACCATCGCGCTCGAAAGCAGGAGTAGCGAACTGCAGATAATTGTTGTGAGGAGTCGCATGACGGGTGTCCTTGCCTGGTTCGCTGGTCACGGCCAGTTACCGCGATCAACCACCTGATCGACTTCCCATCGCTGCCCGCAACCCTCTGCGGACGTCTGCCGTACACCGATCGCGTCCCCCGATCGCTCGTACGGATTGTTACAAGCTATCCCTCGGCGCCGAAGTCCTCGGGCGAGACCTCGTCGAGGAACTTGCGGAACTTCCCGACCACTTCCTCTGTGTCCTCGACCTCATGCTCGAATTCGATCGCCGACTCTGCGATCACCTCTTCGGCGACGAAGATCGGCGCCTCGGTACGAACGGCCAGTGCGATCGCATCGGAAGGTCGCGCGTCGATCTCAAGTTCTCGTTCGCCGGATCGCAAAGTGATCGTCGCGTAGAAGGTGTTGTCGCGGAGCTCGGTCACGGCGATCTGTGAGCATTCGAGCTCGAGGTCCTCGAACACCGACGCCATCAGGTCGTGGGTCATCGGTCGCGGGGTCTCCGCGCCCTGAAGCTTCATCAGAATCGCGGCGGCCTCCGGGTGTCCGATCCAGATCGGCAGGAACTCATTGCCGTCGACGGCCTTGAGCAGGATGATCGGCTGCTTTCCGACCATGTCGAAGCTGACGCCGTAGATGACCATTTCGCGCATAGGGCAGAAGTATGGCGAATCCAAGCGGATTCCTGCCTCAGCGGATTCCCCGGCGCATGCTCGAGGCGATGAATCGTGCGAGATCGTACGAGTCATCGACTTGAGTGGGCGATCCAGGATTCGAACCTGGGACCTCATCCTTATCAGAGATGCGCTCTAACCGACTGAGCTAATCGCCCGAGGAGTCCGGGAGTTTAGCGCCGTTTTACGTCCTCGATCGCGCGCACCGCTTCATCGACAGAAGCGAAGTCGAGCGTCACTTTGACGCCGCGGTCGCTCACCTTGACGCGGGGGTCGATCCCGAATGTCTTCATGAACCGCTCGGCGATCGCATGGGCTGCCTCGGCGGCTTCGGCCTGCTCGGTTACCGCCTTAGAACCCTCTACCTCGGCTTTAGGGTTGGCGGATTCGGCTGCAGCTTCTGCCCGACGCTCCGTCTCGCGAACGGACCATCCATTGGCGGCGGCCTCGTGAGCGAGGCGTCGGATGGTGAAGTGATCGCTTGCCCGGAGCAACGCGCGGCCGTGGCCTTCGCTCAGCATCCCGTCCTCGACCATCTGGATCACTTCATCGGGAAGATTGAGCAGACGGATCAGGTTCGAGACGGCGACGCGGCTCTTGCCGACGCGCTTGGCGACTTCTTCCTTGGTCAGCCCGAGGTCATCGACCAGCGCGGCGCAGGCGCGCGCGGCGTCGATCGGGTTGAGGTCGACGCGGGCCATGTTCTCGACCAGGGCGAGCTCGAGCGTGTTGGCCGTGAGGTCGGCGCGGACGTAGGCCGGAACCGCTTCGACGCCGGCAAGCTTCGAAGCCCGCAGGCGGCGCTCGCCTGCAACCAGTTCGTAGCGGCCGGCCGCGAGCGGCTTGACGAGCAGTGGCTGGATCACGCCATTGGCCGCGATCGAGTCAGACAGCGCCTTCAACGCGTCGTCGTCAAAGCTCTTGCGCGGCTGGTTCGGGTTGACATCGATCGCGCTCGTCGGGAGCTGGCGCAGCTCATCCTGGACGAGGTCGTTGTGTGCGGTCGGCAGGATCGCCGAGAGTCCGCGACCCATGCCGCGGCGGTTCGCGCGGGTGGGCTCGGGGTTTGCAGGCTCGGAATCTGTACGTGCTTCAGCCACGGAGGGCCACCTCTTTCGCGAGTTCGAAGTAAGCGCCGGCTCCAGCGCTGTGGGGATCGTGATGCGTGACCGGTTTGCCGAAGCTCGGGGCCTCGGCGACGCGCACGTTGCGCGGGATCACGGAATTGAAGAGCAGTCCGGGGAAGTGCTTGCGCAACTCATCCTCGACGTCGGTTGCTAGGCGAGTGCGGCCATCGTGCATCGTCATCACCAGACCGCCGATCGTCAGTCTGGGATTGAGTTCCTTCTGGATCAGGCCGACGGTGTCGAGCAGGTCGGCGAGACCCTCCAGCGCGTAGTACTCGGTCTGGACCGGGACGATCACGCGATCGGCCGCTGCCAGAGCGTTGATCGTGAGCGGCCCGAGCGACGGAGGACAGTCGAAGAAGATGAAGCGGTACTCGCCGCGTAGCGGCTCGAGCGCCTCGCGCAGGATGAACTCCGAGCCCGCGATCCGCGGGAGTTCGACGTTCGCTCCGGCCAGATCCGGAGTGGAGGGGACGATCGAGAGATTCGTGATGTTCGTGCTCAGCGTGGCCTGTTCTAGCGTGGAATCGCCGACCAGAACCTCGTAGATCGTGTGATTCTCGGTCTTTGAGTGCCCAAGTCCGACAGTCGCGTTCGCCTGCGGATCAATGTCGATCAACAGCGTTTTATAGCCGGCTTCAGCGACGCAGGCAGCGAGATTCACGGCAGTCGTGGTCTTGCCGACGCCGCCTTTCTGGTTGGCGATCGCATAAATCGTCGTCTGTGCGGGGCCGTTTGGGCCGAGATTCTCGTGCGCTTCCATTCGGGCAGAAGCCTACGCTCGAATCCGGACCTTTCGCGCGTGCTGCAGCCGGTATTTCGCGGAGTTTGCGACTACGCGAGCGGCTTTTTCAGCGCCACGCCCGCGCGACGGGGAAATCGGTCGTCGGTGGGCTGCGTTTTCTGCGCCACGTAGAAATGGCGCGCCCGGGACCCCTGGAAGGGTTTCGTCGCCGTCAGTTCGCCCGGCGCGAAGCCGAGAATCTCGGCAGTTGCGTCCGCGGCGGCAAGCTCGACCTGATCCGGCGAGCCCTTCCACGCGACCAGATGTCCGTCCCGGCGCAGGAGCGGGGCCGCATACTCCAGCAGAACGCCGAGCTGCGCGAGCGCCCGGGCCGTGACCACGTCATAGGCCTCGCGGTGGGGCGAACCGATCGCGGCGAGCTCCTCAGCCCTTCCCCAGACACAATCGACGTTGTCAAGCTCGAGTTCGCGCGCGAACTTTCCCGCGACTTCCATCTTCTTGCGGACGCTGTCCACCAGCGTGATCTGCGTCTCTGGAAGCATCACCGCCAGAACCAGGCCGGGAAATCCCGCTCCGGAGCCTATGTCGACAATGCTGCCGGCGTCCCGGATCGCGGGTATCTCCAGGCCGGCGAGGCTGTCGGCGATGTGGATCTTTCGCGCATCGGCGGCGGTCTTCACCGCCGTGCCGGATATCTCCAGCCCGACAGACCACTCAGCGATCCGTTCGAGTTGCTCCTGCTCCATGGAACGGAGCGTAAAACGTGAAACGGTCAGGATCCAGCAGGCGTGACGACGATCCGACGGTCCGGATCCTCACCAACGCTGTGCGTGTCAACGTCGCCATTGTCGATCAGATAGTGGTGCACGCTGCGACGCTCGTTTGAAGTCATCGGCTTCAGCTCCACTGCCTGACCGGACGCGAGCGCATCACGAACAGCGCGATCGGCAAGATCAAACAGTTCTTCTTCGCGGGCAGCGCGGTACTCATCGATGTCGACCGACACGCGGCGACGATCGTCGGGATCGACTGCCTTGGCGCTGACCAGATATGCGATCAACTGAATCGCATCGAGAGTCTGAGCGCGACGACCGATCGCGAATCCGAGGTCGTCCCCGGTGACGTCGATATTGATGTCTTCTTCTTCCTGAGAAAAGGCGACCTGGGCCTCGAGCCCAGCGCCGGCGAGGATGTCGCGAACGATGCTCGCCGCGACCTCTGCCTGGCGGGTGTCCGTGCCGGGAGCTTCGTTCGTTGTTTCAGTGTCAGTCATAAGTGTTTCCCCGTTCAGCGCCTACGCCCAGAACGCTTTTTCTTCGTCTTGGGCGGTGGAGGCGGAGCCTTGGTCGGCTTCTTGTCGACAAGTGCCGCGCCGCCGGAAGTTACCACCGCTGCGTCGTCATCGCCGGACGATGAGACCAGCACCGGGTCGCCCTGGCGGATGCGCATCCACTTGACCACGAACGACTGACCCAGGGTCCAGAAGTTCGTCGTGATCCAGTACAGGATCAGGCCGGCCGGGAAGTGGATGATGAACGGCACAAAAATGAACGGCAGAGCCAGCATCAGGCGACGCTGCATCTGGTCGGTCGCCGTGGAGAGCGAGACCAGTGTCGAACCCAGCTGCGAGCCGACGTAAAGAACCAGAAGCACGACCAGTTCGGTGCCGGTCGGATCCTTGGTCAGGTTCGGGATGAAGAACCAGCTGGGATCCGTCGCATTCATGGCGACCTGCAGCGACGGCTCGCGCAGCGCGTAGAACATCGCGATGAAGAACGGCATCTGCAGGAGCAGTGGGAAACAGGAAGCAAGCGGGTTGATCCCGTGTTCCTTGAAGAACTTCATCAGTTCCTGCTGCTTGCGTTGCGGATCGTCCTTGTACTTCTCGTTCAGCTCCTTGATCTGGGGCTGATACTGCTGCATGTGCAGCATGCTCGTGACCTGCTTGTAGGTCAGCGGCAGCAGCAGAAGACGGACGATGACCGTGAGCAGGATGATTCCCCAACCCCACGGGATGCCCCAGGAGTAGAACTGACGCAGCGCTTCATCGAGGATGTCGCTGATCGGAGCAACGATGTCCTGGATGATGTTCGCGTAGGGGACGACGTAGTTCACAGCGCTGCCCCGTGATGCTTGTGACTTTCCTCACAAGCGTGAGAGTGCTGCTTGAACAGCTTCTGATCCTCGACGTAGTCAAATCCGCCGTCGCTGAAGGGGTTGCAGCGCACCACTCGCCATGCGGCCAGGATCGAACCGCGGATCGGTCCGTACTGCTTGAGCGCGTCGACGGCGTACGTCGAGCAGGTCGGGTAGTAGCGACAGCGCGGCTGGATGAACGGCGAGATCAGCTTGCGGTAGGCGAAAACCGGCAGCAGCAAGGGGAAGATTGCGACCTTGCGCAGGCGCGTACCGAGAGTCGGGCTGGAACTGGTCGAAGTCACTGGAGGAAAGGTGTGGGTGGCTACTGGCCGGCCGAAATCAACTCAGAGAGTGAATCTCTGACTCCGTGCATCCCGTCTCGTTCAAGCAATTCGACGATGTCGGGACGCGCGAGCACGACGTAGTCTAGGCCGTCCGCCATGTTCGGCTCCAGTTGATCGAGCGCCTCCCGGATCGTGCGCTTGACGCGGTTGCGTATCACGGCGTTGCCGATCTTGCGCCCGACGGAAACGCCGAAGCGCGAATCCTCATCGGCGCCGTCTCCGCGCGCGAACGAGTAGAGAACGAGATAGCGGTTCGCCTTCGACCGCCCCTGGCGGTAGACGCGTTGAAACTCCGTGCTGCGAGAAAGGCGACGGCCTTTCCCCCGAGTGGGGCTGGCCAACGCAGCGGACATCGCTACGGCGTGAGCCGCTTGCGACCCTTGGCGCGGCGACGCTTGAGTACGTTGCGGCCGGCCGCGCTGCTCATGCGGGCGCGAAACCCGTGAGTGCGGGCGCGCTTGCGTTTTTTGGGCTGGTAAGTGCGCTTCATGAAAGTTCCTAATGAGAAGTCTGGAAGCCGGGATTGTAGAGACTGGCGCGTACAACATCCACCGGCGGACAAGAAAAACGTTTTTGTGCGAGTTTGCGACCTTCGCACCGACTCGCCGGGGTGACCGCTCAAGACCTCCGTTATAGTCCGAAACACGGAGCCTGAAGACGTCGTTTTTTCACGCTGCGCCTCTCTTGAATATCTCAAACCGCCGGAACCTTCGGCCCGGAGTCTGCAATGCAGATCGACCAACTCTGGTCAAAAACAGATGCCGTTTTTCGCCGTGATGTCTCCGATGACGTCGCAGACATCTGGTTGAGCCAACTGGCCCCGGCAGCGCTCGAGGATGGTGTTCTCTATCTCACAGGGACAGACCGCGCCCGCAGCTGGGTGGAGCTCCGGTATGGCCGGGTACTCAACCGCTGCGCCGCCCGCGCGGCTGGCACCGAACTACGAGTCGTGCTGGTCTCCGAGGATGAACTCCCTGCAAAAGCGCGTATTTCTGCCTCCGAGCCGGCATCCAAGGAATGGCACACCTCTCCGCTTAACCCACGCTACAGCTTCGATCAGTTCGTGATCGGCGGCTCCAACCACATCGGTCATGCCGCCGCGCTCGCGGTCGCGGAGCAACCCGCGCAGGCCTTCAACCCCCTGTTCGTCTACGGCGCACCGGGTGTTGGAAAGACGCACCTGCTGCACGCGATCGGCAACTACCTGCGCCAGCAGGCGCCGGAGATCCAGGTCCGCTATCTGACCGCCGAGAACTTCGCCGCGATCTTCCGCAGCGTCCTCCGCGACAACACGATCCAGGACTTCAAGGAGGATCTGCGTCGCAGTGACGTTCTGCTGATCGACGACGTCCAGTTCCTGCAGAACAAGGTCAAGACGGAGGAGGAGTTCTTCCACACCTTCAACCACCTGCATGAGGCCGGCCGGCAGCTCGTGATCACTTGCGACCGAACACCGCGCCAGCTCGATCAGCTCGCCGACCGTCTGCGCGAGCGCTTCGAATCCGGCCTCGTCGTTGAGATCGAGAAGCCGGACGACCGCTTGAGGAGCGCGATCCTGCGCAAACGCGTGCGCGTCGACAACATCCCCGTGGACGACGACCTCGCGCTCGACCGCATCGCCGAGCGCGTCCCGGCGAACGTCCGCTCACTCGAAGGGGCCCTGATCCGCGTCAGCGCGTTCGCCTCGATGCGCGGTGAGCCCGTGACGACCGAACTGGTCGATGAGCTGCTCGACTCCCTTCACCCGCACACCGCCGGCGTGAAGACCGAGCACCACACCCCTGAGGTCCCGATTCCGCATATTCAGACCGCCGTCGCTGAGCACTTCGAGCTCTCGATCGAAGAACTCCTCAGCAAGGACCGCAGCCGCCGCGTCGCCGGACCCAGGCAGATCGCCATGTATCTGGCATGCGAGCACAGTGGTCAGTCACTGCCGGCGATCGCTGCCGCTTTCGGCCGCGACCATTCGACCGTCGTCCACGCCCGCGACAAGGTCCGAACCGACCGCAGAAACAATCCCGCTGCCGCTGATGCTGTGGATAGTCTCAAGGCAGTTATCCACGGTTCCCAGCGGACCGCGGACAAGACCGCGTGAATTAGTCTGTTCAAACGCAGAACTGAAGCGGGTTTGCACAGTTGTCCACATCTTCCACATACCAACACCAACAAGAATCAAACAACTTGAATCATGAAGGTTCATCTGGATTGCGACTGAACGTTGATCGAGCGATCTTCGTCGAGTCGCTTGGTGCGGTAGGCCGCGCGGTCTCCACCCGGTCGATCATTCCGGCGCTCTCCGGGATTCAGCTCCAGGCCGAAACCGGTTCGCTCACTCTGACCGCGACCGACGGCGACATCTCGATCCGTTCGAAGATCCCGGCCGAGGTCGAGTCGGGCGGCGTCATCGTCGTCCCCGGTCGGCTGCTCGCTGACGTCGCGCGCCAACTTCCCGCCGGCGACGTATCGCTGGTCGTCGGCGACGGCGGTCTGCTTGCGCTCGACTGCGGCAGTGCCTCCTTCAAACTGCGCCTGCTCGCCGCTGATGACTTCCCTGACGTCCAGCCGATCGAGGGCGCGACCGTGACGCTGCCCGTCGGCGAGTTCTCGGAGACCATCGAGCAGGTGGCCCGCTCCGCATCGCGCGATGAGACGCGTCCGCACCTCACCGGCATCCTGCTTTCGATCGAGGAGGACAAGCTCCGCTCGGTCGCGACTGACTCCTATCGCCTGGCCGTGCGCACCACCAAGATCGCCCCGCCGGTGACGCAGAAGATCGAGGCCAACGTCCCCGCGCGCGCCCTGCAGGAGGCCACGCGCATCGCCGACGGTCACGACACGATCGAGATCACGCTGGCCGAGCGCCAGATCGCATTCTCCGCCGGCGACACGTTGCTTGTCTCGCGACTGATCGATGGTCAGTTCCCCGACTTCGAGCAGCTTCTGCCCGACAGCTATGAACACGTGCTCGACATCGACGTCTCAGAACTGCACGATGCGGTCAAGCGCGTCAGCCTGCTCGCGCAGCGCAACACCCCGCTGAAGGTTGCGCTGTCTGAGGGTGAACTTGAGGTTTCTGCTCAGACCACAGACATCGGTGAAGGTCGCGAGACTCTGCCCGCACCAGACTTCTCCGGCGATCCCCTGGAGATCGGCTTCAACCCTGATTTCCTGCGCGACGGTCTCGACAGCGCGCACACCGAACGCGCCAAGTTCAAGCTGATCAGCGCGTTCCGGCCAGGCCTGATCGTCGCCGGCGAGGACGAGGAGTTCATGTACCTCGTCATGCCGATTCGCCTGAACACCTGAGTCGCAGAAAGCATTCGTTTGCGGCGTGATTGTTCAGTCGCTCAGCGCCAGGAACTTTCGCAGCTACGAGCGCGCTCAGGTCGAGCTGGGCGAACGCGTGACCGTCGTGACCGGCGACAACGGCGCCGGCAAGACCAACCTGCTTGAAGCGCTCTTCTTCGGGTGTGTCGGTCGCTCGTGCCGCACGCGCATCGACGCCCAGGCGGTGCGCTTCGATCAACCCGTCGCTCGAGTTGAGGTTGAGGGATACGAGTCATCCGACCGGCATTCGATCGCGGTTGCGCTCGATCGAAAAGAGGGCAAGACCTACTTCGCCGACGGCGCCAGAGTTGAATCACTCGAACCGTTCGAATGGCGACCGCCCACGGCGGTGTTCATGCCGGACCGCCTGGAGCTGATCAAAGGAGCACCAGGCGTTCGCCGGGGACACCTCGACCAGTTGATCGCCGCCCTGTGGCCCGCGCGACGCGCGAATCGCCGGTCATACGCGGAAGCGCTCGCACAACGCAACGCGCTGCTGTCCCGCGGCAGCGGTGGCGACCAGCTCGACGTCTGGGACCGCGAGCTGGCGCGTCACGGGCGCGCACTGATCGCCGATCGTCAGGAAGGCGTTGCCGCGATCGAGCAGCGCTTCGCGGCGATCGGCCTGGAGCTCGGGCTTGAACCGGCACCCACACTTCGCTACCGCACGATCGCCGACGTCGATCCCGAGGACGAAGACGCGTACGTCACCGCGCTCGCCGATCGTCGCGAGTCGGACCGCCAGCGCGGCTTCACGACCTTCGGTCCGCATCGCGATGAACTCGTGATCAAGCATCAGGCTCGCGAGGTGCGAACGTACGGATCACAGGGCCAGCAGCGCATCTCGCTTCTCGCGCTGCTGCTCGCCGAGTGCGAGGCGATCGCCGAGGTGACCGACCGCGGCCCGTTGATCCTGCTCGACGACGTGATGAGCGAACTCGATGCGACGCGCCGCCATCTGCTGGTCGAACGCGTCGCCGGCATCGGTCAGGTCTTGATCACGACCACGGAGATCGAGCACGTTCCGAGCGAGGCCCCGATCGACGCCGTGCTCGCGGTCGCCGATGGACAGGTCGCACCGGCGACGTGATTGGCTACTCACACCGATGACCCGTCGCCGCGACCTTTCACCACTCTCAGGCGCCCTCGCCGAAATCACCGCCGGAATGCAGCCGGCCACGGGAATCGCGCGAGTGCAGACCGCGTGGCCCGAGGCCGTCGGTCCCACGGTCGCAAAATGGGCTGTGCCGGTGTCCGAAAGGGCCGGCGTCGTGACCTTCGCCTGCACCGATTCGATGGTCGCTCACGAGCTTGAAATGATGAAGCCGGACCTGCTCAAAAAGCTCGAAAAAGTGCTCGACGGCGGGGCACCGACCGAGCTTAAGTTCGTGATCCGGTGAATTACTTCACATAACCGTCAAAAACCGCATAACCATGCGGGTTTGCGAGTGGCCGGAATGCCAATTTCGTCCGCCCTGAATGCTAGACTCAAGGTACTGAAAACGGTCCCACGAGCACCTTCCTCGCCGGTGTCAAAAACGCCGGCGTTTCTTATGGATTTGACGGAGGCCTCGCATGGCTGACGACGTTGGTCGAGCCCGGGACATGCGAAGGAGATTTGATGGCGGAAGCCGACACGAATAACGCTGAGTTGGACAAGGGCGTGGAAGAGGTCGAACTCAGGGACAACAAGGTCAGCGCTGACTACGGCGCCGAAGACATCACCGTTCTCGAGGGGCTCGAAGCAGTTCGCAAGCGCCCCGGTATGTACATCGGCTCGACCGGTCCCCGCGGACTCCACCACCTCGTCTACGAGGTCATGGACAACTCCGTCGACGAGGCGCTGGCCGGCTACGGCAAAGCGATCGACATCACGATCCACCCGGACAACTCCGTGACGGTCAAGGACGAGGGTCGCGGAATCCCGGTCGGCATCCAGAAGCAGACCGGTCGCCCTGCGGCGGAAACGGTGCTCACCGTTCTCCACGCCGGAGGCAAGTTCGGCGACGGTGGCGGCTACAAGGTCTCCGGTGGTCTGCACGGCGTCGGCATCTCGGTCGTCAACGCGCTCTCCGAATGGGTTGACCTCGAGATCCACACCGACGGCGGGATCCACCAGCAGTCCTACGACCGCGGCGTCCCGCGTTTCGACCTCAAGCAGGTCGGCAAGACCGACGACACCGGCACGACCGTCACCTTCATGCCCGACGACGAGGTCTTCGAGACACTCGAGTTCGACTACACGACGCTCCAGACCCGCATGCGCGAGATGGCGTTCCTGACCAAGGGACTGCGGATCACGCTGACCGACGAGCGCGGCGAGGGTCGCCAGGACGTCTTCCAGTACGACAACGGCATCCGCGACTTCGTCGAGTACCTCCACTCGACCGGCACGAAGGATCCGATCCACAAGAAGATCGTCTACTTCACCGAGCAGACCGAGGGCGAAGAGCTCGAGATCGCGCTGCAGTGGAACGACAGCTACCAGGAGACGCTGCTCAGCTTCGCCAACAACATCAACACGCACGATGGCGGCACGCACCTCTCCGGTTTCCGCAGCGCGCTGACGCGCACGATGAACGCGTACGCCCGCGACAAGGGCCTGCTCAAGGAGAAGGACAAGAATCTCGAGGGCGAGGACATCCGCGAGGGCATCACAGCGATCGTCTCGGTCAAGCTCGGCGAGCCGCAGTTCGAGGGTCAGACCAAGGGCAAGCTCGGCAACCCGAACATCGAGGGCTTCGTCCAGAAGGCGACCAACGAGAAGCTCGCTGAGTTCCTCGAGGAGAACCCGAAGGAAGCCAGGGCAGTACTCACCAAGGCGATCGAAGCCCAGCAGGCGCGTACCGCCGCTCGCAAGGCGCGCGATCTGACCCGTCGCAAGAGCGCGCTCGAGAACTCAGCGCTTCCCGGCAAGCTCGCCGACTGTTCCGTGCGCGATCCCGCGCTGGCCGAGCTGTTCATCGTCGAGGGTGACTCCGCAGGCGGTTCCGGCAAGCAGGGGCGTGACCGCAACACCCAGGCGATCCTTCCGCTGCGCGGCAAGATCATCAACGTCGAGAAGGCGCGCATCGACAAGGTGCTCGGCAACAACGAGATCCAGGCGCTGATCACGGCGATCGGCACCGGCATCGGTGGCGAGTTCGACATCGAGTCGCTCCGCTACCACAAGATCATCCTCATGACCGACGCCGACGTCGACGGTGCTCACATCCGCACCCTCGCGCTGACATTCCTCTTCCGTCACATGCCCGAGCTGATCTCCGGCGGCTACATCTACATCGCCAAGCCGCCGCTCTACAAGGTGAAGGTCAGCGGCAAGGACAGATACGTCGAGAAGGACCACGAGCTCGAAGAAGTGCTGCTCACCAACAAGTACGAGAAGATCAAGATCCGCGAGATCACCAACAACGGCAAGAAGCCGAAGGTGCTCGAGCTGACCGAAACACGTTGGCAGCGCTTCTCGAAGTTGCTCAAGCAGCACCAGGGCTGGTCAACCGTGCTCCGTGCCGAGTACGGCCACGAGGCGATTGACTTCCTTGAGCGCTCAAGCATCGTCGCGGACGGCCTCACCGATCCCGCCGACATCATCAAGTTCGCGCAGAACGGCAAGGGCGACACCGCATCCGTCGCGGTTGAGTTCGTTCGCGAGGACTCGATCGAACTGACCCTGAAGGGCATCGAGACCGAAACCGGCCACGCGCAGGTCCACCACCTCTCGCGCTCGCTGTTCGAGGGCAAGGAGTTCCGCGAGTTCGTGAAGGTGCAGACTGCGCTGACCGAACTCGTCGGCGATCTGCCGGTCGAAGTCGAACTCGACGGATCGTTCGAGAAGGCGCGCTCTTACGAGGAGCTCCGCGCGAAGGTCATCAAGCTCGTCTCAAAGGGCGTGCAGATCTCACGCTTCAAGGGCCTCGGTGAGATGAACGCCGAGCAGCTCGCAGAAACCACGATGAACCGCGACACGCGCACGCTCGCGCAGGTATCCGTTGAGGACGCCGCCGCCGCCGAGCAGATGTTCGCCACGCTGATGGGCGACAAGGTCGAGCCGCGAAAAGCGTTCATTGACGAACACGCGAAGGAAGCGGTGAACATCGATGTCTAGTCAGGGACCACTGGAATCCGGATACGAGGAGCGCTCGCTCGAAGACGAGATGCGCTCGTCGTACATCGATTACGCGATGAGCGTGATCGTCGGCCGCGCGTTGCCGGATGCGCGCGACGGCCTGAAACCCGTCCATCGCCGCGTGATCTACGCGATGAATGAGCTGGGCCTCGGGCCCACGCGCAGCTACCGCAAGTGCGCCACGATCGTCGGCGAAGTGATGGGTAAGTACCACCCGCACGGCGACCAGTCGATCTACGACACGCTGGCGCGCCTGGCGCAGGATTTCGCAATCCGCGCGCCGATGGTCGACGGCCAGGGCAACTTCGGGTCAGTCGACGGCGACCGCCCGGCAGCAATGCGTTACACGGAGGCGCGCATGGCGCGCATCGCCACCGAGATGGTGCGCGACATCGACGAGGACACTGTCGATTTCATGCCCAACTTCGATGGCCGTGAGATCGAGCCGATCGTTCTGCCGAGCCGTATCCCGAACCTGCTTGTCAACGGTTCAACGGGTATCGCCGTCGGTATGGCGACCAACATCCCGCCGCACAACCTCGGCGAGGTGATCGACGCGACTGTCGCGTTGATCGACAATCCGGACATCGACCTCGACGGCCTGATGGAACACATCGAGGGCCCGGACTTCCCGACCGGCGCGCACATCCTCGGACGCTCGGGCATCCGCGAGGCATTCGAGACCGGCCGCGGCCGCGTCCGCATGCAGGCGGTCTGCCACATCGAGCCGATCCAGCAGGGCAAGGAAGCGCTGATCGTCACCGAGCTCCCGTACATGGTGCGCAAGGGCGGCGAGGACGGCCTGATCACGAAGATCGCCGCGCTCGCCCGCGACAAGAAGATCCCCGAGATCTCCGACCTGCGCGACGAGTCCGACCGCAACGGCATGCGCCTCGTGATCGAGCTCAAGCGCGACGCGATTCCGGACGTCGTCAAGAACAAGCTCTTCAAGCACACGCCGATGCAGCAGACGTTCGGCGTCAACACCGTCGCACTCGTCGACGGTGTCCCGCAGACGCTGTCGCTGAAGGCCGCGCTCACGTACTACCTCTCGCACCAGAAAGAGGTCATCACCCGGCGCACCAAGTACCGCCTGCGCAAGGCCGAGGCCCGCGCGCACATCCTCGCCGGCCTGCTGATCGCCGTCGGGAACATCGACGAAGTCGTCGCCCTGATCCGCGCGTCCGCGGACCCGGACGCTGCCCGCGAAGGCTTGATGACGAAGTTCGAGCTTTCACGCGAGCAGGCCCAGGCGATCCTGGACCTCCGCCTCCAGCGCCTCACGGCAATGGAAGCCGACAAGATCCAGGAGGAGTACGACGACCTCGTGGAGCAGATCAAGGAACTGCGCACGCTGCTCGGCGAAGAGAAGCTGATCTACGGCGTGATCCGCGAGGAGCTGCTCGAGGTGCGCGAAGCGCACGCCGACGAGCGTCGCACGAAGATCCTCGACCAGGAAGGCGACATTCCGCTCGAGGACCTGATCGCCGACCGCCAGATGGTCATCTCGATCACGAACTCCGGCTACATCAAGTCATTGCCGCTGGACACCTACCGCTCGCAGAAGCGCGGCGGCGTCGGCATCAAGGGCATGGACACGAAGGACGACGACTACATCGAGCATCTTTTCGTGACCAGCACGCACGACTTCCTGCTGTTCTTCACGAATCGCGGCAAGGTCTATCGCCAGAAGGTCTACGAACTGCCTGAGATGGCGCGCACGGCCAAGGGCCGCGCGCTCGTGAACCTGCTCCCGCTTCGCGAGGGCGAGCGCGTTCAGGCGGTGATCGCGACCCGAGACTTCAAGGAAGCCAAGTACCTCGCCTTCGCCACGCGCAAGGGCCAGGTCAAGAAGACCGAGTTCCTCGAGTACAACACGCCGATCAAGGCCGACGGCATCATCGCGATCAACATCAAGGACGACGACGAACTCGTCGCCGTGCGCACGACCAACGGCAGCGACGACATCATCATGATCAGCAAGTCTGGTCAGGCCGTGCGCTTCAAGGAGGACGAAGCGCGGCCGATGGGTCGTTCGACCGGCGGTGTGCGCGGAATGAACGTCGCCCGCGAGATCAGTAAGGGCGTGCCCAACGAAGTCATCGCGATGGAAGTCGCGTCTGACGAGTGCGACCTGCTGGTCGTCACGCAGGGGGGCTACGGCAAGCGCACGGCGATGACCGAGTACCCGATCAAGGGTCGCGGCACGATGGGCGTTCAGACGATCAAGCTGACCGACAAGAAGGGTGGACTCGCCGCCGCACTGATCGTGCGCGAAGGCGACGAGCTGCTGTTCATGTCGCAGGGCGGGATGGTGCAGCGCACGTCTGCCGGCGAGATCTCCCAGTACAAGCGCGCCTCACAGGGCGTGAGGGTGATGAACATCAAGGACGACGACGAAGTGTCCGCCGTCGCTCCGGTGATGGAGGGCTCGAGCGAGGACAAGGTCGTCGATGAGGCGGCCGCAACAGCCGACGCGCCGGCACCGGCCGATCAGCCAGAGCTTGAGTCCACGGCGCCCGAAGAACCCGAGACCGAGGAGTAGACCGATCGGCGGAGACGATCGGACCGAACAGGACAACCAGTATTGGGTCCGATCGCGGGATCGTGCGTCGGGGTCAGATCTCGATACATAAGCATCGACGGTAAGCCTTCTCCTTGAGGGTCTCCGCCACTCAGTTGGAATCGGGTGTCTGCCCCTTGCTCCAGCTCATAGTTCCGCCAGATACCGAGAGCAAGGACGCAACCGGGATCTGGCGGAATTTTTTTTTGCCGCGACGCTCAGTCGATCCAGCCGTGGCGAATCCCTTCAGCGACCGCCGCCGCGCGCTCCGAGACGCCGATCTTGTCGTAGATCCGGGTGAGGTGCGTCTTGATCGTGCTCTCAGCGAGGTTCAACTCCTTGGCGATCTCGCCGGCTGAGTGACCCATCGCCACCGACTGCAGGATCTCCAACTCGCGTGGGGTCAGCGGCGGCGCGGTATCGGTGCGTCGCGCGCGAATCGCTGAAGCGAGGCCTTGGTGCACCTCGGCCGGCAGCACCGTGCGGCCCTGGGCGACGGCCTCGACGGCATCGACGATCTCGCCCGCTCCGGCCGTCTTCAGTTCGAAGCCGGAAGCGCCCGCCTCGATCATGGCGTAGACGACCTCGCTGTCGCACTCACCCGAGAGCACCAGCACGCGCGTCTCGGGATGCTCGGCCATGAGCGTTTCCAGAACCTTCGCGCCGGCCAGGTCCGGGAGACCGAGATCAAGCACGCAGACAGTCGGCGGGTTACGCCGCACGAACTCGATCGCTTCGCGTCCGAACTCGGTCTGGCCGACGACCAGCATGCCCTCGCGCGCTGAAATCGCGCGCACGACGGCCTCGCGGAACATCGGGTGGTCATCCACTACCAGTACTGAAACGTTTCCATTCATCGCATGATCTCTTCGTAGTTGTCCAAGAAAACTTTCACAAGCTCCGGATCGAACTGCGTGCCCGCGCCGTCAGCCAGCTCCTGGATAGCGGTTTCCGTCGGGAGCGCCTTCCGGTATGGCCTGTCGTTGGTCATCGCGCTGAGCACGTCGACGATCTGGACGATGCGTGCCGCCATCGGAATCTCCTCGCCGGCGAGTCCGCGTGGATAGCCGGTACCGTCCCAGCGCTCGTGGTGACACCGCGCGATCTCGGACCCGATCCTCAGCATCGGGTTGGGCGATCCGGAGAGCATGTGGTGTCCGATCTCTGCGTGCTCCATCATCACCGTCCGCTCATCAGTTGAGAGCGGACCGGGCTTGAGCAGAATGTGGTCAGGGACGCCGATCTTGCCGACATCGTGCATCGCGCTCGCCCAGCCGAGCGTCTTCGCGTCGACGTCGCTGTAGCCGAGTTTGCGCGCGAAGCGTTCGACGACCTGGACCATGCCGTCGATATGCGCCGCGGTGACGTGATCGCGTGCCTCGACAGCGAGGCAGAGACGGCGCAGGGTCTCAACCCGCTCGGCTTCGAGATCGCTGAGCGCGGAGGACAGATCGGAAGTCTTGTTCATCAGCTGGGATTCGAGACGCCCGGTGTAATCGCGACGCGCGATCTCGAGCGCGCGCCGACGCAATGCATTCTCCACGTTGATGATCAGCTCCACGCGGCGGTAAGGCTTCACGATGTACCCGTAGGCGCCAAACTCAAGCGCGGTCTCGGCGGTCTGCACGTCGTTGGTTCCGGTCACCATGATCACGGCCGCGTCTGGCTGCAGCGCGGGAATCTCGCGCAGCAGGTCGAGCCCGGACTCGCCGGGCATCTCGAGATCGCAGATGATCAGATCGAAATCGGTTTCCTCCATCAGCTCGCGCGCAGCAGCGGCGTTCGCGGCAGTGGCACAGTCGTAGCGGTCGGCGAGCGAGCGCACCAGCAGATCGCGCTGCTGGGGCTCGTCATCGATCAGCAGCAACGACCCTGCCGGAGCGCCGGCAGACTCATTCAGTGTTGCCACCTCCGTGCTGCTCATGCAACCCCTTTGCGGATCGACTTGCCCACCTCGCTGAGCAGGTCGTTCACAGTGAAGGGCTTCTCGATCAGATTGGTCTCGGGGTGAATCGCATCCACCTTGTCGAGGATCAGCTCGCTGTAGCCCGACATGAAGAGTGTCGGCATTTCCGGTCGCACGCGGGCTGCGTGCCGCGCGAGTTCCGTGCCCTGCATGTCCGGCATCACCACGTCGGTCAGGAGCAGCGCGAATTCGTCGCCGGAGTGTTCAAGTGCCCTGAGCGCGTCGGCCGCGCGGGCAAAGTGGGTCACCTCGTAGCCGTTGTTCTCGAGCACGCGCATGACCATCTGTCGCACCGCGTCCTCGTCCTCTACCAGAAGCACATGCTCGCCGGAACCCTGCGCATGCAGGCGATGCTTGTCGCGATCCCCCGTCACGATGTTCTGATCGGACGCGGGCAGGTGGATTTTTATCGACGTCCCCCTGCCCGGCTCGCTGTAGACGAAGATGTTTCCGCCGAGGTTCTTGACGATGCCGTACACGGTGGCCAGGCCGAGGCCCGTCCCGACGGGCTTGGGCTTGGTCGTGAAGTAAGGCTCAAAGACGCGGGCGACCGTTTCGGCATCCATCCCGGCACCGCTGTCCGAGATCGTCAACCGGACGTAGCGCCCGACCGCCGGCGAGTCGGGATGTGAACTCGCGTACTCCTCGTCGAGTTCGACGTTTGACGTCTCGATCTCAAGCCGTCCGCTCTCGGGCATCGCATCGCGCGCATTCACGGCGAGGTTCACCGTCACCTGCTCAATCTGGCCGGGGTCCGCGACCACAGTCCAGAGAGCGGGCTCGAACTTCGTGATCAGTTCGATGTTCTCGCCGAGTACCCGGCGCAGCAGTTTCTCCAGACCCGTCAGTGCGTCGTTCAGCTGGATCGGCTGCAGCTTCACGGCTTCGCGACGACTGAATACGAGCAACTGACGCGTCAGTGCGGCGGCACGGGTCGCCGCCTCCTGGATCTGTTCAACGTCCTCGCGAACCTCCGGTCGGTCGGAGAGTTCGGCGATCGCGAAATCCGCATAGTTGATGATCACGCCGAGGAGATTGTTGAAATCGTGAGCGATCCCGCCCGCAAGCTGACCGATGCTCTCGAGTCGCTGGGACTGGTTGAGTTCGAGCTGCGATTCGAATCGATTGCGTTCCTTCTCGAAACGGACGCGGTCCGTGATGTCCCGGATCGCGGCGAGCGCCAACGGTTGCTCCTCGGTCCCGACGACCGACAGTGCGATCTCGGCCGGGAACTCACTGCCGTCGGCGCGCAACGCGAACAGATTCAGTTCGGCGCCCACCGGTCGTCGTCTGGGCTTGCTGAAGAAGTCCTTGCGATGCGCACCGTGCTCGTCGCGGAAGCGCTCAGGAACGAGGAGGTCGACGTTGAGTCCGATCATTTCCTTGCGCTCATAGCCGAAGACGGAGGTTGCCTCGTCGTTCACGAACACGATCTGTCCGCGACCGTCCACGGCGATCGTCGCGTCGGGAATCAGCTCAAGGAACTCGTTGAAATGCGCAGTGGTATTCAAGAATGGAATCAAGGTCGAAGTCGCCGACCCGATCATGTGCGCCCCGCCTTCGTGGACAAGACCGACTCATCCCACGTTACTGGAAAGTGGCTATCCAGGGTCCGCATGGTGTAACCCGGGGCAATCCTCCGATACGGCTACTCAAACTCGACGGTGTGCACGCCGGCGTCGGGTTCGAGAAACTCAAGCAGTCGCTCGGCCTCGGCGGCGAGCTCGTCGAGGGTCGACCGCGGTTCGTCGTGGAACGGAGTCACGACGACTCGCGCCGACTGCTTGTCACGCTCGAGCCGCCAGGACGCGCGAACGCGTCCATCGATCAGCACCGTGAACGCGCGACGACCGTTCCTGCTCAGGTTGAAGCGCTTTGCGTCGTCGGCGTCAACGATGCGCGCGCGGTCGGCATGGGAAAGCGCGACGTTGTCGAACTCGCCGAGAAAGCGGACCGGCGCCGGAGTGTCGGCGCGCGGACGCGGCGCGTCGGGCAGGTCGAACAGCTCGCGGCCGGACTCATCGCGAAAGACCTTCAGCTGCGGCCACAGCGGCTCGATGGCTTCACGGACGCCCGGCATTCCGGACCACGTGCGCAGGTCCGAGGTGCTCGCCGGCCCGATGGCCGCGAGGCCGCGCAGCATCAGCTCGGATGCTGCGGACCGCTCAAGCGTGTCGCCGAGCCAGCGCTCGGCCAGCATCAGCTGCGGTGGACGCGAGTAGTGCCAGCGCGCGCCGGCCGGGGTCATCACCACCGGCACGTGGATGCGCGCGCAGTTGACGAGGCCGTCGAGATTCAACGCGGGGAACTGTTCGTGCAGCTCCTTGCCGATCTCCCGGCCGGTGCGCGGCACGTCGTCTGAGAGCAGTTCCTCGACAGCGCGACGAACGGTGGGAATGTCGAGACCGACATAGTTGGCCCGCCAGTTGGCGGCGTCGCGTTCGATCACCGGGCTCAGCGTCAGCCGGAAGCGGCGAAAGTCCTCGGCGGTGACGGTGTGGAGCGTGCAGCGCATGTACGAGCCGCGCACGATCTCCCGGCGTTCGGCCGCCTGGCGCAGCTTGTCGGGATCGAAGTTCGCGATCCGCGACCAGAGCGCGATGAAGGCGTCGCGCGGCTCCTGGGTCTGGAGTCCGCCGACCTGCTCGATCATCTTCACGACCGAGACGCGTTTGCGCGCGAGCAGCCCCTGGCGCGCGAGCAGGGCGCGGTTGAGCTCACGGGTGGTCAGCGTGCGCTGGCGTGCCACCCGTGAGCCTCCGCAGGCTTCCTACTTGGCGGCTGCGTAGCGCTCCGCGACGACGTCCCAGTTGACGACGTCCCACCATGCCTTGAGATACGCCGGGCGGGCGTTCTTGTAGGTCAGGTAGTAGGCGTGCTCCCAGACGTCGTTGCCGAGCAGCGGGGTCTTGCCGTCGGTCAGCGGGGAGTCCTGGTTCGCGGTGCTGACGATCGCCAGCTCGCCGCCGTCCACGACCAGCCAGGCCCAGCCGGAGCCGAACTGTCCGACGCCTGCCGCCTCGAACTTCTCCTTGAACTCATCGACCGAGCCGAACTTCGCGGCGATCGCGTCGGCGAGCTCGCCGGAGAGCTCGCTGCCGCCCGGAGTCATCGACTCCCAGAAGAGCGAGTGGTTGTAGTGGCCACCGCCGTTGTTGCGCACCGGCCCCTTGATGTCGTCGGGAAGGCTCGACAGGTTCGTGATCACTTCCTCGATCGGCTTGTCGGCCCACTCGGTGCCTTCGAGGGCAGCGTTGGCCTTGTCCACGTAAGCCTGGTGGTGCTTGTCGTGGTGCAGGTGCATCGTCTCTTCGTCGATCGTCGGAGCGAGCGAGTCGTAGGGGTATGGGAGAGCAGGTACTTCGTAGGCCATGTGACAGTCCTCAATTGATGGTGGATTCCAAAGCTGTGGGCGGAATCCTAACGCCGGGACTTCAGATCGGAATCAGGCGGCGTCGGCGTCGGCGACGTCGGTCACGACGCCGGCGGTCGCGGGCACATACGGCAACCACTGCGAGGGAATCGTCGGACTTGCGACGTGGATGAAGATCGTCGGGTGCGGTGCGATCGGGCGCGTGCTCAGCTTCATGCCCGATTGCGCGACGCTGCGGTCGCCCTTGCGGCGATTGCAGGTGGCGCAGCAGGCCACGACGTTCTCCCACGAAGTGTCCCCGCCCTTCGAGCGCGGGATCACGTGGTCCATGGTGAGCGAGCCGCGACGACCGCAGTACTGGCACGCCCAGCCGTCGCGCGCGAACACGGCCCGACGGGTGATCTTGCGGCGGAACGACTGGTACGGGATGCGCACGTAGGTGCGCAGACGGATCACGGCCGGACGAGTCATCGACATGCGCTCGGCGTGGACCTCGAGGTCATGTTCGTCGATCACCTCGGCCTTCTGCTTGAGGATCAGAACGATCGCGCGGCGTACGGTGCAGACGTTGATCGGCTCGTACGACGCGTTCAGGACGAGCACGCGACCGCTGAGCGCAGAGCCTTCGCGCCGGACATGCAGCGAGGGCGTCGGGCCGGAAAGGGAGGAAAAACGGGCGCCTGCGGGCGTTTGCGGCGCAAGGGTTCCTACTGCCGGAGAATCGTCGACCTCCGATCGGATGAGCCCGGGTACATCGCCGGGCTCTGAGCAGTCGCTGCTCAAGCTCGTCGCCGCCTTGCTGGCCATCGGAACAATCGCAGTGTAGAGCCTGCTCCGGGCGGTTCCCACCGCTCCGACGTGAGCCGGCGGTCAGCTCTCGAATGCGTTGAAGGATCCGAGCACGCGCAGCGTGCGGACCTTCGCCGTCACGGCCTCCACCGATGCCGCGATTGCCGCGTCCTCGATCGAGCCGTCGAGGTCGACGAAGAAGAGGTAGTGACCGAGCTCGGTGCGCTCAGGGCGCGACTCGATCTTGCTCATGTTCACGCCGCGGTCGGCGAACTCCGAGAGGATGCTGACCAGCCCGCCGGGAGAAGTGTCATTGAAGCCGGAGAAGACCAGCGAAGTTCTGGTGGCGGCCGCCATCGGGTTGCCGGCCCAGGGCGAGGTGAGCGGCGCCTTCGCCAGCCAGACGAAGCGCGTCTTGTTGCCCGCGACATCCTCGATCGCAGACTCGATCACGGTGCCGCCGTACATCTCCGCTGCGATCGCGGATCCGATCGCGGCGTTGCCGTCGCCGATCTCGACGGCGCTGCGCACTGCCTCGGCGGTTGAGACCTGCGCGAGCTTCGCCGCGTTCGGCAGGCGCTCGGCGATGAAGCCGGCGCACTGCGCGAGTGCCTGCGGGTGCGAGGCGACCACGTCGATCTCCACCAGGGGAATCTCGCGCGCGGCGATCAGGCAGTGGTGCACCGCCCATACGACCTCGCCGACGATCTGCACTCCAGGGGCGTCGTGCACCAGTGCGTCGAGCGTCTCGGTCACGGCGCCTTCAACCGAGTTCTCGATCGGCACGAAGCCGGCCTCGACGGTGCCGGCCTCCACTGCCAGCACGACATCGCGATTGGTGTCGAGCGCGACCAGTTCGACCGAGCCGGCACGCTCACCGAGCGCGGCGCGCAAGGCCTCTTCGCCATAGGTGCCCGGAGGACCGAGATGACCTATGCGACGCGGAGCAAGGGCCTCAGCGTTCAACGTTGGCCTGACGAACTGCTTGCACCTGCGGCTGCTCGCCCGGCGGCTCGGGTGGCTTGGTCGGGGCATTCGACACCACGCGCGGCGGTGCCGGCGGGGCGGGCGGCACCGGAGCCTGCCCCGGCGTCGCGAACGCGAGCTCGACCGCATGGCGCTCCTCGGGCGAGAGCTCGATGTCCGAGGCGCCCTCGGTGAGGTTCTTGACGTAGAGGTGGGAGAAGTTGCGACTGACGATCGCCGTCAGCACCACTCCGGTCCTGTGCTCGTTGAGCAGCGCGACACTGCTCGACTGCTTGCCGGACTTCGCGCCGAAGGCGTCGTAGCGGACCATCGCCGTATGCGTGACGGCGCCGTCGAGCCCGGTCTCAAGGCGGGACATGCGCTGGTCCAATGTGAACGAGGCGTCGTCGACCCAGTCGCGCAGCGCCACGAACTCGCGCTGGAGTTGCTCGGCGTGAGTGATCACATCGCGTTCGGTGCCGGCCAGCAGCACGCGCTGAGCGCGGCGCACGCGGCGCAGGGCAAGGGCATTCCAGACCAGCAGCACGAGGCAGACAACTGCCACCGCAGCTCCGGCGAGCGCCAACCACTCATACAAACCGTCAGGGGAGTGCATCGACTTCAGACTACTGATGAGAAGCGCGGAGCCATCACGCCTTCATCGCAGCTCAGAACTTGACGTCGAAGGTCTGGCTGTTGTTGTCGAGGTTCTCTTCGCCCGGGACCTTTTTGACGTCAACCTTCAAGGTCGCGCTGGCCCCGGCTGCGGGGATCTTGGTCAGTGGCAGAGTGACCTTGGTCGTGTCGCCGGCGGCGATCGCGGGGATCGTCTTGTTCTGCTTGATCGCAGTGCCGGCTCCGGAGATCGTGTAGGAGACGACCACGTCGGTCTCGTCGTTCTCGCCCTGGTTCTGGACGCTGACCTCGATCTGCTTGGCGCCGTTGAGGTCGTTGGTCGTGCCTTCGGCGAGTGCGGTGCCTGACGGCTGCACATTCACGCCGGTGATGCCGGTTCCGTGGGTGCCCGGGGTGACGGCCGCGGTCGAGCCGCCACCGCTCACGCGGCTGAAGACGTCGAGCACCTGGGCCGGGTCGAGCCACTCGAGACTGGGCAGGAACTTGCTGGCCGGCAGAGACACGCCTTCGATGTCCTTGTCCTTGACCGCGGCGTTCATATAGGCGTAGGCGCGCTGCGAGTAGATCACGTCGCTGGCCAGGAACTGCTGCATGTTCGCGGCGATCTTCTCGGTCGCGGCCTCCGCGTCCTGGTCGCCCAGCGCCTGTCCGATCTCGCCGGAGATCTCGGTCAGCCCGTCGCGGCGGAACTCGAGTGTTTCGACGAGGTACTGCTTGGCGGCGGTCAGGTCCTCGCCGCTGGCCGAAAGATCGAGCGCCTGGCGAACGAGCTCTGAAGCCTGGGAGCGCTGGACGTTGACGGAGGTCTCGATGTCGGTCGCGCTGGCGTCGCCCGGGTCCTTCAGCGTCGAGAAGAAGTCGCTCGAGACCTGGTTGGACTGGGTGACGATCGAATTCGCCTGCTTGACGAAGTCCTTGACCGCGTTTTCCTGGCGGGCGCTCTGGCAGCCTTTGCCGAGCAGCACGACCACGATCAGAAACAGCACGATGAGGCCGCCGGCGATTGCGCGGCGTTGCATCACGGCCTGGTGTTCAGCGTCGCCGCCGCGGGGGTTTTCACCGCGGATCGGTCGCTCCTGTTGGTCGCCTGGATAAGAAGGCATAAAGGTTCCTCTCGGAAGGCGAGGATCGTAACGAAGTATTCCCTGCGTACCGGGCGGATTCCTGTATGACAAGCGGCTTGCAGGCTTGCCTGCTTCGCCCGCGAAAAACCTAGCCATGGGATTCCGTACCCACAGCCTGCGCGAGCGGACGACTCGCGCCCTGCGTTCCGGCTCCGGGCCGAGCTCGCGCGGAACACGTCTGCGCGACCGCTTTGAGCTGCTGGTGCCGCTTGGCAGCGGGGGTTTTGGCACGGTCTGGGAGGGCTTTGACATGCTGCTTGAGCGCCCGGTGGCGATCAAGGAGATCAGGATCGATGAAGAGCTTTCCGACTCCGGCGACGCCCTGCGCGAGGCGCGCGCGACCGCGCGGCTGAATCACCCGGCGATCGTTTCGCTCTACGAGATTCACGCCGAACCCGACCGCATCTACATGATCAACGAGCTCGTGCACGGTCACACGCTCGGCGAGATGATCGATGAGGGCCTGATGTCCGACAACGACGCGGGGCGCATCTCCTATGCGCTCTGCGAGGCGCTCGCCCACGCGCACGGTCAGGGCGTCATCCACCGGGACGTCAAGCCCGCAAACGTGATGGTCACGTCCGCGTGGCTCGAGGGCTCGGGCGGCTGGCGCGTGCAGCCCGCGAAGCTCATGGACTTCGGCATCGCGAGCATCGTGGATCCCAGCGAGCATGGTGGCCGCGCGCACGCCGGTCCGCACGCCGGTTCGCGTGGATACGTCGCGCCCGAGCAGGAGGCCGGCGAGCCCGCCACCCCGGCGACCGACGTCTACTCGCTCGCTCTGGTGATGTTCGAATGCTTCACCGGCGCCGGGCCCGGCAAGGGTCGCCGCTCGCGGCTGGCGAAGGTGCGACGCGATCTGCCTTATGAGCTGACCTGCACGATCGACCGCTGCCTCGAGCCCGATCCGCATCTGCGGCCGGACGTGGTTGAACTCGGCCAGGCGATCTACGACGCTTTGCCCGAGCTGTCGCACAACCTCGCGGCGCCGACCGTTTCCTCGCGCTTTCGCGGTCTCTTCGGTCGCACTCCGCGTGAGCGCTCTGACAGTTACACCCACGATCGACCGGCCTTGCGCGTGCCCCGCGACGAGCAGGTCTGGCGCGAGCCCGGCTCCGGGCGGATCTGGCGCTTCGGCATCGCGGCGCTGGCCGCGCTGATGTGCGTGGTGACGATGCTCGCGGCCGGCGTCACGCTCTCCTTCATCCAGCCGTTGATCGCGGCAGCGCTCGTGTTCGTGCTGCCGCGCGCAGGTTGGGCGCTCGCCGCCACGGCCGGAGCGACGGCCCTGGCGATCGACGGCCAGGTCGGATCGGCGATGTTCCTCGTTCTTCCGGCGGTCGTCGCGGCGTTCGCCGCGATGGTGCCGCTGCCGCGGCTGCTCGACGGCGCGCTCGCGGGCGCTGGAGCGTTCGCCTGGGTGGTCGCGGTGCAGGCGATGTCGGGGACTTCCCTGGCGCTCAGCATTCCGGAGGCGACGGGAAACCCCGAGGACCTGCGCCAGTACGCCGACATCGCGGCGCACGCGCTGGTGACCTACACCCACCCTGCGTACACAGCTTCGCTCGGACTCTGGTCGCTGTCGGGCGCGGTGGCCGTTCTGCTCGTCGATCGGCGCGCGCCGCTGACGGCCTGGGCGGTGCTGGGCCTCGTGTTTGCGGCCGCCCAGGTCGTGATCGGCCAGGCGATGCAGATGCCGGTACCGGCGATCTCGATCGTTGTCGCGGTTCTTGCACTCGTGGTGCTGGTTTGCGCGGCCGTGATCAGCCGCCGTGCGGGTAGGGTTTTTGCACCTTCAGGCAGCCCCGGAGCACCCCATGAGCGGGCGCGCGGCAGACGAGCACCGGCAGGCATGTGAGAGCGTGAACTTCCTCAAGAATTTTGAATCGAAACTCGAACGACTGATCGAGGGCGGCTTCAAGTCAGCCTTCAAGTCAGAGGTGCAGCCGATCGAGCTGGCGCGCAAGCTTGCGCGCGAAATGGACGCCCACCGCGCGGCCTCGATTTCGCGCACCTATGCGCCCAACGAATACACGGTCTTTCTCTCGCCGCAGGACCGCGAGCAGTTCGCGCACTACGAGGACGGGCTCCAGCGCGAGCTCTCGCTCTACCTGCTCGAGCACGCCAGGAAGCGCGGCTACTCCCTGATCAGCCGCCCGACGGTCGACTTCGACACCGATGATCGCCTCGAGCTCGGCCTTTTCGGGATCCAGGCGCGGCTCGCCGACGCACCCGAAGCCGAGGACGTGCAGCCGGTGGAGCCACAGGCGCCGTCAGGCCACACGCAGGTCTACAACGTGCGCGACCTCCAGGCACCGCCAACCGATCTCGAGCAACCGGGCGCACGGGTCGCCGCCCGCGCGGTGATCGAAGCGGGCGATCGCCGATTTGCGCTCACCCCACCGTCCACGGTCGTCGGCCGCGGCCGCGACGCCGATGTGCGTCTCGACGATCCGAACATCTCGCGCACCCATGTGCAGTTCCGCGTCGAGGGCGGCGACTGGATCGTTGCCGACATGGGCTCGACCAACGGGACGCGCCTGAACGGTGGATCGCTCGTCGCGCCCACCCCGTTGCGCCCGGGCGACGTGATCGAACTCGGCAACACCGTCCTGAAGTTCGTGCTGGAGTAGGCATGGACGATCCGATCGCCGTCGCGCTGAAGTTCGCGTTTCTCCTGTTGCTCTTCCTCTTCATCGTCTGGGTGGTGCGCAGCTCGTCGCGCGACCTCGTGGGCAGCGATCGCGCCGATTTCGATCCGCTGCTCGATCCCGGCGAGGGACAGGCTCCGATCGACCTCAAGCGTGGGGTCAAACCGCGGCTGGTCGTGGTCGCGGCTCAGCGCTACGACACCGGGAGTTCGTTCGATCTGCTCGGCGGCCTGCTGCTCGGGCGCGACAAACCGGCCGAGGTGATCGTCGAAGATGTCTTCGCTTCGGCGCGCCACGCGCGGATCACGCCCCGCGGCCCGTATAACTTCCTTGAAGACCTCGGCTCGACGAACGGCACCTACTTGAACGGCACGCGCGTCGAGGGCCCGCAGAGACTCACACCGGGCGACAAGATCACCATTGGCGACACCGAGTTCAGATATGAGGAGTAGCTGCACCTGATGCTGCGCGTCACTGAATTCGCTGCCGCGAGCGACGTCGGCCGCGTGCGCAAGGCCAACGAGGACTCGTACTACGTGCGCTCGCCCCTGTTCGTGGTCGCCGACGGAATGGGCGGCGCCCAGGCCGGTGAGGTCGCTTCGCAGATCGCCGTGGACTCGTTCAAGGATCCGCTCGATGAGAGCGTCGCTCCCGAGCCGCGGATGGCCAGCGTCGTTCGCCACGCGAACCTCGAGATCCACAAGAAGTCCGTCTCGAGCGACGAGTTCAAGGGCATGGGCACGACGCTCACGGCGCTGCTGCTCGGTGAGAACGAACTGACGATCGCGCACGTCGGCGACAGCCGCGCGTACCGGCTGCGCGAGGGCGACCTCGAGCGCCTCACCCGCGACCACTCGCTGGTCGGGGAAATGGTCCGCCGCGGCGCGATCACCGAGGCCGAGGCCGAGGTGCACCCGCAACGTTCGATCCTGACCCGTGCGCTCGGTCCTGAGGACGAGGTCGAGATCGACACGCTCAGCCACAACGTGAAGGCCGGCGACGTGTATCTGATCTGCAGCGACGGCCTCACCGGAATGGTCGACGAGGCGACGATCGCGCAGGAGATGGGCTCGGGCAAGCCGCTTCAGGAAGTGGCAGATTCGCTGATTCGCAAAGCCAACGAGAACGGCGGCGTCGACAACATCACGATCGTGACCTTCAGGATTGACGGGACGGGCGAGCAGGCCCCCGCGCCGCCGACGACCGAAGCCGAGCCGGCAGGCGACGAGACGATCATCGCTCCGGCGGTTGTTGTTCCCGCGGCCGAAACCGCCGCGCCCACGCCGCCGCCGGCCGCCGTGCCCCAGACCGCCGCCGGCGCGAACGGAAACGGCCAGCCCGCACCGGCGACCTCTCCCTCACACGCTTTCGACTCGCGCCGGGCGCAGTCAAAGAAGTCACGCCGCTGGGTCGGCGGCGTGATCATTTCGGTCGTCCTGTTGATCGGTATTTTCGGCGCGGTCGTGGGTTCACTCAACGTGTACTTCATCGGAGGAAACGAGAAGGGCCTCGTGACCGTCTATCGCGGCCTGCCCTACGACCTGCCGCTGAGCGTCTCGCTCTACACACGCGACTTCGTCACGACCGTCCCGGTCAGCGAGCTGCCGGCGGACACGCGCGCGAAGATCCTCGATCACAAGCTGCGCACGCGTAGTGACGCACTCGACCTCGCTCAGCAGATCGAGAAGGGTCAGATCAACCCGGACACGCTGGACGGCGCGACCGCGCCCTAGCGCGAGGCGAGTCATGCTCAGCGCGCGCAATCGCGAACTGCTGGGGCTCGTCCCGGTCGCCCTGGCGACGGCCGCCGGATTCGCCGGCGTCCTGATCGCTCGCGAGGCGCAGGTCAATGACCTGACCGTTACCTACGGCGCGATGTTCCTGGTTCTCTGCCTGGTCGGCCACCTGTTCATCCGCTGGCGCCTGCCCGACGCCGACCCGTACATCTACCCGCTGACGGCCTCGCTCGCGGGCATCGGCATCGTCACGATCTACCGGATCGACCCCGAGCTCGCGCGCGAGCAGGCGCAGTGGTTCGTGATCGCGCTGATCGCGTTCATGGCGACCGTGGTGCTGGTGCGGGACATCTCGATCCTCGAGCGCTACCGCTACTCGATTGCGATCGGCGCGTTCATCCTGCTGATGCTCCCGCGCCTGACCGGTGGCGTCGTGAACGGCGCATACCTGCAGATCAACATCGGACCGCTCTCCTTCCAGCCGACCGAGATCGCGAAGCTCGCGATCGTGATCTTCATCGCGGCCTATCTCGCCGAGACGCGGGAAATCCTCGTGACCCAGGAGCGGCGGTTCCTCGGCATCAGTTTTCCGCCGCTGGGGTTCTTCGGCCCGATGATCGTGATCTGGGCGATGGCGATGATCATGCTCGTGTTCATCCGCGACCTCGGCAGCGCGGTGATGTTTTTCGGCGCGTTCCTGGCGCTGCTCTACGTCGCGACCGGGCGATTGAGCTACGTCGTGCTCGGGCTCGCGATGTTCATCTTCGGATTCGAGTTCTTCTCGCAGACCGTCGGGCACATTCAGGCGCGCGCTGACATCTGGCACCATCCGCTCGATCCCGCGCTGTACCACGCCGAGGGCGGTTCCTACCAGATCGCCCAGGGGCTGTTCACGATGTCTGACGGGGGCGTGCTCGGCAGCGGCTTCGGGCAGTCGCTGATCCGCGTTGGCGGCGATCCGATCCTCCCTGCCGTGCAGACCGACTCGATCTACGCGCTGTTCACCGGCGAGGCCGGGCTGATCGGCGCCATCGGGCTGCTGCTCCTGTACCTCGTGTTCATCGAGCGCGGCCTGAAGACGGCGATGATCGCGCGCGATGCGTTCAGCAAACTGCTGGCAACCGGCCTCACTTTCGTCTTCGCGCTGCAGGTCTTCGTGATCGTCGGTGGCGTCACGACAGTCATCCCGCTGACCGGCGTGACCCTGCCTTTCGTCTCCTACGGCGGCAGCTCGATCGTCGCGAACTTCATTCTGATCGCGCTGCTGATGGTGATCTCGGACAACGCGCGGCGCGAGGACGCCGAAATCGGCGGGGTGATCTAGGTGGGCTCGGAGAAGATGAACAAGCCGATCCGCCGCGTCTTCTTCGTGGTGGTCTTCCTCTTTGCGCTGCTGGCGTTCTACACAACGCGCTGGACCGTCTTCGAGGCGCGCTCGCTGAACCAGAACGCGCTGAACAAGATCCCGGCGCAGAAGAACGCCAAGAAGCCGCGTGGCGCGATCCTGACCGCGAACGGTCGCGTGCTCGCGCGCAGCGTGAAGCGGTCAGACGGCGAGTACGTGCGGCGCTACCCGCAGGGCGAGCTCTTCAGCCACCCGGTCGGCTACTCGTTCGCCTTCTACGGCCAGAGCGGGCTCGAGAAGTACTACGACGACCGCCTCACCGGCCGGACCAAGAGCGTCGGATCGATCCTCGATCAGTTGCTCGGGCGCGGCGGCGATGAGCAGTCGATGATCACGAACCTCGATCGCGGCGCGCAGCAGCTCGCGCAGACTGAGATGGCCGGACGCAAGGGTGCGGTCGTGGTGATGGAACCGCGCACGGGCCGCATTCCGGTCTACCTCAGCATTCCCAGCTTCCCGCCCGCCGCGATGGGTACGAACGCCGGCGTGAAATCCCTCAACTCAGACAACCAGAATTCGCCGCTTGTCGACCGCGTCTCCGACGCGACCTATCCGCCGGGCTCGACCTTCAAGGTTGTGACCGCCACGGCCGCGCTTGACAGCGGAACGATGACCACAGAGAGCACCGTGGACGGGAACTCGCCGCAGACCTTCGCGAGCAAGCCGCTGCAGAACGACTTCAATCAGCAGTTCGGTCCGACCAACCTCGAGACCGCCCTGACCTACTCGGTCAACACGGCGTTCGGCAACATCGGCGTCGACCTCGGCCCGGATCGCCTGCTCGAGTACATGAAGCGCTACGGCTTCTACGAGCCGCCGCCAGTCGATCTTCCGCCCGGGCAGCTGCTCTCGAGCGGCCTGCGCCGCGGCGGCGATCTGCTGCCGGCCGATGCGAACTTCGACCTTGCGCGCACGGCCATCGGCCAGGAGCGTCTGGCCGTCACGCCGATCCAGATGGCAACGGTTGCGGCGACCGTCGCCAACAACGGCGTGCGCATGGAGCCGCGCATCGCGCGCGCCTTCCGCGACGACTACGGCCGCACCACGCTGAAGGTCTCGCCCGAGCGCGCGACCCGGGTGATGAAGCCCTCCACGGCGGAAGAGCTGAACAAGATGATGCGCAAGGTCGTCGAGGAGGGCACCGGCGGCGCCGCGAACATCGGCGACCTGCGGATGGCGGGAAAGACCGGCACGGCGGAAGTGCGCGGCGGCAATCAGGCCTGGTTCATCGGCTTTGCGCCATATGACAATCCGAAGTACGCCGTCGCCGTGACGATCGAGAAAACACAGCTTTTCGGCGGCCAGGTCGCAGCTCCGATAGCCGCCGACGTGTTGCAGTATTTGCTTCGAAATCAATGATTGGGAAATGCGTGTGGCAGGGAGCTGAGGCTTTCCGGCCAATAAGGATCTGACTATGAGTGTGCTTGCAAACGGAACGTTGATCGACAACCGCTACACGGTGCGTGGCCGCATCGGCTCCGGCGGCATGGCCGACGTCTACCTCTGCGACGACCAGCACCTCGGGCGCCCCGTCGCGCTGAAGGTCATGCACGAGCGGTTCGCCGCTGACCAGTCCTTCGTGACGCGCTTCGAGCGTGAGGCCCAGGCGGCTGCCGGCCTGCAGCACAAGAACGTCGTCAACGTCTTCGACCGGGGCAAGGTCGGCGAGACCTATTACATCGCCATGGAATACCTGCCCGGGCGCACGCTCAAGGACGTCGTGAACGCGATGGGCGCGCTCGACCCCAAGCTCGCGATCCACATCACGTTGCAGATCCTCGCCGCCGAGCGCTTCGCGCATGCCAAGGGCATCGTGCATCGCGACATCAAGCCGCAGAACGTGATGATCGACGATGAGTGGAACGTCAAGGTCACGGACTTCGGCATCGCCCACAATCCCGTCGACGGCGACCTCACGCAGACCGGCCAGATGGTCGGCACTGCGCAGTACATCTCGCCCGAGCAGGCGCAGGGCAAGCCAGTCGCCAACACGTCAGACCTTTACTCGACCGGCGTCGTGCTGTTCGAGATGCTGACCGGCAAGGTCCCGTTCGACGGCGAGTCTTCCGTGGCGATCGCGCTGCAGCACATCAATCAGCCGCCGCCGCGTCCGACCGCCGTGAACCCGGCCGTGCCGCCGGTGCTCGACGGAGTCGTGATGAAGGCGATGGCCAAGTCGCCGGTCGAGCGCTACGCCAACGCCGACGAGTTCTCACAGGCGCTCGAGCGCGCCCGCGACAACCTCGGCGCGCCGGCGGGCAAGACCGAGATGCGCGGAGCTGTCGCCGCCACCCCGACCGCCGCCAAGGACAACCGGAAGCGCAACTGGCTGATCGCCGGCGGAATCCTCGCCGCGTTGCTGATCGCCGCGGCCGCCTACTTCCTGCTGGTCGGCAACAAGCAGGTTGTTCCGAACGTCGTCGGCCGCGCTGCGGGCGACGCCCAGTCGCGGATCGCCGAAGCAGGCTTCAAGAGCCAGGTCTTCTCGCAGACCAACAAGGCACCGGTCGGTGAAGTGATCAGCCAGAGCCCGGCCGGCGGCAAGAAGGCGAAGAAGGGCTCGACGGTCATCCTCAACGTCAGTTCCGGTCCGGGTGAGGTCTCGATGCCGGATGTCGAAGGCCTCTCGCAGTCCGCTGCGACAAAACAGCTGGAAGCACTGGGCCTGACCGTGAAGGTCACGCAGGAGTTCGATTCCGACATCGCCAAGGGCAAGTGCACGCGCACGGTGCCGGGCGTCGGCGAGAAGGCGCAGAAGGGCAGCGAGGTTGAGCTGTACGTGAGCAAGGGCGCCAAGCAGGTCGTCGTTCCCGACGTGGTCGGCCAGGACATCGACGCCGCGACCAAGGAACTCGAGGATGCGGGCTTCGAGGTCTCGTCGGTCGAGGAGGACAGCGAGAAGCCTGAGAACGAAGTCACCAAGCAGTCGCCGTCGGCCGGGGCCAAGGCCGATGACGGCTCGAAGATCAAACTCACTGTTGCGACCGGCCAGAACACCGTGCCGGATGTGATCGGCCTCGCGAAGTCGGACGCGGTCGGGCAACTCGAAGCAGCCGGATTCAAGGTCAAGACGACGACCACCGACGTGACCGATGAGGCCGATGACGGCAACGTCGTATCTCAGGATCCGACCGAGGGAACGGCCGACGTCGGATCGACAGTCACGCTGGAAATCGGCAAGTTCGTGGACGACGGGACGACGCCGTAGAGCAGGCCCGGTCGAACTGGCATGCGCGAGGGATTAATGTCCGCGCATGCCCGAGGCAAGCAAAGATCCGAATCCCGCCAAGCGCGTAGTGCTGCTGGCCGGCGGTCGCTCAAGTGAGCGCGAGGTGTCGCTGGTTTCCGGCGAGGCCGTCGCGAAGGGTCTCCACGGACAGGGACATGACGTCGTGCGCGTCGAAATCGGACGCGACGGACGTTGGTTCCAGGTCGTGCGCTTCGGCCCAGAGGAGATGCCGACCGGCGAGCCGATCGCGATCACGCCCGGCGAGGGTCTGCTCGGCGCGGACGTTGTCTTTCCGGTGCTGCACGGACCCTTCGGCGAAGACGGGGTGATTCAGGGCACGCTCGACTCGCTCGAGGTCGCCTACGTCGGATCGGGCGTTGCGGCATCGGCGATCTGCCTCGACAAACTGCTCTTCAAGGAAGTCGCCGGCCGCGCCGGGATCCCGCAGGTCCGCTACGCCGCGATCCTCGCCTCTGAGTGGGACGGCGACGAGCGCAAGCACGACGCGCTGCTTGAAGCCGCTGCGGCGCTGGGCTTCCCCTCCTTCGTCAAGCCCGCCCGCCTCGGCTCTAGCGTCGGGATCTCCCGCGTCACCGGGCTCTCCGAACTCAGCTCCGCGATCGACGACGCACTCAAATACGACCCGCGGGTGATCGTCGAGGCAGGTTCTGCCGGCGATGAGATCGAGTGCTCGGTGCTCGGCAACGACGAACTCGAGGTCTCGCAGCCGGGCAGGCTCGAGTTCGATTCCGACTGGTACGACTTCGACGCCAAGTACGAGGCCGGCGGCATGCGCCTTGTCGCGCCGGCACCGATCGATGAGGCGCTCGAGATCGAGATCGCGTCGATGGCGGCCCGCGTGTTCAAGCTTGTCGGTTGCGCCGGGATGGCGCGCGTTGACTTCTTCGTCGAAGATCCGGAGGGCGAGAAGCCGAAGGTGCTGGTCAACGAGATCAACACGATCCCGGGGTTCACCAGCACGAGCGTCTACGCGAAGCTCTTCGAAGTCTCGGGCCTGCCTTACGGCGAGCTGCTCGACCGCCTGCTCGACCTTGCGATCGCTCGCCATCGCGAGCAGCGCAAGTTCAGCTTCTAGCGCGTCAGGCCTTCAGTGTGGCGGCTGTGGGTGGCTGATACCGCCACAGCCGCACGACCGAGATGATCATCACCAGCGTCATGATCACCGCGTTGGCGACGCACCACTGACAGATCGCCTTGATCTTGAAGATCTCGAGATACGTGAGATAGACCGAGAAGCCGAAGCCGAAGAGGCCCAACAGGGCGGTCGCCGCGCGACCGAGGTCTCCGGGGATCAGCAGGCTGAACAGGATGCCGATCCAGCCGACCAGGCCGAGCACCGGCACGGGGATGCCTGCGAACGTGGCGTACTGCGAGTTCTGTACGACCTCGCAGCCGCCGGTTGTGCAGATCGGCTTCAGATGCGCGTAGTGCACGTACGTGAGGTACGTGGCAATCCCCAGGCCGATGAACCCGAGGACTGCAATCGCGATGCCAAGTTTTCGATCGGTCATTGCCGGCGATCAGACGTCTGGTTACTGGAGTGCGTCGACTGCGTCGAGGATCGGCTGCGGGTCGCTGAGGTCGTTCACGTCGACTTTGTTGTCCGGGTTGTTCGCGTCCGCGGGGTCTTTGCCCACGAAGAACATCGGGGTACCGGTGACGCCCGCCTCCGTTGAGAGTTCTTCGGCGCTCTTGATCAGACTGGTGACCTTCGGGTTCTCGAGGTTCTGGTCGACCTCGGCCGTGTCCAGGCCGTCGATCTGGACACCGATGCTGTTGAGGAAATCCTCGGTCGCGTAAGTGTCGCTCTCGGCCTTCTGGTTGAGGTAGAAGAGGTCGATGTACGGGAACATCTTGTTCTGAAGGCCCGCCGCGCTGGCGTACTTGGCGGCGTTGATCGAGTCTGTCAGGCCGGTGTTGTCGTCGATCAGCGTGAGCGGGCGGAAGATCAGCTTGGCCTTGCCGGTGCGGATCGCCTCTTCAACCACGGTCGGGAGGCTGTCGGTCGACCACTGGGCGCAGAACGGGCATTTGAGGTCGGCATACTCGATGATCGTGGCCTTTGCGCCGGGCTCACCGAGCGTGTCGAACTTCTGCGGGATGCCCTCGAAACGCGCGTTGACTTCCTTCGCGTCGGTCGAGTCGGACTCGGTCTTGGTGCCGGAGGTGCTGACGACAACCGCGATCACGACGGCGATCAGCGCAAGACCGAGAACACCGCCGATGATCGACAGTCTGCGGGTGCGCGCTGCCTTCGCTGCGTGCTCCTGTTCCTTGGCCTCGCGCGCGAGACGCGCCTGTTCCTTCTGCTCCTTACGTGAACTCACGTTTGAACATCCCCTTGAAAGTCGTTGGTTCCCCGAAAAAGTGTGTTGAAGATAACGGTATTCGCCGCACAAACACGAGCACCCGCCTGCCGCTTAACGCGGTCTTCACCTTGCAGATCGTCAGTTTCGGATGACGAACTCGGAGATGCGCGCCTTGCTCGTGCCGTTCACGGCCGGTGGCAGGGCCGTTATCCAGACGAGGTAATAGCGGAGGTCCGGCACCTTTTCAAGCGGGATTCGCTTCCCGTTCACGTCACCACTCGAATCGCCGAGCTTGGTCCAGCCCGCGAGATTCGTCGGGAGCGTCTTCGCTCCGTAGATCTCGAGCGTGAGCGATCTGGCGGGCGTGCGCACGGTCGCCGTGGCGGCGGTTGCGGCTTTGTAGGTCCGTCCCCACATGCCGACTCCGGGCTTGTTCAGGACGCCGCCCTGGTAGGACTCGGTCGTCCAGTCGGTGTTGACGTTGTTGTCGATCGCGTTGTGCGTCTCTTCATCGTGCTCTTCGTTCCCGCCTCCGGTGGAGAACGGATCGAAGCTGCCGGTGGACTTGAACGGAATGACCGCGCCGGTCTTCGCCTTGGTGCTCGGGGCGTCGCCGCCGGAGCCGCTCTCGAGCTGACTGATGAGCAGCAACGCGATTCCGACCGCGGCAAGCGCAGCGACCAGCCAGGCGACCTTCGTGCGCGTGGGGTGCGAGACGCCGCTCGGGGCAAGATTGCGCGAGCGCTTGGGCAGCGAGTCGAAGACGATCGTCGCCTCGCCGGTGAGCCCACCGGCGCGCGCCGACTCCATCGCCAGAACGTCTTCCAGGTCCGAGACCGCGGACGCCGCCGTCAGGTAGCGGTCGACCGGCTCCTTCTCGGTCATCTTCTCGATCACGGCGGCAAGTGCATTCGAAACCTCAGGCCGCTTGACCTGGATGTCGGGCAGCTGATCCTTCACGTGCTTCATCGCCACTGCCACGTGGTTCTCGCCCTTGAACGGAACGTCGCCGGTGAGCATCTCGTACAGCACGATGCCGAGCGAATACACGTCGCTCTGGCCGGTCACGTCCTCGCCCATCGCCTGCTCCGGCGAGACATAGTCAGTCGTGCCGAGCACGCGGCCGGTCTTGGTCAGCCCGTCGCTGGCCTCGAGCTCGCGGGCGATTCCGAAGTCGGCGACCTTGGCGTGGCCCTGGGTGTCGAGCAGGACGTTCTGCGGCTTGACGTCGCGGTGGACGAGTCCGGCGGCGTGCGCCGCGACGAGCGCGCTGCCGATCTCGATCGCGTAGGCGACGGACTCGGTGATCGGGAGCGGACCCTCACTCTTGATCCGCTGTTTGAGCGTCTCGCCGGGGACGTACTCGAAGACGATGTAGGGGCGGCCGTTCTCCTCGCCCGCGTCGATCACGGTGACGATGTGCGCGTGGCTGAGCTTCGCTGCCGCGCGCGCCTCGCGGCGGAAGCGCTCGAGCTGGTCGGCCTCTTTGACGACCTCGCGGCGCATCACCTTGACGGCGACCGCGCGCTCGAGCGTCTGGTCAAACGCCTTGTAGACGGTCGCCATCCCACCGGCGCCGACGACTTCCTCGATCTTGTAGCGGTCGCCGACGATCTCGCCGATCAGGTCCGGTCCGTCGTGTGTTGCCGAAATCGCCATCTGTGAAGAGAAGTTACGCCGAAAGCTCGCTGATCGCCTTGGTCGGGCTCCGTGCGGCAATCGATCGTCCAACTTACGCGCAGGCCCGGCTGAGCTGGCCGGACCCCGAGAACGCTGATTCGATTTCCGATTGCAGGATGCTTGAACCTGTTGAAGGTCTCCCGGCAGGAACAATCGGCTTTCGCGCTCGCGGCGCTGCTGAATCGGACGACTACAAGAACACTCTCAACCCGGCGCTGGATGCCGTGCTCGCAGAAGAACTCGCCGCGATCGTGTGGGCCTCAGGTGCTGACCAGGCTCAGCGAATCAGGACTCTGAGAGCACGGCGAGTCCGGGCGCGGTCGTGAAGATCGAATGCAACTGGATGACCTCTGCCGCTTCGGCGAGGTCATTCGGCGCCGTCGCACGAAACTCGTAGAGCGTGTGGTCATCGAGTTCGCCGAGGCGTACGGCGACGATCAGCTCGGGGCTTGTTGCTGGCGGAAGCTCTGCCCCGACTGTGCGTATGAGCACCGCCCCCTTGGCGCTGCCGCGCGGGCGCACTTCGAAGTCGCCTGCACGCGGCCCGATCACAGATTGTTCGACCGGCTTCAACTGATACGAGAGATTTGGATCGCGCTGGGGCGCCGTCAGCCGATGCACGAACTCGGTCAGACCCTCGCCCGCGCGCCCGGCGAAGAAGTCAAGCGCGTTCTGGCGTGCGGCCCACAGGCTTCCCGAGAGCACCATCGCGCCGATCGGTCCGGCGTAATGGATCACGAGTCCTTCTGGCGGATTGACGAAGATGCCGGTGAGGTCGCTGGCCATCTCGTACTCGGCCATCGTTCCTTCGATCGGGTCGAACTCACCGATCGCCGGCTGCGCGCCGTCTGGTCCTCCGCCCCCGGTCATGGGACCAACCTAGCGCGGAACTACTGAGTTGTCAGGTGGTCTGGCGAAGACCCGACTTGTCACCGACAAGACCGGTGGGCGTGACTGCAACCTGACCGGCCTGATCGGTCACGCGGCCGATCACGTGCGCGCCGTCGTAGTGGGTGCGCAGCAGGGTGTCTGCGGCGTCGGCGTGTTCGTGCGGGACGACGACGCAGAAGCCGCAGCCCATGTTGAAGACCTCGGCCATCTCGGCGTCGGAGACGCTGGCGGCCCGCTGGATCATCTCGAAGACCGGCTGGGGTTTGAGCGGGGTCTCGAAGACGTAGCCGACATCTGCGTTGAGGCGCAGCAGGTTGAGCACGCCGCCGCTGGTCAGGTGCGCGAGGCCACGGACCTCGACCGGAGACTTGATCAGCTCCATGATCGGCTTGACGTAGATCTCGGTGGGCGTGAGCAGCTCTTCGCCGACTGACTTGCCGCCGAGTTCCTCGGGGGTGTCGGTGAGCGCGTGGCCGGCGTCGTCGAGCAGCGCCTTGCGCGCGAGCGTGAGACCGTTGCTGTGGATGCCCGAACTGGGCAGGCCGATGATCACGTCGCCGGGGACGATCGAGTCGCCGCTGATGATCTTGTCGAGCGCAATCGTGCCGAAGGCTGCGCCGACGAGGTCGAAGCCGCTGGGGCTCGGGTGGCCCTTGATCAGTTCCGGAAGCTGCGCGAGTTCTCCGCCGGGGATCTCCACGCCTGCCTGCTCGGCGCCTTCCTTCAGGCCGGTCGCGATGCCGGCGAGCATCTCGGCGTCCGCGTGCTCGACGGCGATGTAGTCGACGAGCGCGATCGGGGTCGCCCCGACGCAGATCAGGTCGTTGACGCTCATCGCCATGCAGTCGATGCCGACGGTGTCGAACTTGCCCATCTGCTCGGCGATGATCACCTTGCTGCCGACGCCGTCGGTGCTGATCGCGATGCCGAGGTTGTCGGCGACCTTCAGGACGTTCGCATAGTGCCCGTTGCGCAGCTGCGCGAGGCTGGGCTTGCCGGTGTCAATCGTTGCGAGAACGCTGACCAGCGCGCTGGTCGCGGAATCCGCGTTGGTCGTGCTGACGCCGGCTGCGGCGTATGCGTCCTGTGGATCGCTCACGGGGGTGAATCTAGTTGGTGCCCGGGCGTCATCTCAGCGCCGAAGCGCACCCGCCCACCCGCACGATCCGCCAGATCCCGCAGACAAGCCGTTTGTTGCTGCAAGGTACGTCCTTGCAGCTGCGCAGAGGACGTACCTTGCAGCAAGAAGTCGCGTACCTATCGCCGTCGGCTGAAGACCGTGACCCCGGCCGCGAGAAGGAGGCGGTAAATCACGTACTTCATCAATCCGCGACCGCGGTTCTTGGATGCAATCAGCCGCGCACTGGCAAATGAACTGACGAACGCGCCGAGGATCCCGACCGCGAACGGCGCGCGCATGCCAACCGGCAGCCCCCGTTGCTTCAGGCGCACGCCCTTCAACACCGTCGCGCCGGCAATCACCGGCAGCGCAACATGCATCGAAAGCTCGCTCGCTGAGAGCGGATCGAAACCCCGCGCACGCGCGGCCACAATCGTCGAGCCCGAGCGCGACACCCCCGGCACCAGCGCCAGTGCCTGCGCAA
Organism: Thermoleophilaceae bacterium; assembly: GCA_016462645.1. Classification (GTDB taxonomy): domain Bacteria; phylum Actinomycetota; class Thermoleophilia; order Solirubrobacterales; family JACPNS01; genus JACPNS01. The sequence continues at coordinate 69,460 of JAEMSX010000007.1, forward strand.
AACCGAGCCACAGCCCGTCGCGCCAGTCCGCATCGCCACGCGGCCGCGAGCCCTTCAGTCCATCAGCCCACGCCATCGCCGCCGAGCCGGCGATCAGCCCGACGACAACAATTTCCGGACGGCTCAGCTTCCCTTCAATGATCTTCTCCAGACTGAGGGCAGCTGCGGCCGCCGGCGCTAACGAGCTCAGAATCATCCCGACGCGCCGCCCATCGAGATCCCGCACGGCCTCGAACACCTCGTCGCGCAGCACGATCACGAGCGCCGCCGCCGTGCCCGCATGCAGCGCCACCTCAAAGGACTTGCGCAGCTCCGGATCGAGCTTCACGAAGTCGCTGCCGAGCACCCACGGTGCGAGCACGAGGTGCCCTGAGCTGGAAACCGGAAGCAGTTCAGTGGGCCCCTGCAGGAGCCCGTATGCCAGGGCCTCGCCGAGACCTAACGTGGCGTCGTCACGCGACATCGTCCGCCGCGTCGCTGTCTGAATCAGCGTCACGCCCGCGCCACCACTTGATCGCGAAGTATGCGATCGCGCCGAGGATGATCACCGCGACGGCGTAGTCGACGTAGTGGAGCTTGTCCTTCCAGTCCTCCCAGTTGTCGCCGGCGGCGCGGCCGATCAACGCGAGCATCAGCATCCAGGGCAGGCAGCCGAGGAACGTGTAGGTCGTGAACTTCCAGAACGGCATCTTCGCGACGCCGGCCGGGAGCGAGATGAAGGTTCGGACGATCGGCAACATGCGCGCCCAGAACACCGTGGCATTTCCGTGCTTGGCGAACCAGTCATCGGTCCACTTCAGGTGCGACGGCTTGACATGGATCTTCGCGCCGTGCTTCTCGATCAGGTCGATGCGGCCGAAGTAGCCGATCGCGTACGCGATCCAGGAGCCGATCACGTTGGCGACGGCGCCGACCAGCACCGCTGCCCACAGCGGATAGGTCCCGATCGAGACGTTGAACCCGGCGAACAGCATCGTCGCCTCGCTGGGGATCGGAATGAGTGCGCTCTCGGGCACCATTAGGATGAAGATCCCCCAAAGCCCGAGCTTCTCGGTCACGTCGACCGCGAAGTTGATGATCGGCTCGGTGACCGACGCGAGGATCAGAGTTGTGGGCAGAAACATCGGCGGCGAGTATGACATCGATTCCCCTTTTTGACACTGCAAGCAACCTGAACGGACTGCGTCCGGACCTCGACGCTGCGATCAAGCGCGTGATGGACAGCGGTCGCTACATCCTCGGTCCGGAGGTCGCCGCCTTTGAGAGCGAATTCGCCGAGTACGTCGGCACCGAGCACGCGATCGGCGTCGGCAACGGCACCGACGCGCTCAGCATCGCGCTCCGCGCCGCGGGCGTCGAGCCCGGCGATGACGTGGTCGTGCCGTCATTCACCTTCTATGCCAGCGCCGAAGCGGCGATCACGACCGGCGCGAACGTCGTCTACTGCGACGTCGATCCGGACACGATGAACGTCACCGCAGAGACGGTCGCCGCCGCGCTGACGCCGAACACAACCGCCGTGGTCGCGGTGCACCTCTTCGGACTCCCCGCCCCGGTCCCCGAGCTGCGCAAGCTCGCCGACGAGCGCGGCTTCAAGATCGTCGAGGACGCGGCGCAGGCCGTCGGTGCCACGCTGGGCGGCGTACGCGCGGGAGCGCTCGGCGACGTCGCGACTTTCAGTTTCTTCCCGTCGAAGAACCTCGGCGCATTCGGCGACGCCGGGATCATCACCACCAACGATCCTGAGATTGCCGAGACCGCGCGTCTGCTGCGCCACCACGGAACGACCAACAAGCAGTTGCACACGCTCGTCGGTTACAACTCGCGACTCGACGCGATGCAGGCCGCGCTGCTGCGTGTACTACTGCCGCATATCGACGCCTGGAACGGCGGCCGCCAGCTCGCCGCGCTCGCGTACGCCGAAGCAGGCATCGCCGAGTTCGCGACGCCGCAACTCGTGCCCGAAGGCTCGAAGTCGGTCTACCACCTGTACGTGGTCTCGGTCGATGATCCGGCGGGCATCTCTGCCGCACTCGACGAGCAGGGCGTCGAGGCGCGCAGCTATTACCGCACGCCGATCCACCGCCAGCCGGCCACCGAGCAGGAGATCGACCTGCCGGGAACGGAACTCGCGGCCGCGCGCAACCTCGCGCTGCCGATGAGTCCGACGATTCGTGAGGATCAGGTCGCGGCGGTCGTCAGGGCCCTGGCCTCGGCGCGCGCCGCTGCATGAGAATTTGGGTCGATCTGACCAACTCGCCGCACGTGCTCGTGCTGCGACCGGTCATCGATGTACTGCGCGCTGACGGTCACGAGGTCGAAGTCACCGCCCGCGACTTCGCGCAGACGCTTGCGCTGCTTGAGCGCTACGAAATGCCGCACACAGCGATCGGTCATCACCGCGGCGGCCACGCGGCGAGCAAGGCGGTGGGGCTCTTTTCGCGCTCGGGCGCGCTGCTGCGCTGGTCGCGCGGCAAGCAGTTCGATCTCGCGATCGGCCACGGATCGAACGACATCACGGTCGCCGCGAAGCTGCGCGGCATCCCGGCGGTGACGATGTTCGACTACGAGTGGGCGAAGGTCCAGCACTCGATCAACTGCCGCTTCACGAAGCGGACGATCGTGCCCGATGTGATCCCCGAGGAGCGGCTGTACTCATACGGCGCGAAGGGGAAGATCTACGGGTATCCCGGCTTGAAGGAGGAGTACTACCTGAGCGATTTTGAGCCCGATGAGTCGGTGCTCGACGAGCTGGGACTTGACCGGTCAAAGAAGCTCGTGCTGCTGCGCACCCCGCCGGATGTCTCGCTGTACCACCGGCTTGAGAACGATCTCTTCCCGCGCCTGATCGAACTGCTCGCCGCCGATGACTCGGTGCAGGTTGTCGCGCTCCCGCGCACCCCCGAGCAGCGCGAGGAGCTGGTCAAGGCCGCGCACTCGAACATCGTGATCCCTGAAGGGGCCGTGGACGGACCGTCCCTGGTCGCGCTGGTGGACGCCGTGATCGGCGCCGGCGGGACGATGAACCGCGAAGCGGTGGCGCTGGGTACGCCGGTCTGGACCACCTTCGCCGGGCGACTCGGCGCGGTGGACGAGGAGCTGCTGGCCGAAGGCAAGCTGAACCGGCTCGAAGATCTCGACGGTCTTGAGATCGTCAAGCGCTCCGGCATCGGCAGTGACCGCATCCGGCGGGACCCGCGGTTACTCGCGGAGCTTGCGCTGGGCGCAGCAGGTATTTAGAATCGGGCCATGCACAAACCGATCGTTGTACTCAGTTTTCTCGCGCTGATTGCAGCGCTGGCGGTGCCGACCGCCGCGTCTGCCGCCCTTGGAGAGCTCTCACTGATCTCACGTGCTGACGGCTTCGCCGGCGCGCTTGGTGACGGCAACTCGTACACGAATGAGCGCTCGATCTCGGCCGACGGCCGTTACATCGCGTTCCTCTCGTACGCCGACAACCTCGGCGGACCATATGCCGCTGAGCGCAACGTCTATCGCCGCGACACCCTGCTCGGGCGCACCGAGCTGGTCTCGCGCGCGAACGGACTCAACGGCGCGGTGGGGGATGACAATTCATTCAGCGCTGAGATCTCGGCAGACGGCAATCGCATCGCCTTCGTCAGCGCGGCGGACAACCTCTCGGGCGCGGACGACAACACCTACACGAACATCTTTGTGCGCGACATGACGGCGGGCGTCACCACGCTGGCCTCACGGGCGAGTGGCGTGGCCGGCGACCCGGCCAACCAGAGCTCGCTGATCCCGAAGATCTCGGGGGACGGCAACGTCGTCGGATTCCAGAGCCTCGCCAGCAACATCGATCCGACCGTGACCGACAACAACGCGGCCGTCGACACCTACGTGCGTGACCTGACCAACTCCACCACCCGATTGGTCTCGAAGTCAACGGCCGGCGTCATCGGCAATGACCTGACAACTGTGGGCGACATCTCGTTCGACGGCAACCTCGTGACGATGGACAGTCAGGCCACCACGCTCGGCGGCAACGTCACCGGCGCCAGCAGCAACGTCTACGTGCGCAACCGCAGCGCAGCCACCACGACCCTGGTGTCGCAGCCGACCGGCAATTCGAACGTGAGCGGCGCCAACGAGGCCGGCGCATCGACGATCACGGATGCCGGTGATCGCATCGCTTTCGTCTCACGCTCTGGGCCGCTCGTGCCGGACGCGCCGCTGACGAAGTATGCGACCTACGTGCGCGACCTCACCAACAACACCACAACGCTCGTCTCGCGTGCCGCTTCGGGCGCACTGGCGGACACCGACGTGTTCAGCCCGGTGATCTCGAGCGATGGCTCGATCCTCACGTTCCTCAGCGCCGCCACGAACCTCGACGGCGCGACCGGCGGCGTGAAGCAGGCGTTCGTGCGCGATCTCGCGACGGGCCAGACTCAGTTGATCTCGCGCGCCGGCCGTGTCGGTGCGCCGGCAAACGCGTTGATCTCCAGCACGACTCCGGGACGCAGTTCGCGGCTGGTCCTGTTTGAGGCAAACGCGACCAACCTCGCGCCTGAGGCCAACGGCCCGGTCTACCAGCTGTTCATGCGCGACGTGAAGGTGATCGACCCGATCCCGCCGGTCACGATCAGCGGCAAGAGCTTCAAGACGAAGCTGAGCAAGAAGTCATTCACGGTCAAGGCCACAACTGGCGGCGGCGCCACCCGCATCTCCGGCAAGGCGACGCTGAGGGTCTCGAAGAAGATCGTGAAGAGCGGCAGGATCGTTGTCAAGCTCAAGCCCCGCACGGTCGCGTCCACGCTCACCAGCCACAAGCTCAGATTCACGCTCTCGAAGAAGCAGAACCGATTCGTGCTGAAGGCGCTGAAGACGAAGAAGTCGCGCGTGAAACTCTCCGTCGAGCTGAGTGCAACCGGTGCGGGTACTCCCGGCGCGGCGAGGTTCAGCGGCAAGCTGCGCCGCTAGCCACGCACTCCCGACTGCACGCGCGGGAAATCCCCGCCAACCCCCCGTAGACTCATCTCCATGCCCGGAGCCCGACTGACCCGCAGGATGCGGCGCTCAGTGATGTTGCATCGCACGCAGCAGATCCTCACTGACGCGGCGCTCGTCTCGCTTGCCTTCTTCGGCGCCTTCTGGCTCGTCTTCAACAGTTCGATTCCGGCGCGCTACGGCATCGACGGCGTGCCCCCGCGCTACGAGGATCTCTTCTGGACCGTCCTGCCGTTCGCGGTCGTCGGCAAGGTTGCGGTCTTCGCGCTGTTCGGCAGCTACTCGAAATGGTGGCGCTACACCGACTCCCACGACTTCCGGCGCCTGGTGCAGGCCGTCGTCCTCAGCAGCCTCCTGCTTGTCGGCGGTGTCTACCTGGTGCAGCCGGGCGGCATCGCGCTCCCGCGCTCGGTCGCCGCGTTCGACTTCCTGCTCACGCTCCTGCTTGTCGGCGGCTCGCGCTTTCTCGTGCGCAGCATCGTCGAGAAGCCGATGCGTGGCTACAAACTTCCCAGCGGCCGCGAGATTCTGATTGTCGGCGCCGGCGACGGCGGCCAGATGGTCGCGCGCGAGATGCTGCGCAACCCGGAGCTCGGCGAGGCCCCGATCGGATTCATCGACGATGACCCGCGCAAGACCGGCGCGCGCATGGTTGGTCTGAAGGTTCTCGGCCGCACGAAGCAACTCCCGCAGATCCTCGAAGAGGCCGAACCCGACGAAGTGATCATCGCGATCCCCTCGGCGCCGGGCTCGCTCCGCGAGTCAGTCGTCTCGGCCTGCCGCGAGCGCAACATCCCGGTCCGCACGCTGCCGACCGTGTTCGAACTTCTGCGCGGCGACGTCAACCTCGTCAAGCAGCTGCGCGAGGTCCAGGTCGAGGACATCCTCGGACGCGACCCGATCATCATGCAGCTCGACCGCATGGGGGCCTATCTCGCCGGCGAGGTCGTGATGGTCACCGGTGCCGGAGGATCGATCGGCTCCGAACTCTGCCGCCAGATCGCCCGCGTGCGTCCGCGCAAGATCATCCTCGTCGACCACGCGGAGGACAACCTCTTCAACATCCGCCGTGAGCTCGAGGACGACCGCCACTTCGGCAACGTCGAGGCGGTGCTCGGCGACTGCAAGGACGTCCCGCGCATGCAGCAGATCTTCGAGGAGTTCAAGCCCGAGATCGTCTTTCACGCCGCCGCCTACAAGCACGTGCAGTTGATGCAGGAGAATCCCGTTGAGGCGATCCGCAACAACGCGATCGCGACGCGGTCCGTCGCGGAACTCGCCGGGCAGGCGGGCGTGCGCCGCTTCGTGCTGGTCAGCACGGACAAGGCCGTCAAGCCCAAGACCACGATGGGCGCCTCCAAGGCGCTCGCCGAGTGGGCGATCGAATCGGCGCAGTCGCGCCACGAAGGCACCACCTACTGCTCGGTGCGGTTCGGGAACGTGCTCGGTTCTTCCGGATCCGTTGTGCCGATCTTCCGTCGCCAGATCGCCGGCGGCGGTCCGGTCACGGTCACCCACCCGGAGATGACGCGCTACTTCATGACGATCCCGGAGGCCGTGCAGCTGATCATCCGCGCCGGCGACCTCGGGCACGGCGGCGAGGTCTTCGTGCTTGAGATGGGCGAGCCGGTCAAGATCATTGACCTCGCGCGCAACATGATCTCGCTCGCGGGGCTCGAACCAGACGTGGACATTCCGATCGTCGTCACCGCACCATCACCGGGCGAAAAGCTCCACGAGGACCTCTACAACCCGGACGAGACCCCGCAGCCGACCGCGGCCGAGAAGATCGTTCGCGCCGAGCGGCTGGCGATGGACCCGGCACGAGTCGAGGAGATCTTTGATGAGGTAGAACGTCTGATGGTTGTCGGTAAGCCGCAGGCGCTGGCAGATCTGGTTCAGGCCGCGGGTGGTCTGACCTCCGAATCCGCGTTACCCGAGTCCTAGACTCCCTGCATCCCCCGTTGGATCGCGTTTCGCGCGGTCCGGCCAAACCACACTGTGGGCGAACTCAAAGACATACTTCTGAATTTCGGCGCGATCGCCGGCTTTGCCGGAATCATCGGGCTGGCCGTGCTTGCGATGCTCTACTTCTCGCAGGCGCGCGACGTGCGCAGGCTGCGCGAGTGGGCCGGCCGCGAGCCCGAGCGCGCCGGTGAGATCGAACTGCGCGCTCAGCAGATCGCCTCGCAGGCGATTGCCCAGGCCTACGAGTCGATGGCGCTGCGTCAGTCGGAAGCGTCCGCTGCCGCGAGCCTGGCTCAGGATGCGGGGCACGAGATTTCGTCCGCTCCGCTGGTCGCCGCGGACGCCGGTCAGCCCGAAGTCGCAGAGGCCCCGCTCGTCGCGCACGATCCGCAGGAGACGCAGGCCCACGATGTCGTCGCGAATGAATTCGGCGAGGAGACCGACGTCGACGAGGCCGCCGCGGTTGTGCAGCATGAGGATGCCGAGGCCGGCGGGGAAGCTCCCGCTGAAGTGGAATCCGAAGAGCACGAGGGTGAAGAAGCCGAGCACGTTCCGTATGAAGTCGCCGCTGCGAGCGCCGGCGCGGGCGACACCGTCGTTCAGTCACCACCGCCGGAGGACAACGCCGCTGAACCCGCCGCTCCCGCCGAGTCGGAACAGAACCTGCTTCAGCCCTCAACTCCGGCGGCCGCCCGCGCAGCCGCGCCGCTCCCGCCTCTGCCGCCGCTCGACACCTCCGAATTCACGGCCGTGCGCACACCGACCACGCCGCCGATCCCGGACTACTACCTCTCGACCGGCGCCACTGGCTCCGGCCACTTCGAAGCGATCGAGCCGCCGGCCGAGCACCGCAGCCGCGTTCCGTTCGCCGTCGCAGGCGTGCTCGTCGCGGTATTCGCTGTGATTCTGATCGGCACGCAGCTGATCGGCGGGGACGACACCACGTCGGGCGACAAGAAGACCCCGACTTCCGCGCAGGAGACCCAGAACACCGCCGACCGCGACCCGCGCATCAACCGCGCCGCCGTCACCGTCGCCGTGCTCAACGGCACCGACACGGCGGGCATCGCCGCCACCGCGGCCACCGGACTGAACAAAGCCGGCTTCACCGACACCACCACCGGCAATCTCAACGACGGCACCGTCCACCCGACGACGATCGTCTACTACGCCCCGGGCAGCAAGCAGGAGGCCCAGGAGGTCGCGACAGAGCTCGCCGTGAAGGACGTCAAGCCGGCCACCGATGAAGTACTCGCCGCCGGCGGATCTGTGCCGGTGATCGTTGTACTTGGCGCGAACTTCGGGCAGTAAACCCCCCGCGTGATCCGCGCAACGCAGATCTCGCGAGTTGTCTTCGGCCTGCTCGTGCTGGCGACGTTCTTCGCCTTCTTCGCGGCGCAGCGGCTCAAGCACACGGATCCGCTGGTCTACTCGGTCAGCGTCAAGCGGTACATCTCGCCGAATGCCGATGGCCTGGACGACAAGGGCCGCGTCCGCTTCCGCACCAAGAAGGCCGATGTGGTCACCGTCGAAGTTGTGGATCGCACCGGCCGCGCAGTTCGCGCGCTCGCCGACGACGAGCGCCTCGCCGCCGGGCCGCACACCTTCTACTGGAACGGTCGCTATCGCGGCTATGTCGATTCCGACGGCAAGAAGCACCGCGGAGAGGCGGTCCCCGACGGCGCCTACCGCGTGCGGATCACGATGCGCAACAACGGCCGCACGTTCGTGCCCGATCAATTCTTTGTCGTCGACTCGGTGCCGCCCGAAATCACGGCGAACGTCCTCGGCGGCCACAGCGTCTCGATCCTGCGCGGGCGCAAGCCGATCACCGTGAAGTACTCCGGCGTCGCGCCGTCCAAGCGCGCGAAGTTCCTCGTCTACCGCGTGCGCGGTCAGCGCACCGGCCGCAAGGCCGTCGCGAGCTTCATGAGCTCTCAGGGCAAGGACAGCGGCGTCTGGGATCAGACGATCGGCGAGTTCCAGAGCTGGCGCGACGGCTGCACCGGCGTGAAGACGACCGGCCGCGCGCGGCCAGCGCCCGTGGCGGGCTACGTGATCGTCGCGCAGGCATGCGACGCGGCCAGCAACCGCGGGGACAGCAGCAGTGAGCTGCCGCCGCGCGCGGGAACGACGCGCGGACTCTCGGGCGTGACGCTCACCGGCGTGCAGATCGCTCCGCCGAGTAGGCCCGTCCTGATCAGCACGCGCGCGAGCTTTCGCGTGAACCCACCGAGCGGGGGCTACTCCTACAAACTCACGCGCGTCGGCGGACCGACTATCGCCAACGGCCGCGCGCGTGGCCAGACGCTGCGCATCGACATCCCGAAGGTCGCGGGCGGCCTCTACACATTGCGCGTGGCTGCTCGCAAGCCGGTGCGTGGCGACCGCGGGATCGCCCGCACGCCCGTCGCGATCACCGCCCGCCGCAACCAGAAGCTGCTGATCGTGCAGCCGTCGATCGCCTGGCAGGCGACCAATCCGGTCGACATGACCGGCGACGGCTTCCCCGATCCGTATCCGCAGCTACCGCCGGGCAAGCAGCAGCGCGTGGCGCTCAATCGCTTCCTGGCGTTGCAGTCGGGCACGGTCGGATTTGGCGCTCAGGAGGGCGCGTTCGCGGAGTACCTCGCGCGGTCGCAGCCCGACCTCGAGGCGCAGACCGTGACCGATGCCGCGCTTGCCGCAAACCCCGAAGAATCCCTGAAGGCGCACGACGCGATCCTCTTCACCGGCGACGAGCGCTGGATCACCGCCGAGCTCGGCGTGGCGCTGCGCGCGTTCGTCCAGCGCGGCGGCAAGGTCGCATTCTTCTCGCAGGACGCCTTCCGCCGCACCGTCTCACTGACGGCAACCGAGATGAACGGCCCGTCCGACCACCGCCAGCGCGACATCTTCGGCGAGACCGTTGAAAGCGTCAGAGAAGCCCCGGCCCCGGTCGTCCCGTTCGAAGACGAGCTCGGTTTGCTGCGCGGCCTCACTGGCCAGTTCACCGTCTTCGAGCACAGCAAGCAACAGGCCAGGGACGCGAAGATCCTCACGTCGGCCGGCCGCGAGGCCGACGCTCCGGCGCTGATCGGATACACGCTCGGAAAGGGCACGGTTATCCGCGTCGGCGCGCGCGGCTGGAACGCCGAGCTCGGCGATCCCAACGTCGCATACGCCACCGCCGCGATCCTCGAGGTGCTGACGCGATGACGCTGATCGCAATCGCCCACGTGCTGGAAAGCGTCGGTCTTGTGCTGATCGCCGTCCTGATCGCCGGGTGGCTGCTCGGCTCGAGCGACCGGCTGCGCTGGATCAGCGCGGTGCTGGTGCTCGGCCTCACGCCGCTCGTGCTCGCCGGATCGGTCGTGGGGGATGAGCAGTCGAGCCTGCCGCAGCTCTCGGCGCCGTTGATCGGGGCTGGCCTGGTCGGTGGTGCGATCGCGCTGGCCGTCGCCGCTGCGTTCTTTGTCAAGTTCCCCCGCGCAGTCATGCCGGTCGCCCTGGCGACGATCGCGTTCCGCGTTCCGATCGAGATCGGCGGTGACTCGGTCAAGCTGCTGCTGCCGCTGTATCTGACGATCGGCGGCGCGGTGGTTGCGCGCGCCTGGCTCTACTGGCGCGGCCGCGCGGTTGATGCCCCGCGCGGTCCGAAGCTGCTCGATCTGACGATCGTCGCCTTCCTTGGTCTCTACGCCGTGCAGAGCCTCTACGCCGGCGACGTCTCGGTGGCGACGCAGAACTTCTGCTTCTTCTACGCGCCGTTCGTGCTGCTCTACGGCCTTGCCGCCTCGCAGAAGTGGGACGCCAAGCTTCTGCGCACGTGCGCGGCGACGCTCGTGATCGTGGCGCTCGTGCTGGTGTTCGCGGGCTTCATCGAGTCCGTGCGCCAGCGCTACCTGATCACGATCGGCGGGTCGCAGGGCTCGGACTTCGATCCGTACTTCCGCGTGCAGTCGTTCTTCTTCGATCCGAACATCTATGGGCGATTCCTCGCGATCGTGATGCTGGTGGTCACGGCGCTGATGCTCTACACCGAGAAGATGCGCCGCGTGCTCGGGGCCGCCGTGATTCTGGCGGTGCTGTGGGCCGGTCTTGTGCTCTCGCTCTCGCAATCGAGTTTTGCCGCGCTGCTCTCCGGGCTGGTCGTTCTGGCCGCGCTCAGATGGAAGGCGAAACCGGTGCTCGTGTTCACCGGCGTGGTGCTGCTGGCCGGAGTGGTCTTCGCGGTCGCGTTCCCTTCCGTGACCGGCGTTGAGCTGACCAACAGCAAGAGCGCCGAGAAGACGACCAGCGGGCGCTTTGACCTTGTGACCGGCGGGCTCACGCTGTGGGGTCAGAAGCCGTTCTTCGGGCACGGCTCGGGCGACTTCTCCGAGTCCTACCGCGCCAACAAGCTGGCCAAGCGCACGGTCTACGGACCGGCGAGCACGACCAAATCGCACACCGCGCCGCTCACCGTCGCGGCCGAGCAGGGGATCGTCGGTCTTGCCGCGTTCATCGCCTTCCTGGTGGCCGGCTTTGGCGCGGTCTTCCGGCGCGTGAGCAAGGAAGACGGTCCGAGAGGCCGGCCGGGACTGGTCGCGCGCGTCGCGGTCGCGGCCGCGTTCACGGCGATCTTCGTGCACTCACTTGCGTACGCGGCGCTGCTTGAGGATCCACTGATGTGGGCGCTCCTTGGTGCGGCAGTCTCGCTCGCGGCTATCCCCCGCAATGGCGCGACTGAAGAGCCCGCGGAGACCGAGCCGTCATGATCGGTTATCTGCGCAGGCTCGCGCGAACCGGCACGGCCTACACGGCTTCGAGCGTGCTGGCCAAGCTGATCGCGCTCTTCACGCTGCCGATCTACACGAAGTACGTCGGGCCGTCGGGCTTCGGTCAGGTGGAGATCATCGCGACGACGGTGATCGTGCTGTCGATCCTCTTCCGGCTCGGCGCGATCGAGGCGCTGCTGCGTTTCTATTTCCTCGACAAATACGACCCGCGCCAAGTTGTGCAGACCGGCTTCTGGGGTCTTGCACTTTCAACGACCGTCGGCGTGGCGATCTGCTTCGCGCTCAGCGGCCCGTTGGCCTCGCTGCTGCTCCGCGACGCGCCCGGAGCGGACACGCTGGTGCAGATCGCGATCGTGTGGTTCTGGTTTGCGACGTTCTACGAGCTCTTGATGGCGCTCTTTCGCGTGGAGGAGAAGGCCGGCGCGTACGCGCTCTCGAGCATCATGAACGTGCTGATCACCGTTCCGCTCTCACTGTGGTTGGTGATCGGCCAGGACATGGGGGCGAAGGGCCTCGTGCTCGGAAACGCGCTCGGGACGACGATCGTCGTGACGGGGCTGCTGGTGCTGCACGTCGCCTCCAGACGCATCCCCGGCCCGGGCCTGCCGCTGGCCGACCCGATGCTGCGCTTCGGATTGCCGACAGTCCCGGGTGAGATCTCGCTCTACGCGCTCAACTGGGTCGATCGCATCCTGCTGATCAACCTTCCTGCATCGCGCACCGCCGGTCTGGCGGCGGCCGGTCTGTACTCGATCGCCTACAAGCTCTCTCAGGGCGTGACGATTTTCGTGCGCGCATTTCAGCTGGCGTGGCCGCCGCTGGCGTACTCGATCAAGTCCGACGCCGAGGCCAAGGTCGTCTACGGCCGCGTGCTCACCTACTACCTGCTGATCACGGGCGGCGTCGTGACGGCGCTGACGCTGCTCGCCGGTCCGCTGGTGCGACTGCTCACTTCGCAGCCGAGCTTCTATGAGGCGCATCGCGCCGTTCCCTACGTGGCGACGGGCGTCGTGTTCTACGGCGCGTATCTCGTGCTGGTCTCCGCGGTCGCGCGCATGGGCAAGACCGGCTCGCTGTTTCCGGTGGCGTTCGCGGGCCTCGTCGCCAACGTCGGCCTCGGTCTCCTGCTCATCCCCGGTCACGAAATCGTCGGCGCCGGTATCGCGCTCGTGGGCGCGTACCTCGTGTTGCTCGGACTGATGTATATCCGCGCGCGCCAGACGCTCGGCCTGGTGATCGAGTGGCGACGCGTCGCGCAGATCGTGGCCGTGGCCGCACTCGTCGCGGTGATCGGCGACAACCTGCTCGATCCGTTCGGCACCGCCGCCGTGCTCGAGCGCATCTTCTGGTGGCTGCTCTACCCGGGCCTGCTTCTGGTCACCGGCTTCTTCAGCCGCGCAGAGCTCGCTCAGATCAGGGACGTCCGCGCGCTACTCAAGCGCGCGCGTGACTCGAAATCCCTGGGCGATCGCCCGGATCTGGTGCAAGAGGTGCACGGCCCCGAGTAGCGCCAGCAGAACGCCGCGCGCCCAGACGGACGCGACGTAGTCGTCGTCCCAGGCGAGCCAGGAGATCAGCATGTCGATGATCGACGCCGCCGCCACGAGGTTGATGAAGCCCGGGAAGACGATCAGCTGACCGAAGTTCGTGTACCTGCTCCAGAGCCAGCCGCGTCCGCTGCCGCCGGCCATCGCCTCGGCGCCGGAAGCCTCAAGGTTCAATGCCTCGGGGTCGCCGCCCATCCGCGCCATCGCCGCGCGCACCATCGGCTCGGAGTCGCGCAGCTCGGGCTTGTCGCGGTAGACGCCCCACATGATGTGGTCGCGCGCGCTGTAGGGCACGCGCACCAACGAAAGGATCACAATCAGCGCTGCCGCGAGCCACCACCAGTCGCCGGTCTCGTGGAAGACCGCCCAGCCGAGGCCGGCGGCCATCGCCGCGGGCATGTAGTAGTGGCCGACCCAGTCGAGATACGCGCCGCCGGCTCCGGAGCTCCTGCCCTCAATGGTGCGCTCAAAGCGCGCGATCTCGCCGTCACAGAAGTCCAGCACGAAGGCCAGCTCAAGCAGCACGATCGCGAGGATCTGCGCCCAGAACTCGTTGACACCCAGCAGCAGGCCGCCGGCGATCCCGATCAGGATCCCGAATACGGTCGTCTGGTTGGCGGTGATGCCGGTCGGCAGCAACACGCGCGTGATCCGGATCGAGAGCTTGCGCACTCCGCGCGCGTAGATCCGCCGCAGATCGCGCGGCTCGTCGCGGTCGCCGGTCCCTTCGCCGCCGCAGATCGCGATCAACTCGGGCAATGGCGGCAACCGCCTCCGTGAAACCCCGTCCTCCATCCCCCGCACCCTACAAACCCAACCCTTGCATGCCTCGGGCATGCAAACGAATAAGCGTCAATTCCGCCCCGTACCTATGCGGTTTCCATTGCATGCCTGAGGCATGCAAGAGAAAATTGTGTCTCAAGGGGGGTAAATGAGTGTCGCCCAAACCCTTAACTGGATGAATCGCCCGGACAACTTGAACCGCGAAAGGGCGCGGAATCCGATGGCAATAATCGCTCCAAACATCTCGACGTTCATCGCAAATCACGGCTACCACATCACCGCGCGGGCGATTGGAAACCTGAAGCCGTTCGCCACCGATAGCCAGAAGCGAGAGCTGCTGTCACGCTTCGAGAAGCACCTCAGTCCGCACGAGACCTGGGACAACTGGGGTCGTCCACATACGAAGCTCCACAGCGAGGTGAGCGTGGTGGCCTTCAACCCAATGGACAATCACCTCCACAATCTCGCGCACCAGCGGAGCGCTGACGGGATTCCAAAACTGATGTCGCGAGTTCTCGCCGCCCAGGCGCGCGCGTTCAATCGGGAGACTGGCTGGCGTGGTCAGGTCTTCTCCGAGTTCAACGCCAAACCGTTTGAGGAGTTCAGCGATCCCACTCAAATCTGCGACATGATCGCCTACATCGAACTGAACAATCCGATCACGCAGTTCGAGACGCCGTTCACCAGCTATCAGGCATTGATCGGGGCGGAAAAGCACACTTGGTACGACCCATCGACCGCGTTGAACGTCTTCGGCGGCATGGACAACTACCGCGAGTTCATGAACCGCCGGGGTCCGGCGATCGTGCGTCGCAAGTTGATCGAGTGGGGGATCGATCCGCGGCGTCACCCATACCGGCCGATTTGACCCGAAAAGGAACCCGCTGACACTTGCATGGCCGAGGCATGCAAAAGAAACCGCATAGCTAAGGGGCCCAATTGATCGCCGATTCGTTGCATGCCTGAGGCATGCAAGATGGC
>JAEMSX010000026.1 GCA_016462645.1 Thermoleophilaceae bacterium
TGGTTTTGGTTGGGGTTTAACGAGGCCTCCAACCAACCTCGGCTCGCAACTCCACACACGTAATCAGCCACGTCGAAACCTGGCGTCCCCGTGTTTGTGCTCTTAGAGATTGGCACATCGGGCTGCTTATTCAGTTAGTACATCGGACGCAAAATTTACCCCAACTGGGCGAACCTCAGCGAATCGTTCAAGCAGGTCGATGTGTTCTACCGATGTAAGTGTGCAGAACCCTCGTAAGTGACTTAACAGACACTTGTGAGAAAAGGCGCAAAGCGTCCTTATCTCAAGGTAACGTGCATGAACAAGGGAATTTCCAGCCCCACAAGAAGCTGGAAAGTAGATAATCACCCGCCTGACGGATCGCTGGGGAGCGTGCTCGGGCGTTGAACGGAGGAAACCTAAATGAATAAACCAAAGGCAACTCGCCTTGGGTTGTGTATGGCGTTGACGATTGTCGCCGCTGTCGTGGCATTCGCGCCGTCGGCGTTCGGCTCGATCACCGTTGACGCGTCCACGACGTACGGATCAACTGTGCCCGGTGCACACACCGACTACACGATCCGGCAAGACTTCACTTACGACGCAAACGGCCCCGAGCCGACCGCATCTACCGGTGCCGGTCAGGACCTGAAGAAGTGGATCGTCGACTCACCCGCAGGTCTCGTCGGAAACCCGAACGCCGTTCCGTATGCGGACCGCTGCGATCCGGCTTCTTTCGACCCGACTCCGGGAGCTGCAGCTGCATACAGCACGTTCTTCATCGGATCGTGTCCAGCCTCATCGAAGGTCGGTGACGCGTCGGTCTACCTCGTCAACGACGCGGAAAGCGGCACCTGCCCGAACGCCAACCCGATCATCTGCCTCACGGCCGGATTCGACATGGCCAACCTCGGTACGCCGCTCCTGGGAAGCATCTACATCCTGAAGACCGATCCGGAGATCCCGACAACCCTGGGAACGCAGTTCACCTCCCTCTCGTACCAGAACTTCGACTTCTCGGGATTCGGGGGCAGCGTCTGCACGACGGCACCGGGCACACCGTGCCCGATCCAGCCGAAGACCAAGAGCGTTCTCGCCCCGGTCACAAATCGGTCTGACACGAACCACGGGAACGATGACGACTTCCGCATTCGTACGATTCCGGCCGATTACAGCACCCCGCCGACTGCGCTCCTGCCGACGGCTTACGGTCACGCTGCACTCCCGGGAACGCCGCTGCACATCCGTCGTATCGACCAGCACCTCTACGGTCTGGCCAACAACGGTGAGCCGTTCCTGACCATGCCGACTCGCTGCGACAGCTGGGATTCATACGCGTACGCAATCCCGTGGAACACCGGCGACGGCACCCTCGCGATGGACCCGAACCACACTGGCGACAACACCTATGTGAAGTCCGCTGCTGACTCCGTATCCCCGGACTGCTCGACAGTTCCGGCCTTCGGAACCACAGCATCGGCCGCATTGAGCACAGGCGCCCGCGGTGCATATCCGGGACTCACGGTCAAGGTCGGCGACCCGTCGCCGAGCGGACACGACGAAACCAAGAAGATGGTCACCACGCTCCCGGATGCGGTCTCCGTAAACGTGAACGCGCTGAACAACGTCTGTTCAGAGGCTGACCGTAACGCCGACACCTGCCCGGCTGCGTCCCAGATCGGCACAGCATCGATCTCTACTCCGTTGATCTCAGGCGGACTCACCGGCCGTGTCTACATGGTCCAGGGCACTACGCCCGGTCTGCCGTTCCTGTCGATCTTCGTTGACGGCGCCGTCAAGTTCCGTCTCGACGCAACGACGAAGTTCGTCGGACCGAACTTCAACATGATCGAGACCACGTTCGACAACCTGCCACAGACACCGTTCACTGACTTCACGGTGAACATCACGGGCGGCAGCTCCACGAGTTCGTTGCTGTTCAACCGCTCCTGCCCGACGGACGGCACCGCACCGGGATCCGGCTCGACGACCTTCTCGTTGACCGGTTACGCAGGCGGCGCAGTGTCCAGCAGCTCCTCGAACTCGTTCGACGGTTGCTACGGAATCAGCAACCCGAGCAAGATCAAGAACTGCGTGAAGCAGGGCAAGAGGCTCAGCGTCTCGCCGAAGGGCGTTATCGACAAGCCTGGGATCAGCAAGATCCAGCTCCTCGTCGGTTCGAAAGCCAAGAACGTGATGAAGCGTGCGACGGACACCAAGTCCCCGTACAAGTTCAAGCTCACGATGAAGAAGAGCAAGTACAAGAAGAACAGGTCCTACTACTACGCCTACAAGGTCTGGTACAAGGACGGCAAGGTCGTCAAGACCAAGACCAACAAGTTCAAGGTCTGCAAGTAAGCGTCAGCTGAAAGCAGTGAAGTTCCCGAAGGGGGCCCGCATCACGCGGGCCCCCTTCTTGTTTAAACGTTTGAACCGTCCTACGCTGGGTAGGAGATCTTGTGTGCGGCGTGCGGGGTGTGCGCCATTTACTGGAAGGGATTTTCGGCAATGATTTCACGCAAGGGATTGACTGCGCTACTCGCTTCGGCAGTCGCGTGTCTGGCAATCGCGCCTGCAGCCGGGGCGGCCTATACCGCAACGCCGTACGGCGGCACGACCGACACGACCGTCGGCGGGCACGGTGACCTGACGACGGGTGCGACCTTCAGCTACGGCAACAACACGACGGACACCATCAGGCGAGTTCTGATCGACACGCCGGCCGGCGGAGTCGGAAATCCCAATGCAGTGCCCTATGCCGACCGCTGCACCAAGGAAACATTCGAGACGGGCATCTGCGACGTCAAGAGTCAGATTGGCGTCGTCACGATCAGCGCAAAGGCGTGGGTCATCCCGGGCCTGATCTCGATCCCGCTGGACAACATGACCGGCACGATCTCGGAGATCCAGACCGATCCCGAGGTTCCGACGCTTATCGGTGCGTACATCGAGCCTCCGCTCGGCGCCGACAAGATCCGCGCGTACGCGCGCTTCTACCCCGTGACAAGCGGCCCTGACGGCGATTTCCGGATCCGCTCGGAAACAGACCCCTTCCCCACGAAGTCCGTCACGCCCCTGGGCACCTACAACATCCAGATCACCAAGTACGAACAGAAGCTCTTCGGCACGCTCGCGAACGGCAACGTATTCATCACCAACCCGACACGCTGTGACACCTGGAACTCCTGGGGCTACGCCGAGTTCTACAACGACAACTCGACCGCGAACTGGGATCCGTTCCAGACGGGCACGAACAACTTCACAAGGACCGACGCTGTGCCGACAGAGCCGAACTGTTCGACTCCGGCTCCATTCACGGCGACTGCCGATGCGAGTGTCCAGGGTGCCACTCGTGGCGCTCCGGCGACCTTCACAACAGAGCTGAAGATCCCCGGTCTCGAGGCTGTCCCGCAGAGCGCTGCGGTGCCGAAGACCGTGGTCGCGACGTTGCCTGACGCGCTGAACGTCGACGTCAAGCAGCTGGGACGCATCTGCTCCAACGCGGACTTCGCCGCGCGCAACTGTCCGGCATCCACGAAGGTCGGCGACGCGAGCATCGCGACGCCGATGATTGTGGCGGGCCTGCAGGGCGACGCTCACCTTGTACAGGCATCACCCGGCCACAACCTGCCAGACCTCGGAATCATCGTCCGCGGTGCGATCAATTTCAACCTGCGCGGCACAAACCGTTTCGTCAACACGAGCCAGATCCAGACGACTTTCGACAACATTCCGCAGGTCGGCTTCTCGACCTTCAGGCTGACCATCGCCGGCGGTGCCAACGGGCTGCTGTTGGTCGACCAGTGCCCGCTCAGCGGCAAGGAGCCCAACGACGGCGGCTCGACCAACTTTGCCATGACCAGCTACCAGGGTCAGACGACGACGGTCGCTTCTCCGACCAAATACACGCCGCCGAGCTGCGCGAGTTACTCGGTCAAGGTCAAGAGCATCAAGAAGTGCCTGAAGAAGCGCACCTTGAGCTTCACGCCGGGGATCAAGTCGCGCGGCCTCGTCAACTACGTGAAGGTCTACGTCAACGGCAAGTATGTGAAGAAGGTCAAGAAGTCGCCGTTCAAGGTCACGGTCAAGCTCTCCAAGAAGCTGCGGGCAGGCAAGACCTACAAATACAAGGTCAAGGTCTACTTCAAGCCGACGACCAAGTACCCCAGGGGTCGCGTCATGACCAGGACCGCGAAGTTCAAGATCTGCAAGTAGTCGGACTCGAGTGAATCTGCGACCGCGCCGGGGATCGTTTCCGGCGCGGTCTTTTTTTTGAATTTTCCCAGAACCGGGTAGTAACTCGTATGAGCGCGGCGCACGGGGAGTGCGCTGCACAACGAGAGGGATCGAAAAGTGTCCATACACACGCGCATTGGCGCATGCCTGACGGCCGTCGCGCTGTCAATCGCCCTGACCGCCGTGATCGTCCAACCGGCGAGCGCAGACGTCTACCCGGTTCCGAGCGGTGGAACCACAGATACGCGGCCGGGAGCCCACGGCGACCTGACCGTGAACAGCACCTTCACCTACAGCGATCCGAACGAGGACCTCAGGCGCGTGGTGATCGACTATCCGACAGGCGGAGTCGGCAACCCGAACGCGATTCCGTTCGCTGACCGTTGCACGAAGGAGACCTTCAGGAACTCCGTATGCGACAACAAGGCTCTGATCGGAGAGGTGAAGATCACGGTCACGGCGGCAGCCATCGCCCCGATCGACCTCACAGGTCAGATCTTCATCCTCCAGACGACGCCCGAGGTCCCGACCGAGGTCGGCGCATACATCGCACCGACGGTCGCCGGCGTGACTCAGCCGATCCGTTCGGAAGCCGTGTTCTATCCGGTCACCGATGGACCCGATGCAGATCTTCGCGTGCGCTCGGTCACCGCAGATTTTCCGCGCACGACAGAGATCCTGGGAATTGAGACGCCGATCCAGGTGAGCTTCTACCAACAGAAGCTCTACGGAAAGCTCGCCAACGGCAACGTCTTCATCACCAATCCCTCCAACTGCGGCGCCTGGGTGTCATACGGCTACCTGCAGGCCTATGACTCGAACACCAACGCCAACGCCGACCCGCTGCTGACCGGCTCGAACGACTTTGTGAAGACCGATCCCTACCCGGTCACGCCGGACTGCAGCTCGCTTGCACCGTTCAACACGGAGGCCGACGCGAAGGTGCTGGGCGGATCGCGTGGCGAGCCGGCGCAGTTCACCGCCGAACTGGCGATCCCGAATCTCGGTGCCGAGCCGCAGAGCCCGGCTACTCCCAAGACCATCGTCACGACGCTGCCCGACGCCCTCAACGTCGACGTGCAGCAACTTGGGCGGATCTGCACGAGCGCCGCATTCGCGGCGCGTAGCTGCCCCGCGACCACCAAGATCGGCACTGTGAGCATCACCACGCCGATGATCGCCGCCGGACTCCAGGGCGAGGCATACCTCGTCCAGGCCACGCCGGGTCACAACCTTCCGGATCTCGGCGTCATCGCGCGAGGGGCGATCACCTTCAACCTCCGCGGGTCCAACAGATACGTCAATCGCACGCAGATCCAGACGACCTTCGACGACATCCCGCAGGTCGGGTTCACGTCGTTCAATCTGACGATCGCTGGTGGCAAGAACGGCCTGCTGCTCGTCGACCAGTGCCCGCTCAGTGGCCGGGAGCCGAAGGACGGCGGATCGACGGTCTTCGCGATGACCAGCTACCAGGGTCAGAGCCGCACGATCGCATCGCCGACGAAGTACCTGCCGCCGAGCTGCGGCAGCTACTCGGTGAAGCTGAAGCGGATCACGAAGTGCCTGAAGGGGCGCGCGTTTAGCTTCACGCCGATCATCAAGTCGCGGGGCAACGTGCGCTACGTGAAGACCTTCGTGCTCGGCAAGCAGGTCAACAAGGTCAAGAAGTCACCATTCACGGCGAGGATCAAGCTCTCGAAGAAGGTGCGCGCCGGCCGGACCTACAAGTACAAGGTGAAGGTGTACTTCAAACCGGAGGCCAAGTACCCGAAGGGGCGGATCATCACCAGGACCGGCCACTTCAGGCTCTGTCGGTGAGTCAACGACCGCGTCGGAAATCAGCTCCGGCGCGGTCCATCTCGCGTTTCATCTCGCGATCCTTGATCGTCTGGCGCTTGTCGCCGACGTCCTTTCCGCGACCGAGCGCAAGCTCGACCTTCGCGCGGCCGTTGGCGAAGTAGATCCGCGTCGGAATCAGTGAGAAGCCGCGCTCAGCGAGCTTGCCGACGATGCGGTCGATCTCGCGGCGATTCAGCAGCAGCTTGCGCGGCCGTTCGGGTTCGTGGTTCAGATCGCCGGCAAACTTGTAGGGGGCGATGTGCAGGTTGCGCAGCCAGACCTCGCCGTCCTCAATCGATGCGTAGGCGTCCTTCATCATCACGCCGCCCTCACGCATCGATTTGACCTCACTCCCGGTCAGGACCATGCCGGCCTCGACCTGGTCGGTCAGCTCGTAGCGAAAGCGCGCCTCGCGGTTGGTCGCGATGTCGCCCGCGTCGACTTTCTTCTTCTTCTTGCCAGCCATCAGAGGTTCACAGGTAGCAGGTCAACTCGCGCGCGGGCCGTCTGCAGGTCCATCACAGCGACCTCGATCGAGTCGCCGAGCGAGATCGCGTGCCCGCTGTTCTCGTCCACGATCGCAGTCTGAAACTCGTTGAGATTCCAGAAGCCGCCGCGCACCTCCTTGATCTCACGCAGCGGCACGAAGCCCTCGAATGCGAAATTCGGACCGAACTGAACAAACAGCCCGCCGCCGATCACGCCGATGACTTCACCCTCGAACACCGGCCCGCCGCCGGCGCTTTCGCGCTTGATCGCGCGGTCGGCGAACTTCGGCGCGCGATTGCGGTTCTGGGAGGGCCGCGTACTGCTCGGGTTGTATGCCGCTGTGCCGCCGGGCTGGGTCCATCCCATCTCCTTCAGCATCCGCTCGAGCAGGAACGCGCGGACGATGTCGTCCGCTTTGCGCTCGATCTTCATCGCCTCCCGTTCGCGGGCGCTGGTCCATTCAGCCGCCTCCTGCAAGTCCTCGACGCCCCCCGCGGTGTTGTCGACGCCAAGACCGGACAACAGCGCGCGGTGGACGATCAGGTCCGGGTAGCGACGGATCGGCGAGGTGAAGTGGCAGTAGTTGGCCGAGCGAAGCCCAGAATGGCCGAGGTTGCGCGGCGAATAGGCGGCCTGCTTGAGCGAACGCAGCACCAGTGAGGTGAGCGCGGCGCGGCCCTTGCCCGTTGCGCGCACGTGACGCGCGACCGCGGCGCTGATTTCGCCGACGATGCCTTCGGCCTGTTGCTCGGTGAAGTGCTCCGGGATCGGGGGAAGCGCGACGCCGAGCGATTCGAGCTGCGCCGCGACGCGCTCGACGGCCGAGACGTCGGGCTTCTCGTGCACGCGGAATAGCGCCGGGAGATGCTTCTCCTGAAGCAGGCGGGCGACGGCCTCGTTGGCGGCGATCATCAGGTGCTCGATGACGCGATGGGATTCGGTCTGTTGTTCTGCGTGGATCTCGGTCGGCGCGCCGGTCTTGTCGAACTCGAAGCTCGGTTCGCTTGACTCCACCTCAAGGGCCTTGCGCGCCTCGCGGTCGGCCTGCAGCGCGGCGCTGACCTCGCGCGCCAGCGCGAGCGGCTGATCCCAGGGCGATTCGGCCTGCGCCGCGCCGGAGAAGATCGCGTCCACCTGTTCGTAGACCAGACGAGCGTCTGAGCGGATCAGAGAGCGATAGAACGAGGCCTCCACGCACTTGGCCCCATCGAACACCATTTCGGCCGTCACGGCACGCCGTTCCTCGCCCGGAACCAGCGAGCAGGCGCTGTTTGAGAGCGCCTCCGGCAGCATCGGCTCAACCATGTTCGGCACGTAGACGCTGGTCGCGCGACGGTACGCCTCCTTGTCCACCGGATCCCCGGGGCGGACGAACGCCGAGACGTCGGCGATGTGCACCCAGACGCGGATCCTGGATCCGTCGCGTTCAGCCGAGATCGCGTCGTCGAAGTCCTTGGCGCCATGGGGGTCCATCGTGAACGTCGGAAGCTCCTGCAACTCCTTCCGCGCAAACTCGTCCGGGCCCTCGGCGGCCTCGCGGGCGTAGTTCTCGACCTTCCCGGGAAACTTGCGCTCGAGTCCGTACTCGATCATCAGCGCTTCGGTGACGTCGTGGGCGTTGTCGGCGTTGCCGATCCGCCGCGTGATTCGCGCGACCGGCGTCGTGACCTGGCGCCCGCGCTCCTTGCCGCGCGCCATACCGGCCGGCTCGACGATCACGAGTTCGCCCGCCTTGAGCGGCCGTCCGCGCTTGCCCTCGGACTTGAGCTGGATCTTCGCTCCGCGCTCAAACAAGGGCGCAGCGACGAGCGCGCGGCCCTTGGGCACGAGCACCGCCGCGATCGGCGCGTCGAATCTGCTGCCGAACGCGGCGCTCACTGTTTGAACTGCGCGAGCGCTGCGAAGGACGCGTCAAGCGCTTCGTCGGGGCGCGTGTTCGAGTTGTCCTCGACCTTCAGGTCGGGCGCGAGACCGGCTTTGGTGATGAAGTGGCCACCGGGCAACTCATAGCGCCCCACGGTCAGGGAAACCGCGCCGCCGTTGTCGAGTTCGGTGACCTCCTGGAAGACGCCCTTGCCGTACGTGCGGGTTCCGACGATCAGTCCGCGGTCGCGGTACTTCATCGCGCCGGCGGTGATCTCCGAGGCGCTCGCGGATCCCTTGTCGACCAGGACCGCGAGCGGCTGCGGCGTGATGAAGTCACGCTTGATCGCGTTGTAGACGCGGCGCGGCCGGGCGCGGCCGTCGGTCGCGACGACCATGCCGTTGTTGAGGAAGATGCTGGAGACCTCGACCGCCTGATCGAGCCGGCCGCCGCCATTGCCGCGCAGATCGAGCACCCAGCTGTCTGCGCCCTGCTTCTTGAGCTTGTTGACCTGCTTTGCGACGAGCTCGCCGGACGTCTCCGTGAAGCTCACGAGGCGGACCACGCCGATCTTGCGGCCGTCGCGCTTGTAGAGCTTGCCGTCGGCGACAGGGATCTCAATCACCTTGCGCGTCAGGACGACGTCTCGCGTCGGGCCGTACTGCTTCAGACTGTCGTCCTTGGGCGCCGCGACGGTGAGCGTCACCTTGGTGCCCTCGGGGCCCTTGACCTTCGCGACGGCGACGTCGGATGAAAGCCCGGCGATCGACTTGCCGTCGACCTTCGAGATCAGGTCTCCGGCCTTCAGGCCCGCTGCGCGCGCCGGCGATCCCGGGTAGGTCAGGCCGACGATCAGCCCGCGCTTGTCCTCATTGACGGCCATGCCGACGCCAGTGAAGCTGCCGCTGATCGCCTGCTCGAAGTCCTTGTTCTGTTCGGGATCGAAGTAGTGCGAGAACTTGTCGTCGAGGCTCTTGACCATGCCGTTGATCGAGCCATTGGTCAGTTTTGAATCGGGCACCTTGCGGTAGTACTCGTTCTCGATCAGAGTCTGGACCTCATCGGTGGAGATCTCAGCGCGATCGGGCGCGACGATGTCTTTCAGCCCTCCGACGATCGGAGTGTTGGGGTACGCGCCGATGTAGATGCCGCAGGCAAAGGCGGCAAGCAGGGCGAGGATGGCGATCAGGGTACGCATGCGACTGCGCGCAACCCTAGATGTTCTGACGGCTCAAACGCGCAGGAAGCGGCGCAGCGTCATGCCCGAGCCCAGCGCGGAGATCAGCACCGCCGAGACCATCAGGATGAGCGTGAGCCCCCAGAAGTTGATCGTGTCCGGCGCGGCGAACAGTGCGAACTTGTCCGAGACCGGATCGATCACCGTCTGCTTGAAGATGAGCAGCATCAGCACCGCGAAGAGACCTCCGGCTGCGCCGACGAATACGCCTTCGATCACGAACGGCCAGCGGATGAACCAACTGGTCGCTCCAACCATGCGCATGACCTCGACTTCGCGGCGGCGCGCGTAGATCGACAGCCGGATCGTGTTCCCGACCAGCAACGCGGATGTGAGCACGAGCAGAATCGCGAGGCCCCACATCGCGAACTTGACGCCGCCTGTGATCGTGAGAATCTTGTTCGTCTGGTCTTCGCGATTCTGGACGTCGTCGATCGCGGGGCTGACATAGCTCGGCTTACCGGACGAAGTCTTGGCGGAACTCTGCAGAGACTGGACGATCGCGTCGACCTGGTCAGGGTCCTTGGGTGTCACCTGGTACGAGGCCGGAAGCGGGTTCTTGCCGAGCAGCTCGCTGGCGTCCTTGAGCGTTCCCGACAGGCTCTCCTGCGCCTCGGCCTTGGAGACGTAGTTGACGCTCTTGACGTACTGGTTGGCCTCGAGCTTGCCCTTCAGAGCGGCCACCTCTGCCTTGGTCGCGGCGTCGGAGATGAACACCTCGACCATCAGGCGGCTGCGCACGTCGTTGGCGGCGCCTGTGGCGATGTTGGTGATCGGGATGAACACTCCCAGCACCAGCGTCGTGACCATCACGGTCAGGAACGCGGCGATGCTCGGCGCGGAGTTGCGGCGCAGGGTGCGCAGGGCCTCGGAGAAGAAGAAACGGAAGTTCATGCGGCATCCACCGACTGGTGCGTGTCGTCGATCGCGGCGAACTCCTGGGTGTACTGGGCGGCGCGCTCGTCACGGACGATGTGCGAGTCCTTCAGCTCGATCACGCGGCGGCGCATGCGGTCGACCATCTGTTTGTCGTGTGTCGCGACGACCACGGTCGTGCCCGTGCGGTTGATCCGGTAGATCAGCTGCATGATGCCCAGAGAGGTCTCGGGGTCAAGGTTTCCCGTCGGCTCGTCGCAGATCAAGAGCGGCGGGTGGTTCACGAACGCACGCGCGATGGACACGCGCTGCTGCTCACCACCGGAGAGCTGGTCGGGGTAGTTGTGAAGCTTGGTCGAGAGTCCGACGAGGCGCAGGCTGTGCGGCACCTTCTGGCGGATCTCGGCGCGACTGGCGCCGGTGACCAGCAGCGAGTAGGCGACGTTGTCGTACACGGTGCGGTTCGGGAGAAGCTTGAAGTCCTGGAAGACCGCGCCGATGTTGCGGCGCAGGAACGGGATGCGGTCGCGATCCATGTGCGTGATGTCGCGCCCGGCGATGTAGAGGTGACCTTCGGTGGCGTCGAACTCCTTCATCATCAGGCGGATGAAGGTCGATTTGCCGCAGCCGGTCGGGCCCACGAGGAAGACGAACTCGCCCTCGCGGATCACGGTGGAAGCGTTCTCAAGGCCAAGGGTGCCGTCGTCGTAGACCTTCGTCACGTGCTCGAACTCGACCACGGGCGACCCCATCTGCCGCACTGTTTCTGATGCGTTCATCGTGCCTGACTTCTCTAAGGGTGACCGCGTTCCTTCCAGTACGCGCCGATTGCAGGTTCGCTCGCGTGGCCGGCTGGCCATGTCGAATTGCGGCGAATGGGTCATGACCCGATGACGGGATTGCGACATTCCGGGGCACCTCTGGCCCGGAAGGCCAGAGGACCGCTGATTTACCGCTTAGGTATGCGGGTCAGCTGGGTGACGGGGCGCCGACTGCGTGGAAGCCGCCGTCTACGTGGACGATCTCGCCGGAGATGCCGCGCGCGAGGTCGGAAAGCAGGAAGCAGACGGTGTTCGCGACCGGGATCGGGTCCTCGATGTCCCAGCCCAGCGGCGCATGCGCGGGCCACATCTCAGCGAGATCCTTGAACCCGGGGATCCCCTTCGCCGCCATCGTCCGCAGAGGCCCTGCGGACACCAGATTCGATCGAACCCCATGCGGACCGAGGTCACGAGCCAGGTACCGATTCACCGACTCGAGAGCAGCCTTCGCCACCCCCATCCAGTCATAGATCGGCCAGGCCACGGTCGCGTCAAAATCCAGCCCCACCATCGCCGACTCAGACTCTCCCGCCTCCAAAAGCGGCAACAACGCCTGAGCGACAGCCTTGTAGGAATAAGCCGAAGTCCGAAAAGCCAGCTCAGCCGACTCAGCCGGAGCAGTCATGAACTTCCCACCCAAAGCATCCTCGGGCGCAAACGCAATCGCATGCAGCACCCCGTCCAACCCATTCAACGCAGACTCAACAGCGCCGGGCAGCGCCTCCAGATGCGCCTCATCGTTGACATCCAGCTCAACAAGCGCCACATCGCCATCAAGCCGATTGGCAGTCCGCTCCGTCAACGACATCATCCGGCCAAACGAGGAAAGCGCAACAGTCGCCCCCTCCTCCTGCGCCCGCTGCGCAACGTGGAACGCCAGCGACTGCGGCGTCAGGACGCCGGTGATCAGCAGCTTCTTGCCCTCGAGGATGCCCATCGAGCTAGACCGACTTGAAGAGCAGGCACGCGTTGTGCCCACCGAAGCCGAACGAGTTTGAAAGCACGGTGTTGATCTCGAACTCGCGGACGCCTTCGGCGATGTAGTCGAGGTCGCACTCGGGGTCGGGCGTGTTCAGGTTCACCGTCGGGTGCGCGCGATTCTCGAGGATCGACTTGACCGCTACAACGGCCTCAATCGATCCCGACGCGCCCATCATGTGGCCGACCAGCGACTTCGTCGATGACATCGGCGGCGGCGTGTTGTCGCCCCAGACCTGCTTGACGGCCTTGGTCTCGGAGAGATCGTTGTACGGAGTGCTGGTGCCGTGCGCGTTGATGTAGTCGATGTCGGTCGGGTCGATCCCCGCCTCGGCGATCGCCTTGCGCATCGCCGAGATCGCGCCACGACCCTCGGGATCCGGTTGCACGAGGTGGAACGCGTCGTTGGTGGCGCCGTACCCGGCGAGCTCGGCCAGCACGCGCGCACCGCGCTTCTTGGCGTGCTCCTCGGACTCGAGGATCACCATGCCGGCGCCCTCACCCATCACAAATCCATCACGCTCGGCGTCGAACGGGCGCGATACGCCCTTCGAGGTCATGGCGCCCATCGCCCTGAAAGCGCTCGTGGCCAGGGGACGGTTGGCCGTCTCGGCGCTGCCGGCGATGACGAGGTCGGCATGGCCGTACTCGATCATGCGCTTGCCCTCACCGATCGAGTGGTTGCCGCTCGCACACGCGCTCACCACGCAGTGTCCGGGACCCCAGATTCCGAAGTCCTTGGTCACGGCGGCGACGGCGGCGTTCGGCATCAGCATCGGAACGCTGGTCGCAGGGACCATGCGCGGTCCCTTGGTGCGCAGGATCTCCATGCCGTCGTCGATCGTCTCGAAACCGCCGATGCCGGTGCCGACCACGGCACCGCAACGCTCGCGGTCGAGCTCCTCGAAGTTGACGCCGGCGTCGGCGACAGCTTCGCGGGCGGCGATCAGACCGAAGCGCGCGAACTTGTCGAGCCTGCGCGACTCCTTGATCGTGAGCATGTCCGTGATGTCCGGGCTGACGGCGACATCGCCTTCAGGCAGCGAACGACCGGCGGTCGCGGCCTCCCAGAGGCCGTCGGCGCCGACGCCACCGGGCGAGATCGCGCCGATGCCGGTGATCAGGACTTTTGTGAGCGGAGGGGCAGCCACGGCGAACGAGTGGCCGGGCTAGCCGTTTTTGACGACTGCCGCGACGGCATCGCCGATGGTGGTCAGGTCCTCAAGGTCCTCGTCCGGGACGCGGATGCCGAGGTCGTCCTCGATCGCCTGCATGATCTCGACGACATCGAGTGAGTCCATGTCGAGGTCCTCAAGCGTGGAGGAGTCCGAAACGTCGTCCGGGTTCACGCCGAACTTCGGAACGATCTCCTTGATCTTGTTCAAAACTTCTTCGTTCGTCACAGCCATGCTGTTCGGGGCCTTTCGTGAGTATTGATTGTTCTTAGCTACGCCGCTCGGGGGTAGCGGTTACGAAAATTGCTGATGAATCAAGCGGTCATGCCGCCGTCGACCGGCAGCACCACCCCAGTTACATATGCCGCATCGTCGGATGCAAGAAACCCGACCGCCGCGGCGACCTCGTCAACCGTACCGGGCCGACCCAGCGGCACGGCCTCGGCAATCTTGTCCACAAGGCCTTCCGTCATCGCTGTGGCGACCGGTCCGGGCGCGACTGCGTTGACGGTGACGTTCTTGCGCGCGTACTCCTTGGCGAGCGTGCGCGCCAGTCCGATCATGCCCGCCTTCGATGCGCCGTAAGCGGCCTGGCCCGGATTGCCGTGCATTCCGGCGACCGATGAGACCATCACTATGCGACCCCAGCGCGCGCGGACCATTCCGCGCAACGCGGCGCGCGAGCAGTTGAACGCACCGGTGAGATTCGCGTCGAGCGTGTCGCTCCAGTCCTCATCGGAGAGGCGAAGCGCGAGCCCGTCGTGCCGTACGCCGGCGTTGTTCACGAGCACCGCGATCGGTCCGAGCGCCTCCTCGATCTGTTCGAAAGCCGAGTTCACGGATGCGACGTCCCGCACGTCGGTCTGCAGCGAAATGCCGCGCCGCCCATGCGACTCGATCGCCTTCAAGGTCGTCGCGGCGCCGTCGGCATCGCTGGAATACGTGATCGCGACGTCGTGCCCGTCGCGCGCGAGGCGCTCGGCCGTGGCACGACCAATTCCGCGCGAAGCACCGGTCACCAGTGCAACGCGCGCCGGGGAAGCAGCTTCTGTCAAGGCGCGATCCCTTCGATCTCCGCGGTGATCGCGGAATAGACGAACCCGCCACCGAAGCCCGCCATGGCGATCAGTCCGCCTTCCGCCAGGCGCCCTGCGGCGTACTCGCGCCCGAGCGCGAACGGGATCGACGCGGCCGAGGTGTTTCCGACGTCCGCGATCTGAGTGGAAACTCGATCGCTCGAAATGCCGAGCTTCTCGCCGACGGCCTGCACGATGCGGATATTGGCCTGGTGCGGGACGAGCAGGGCGACGTCGTCGAGCGTCGCGCCGCGCTGAGCCAGCGATTCGAGGATCACTTCGCTCATCCGCGCCACGGCGTTTGAGTAGGTCTCACGCCCGCGCATACGAATCACGTTGCCGTCGGCTGTGTCCGAATAGAGGATTCGATACTGATGGTCGTAGCCGCCGACGATCGGTCCGAGACCGCCGTGTTCGACCGGTCCGACGACGACTGCGCCAGCGGCATCGCCGAAGAGCGGAGCGCCCTTCGGGTCGTCGTACGGAGTGATTCGAGAGAGCGCGTCGCCCCCGACCACCACC
Source organism: Thermoleophilaceae bacterium (assembly GCA_016462645.1). Taxonomy (GTDB): domain Bacteria; phylum Actinomycetota; class Thermoleophilia; order Solirubrobacterales; family JACPNS01; genus JACPNS01. Next base: position 15,096 of record JAEMSX010000026.1, read on the forward strand.
GCGAGTTCGCTGCGCCCCGATTCGATCGCCGCGGCAGCCTGACCCAGCGCTGTGACAAATCCAGTGCACGCGGCGCTGAGGTCAAAGACGATCGCCCGCTGCGGGACGCCGATCGCATCGGCCAGGGCAACCGCCTGCGCGGGAAAGACATTGTCCGGGGTGATCGTCGCGACGATCACGGTGTCGACTTCGTCAGCGCTGCGTCCGGCGACGGCGAGCGCATCCCGTGCCGAAGCGGCGACGAGATCCAACAAGCTCTCGCCCTTCTCGACATCCAGGACTCGGCGAGACTCCACGCCGGTGCGATCGATGATCCAGTCGGCGGTGAGGTCGTAGCGCGCGGCGATCTCCTCTGAGGTGACGACCTTGCTCGGCTGCGCGCAGCCGTAGCCGAGCATCCCCGCGGTGCGGAGCTCGCGCTTGCCCGAGGCGACTGGCGCGGCGCTTGTCTCGGTGACGGACATCTTCAGCTGCTCGCAACCAGGTCGGCGACCTTGACGGCGCGCGCTTCAGGAAGCGTGCGTTTGACCAGGCCGGTCAGCACCCCGCCGGGCTCGAACTCGACGAACTCGGTCACGCCAAGCGCCCACAGATTGAGGAGCGACTCGCGAAAACGGACCGGGCCGAGCAGTTCCTCGGCGAGTTCGCGGCGCGGGTCCACATACGGCTGTGCGGTTCCGTTGGCAATCACGCGTGAGGCGTCCGCGAACTCGACGTCGGCGAGGACCGCCGAAAGCCGCGCGGCGGCGGATTCGATCAAAGGAGAGTGAAACGCGCCACTGACGGGCAGACGCTTGAGCCGCAGACGCCGGGCGTCCTCGCCGGCGGTCGGGTCGACGGGCTCTGCCGCTTCGATCGCCTCGATGCCCTCCATCGCTCCGGTGATCACGATCTGGCCGGGCGCGTTGTCGTTGGCAACTGTGAGGCCGAACTTCGTTGCGAGCTGTTCAGCACCTTCGGGCGAGCAGCCGAGCAGGGCGAGCATCGCGCCGGGGTGGTCGCTGGCGGCCGCGGCCATCGCGAGTCCACGTTCGGCGACGACGCGCTCGCCGTCCGCTTCACTCATCGATCCAGCGGCGACGAGCGCAGCGTACGAACCGAGCGAGTGGCCGAGGAAGTAGTCGCACTCAACGCCGTGCTTCTTGAAGCTCTCGACCGAATGGGCGAACATCGCAGGTTGCTGCCCAGCGGTGTCCACCGGCATGTCCGGGGTCTGGCTCCCCTGTCCAGGAAACAGTCCTGCCCTCATAGCTGCGCTCCCAACGTCATGGAGCGCAGACTTTATTACTTAGAAGCGCGCTTGGCGGCGGGCTTGGCCGCGGGCTTTGCCTTGGTCTTCGCTTCGAGCGCCGAAAGTCGTGCGCTCATGCGGTCAAGCTCGTCCTCAAGTTCCTCGATGCGGTGGAAGATCGTGCGCACTCGCAGGGTGAGGCTCTCAAACTGCGAGCCGGACGGCAGGCCAAGCGCCGAAAGTGCCGTCTGTTGGGCGCGAAACGCCTTTTCGCCGGTCTCAACGATGCGCGTGAGCGCGTCTCCGACCAGCCAACTGCTGGCCAACTCATCGACAATGCCGCCGATGCCCTCGGATTCGTCGTTTTCGTCTGTTCTGTTTCGCTTGTCTGCCATCAGTGTGTGGAGCATACGAGATATACCGAGAAAACGTGAACCCTAACCTTCAAGTTGAACCTTATCCCCCTGCATTTGCACCACAAATGCCTGCGCTTATCGGAAACTTCACACGCAATTCAAGTTCTGACGATTAAGGTCGTCTCCGGTTGTGTCGATGTGTCTTTGAAGCGAGTCCGCAAGCGAGACAGGATGTTCTCGCGGGCGGGCAGATCGACCTCCGCCGATCTTGCGAACTCTCAACGTTGAATAAACCGCATGCAGCTCAGTCCTGAACACAGTTCTTCCACGTCCGTATCCCGCGTTGCAACCGCATTCGTAGGTATGGACTCTCACGCGTTTAACCGCTATCTTTCCGACGTCCGGTTTTCGCGCGTGGGGAGTTTCGCGCGGCTCGCCGAATGGATAGGCGTTGGGCCGGTTTCACTGAGTATGTCTAAGGGTTCGAATTCGTGAAGATGAAGTCTTCCAATAGGTCGTCGATTCTTGTCGTGGCACTGGCGTGCGCGCTGCTCGGCGTCCTCTTCGCATCGATCACGGCGTACGCAGAGCCGACCGCAAGCTCGGGCGAGAGCCCCGGCATCGTCCCGGACGGCTCTGACAACACCGCCCCGGCCGAGACCAGCGAGCCCGGCTCGACTGCGCCGAAGTCATCCAAGCCTTCCAGCGGCAGCGGATCCGGCTCAAGCGGCAGCAGCGGTTCCTCGGGATCGGATGGCGACACAAGCCCGACCGGCAGCACCAAGAAGAAGACCTCGACCGAGAAGAAGAAGAGCACCACCAAGACCAAGCGCAAGTCAGCCAAGAGCGAAGGCCTTGCGGTCGACAGCGACGGCGGCGGATCGGGCGGCGGATCAAACGGCGGCAGCTCAACTGCCGACGACCCGCTCGACATCGGCAGCGAAGCCGGCACCGGTCCGATCAGCGTTCCGAACCTCGTGCTCAAGCAGTTCCAGATTCCTCCGTTCCTTCTGCCGATCTACCAGGCAGCCGGAACCCAGTACGGCATCCGCTGGGAAGTCCTCGCCTCGATCAACGAGATCGAGACCGACTACGGCCGCAACCTCAACGTCTCCTCCGCCGGCGCCCTGGGCTGGATGCAGTTCATGCCCGCGACCTGGGAGATGTACGGAGTCGACGCCAACAACGACGGCGTCAAGGACCCGTACAACCCGGTCGACGCAATCTTCGCCGCCGCCAAGTACCTGAAGGCCGCCGGCGGCCACGACGACATCGAGCGTTCGATCTTTGCCTACAACCACGCACAGTGGTACGTGGACCAGGTCATGCTCCGCGCGAAGCTCATCGCCGGCGTGCCGGATGTCCTGATCGACTCACTCACAGGTCTCACCCAGGGTCACTTCCCCGTTTACGCCCGCGCCACTTACGCAGGACAGATCAGCACAAAGGGCAAGCGCGTCAAGAGCGGCAACGCTGCATCTGTGGTTCAGGGTTCGGGTCGCCGCGACGGCATCAAGATCTACTCGCGTGAGAACGCCCCGGCCATCGCGGTCCAGGACTCCACCGTCGTGAAGCTCGGCAAGACCAAGGCCGACGGGAACTTCATGATCCTCGAGGACACCTACGGCAACCACTACAAGTACGCCAACCTCGGATCGCTTTCCAAGATCTACCCCGTGCCGCGTCGCAAGGGCGAGCAGAGCACCGCTGAGGCAGAGGCCGCTCAGGCCAGGGCCGTCGCCGACCCCGACAAGCAGGTCGGACCGCGCGTTGCCACCAAGGAACGCATCTACGCCCACCCCGAGCGCGACCGCAGCTCCGGCAGCGGCGCCTACGACGGCACCGCCGGTCAGGCAATGGGCGCGTACGAGACCTTTGACAACTACTTCGCCCGCCCCTACGGCCTGAAGAAGGAAGACGTCGTCCTCAAGCCGATGAAGGTCGGCTCCAAGCTGATCGGCGGAACGATCATCGGACGCCTCGGCGAAGCTCCGGGCGGCCGCACTCCGTACCTCAACTTCCAGGTCCGCCCCGCAGGCAGCGGCGCACCTGTGATCGACCCGAAGCCGATCCTCGACGGCTGGAAGCTGCTCGACTCGACCGCGGTCTACCGCGCAATCGGCCTCAACCCGCTCGTCTCCAAGGGCGGCGACCGCACGATCGGTCAGATCCTGCTGATGAGCAAGGAACAGCTTGAGACCTACGTCCTCAAGAAGAAGACGATCGAGATCTACGACGGTGGTCGCGCCGACATCGCAGCCGGTCAGATCGACCGCCGCGTGCTGGCAGTCATCGCCTTCCTCGACAGCGAGGGCTACCACCCGACCGTCACTTCACTCGTCAGCGGCCACGGCCTCCTGACCAGCTCCGGAAACGTCTCCGAGCACACCACGGGTACCGCCGTCGACATCGCGGCGATCAACGGCAAGTCGATGATCGAGAACAACAAGCCCGGCGGCCTGATGGAAGAAGCCGTGCGCAAGATCATGACCCTCCAGGGCACGCTCGAGCCACACCAGATCATCTCCCTCTTTGACATCGGCGGCGCGACGCTCTCGATGGGCAACCACAACGACCACATCCACGTCGGATTCCGCCCGGGCGGCAGCATCAACACCCGCGGCAAGGTCGGCAAGGGCACGAAGGGCGCCAGGATCTCCAAGAAGGACTGGTACCGCGTCTTCGACCACCTCGGCGAGATCAAGAACCCCGAGGTCCCGACGCAGCCTTCCGCCTACGCGATCAAGGTCAACAAGAAGCTGAAGGCCAAGGACTAGCCAAGTCCGTCGACCGCTGCGAGCAGCGCGGTCAACTCTTCTTCAACGTCCCCACCGAGCTTCACGAAGGCGTCGTCGTCGAACGGCGTCGGGCCGTTGGTGACGAGCGCGACCTCTCCCCCGCTCTTGAGCGTGATCGTCGGCAGCCCGGCCACCGGATGAACGACCAGCGAACTGCCGATCGCGATCAGCAGGTCAGCGCCGGCCGCAAGCTCGAAGGCGCGTTGGATCACTTCGTCGGGGAGCATCTCGCCGAACAGCACGACGTCCGGCTTGAGTGCGGGTTTGGTCTCGCAGGCGATGCAGCGCGGGACTCCATGCTCTGCCGCCTGATCGCGCACCCATTCGAGCTCGTACTCGGCGCCGCACGCGAGGCAGCGTGAGGTCTCGATCGAGCCGTGCACCTCGACCAGGTCGTGTGTCCCGGCCATGTGATGGAGGCGGTCGATGTTCTGGGTGATCACGGCGTCGATCAGGCCGCGCTTCTCAAGCTCCACCAATACCTCATGCGCGCCGTTGGGCCGCTTGTCGCCCAGTGAGGCGAAGCGCTCGCCGTAGAACGACCAGAAGCGTTCAGGGTCGTACGTGAACGTGTCGATGTGAGCGACCTCCATCGGGTCGACATTCGCCCACATGCCCGTCTCCGGCGTGCGGAAGTCGGGGATGCCGCTCGGCACGGATATGCCCGCGCCCGTCAGTACGACGGCGCTGCGGGCGTTGACGAGGGCCTGGGCGAGCGTGGCGACGGAGTCGCTTGAGCTCATTGCCTGAGCCGCCTCATTGCGTGAACTTGGGTGCGCGCTTCTCGAGGAAGGCCGCCACCCCTTCGCGACCGTCGGGCGAGTCGACCGCCGCGACAAACGCGTCGCGCTCGCGCTGGATTCCCGCTTCAAGCGTCGGGTCGTCCAACAGGCCCTTGATCTGCTGGATCGCCGCCTGCGGCTGACCGGCAAGCTGCTCGCCGAGCGCGATCGCCGCGTCGAAGAGTTCGTGATCCGGCAGGACCTCACTGACGAGGCCGATCTCGAGCGCGCGCCACGCGCTGATGTTTTCTCCGCCGGCGATGATCTCGAATGCCGCGGCCTTGCCGACCAGACGGGGCAGGCGTTGCGATCCGCCAAAGCCCGGGATGATCCCGAGATTGATCTCCGGCTGGCCGAACGTCGCGGACTCGCCCGCGAGGCGCACATTGCAGCTCATCGACAGCTCGCAACCGCCGCCGAACGCGCCGCCGTTGACGGCCGCGATCGTGGTCAGTCGACCGGTCTCGATCTTGCGGAAGATCGCGTTCGTCGCGTCGATCGCGGCGCCCACGTCTTCGGGTGTGTAGCCGGCGAAGGCTTTGAGGTTCGCGCCGGCGCTGAAGATCGCGGTGTTTGCGCTGGCGATCACGAGGCTCTTGATCTCGGGGTCCGCCTCTGCGCGGTCGTAGACGATTTCGAGGTCGCGCACAAGTTCGGCGGAGATCGGGTTGACGGGCTTGGCTTTCAGCCATGCCACGCCGACCGGGCCGCGCTTCTCGAAAAGCACGACTTCAGCCTGGTCGCCCTCTGCGGGCTGCGGGTAGGCGAAGAAGCCCTGGCCTGCGGCCTTGCCTGTGCGACCCTGAGCGACGAGGCGCTTCAGAAGGGTCGGTGCCTTGAATCCTTCGCCCCACTGCGTCTCGGCGTGCGTGAGGGCCGCCAGGGCGTTGTCGAGGCCCATCGCATCGGCCTGCGCGAGCGGTCCGGGCACAATCCCGGCGCCCATCATCATTCCCAGGTCGACCTCGCGGGCGTTGCCGACGGCCTCCTCAACGATCAGAATCGCCTCGACGAGCGCGCGGAGTCCGCTGCGCAGGGCGAGTTCGCCCGCCAGCGCGCCATCGACCTCCGGCAGTTCTCCGGGCTGTCCGGCCGGGTCGTAGAAGCCGCTGCCGGTCTTGGCGCCGAGCTTTCCGGCTTCGACCAACTCCTTCAGCTTCGGCGCGACGTAGAAGGTGTCGCCGAGTTCGGCGTTGAGGTGCTCCATCACGTGCAGCACGGTGTCGAGGCCGAGCGTGTCGGTCAGCGTCGCCGGCCCGGCCGGAGCGGTCTTCAGGCTGACCACAGCCGCGTCCATCTGGGCCGGTGAGAGGTCGTGATCGTCCGCGGCACGGAACATCTCGCCGAGGCTCGCGGTGAGGATGCGGTTGACGACGAAGCCGGGCGCGTCGGCGCAGGTGATCGGCGACTTCTTGATCGTCTGCGCGAAGTTCGCGGCGGCGATGCTGGTCTCTGGCGAGGTTGATGCGCCCTCGATCACCTCGACGAGTTTGCTGAAGGACGCCGGGTAGAAGAAGTGGAATCCGACGACTTTGTCGGGGCGGGTCGTAGCTGCGCCGATCTCGTCAATTGACAGCGCGCTCGTGTTGCTGGCGAGGATCGCGTGACCGGGGGTCGCCGCGTCGAGGTCCGCGAAGACGGACTGCTTGATCGCCATGCGCTCGGGCACGGCCTCGATCACGAAGTCCACGTCACCGAAGCCGTCGTAGTCGAGTGTGCCGGTGATCAGAGAGAGGACGTGGGCCTTGCCGGCCTCATCGATCTTCTCCTTGGCGAGAGCGCGATCGAGCAGTTCGGTCGCTTTGTCAATTCCGTGGTCGACGAACTTCTGGTCGACGTCTTTGAGAAGTACTGGGATGCCCGCGGAGGCGATCACGAAGGCGATTTCTCCGCCCATCGTGCCCGCGCCGACGACGGCTGCTTTGGTGACGTTCATGGCGCCGAAGAGTAGAAGCTGACGGGACGATGGGCGGCGCCGCCCATCGTCCCGCGCTTGGAGGTCCTACAGGCCCATCGAGCGGCCGACGAGTTCCTTCATGATCTCGTTGGTGCCCGCGTAGATGCGGTTGACGCGTGCGTCGACCCAGTACTCGCTGATCTTGTACTCCTCGGTGTAGCCGTAGCCACCGAAGAGCTGCACGCCGGCGTCGGCGACTTCGCAGCCGAGGTCGGTGGTCCAGTACTTGGCCATCGCGGCCTCCTGCACGGTGCAGGTGCCGTCGACGAACTTCTGGACGATCGTGTCGAGCCAGGTGCGCGTGATCGTGACCTTCGTCTGCAGCTCCGCGAGCACGAAGCGCGAGTTCTGGAACGTGCCGATCGGACGACCGAACGCCTTGCGCTCCTTGACGTAGTCGAGCGTCAGCTCGAGCGCTGCCTCGGCACCTGCCAGCGACGAGACCGCGAGGCCGAGGCGCTCGGGGATCAGGTGCGCCATCAGCTGCGCGAAGCCGGTGCCCTCCTCGCCGAGCAGGTTCTCGGCCGGGACGCGGCAGTCGTTGAAGTACAGCTCGGCCGTGTCGTTGGCGTGCTGGCCGCGCTTGAGGATCTGGTTGCCACGCTCGAAGCCCTCCATGCCGCGCTCGATCACGATCATCGAGAGACCGGCGTGCGGGTCGTCGCTCGTGCGCACCGCGGTGACGACGGCGTCGGCGTTGATGCCGTTGGAGATGAACGTCTTGGCGCCGTTGATGACGTACTCGTCGCCGTCCTTGACGGCACGCGTGGCGATCGCCGAGAGGTCGGAACCGGTGCCCGGCTCAGTCATCGCCAGCGCGAGGATCATCTCGCCGGATGCGATCTTGGGGTACCAGCGCGCCTTCTGCTCGTCGTTCGCGGCGGCGCGGATGTACGGGAAGCCGAGGTCGGTGTGGACCATCGGACCCATCCACGACGCGCCGACACCGGCGTACGCGGCCTCTTCGGCGAGGACGGCGTTGAAGCGCCAGTCGTCAACGCCGAATCCGCCGTACTCCTCCGGCACGGCCATGGCGATGAAGCCATGCTCTCCGGCCTTGGTGAAGAGGTCGCGGGACACGAGGTGTTTGTGGCTCCACTCCTCGTGATTCGGGACTACTTCAGCTTGGAGGAACTGGCGAAAACTCGCGCGGTAATCCTCGTGTTCATCTTCATAGAGCGGCCGTGAACCGGCCGCAACGCTAACTGCCATTGGAAATTGCCTTTCAGGGATGATCTGGCCGTCTGGGGCGACGACACACGCTTCCAGCGTGTACGGGTTCCGAAGACAGAAAGATTAATCGCTCTGGGCGTCAAGCTCGCGCGTGATCTCACCAATAGTGGTGAGCAGCGCGTCGAGCGCCTGGCGCGCTCCGGGCGTCAGGCGCTTGAGTTCTTCGCGGCCGAGGTCGGTCAACGAGTAGAAACGGCGGCTGCGGCGCTCGGGGTGCTCCCACTGACCTTCGATCAGGCCGCGGGCCTCGAAGTCGCGCAGCAGCGGATACATCGTGTTGGGATTGACCGTGAGCACGCCGCCGGTGAGCGTGGTGATGCGGTCGATCAGCTGGTTGCCGTACGTCGGCTCCTGCTCGGCGAAGTGCAGGACGAGCAGTGGGAGCAGCTGCTTGCGCAGCTCGCCCGCGAGCGGGTCGCTCGATGACCGCTTGCGGATCGTCGCTGGTGCCTCGGGCCCGGCGGCGGCTTCACGCTGCTCGCGCAGATACTGCTCGGTCGCCGCGCCAGCAGCTTTGGCTACGGCGTCCTTGGGCGTGCGCTTGGGGGACTTGGCGGCCACGGCAGGGAGGATACGCCCAGCGCGGGGCGCTAGAGCTGGGCCGCTGCGGCGACCGCTTCGTGGAGGCGGTCATCGCCCCAGAACGCCTGGTCGCCGACGACGATCGTCGGCACACCCTTGGCGCCGATGCCGATCGCGGCCTGCGTGTTGTCGATCAGAGCCTGCTTGACGACCTGATCCTGTGCGGCCTCGAGCGCGAACTCGGGATCGAGGCCGGCGCGGTGGGCGGCGAGCTCGATGTTCTCGACTTCGCTGAGCGGGAGGCCGTCGTTGAACTGGACCTCGAAGCCGGCGCGGGCAAAGCGGCGGCCGGCGCCTGCGCTGTGCGCCCAAGTGGCGACGCGCATCGCGGTGAGGCCATTGTTGGGCCAGGGCTCCGGATAGTGGAACGCGGGCATGCCGTACGCGGACGCTCTTTGGGCGATCTCTGCGATCCCGTCGGCGCGGGCCGGCGTCTCCGCCCACGAGCTGCGCCCGTTGGCCTTGAAAATCCCGCCCAGCAGCACCGGGACCCAGTCCACGGTGATCGACGTGTCGAACTGCTCATCGATGCGGTCGGCCGTGATGTAGGCATAGGGCGAGCCGAGGTCGTAAAAGAAGGTGACTGTGGGCATAGCCGTGAGATTAACGTTCGAGAGCTGCATACCTACGCGGAGAACCTTCCACGGTCCCGCCCCAGAAGGCGGGACCGTGGAGGAAATCCAGCGTGGTCAGGCCATGCGGCGAATCGTGGCCGCGAAGAGCGCCGGGCGCACACGAAAAAGGGCGGCCCCGAAGGACCGCCCCTGATCAAACCCAAATGCGAGTCGCGAACTAGACGGCGACCGTGTCACGCGAAGGAGCAAGTGTCTCCTTGGCGATGACGAGGCGCTGGATCTGGCTCGTGCCTTCGTACAGCTGCATGATCTTGGCGTCACGCATGAACTTCTCGACCGGGTACTCCTTGATGAAGCCGTAGCCTCCGAAGACCTGGACGGCGTCGACTGCGGTCTCCATTGCGGAGTCCGCGGCGAAGCGCTTGGCGTGCGAGGCGACCAGCGAGTTGCGCAGGCCGTTGTCGAGCAGCCATGCGCTCTTCATGTAGAGCAGGCGCGAGGCCTCGAGCTTGGTGGCCATGTCGGCGATCATGAACTGGATGGCCTGGTGCATCGCGATCGGCACGCCGAACTGGATGCGCTCCTTCGCGTAGTCAACGGCCGCGTCGAGCGAGGCCTGCTGGATACCGGTTGCCATCGCGGCCACGCCCGGGCGGGTGCGGTCGAGGGTCATCATCGCGAGCTTGAAGCCGGCGTTCTCTTCGCCGAGCAGGTTCTCGGCCGGGACCTCAACGTCGGAGAAGCTGACCATCGCGGTGTCTGACGCGCGCTGACCGAGCTTGTCTTCCTTCTTGTCGACGACGACGCCCCAGTCCTTCTCGACAACAAAGGCGCTGATGCCGCGGTGGCCGGCGTCCGGGTCGGTCTTGGCGTAGACGGTGTACCAGTCGGCGTGCGAGCCGTTGGTGATGAAGCACTTGGAGCCGTTGAGGACGTACTTGTCGCCCTTCTTGACAGCCGTCGTCTTCATTGAGGAGACGTCGGAGCCGGCCTCGGGCTCGGTCAGGCAGAACGAAGCGAGCTTGGGCTCTTCGATCAGCTGTGAGAGGTACTTCTTCTTGGTCTCTTCAGATCCGCCGAGTTCGACCGGCATCGAGGCCAGGCCGTTGGTGAAGATCGAGGTGGCGATACCGCTGCAACCCCAGGAGAGCTGCTCCTCGATGATGCTGCCGGAGAGGAAGTCGAGCTCTGCTCCGCCGTAGGCCTCCGGGATCGTCGTGTTCATCAGACCCAGCTCCCAGGCCTTGTTGATGATCTCGCGCGGGAAGATCGAGTCGCGGTCGTGGTGCTCGGCTACCGGGCGGATTTCGTTTACAGCGAAATCCTTGGCGGTCTCCTGCATGAGCTTCTGCTCGTCGGAAAGCTGGAAATTGACAGACACGTCAAGTAACTCCTGGTTGGTTTAGTCAGATCGTGGGAGAGAAACTGGCGTCGGCGGCGGTTTGAAGCGGGTGCGCGCCGAGGCCCGTAAGGTCGCCCGAAGTGTAGCGAGAATCGTGGGGTGTACGCACGTTCGTGCGGAAACCCGAAAATGGCTTGGCTATGCGCCCTAGGCGAAGTAAAACGCCACGCCGATGACGGCGTAGAGCGAAAGCAGCTGGAGACCCT
>JAEMSX010000008.1 GCA_016462645.1 Thermoleophilaceae bacterium
GGGCATGGGGCACGTGCTTGGGGATGGTGGCGTCCTGGGCCACGACGAGGGAGATGTCCATGGCCACGTCCTACCGTCGCCGCACCCGACCAACCCGCGAGCGGCCCGGCTGGGTGGGCGGGATGGACGGGTTCGGGGGACGAAAAGGCCGGTTTCTGCCAGCGGGTCGAATCCCAGTCGTGTCCCGGCGATGAATCTGTGAACGACTTCGCCGCGTCATCGTCGACGATCGCCGCCAAGTCCGCGACGGTTCCGTCTCGGACTTGGGCGACGCGCACTGACGTCCGATGTCGCGCGGAGAGACGTCACGATCAATGACGGATCCGGACTGTCGCCGGGACGAGAGAGGCGGACACCAGGGCGTGGACGTCGACATCGACGTCGCCGAGGTCAACGCTAACGACGACCGAGTACGGCAGGTCCTTGTCCCAACCCTCGCGACCGTCCTCCCACCAACCGAGAACCGGATACACGGCGAGCAGTCGCGTACCCGCGAGATGGGAGGCCAGGACCGTTGTGTGATCGTGTTGCAAGGTGCCTCGCGAGCGCGCGTCGGCCGGAATCACCCACGGGTATGAGCCGGAGCCGGGAGTGACACCCTGCTCGTGCACGACCTTGTTAATCCGCGCCCTGAACCCATCGGCGGTCTCGGTTGGACCTTGAAGGTCCCATCGGAGGCGGCCGCCCGCGTACGCCCGGCGGGTCAGGTTGTCCGTCGGCTCGGCGAAGTACGAGAGGGTGACAGTCAGATCGACGTCTGATTCTCCGATGGCGTACAACTCGTCCTCTGGGAATGGGATCTCGATGAAGTCCGCCTGCCGATCTACCTTGGACCCCACGTGCCGGCTCGGCTTTAGCGAACCTTCGTAGACCATGACCGGCCGGTTCGAATCGCTCGCCATCGCAAGGTCAGGCCGTGGTACGCCGTAGCCGAACGAGCGAAGCAGATCGCGTTGGTCCGGGAACTGCGCCACAGCTGCGTCGGGCCACCGGGCGGTGTGTACGAGCAGCGCTCGCCAAGTGGAAGGCGCGAGCTCAGGGTGGGCTGCGGCAATCTGCGCGAGAGCGTTCGATGCCGCTGCGGCCGCTGGGCTCGTCTTATACGTCCGACGCAACAAGCTTCCCGCTCCCCCGGCGGTCGACTGGAGCGTGAGGATGCTGAGGCCCTGTGCATCGGGATTCTCCAAACCGGCGCCCGGAGCGGTGTTACCCGCCTCCATCACAATGTCCGGCTTGATCGGTCTATTCGCGACGATGGCGGTTCGGCTATGCGGACTCAACTGACCCGCGGCCGCCAACGGAGCGGGATAGCCCTTCGAAGTGTCTTCAGCCGTCAGCACGTCGAGGGCGCTATACCCACCGACGGTGAGCACGTTCCACGCCTGGCCCGGCTGTTGCAGGTGCGGTGGCCCCAGGTTGATGTACGGGTAGTCCGCCGTATCAGTGATCGTGTCAGAGTTCCCGCCCGCGATAACGAGAAGGCGGCCGCGGCCCCCGTTCCACGCCAGGACGTCGGCGGCCACCGACCACGAAGTTCGGTCGGTGTTGCCGATCGTTGGATTGTCGGCACCGATGCTCAGGTTATGCACGACCGGTCTACCACCCGCGAGGGATTCAGCGACATCGATCGACTCGACGGTTCGCTCGGCCCACATGACGCCGCGTTCGGGGTCACCGCCAGCGTCAGCCGCAGATTCGAGCAGTCGCATGGCGACGAGCCAGGCGTCCGCGTGGAGGAGACCGCCCGCGACGCCATCGGCGAGCGCCGAGTATGCAGCAACCCCTGCCATCTGAGTTCCGTGCCCGTCCACGTCGGCCGAGCCGAGAACGCCCGGCACGACGCTCTGTGCACCGAGAAGGATGGGACTGACGTACGGGTGCGAGGAGTCGATCCCGCTGTCATGGACCGCGACAACGACCGCGTCCTCGGGTGGTGGGTCGACGTCCGCCAACTCTCCAGCTTGGTCCTGTGCCTCAGCCAGAACGATCGGGAAGACCGTGGGCGCCAGGTGCACTTCGGCTGAATCAGGGAGAACGACCGGGAGGGCCTTCAGCGAAACCCCGCTTGCCAACACGACATGCACATCTCGCTCCGGCCCACGGAAGACCGGGATTGCCTCAGCGCCGCCGTTGGTCAGCGCGGCGAACTGGGCAACCGCCGCATCGATAGTCCGGTGCTCCTCGGGGCTCAGTCGCGCTCCCCCACGGGTCCAGATCTCGACCCAGAGCCGTTCCTCGTCCGCGATGTCGTTCGCGATCTCGCCGAGACTCAAGTCCGCGATGGTTGCCAACGCAACGGCGTCAATGCGAGCAACCGGGTCCCTGAAGCGCGGATTGCCCTTCGCGGTGTTCTCTTCGGCGTACGCGACCGCCTTGTTCCGGAGTCCCACCAGGTCATCGGTGACGCGGAACGTCACCCGGCCATCGTCTGTGACGAGCAACTCGTTCTCGGACCTCGCGGGAACCAGCTTGCGAGCCACCAGCGGGTCCCCCAGCCCCGGGCCCACGGCTGTGACGAGCGCCGACAATTCGGCCCGCTCCTGCTCCGCGCGAACGGCAGCGATCTGCTCGGCGACCTGATCAAGCTGAGACAGAACGATGGCAGCCTGCTGTGCACGATCGCGTTCGGGCACCCGCGGCGTCCGACCGGACCTCCGCGTGACGAACTGTTCGCGTTCCGCTTGGCGAAGCGCGAGAAGAGGAAGCCCGCTGACAATCACCCTCCGATTCTGTCGCCCGGTCCCGCCACCACAGAGCCGCCACGCCCACCTGCTCCCTGCGCGACACTCGCGCGACGAACCAAGTCGTCCAGCGGCAACTCAAGAGCTCCGGCGATCGCAGCAACGACAGCGAAGCCCGGATCGGTCACGGCCGCTTGCTCGATCTTCGCGATCGTGTGGCCCGACACACCGCTCAACTCGGAAAGCCGCTTGCGGGTGAGGCCCGCGTCGTCACGGGCCTGCCGCAACGTCGCCACCACCGAACGCGCCAAATCCTCGCGAGAACGCGTCCCGCGAGTCGGCCTGCCACGCTGCCGCATTCCATCAGTCTAGTGGTAAATTATTACTTGTCAGATGCAGGCCCTAGGCTACTCACGAGGAGGTGAACCATGGCGAACGCCGAGTACCTGACCGAGTTGGTCCGCGCGCACTACAGCGGCGACGACCGGCGCTTCTCCAACCTCCTCAACCAGGTGATCGCAGCCGAGTCGCGCGCGGGCCATTCACGCCTTGCCGAGCGTCTGCGGGAACTGCGAATCGAAGCCACGCGCCCCGACTCCACGGCCAAGGCCACTCCGCTTGCACGAGCGCCGCGCAATCTTGAGCAAATCCTGTCCGTCGGCTACAGCGAAACGAAACTCGCCGACCTCGTATTGGCTCCGGAGACCCGCGGCTCGCTTGAGCGCTATGTGATCGAGCAACGACGAGCACAAGCACTCGCAGACCACGGCCTCAAGCCCCGCCGTCGCCTCCTCCTCCACGGACCATCCGGCTGCGGCAAGACAATGACCGCGCAAGCTCTCGCCGGCGAGCTCAAACTTCCACTGATCCGCGTTCGCCTAGAGGTGGTCTTCAGCAAGTTCCTGGGCGAGACAGCCAGCACACTTTCGGACGTCTTCGCAGAAGCTGCACGCGTGCGCGGCGTGTATCTTTTCGACGAGTTCGATGCGCTCGGACGAACCCGACTCGATGACAACGAGGTCGGCGAGATCAAGCGGGTAGTAACGACCTTCTTGCAGCTTCTCGACGCTGACCACAGCGACAGCCTCCTGATCGCCGCGACGAACACCGGACACGCGCTCGACACCGCCCTGTTCCGCCGGTTCGACGACGTCATCGAGCTTCCGGAGCCGACCGAGGCGCAGCGCCGAGAGCTGCTCAGCCGACTCCTTCGCCCATGGCGAATGAAGCCCACAGACAACCTGGTTGCCGAGACCGCCGGCCTGTCCTTTGCCGACATCCGTGCAGCAGTCGAGGATGCCCACAAGGAAGCGATCCTTGGCGATCAACCCCGACCGAGTCGCGAGTCCATCGCAAGCAGACTGACCGAACGTCAGTCGCGCGTACCTTCCCGAGCAGATTGACCAGACGCGGCGACCTCGCACATCGTTTCGGCGGAGAGCCCGCCGCCACCTAGCATTAGCGACCGTGGCGATGGAGCCACACGTCGAGAACGGCAACCCAGTGCCGCTCTCCCTAGTGGGATCCTGCGCCATCCAGCCAAAGGTCCACGTCTCGGCCGACGAAAGCCGGCTGGCGACGGAAGCACGAGCGCACCGGTCTTCGGTAACCGCGGCATCAGGTCCTGCGGGTGAGGCCCGGTCCTTCGAGCCGGGCGACTTACAGGCCGAGGTCGCGGCTGGAGGTGACCTGCATGGCTTCGAGGGGGCGGATGTAGTGCTCGACGAGCGTGGAGATGCGGGTGTGGCGGGTCTGGGCGGCGATGCGGTCGAGGCCGACGCCGGCCAGCGCGGCGATGGTGGCGTGCCCAGCTCGAAGCGAGTGTCCACTCACTCGCTCCGACGGAAAGCCGGCTGCCGAGGCCCGTTCCTTGAGCATGCGCGCCAGGCCGCTGCCAGTGAACGGACAGGTGCCGATGCGCTCGTGGTGGAAGCCGAGGAAGAGCTGGCCGGCCCGGTCGTGGACCTGGGTGCACACCTAGAGGCATGACACTCTCCGTCCACTCCCCCGACGAGCTTGTCGCGGTCATCCCCCACATGCTCGGTTTCAAGCCCGAAGGGTCGATCGTGTTCGTGCCGATGCGGTGCGACCTCCCCGTCGCCCGCGTCGACATCCCGACTACTCCCAAGGACCGCGAGCTGGTCTGGCACTCCATCCGCGACGGGTTCAGCCGCCACGCGCAGCCCGGCGCCAGCGTTGGCATCGTCTGCTTCACCGCGGACCGTCGGACGGCCGACGTGGTAGGCCAGGTGTTCGCCGACAGGCTGGACACCATCGGCATCGACACACTCGTCAGATTGTGGGCCGACGAGACCCGGTGGGCAGACCTCGACAGCGGCGACACGGGGCTCCAGACCGGAGCCGCCCGCGAGCGTGTCGCCGCGCTGACCGTCCTCAGTGGCCGAGCCCAACCCGCGGCCAGCCGTGAGTCACTCGCGGAGTCGCTGGTCGGCGACCGCGAGCCGATCGCGATGCTCCTACCCGACGCCCGGCAGGCGGGCGCCGCGAGCACGCCACGAGTCGAGGGTAGATGGGCTCTCGGTCGTCTCCAGCAGTTCCAAGACGACGGCATCCGGCTCACCGACGGCGACGCGGCTCGAATGCTCGTCGCCCTGGACTCGATCCCGATCCGCGATCGCCTGTGGAACGACATGAACCGAAACAACGCCGCCTCCCACGTCGCGTTGTGGATCGACGTAACGAGGAGGGCTCCCGACCAGGTGCGAGCAGCTCCAGCCTCGATGCTCGGCTTCGCGAGCTGGCTCAGCGGTCACGGGGCCATGGCATGGTGCGCACTCGACCAGGTGCCCCAGGACAAGCCATATGCCCTCGCCGACCTCGTCGCAGCCGCCGTCCAGATGGGCATGCATCCGCGCGAGTGGGAGGCCGCTAAGTCCCAGCCCGCCGGGAGCGGGATGGATCGTGCCTCCGGCTTCGCCCCGTCCCAACCCAACGTCCAGCACGGTCAGGTCGGACCTGCTTACGGAATCTGAGGAACGCCCGATGGAGATCACCTTCCGCCGACGTCATCCGGCCAGCAGACTGGAGCGTCGGCTGTTACGAATCGTGAAACCGAAGGTTCTGTCGCGGTCGCCCACGGTTCAGGTCGACCTCGTGCTCGACACGGCCGTGATTCGAGACAAAGACGCTACGAACACCCAGCCCGACGAGCACCACGACCGACGACTGCGATCCTGAAACCAACGTCGTAGAAGAGGTTGTAGGACCGGTCAACCGCTCGCGCACTGCATGCCGAGAGCGGCCCGAAGTGATACCAGGAGCCTCCCCGAACGACCCGTTCATCGAGACTGTCCGCGTCCAGACGCTTTGCGTCGAACTCCGGGTCGAATGGAAGGAACAGGGTCGCCGTCCATTCCCAGACGTTGCCAGCCATATCGGCTGGCCCGCCGGGCCACGGTTCCAGATGGATGCCAACTGTCGCTGGGTTTCGAAGATTGAGGGTGTTGGTGGTGACCAGGGCGCGCTCCTCATCCCAATCGTCGCCCCAAGGAAAAATCCGATCGTCGTCGGTCGGGCGAGCAGCGAGCTCCCACTCGAACTCGCTCGGGAGCACCGCAACACGGTCCTTGGCCAACGTGCCGTCCTGATGACCGCGGGCCGTCGCCCATCGGCAAAATGCCTCAGCTTCCCAAAAGTTGATGCCAACCACTGGTTGGTTGGCACGGTTGAAGCGCGAATCGTCCCAATAGAAGGGCGCCTGGCGGGGCGCTGTCCGCCTTGTAGCCTCAACCTGGAGGCGAGCGGGATCAATCTCGCCGTCGCGGATCTCCTTGGCGTGGTGTTCGTGGACGGTCTTGAGCCAGTCGCCTCGGATCTCGTCTAGCGTCCGCGAGTCTCCCCGCACCCACCTGAGGGCGCGGGGAGCCAGCCAGTAGTCACTGTTCGAGTATCCGTCGCCCTCGACAAAGGCACGGAACTCCGCATTCGTCACGGGATACCGCCCGATCTCGAACCCGTCCGTTTCCAAAGTGCGCGGCGGCCCAACGAACCCGCCCGTAGTCTCCGCCTCGGTAAGTTTCGTCGTACCAACTTGGCGCTCGCCCGCCTGAACGTGGACAAGATGCACGTACGGCGGACGGATCTCGCCCTCGGGTGTCACGAACCGTTGATCCCCCAAAGCGGCGAGAGCTTCACCTGCTCGCTCTCGCTCCGGCAGCGTGATCTCGGGGTCTTCGACCTGCTGCTGCATCGCACCGCGGGCGTCCTCCCAGAGTCCCGCATCTTCCGGATCCAACCCCACGTCGAGGACGTAGCCGAAGTCCCAAAGTGCGAGGCGTTGACGACTGATCTCAGCGAGCATCTCAGCGCCAAGTTGGGACGCGGCTGTGCTCTCGCTCGCCACAAGGTCCTCAACGAGGTTCAGAATGTTCGCGAGGTTGTCACCGTTGTGTCCAGCGAAGCTCGCCATGAGGCGGAACGGCTCACGCCAGTGCACTGAGGCGCCTCGATCGACAGCACTTCTCCGGTCTCGCCCTCCGCCTCTCGCGTAGTGCTGTCCCGCGAGGTACTCCTGAAAGTAGCGGTGCGAGAAGCGGAACCGATCAGGGCCAACCTGAAGTAGCAGGCCGTGACTGTTCTCGAACTGCGTTGCAAGTTTCTCTGGCGAAGGGGCTGACCTGCCCGCACCCGCACGCTCAAGTGCGCCAACGATCCGTCCGGCCTCGGTCGCGACCAACTCACGGGTGATGCCCTCATTGGAACTGGAGGCGCCCTCCTCAGCCGCGTGACTCCGGAACGCCACCTCCACAGCGAGTCTGACGATCGGCCCTGAAGCTTCACTCCCAGAACCGGGCTCCCTCTCGCGCCACGGAGGCGTTTCGGCGAGCATGAACTTGATCGCCTGGTCGCACACGACCGACCGGGAATCTGGGAGTTCTTGTTTCGAATGGATCAGAGTCAGCAAGGCCAGCAGGAGCGGCAGCTCCGCCATTTCCGAAATGGCGGGACGGTTCCGCAGCTCGTGCTGGAGGGCTTCACAGAGTTGCTGAGCCAAGTCTGCGCGGAACCCACCAGCCCGAGCTGCTGCTGCGTACCACTGAGACACGTACGAGTCCTTCTCGTCCGCACTCAGCGGGAGCAACTCAAGTTCGCGCTGGATCGGCACCTTCCGACTTGGCTCGCTTTGCCGATAGTCGAAACTCCGGCACGTCACAACGACGCGGCACCCGTTTCGGATACCCAAGACGCCTGAGACTGATTGGCGAACCGCGTCAAGATTGTGTTCCTTCACCTCATCGAGGCCGTCAAGAAGCAAGAGCGCTCGACCGTCATGGATCGCGCCTTCCAAGATGTTCAGAAGATCCACCTGCGCGTGGCGCCCGCCTCGGCTCTTCGCGGCTTCAACTTCTGGGACACCGCTAAGGAGATTCTCTTCGGGGGTGTCCCTTGGGTCGGGAACGACGGTCCCCAGATTCACCCAGATGGGCAGGAGCCCGTCGTGGCCGTTTCCCGCGGCACGCGCAGCGAGCATCGCGACCGATGTGGACTTGCCGGCACCGGGCTCGCCTAGAACGATCAGAGGTTCATTCGAACCTTCCACAAGCTCAAGAAGATCGGTGCCGAGGTCAGCCATCGACTCGTGCGTTCCGATGTTTCCCGATCTCTCCTGCGAGTCAGCTGCTCGGAGGGGGGTCCAGATGTCCTCAAGGGTGACGAAGTCATCGGCCAGCTCGCTGGCAGTCCAGGATGTCGGGTTTCCAAACGCGAGCGTGATGCCGCGCTTCTGGATGTCTCGTAGATAGGCCGCGAGTAGCGGTGTGCTTGCGGGTGACCCGGCAGTCCGGCGCGTCACCTCGACTTCGAGCTCATCGCGCTTCTCGAGAAGGCGTTCGTGCCGCAGCCTAAACTCGATGAAGAGGCTCGCCACGCGCTCCACGTCCCGGAAGGGCTCGGCGGGGTCGGCAATCCAGATCGCCTCAAGTGCGCGGCATTCGTCCAGCAAGTCGCGAACCTCGTCTTCAGGCAGCCGCTGAACCTCGTGCGCCGCGACGAGCAGTGTCCTGGCCCGCTTGTCGAAGTAGAGAATGTCGACCTCGTCGGGATCCACCTCGAGGCAGTACTGCTTGCGGGCAATCGGCCACCCGTCATCACCCCGCAGCCGAGCCAGCGGCGTCTGGATGGCGCTGTCGGAGGCCCAGTCAAGATCGTTCTGGTCGTACATGGCGTGTCGGAGGGTCTCCTTGGAGACGTTGCGGCCCGCATGCAAGGCAAGAACGACAAGAGCGTGCAGCTTCTTTGCTGCCGTTGGCACCGTGCCGACCGTCGAGGTGAACGTTCCTGCAAGGAACCTGAGCCTGAACTGCAACTCGCCCCCGCCTGCTCCCCCCTCGTAGGCCATGGTCAAAGTATGCCGTTCCCGCTCGTGCGAAGGATCGGATTGAACTCACTCAAAGGCCCCGCCAGGTCCGAGGCCGCTTGAAGATCGCGGTAGCACTCGAAGACCATCTGACGTGCCATCAGGCGCAACGAATCAAGTCCCAGCCCGAAGTCGAAGTCGGTGCAGGCCTCAAGGACGACGAGCCCAGGATGGAGCCGGCGAAGTGGAGTGAGGATCTCGCCTTCGATCGCCTGACGCGCAGTTGCAAGGTTGGCGTCTGAACCGTCAATGCACGCGAGCACAGCCTCATCGACGATCGCCTGCTGGAGCTCAGTCAGAAGGATGATGTTCATACCTCTCGGGCCACCAAGCCTTCGGTACTGCTCATTGGCCATAGCCGCTCCAAGAACCACGAACGGTCGGCCGTCAAGCATGCCGGTCCTCTCGAGCTGACCGATCGTGGAGTGAACGACCCCGTGCGCGGTCAGTTCAGGAACGGCATCGTCAGAGATTGGCTCGTAGTCCACCGACTCCGCAGCTGCCTTGAACGCCCTTGCCTCGCCCGCCACGCGTACGGCGTCACCCAAAGTTTCAGACAACGCGTTGCATGGGAGAGCGACACGAACACGACCGTGCCCCCTCCGCATCGCCAGCACCGCCTCGTCGTGAATGACACACGCGAAACGCGCGACCATGTCTGAAGGAATGTCGTGCGCCTTAACCGCTACGAGAACTTCGTCTGTCAAGCGCCCCTGCTCGGCCCAAACCCGTTGAACTGTCACGCGCTTCAAGTAAGCCACGTCGCCGATGTGGCCGAACATGATGCGGCGATACTCGTCCAGGAACGGCAGGTCCTGCGTTGCGAGGAGCCGCGTCAGGAACGCACGCTCTTCCTCGGCCATGATGGCGAGGTATCGGGTTGCGGCCTCCCTGCCGAAGTCTCCTACGACAACGTCGAAGAGCGTCGGCAGATCCCTGAGCTGGTCAAGGAGGCCGTTGGGTCCGTTCATCGTCACTGCCTCAGCGCGAGGACCAGTTCGACCTCAACTGCCCAATCTCCGGGAAGAACCATGCCCACTGCCGAGCGTGCGTGGGACGGTTGCCCGTCGAAGACCGAGTTAAGGAAATCTGTGGCGCCATTGATGACCGATGACGTGTCGTTGAAGCCGGGTGCCACGTTCACCATGCCGACGAGCTTCGCGACACGTTCGATCTCGTCCGCGTCGGCCACTGCAAGCGCCGCCCGTAGGCAATTGACAGCGCACACCTCCGCGGCCTTCTGTGCGGTTGCGAGGTCGATGTCGTCTCCCACCTTTCCCTTGATCGCCACGTCTCCGAGGCTCGGGATCTGGCCAGAAGTGAATATGAGAGAGCCAACCCTCGTGGCCGCGTGGAAGCTCAAGACCTGGAGCGGAGCCGGCGACAGGTCGTAGCCGAGCTTCCTAGCAATGTTGAGGTCCATGATTCTTGTACTCCTTTGAATACTGGTGCTGCTACTTGATGGCTGCTAATCCCGTTCGACCGATCGAACAGGCCTCCCACGGAATCTCGGGGGTTTCCAGGCCCAGAACTGAGTCAGCGAGCATGCGGCCGCCCGCGGGGCTGTGCATGATTCCTTCGCCACCCCACCCGCAGGTGTTGAAGAATCCCTCAACGGTTGGAACGGGCCCGACGATCGGAAGAATGTCGGGGGTCAGCGGCCGAACCCCGGAGGTACCGGACACAACCCGGGCATCGCGAAACGCTGGCACCCGTCGTGAGGCGACGCGCTGAACCTCGGCCCAGAAGGCAAGGTCCGGTTCATCACTTACGCTGCCGTCGGCCTCAAGCCCCATGCCAACCAGCGCGCGACCTCCGCCCAGGCCGCGGAAATACCACTCGACGCCGGCCTCTTCGACCATTGGGCCGATCTGGACCTCCGGTGACAAGCACTCGACGAAGAACAATGATCGCCGAAGGTTGTCGATCGGCAGGTCGACGCCCACCCAAGAAGCGACCGCCGCGGCATTCCCGCCTGCCGCGTTCACAACGATGTCGCACGCTACGCGAGACGACGACGTGAATACGGACCGGACTCGACCTCCGTGAACCTCAATCCCCGTCGCAACCTCGCCGGTGTGAATCTCTGCACCAAGGCGCTGGGCCCCCGTCAAGTAAGAGCGGACAAGTTGGTCTGGGTCGATGACCGCATCGTCAGGACCGAGCACCCCGAACTCGATCCCGTCCGTTTCAACTGCTGGCGAAAGCTCGCGGATGGCGCCAGGATCGACCAGCTCTGACGGAACCCCCATCTCAAGACGAAGCTCATGCTCTGCCTTGTAACGGTCGACCAAGTCCGGCGGAACCAAGCTAAGGAAGCCGATCCGGTTGAAGTTGAGGGGCTCCCCGAAGCGCTTCTCAAATCCCAAGAGCCAGTCATAGGAGTACTTCGACAACGCGATCTTCGTGCGGTTCTCGCGTGACTTCATCAGCATGGAGCCGGACCGACCGGACGATCCCCGCCCCGGGGCGCCGAGCTCTTCGAGGAGGAGGATGCGCGCAATACCTGCCTCGGCGAGGTGGTAGGCCGCGCTCGTACCCTGCACACCCGCTCCGATGATGATCGCTTCGTACCCTGCGTCAGTCATCTCGATACCTCCTTCAGCCGTCCAACGATGTCGTCAAGTACGGACCCCGACAGTGCGGCGTAGCTGAGCCGCAAATGGCCCGTGTCGCCTGCGGCGAAGTACGACCCCGGCACCGTGAGAACGCCGACGTCAGACGCGACGCGCTTGGCCGCTTCCTCATCGGTCATGCCGACGAAGGGGTGCTTCAACCAAGCAAAGAAGCCACCCCACGACTGCACCTCGAAGCCGGTATTCGCGAGTGCAAGCCGTTCGACGAAGCGTTCACCCTTCAGCCGGATGTCGTCGGCGAGCGCACCCCGCCAGTCGGTCAGATGCGCCAACGCGAACTCGGCGAACGCCTGTCCGGGCGAAGGCGCAACGATGGAGATGCAGTCGTGCCACTTGGCCGCAGCCTCCAACACTCGCTGGCCTCCGATGGCGGCACCAACTCTGTAGCCAGGGATGGAAAACTCCTTCGACATGCTGCGGAGCGAAATGAAGTGGTTGCGCCATTCGTCGTTGGCAAAGAGTCGATGGGGAGGACGGCTGGGGTTGCGGCGGACGAATGCATAGGTCTCGTCCAGGATGAACGGAATCTCGTAGCGCCGACAGGCCGACGCGATCAGTTCTATGGACTTACCTGAGAGCTCGAGACCCGTTGGGTTGCCGGGGCTCACTGCGCAGATCGCAGCGGCTCGCTCGGTCGCAGCCAGGAGAGCCTTCCCATCAACCCTTCCGTCTCCGGACAGAGTCAGGTAGATCGGCTCAATGCCGTTGAGTTTCAGCCACATGTCGTGGTTGAAGTAGTAGGGACTCAGGAGGACGACGCTGTCCCCCGGCGCCACGAGGGCACGGGTGACCACACAGAAGGCCTCGTTACAGCCCGCAGTTACCAGCACGTCTTCCGGAGTGATTTCGGTTGTTCCGTACTGGATGCAAAGGTCCTCAGCGATGGCTTCGCGGAGAGACGCGGCCCCCCATCGTGGGCCATAGTGCTCCGATCCTTCTTCCAAGCCGACCTTGTCCTGAGGAGGTGTCGCACCGCTGGTGCCTTGGCTTGCGTCGATCACCGCCAAGGATCCGGTGTAGTCCTTTCCCCAAGAAAGAGCCTGTGAGATCGGCGGAACAACAACGTCGCCACCGAGAGTGCGGAGGGTGGTCATCGCGACGACGCCCTCGCGCCCCGTCGAAGGAGGTGCCCGAACTTGATCCCAAGTGGGTCGTAAGTCGGGTTCGGGAAGACTTCTCTGACCACCTCTACGCCGGCCTCGTCGTAGATCGCCTTCCAGTCTTCGACCGGCAGCAACCGCTGCTCCGTGAGCCGGTGGATCAGGAAGTAGGGGTTGTAGTAGCCCAAGGCGAGATCGGACGGTTCCGTAGAAAGCGGGTGCCGGCGGTCGACCTCGATCACCACCCAGGTTGCCTCAGGGTCTGCATCGAAGGTCCGCTGGAGTAGGCCGACTACCGCGGCACGGCCGGACTGCTCCAAGACCTCTTGAAGCACGAAGGCGGTGATATAGCACGTGCCGGGCGGAAGCCCTTGGGCTTCTGTTGGGATGTGCAGCGCGTCGCCAGCAAGAATTTTCAGGTTCGCAAGGCCCCGCCGTGCCGCCGCGACCTCCGCCACCTTCCTGGCGCCCTCGTCCGGCTCGATGCCGAATGCGGGAACGTCTGTGAACGCGGCGGCGATCTCAGACACGAACGTCCCGTCACCGCAACCAAGATCGACCACAGCCGACGGACTCGTTCCCGAGCGCATTAGCTCAAGAACCATCGGGAGCGCATCGTGGTCACTGATCCCACAGCTACCAATGGCGACGTGAGCGCCATCTCGCCTGGCATAGGGAGCCCCAGCCTTGAGCGTCCCTGGAAGTTGCGCGAACGTGCCGGCATACCCACCGACGAGGAGCTCGTACCACGGACGCACCGTCGACAGCTCGCGTCCTCGATCGGTCAATGCGGCACGGGCGCCACGTTGCTCGATGAGCCCCTCGTTCTCCAGATACTCCAACAAGCCGCTCAGACGCTCGGGATGAAGGCCGAGTGTGTGCTCGAGTTCCGTGGTCTGCTTGGGGCCGTCGGCTAGGGCGTCGATGAGTCCAACCTGAAACGCCGCGAAGATGGCATGCGCGAGAGCAAGCCCGCGAATCGGCTGGAGGTGGGCGGCCAGCACCCCTTCCGACAACTCGCCACCACTCATGATCTGTCCCCCTGTAGGCGTTGCGATCGCCCGTCGATGCCCCGTTCAGACTGGCGAGATCGCCGATCCCAGCCATGCTCACGATCCTGATCGACTTCTCTTGCCCCCACCTTGCAGCGACCTTGCACCTAGCTTGCGCCCCGATCCGACCCGCGGCGGCTCTCCGCAATGCCCGGTCTCGCTTGCGGAACGCAGGGTTCGCGCAATCGAGCAGCAAGGCTTCGTCTGCAGGCTCTGAGCGGGGAACTCACCCACTCAGAACGGCCCGGGATGGGACACGCACCGACGTTCGCTTGACCAAGGAGGCTTGATGAAGGCAACAACCGCACATTGGCCGGCCGAGCCACTCAGAACACATCCGGCCCCTGATCCCCCGACACCGACACCGACGACAACCGCGCTTGCCGTGCGTGAGCCGATCGCGTACGTCTTCGAACTCTCGCGATTCGGCGTTCTGGTCGGCGGCGGCGTGGTCATCGCGCCATCCAGCACAGCGGCAAAGCGCACAGCGGAACTCGCCCTGGCTGGTGGAGCCGACGTACGCATCGTCGAACCCACAGGACCGCCGTCGAAGCCGCAGAAGAGCACGGCCTGATCCACTCCGAGGTCTTCACCCCCCTCGGTCGCACCTCAACTCCAGCAGGATCCCTGAAGGACTTGGCTCCATGTTCACCATTGCCGCTCCGTCGCTTGCACACTCAGTGACCACATCCGCAACCGGTTCGCTGCTACAGGCGACCGATGCCCTGATGCAGAGACTGGCTGACCTGCCCGAGATCGAGACCGACGAGATGCTCACGGGGGCCTTGGCGGTGAGCGCGCTGAACGCCAGGGCCGTGCTCGATTGCTACTTCAAGTGCACCTAGGCTGCCGCGTCTAGGTAGGCCTTCCGGGCGTCTTGGAGCTCCTGCCAGTGCGCCTCCAGCCCCGTGAGCGTAGGCGAGACGCCGAGCGTGGGCAGAGGCTGTGAGTGCCCGGGGATAAAGCGGCAGGCATCCTCGAAGACGCGGGTAACCACCTCTGAGGCCGTGGGCAGAGCGCCAGCCTTGATGTTGCTGAGCGTGGTCATCCGGATGTTCGGCTGGTACCGCTGAGACACGCCGGCCAGCAGTTCGGTCTCGGTAAAGACCTCACACCACGACCGGATCCAGTCGTAACCCTCTCGGACCAACGCTGCACGAGCTTCCCCGTCGACGGCGCGAGCTGCCTCAACTGTCTTGTTGATGCTCGTCTTGAGGTTGCCGAGGGTGTCCCAGCGTGGGCCAGAGGCCCGTGTGACCTTGCCTTTGCCGTCCTCGTCGGTGATCTGGAAGTAGGTGCATCGCCTCGACGTCTCGAACAGCGACAGCAGCGTCGCCGCGAAGAAGATGTCGTGGGTGAAGACGATGACCTGGTTGTCGTCGGCGAGGCTCGCGATGCGCCGAGCCACCTCGTTGATGCGTCGGTGATCAAGGCTGGAGACCGGGTCGTCGAAGATGACCGGCGCTGTGATGCCTGCGAGCCGTGCCTCCGCCAGGAAGTCTGCGAGGGCAAGCACCTTCTGCTCTCCCTCGGAGAGGACCTTTGACGGCTTGTGTCTACCTCCGAGCATCTTGCGTCGTTGAGCACGTCCCTGGCGTCCGACAAACTCGACCTTCAACTCGGGAGCGCGCAGAGCCTTGCATTCTTCCGCGAAGAGCCGGTCGAAGTTCTGGTTGATGAGCTGGTCGCTGGCGACCTTGGCGAGCTCCGTTACAGACCGTCCTAGCGCGGTGAACTTCGCACCGAGAACTCGGAGCTTGTCAGCCTCCTTGGCGCGCTCGACTTGCGCCTGGATCGTCGGCCAAGACTTACCCAACTCCCCCGCGGCTGTCAGTTCGGCTAGCTCTCGCCTCTTGTCGCGGAGGGCGTCAGACCGGTTCGCCGACTGCATCTTGAGCTCCGTGATGTCGTCGGCAGTAGCCGTGAGAGACACCGTCAACTCAGCCCCGATCGCAGGCACGTTCGCCACCGCGGAGTCGTCGATCGATTCGCCCGACCGAATCGCCGTGGTTACTAAAGCGACTGTTGCACGGATCGCAGCGACGTTGGCGTAGGCGGATGGCTTGTCCTCGCGACCTTCATGCTCGTCCACGAAAGCAGCGACGTCGGGCAACGCGACAGCCAGGATCGGGGCAGTGAGACCACCGATGTTCTCCTCGACCGAGGCGATGTCCAAACTGATCCTGTCGGTCAGGTACTCGCTGTACTTGGCGACCAGTGCCTGCGCAGAGTCGGATAGTGGCTGACGGCAGTAGAGGCACCTGCCCGAGTCATGAACACCCAGCGCCTCTAGATGCGACCGGTACGCGTCGCCACTTGTCACGAAGTCGTCCCACGTCTCCTCGGGATCGGCCGGCAAATCCGCAGCGGCGAACAGATCGGAGCGGAAGGTTCGGTAGTCCTGTTGAAGCTCAGTGAGCCGCGCACTTAGGGAGCTGAGTTCCTCCACATTCAGGCCTTCAAGCGTGGCAGCGGCGGCGGCTGCCTGGCGGAGCACACGTTCGCTGCGCTGCCGCTCTGAGATCTGTGCGTCCAGAGTGTCCGCTTCGAGCGCCGCAACCGCACGGCGAAGAACATCCACCCGGTGATCGACATCGGACCCTCGCTCGGCGCGCGCATCAAGTGCTGCCAAGTCGGTGGATGCTCCAAGCGTCTCTACGAGCGCGTAGATCGTCGATTCTCGCGGAAAACGGCTCAACAAAGTCGTCGAGCCGGCACCGAGATCACGGATCGCGACGTCGACTCGGTCGTGGACACCCTTGAGCGCGATATTCACGTGGTTGAACAGCGCGAGGACGGTCGGAACGTAGACGTACTCCAAGTCGTCATCGACGTGAAAGTTCACGGCGGGGCTGTCAAAAATGGACATGCGAGTGAAGGGGGCAACGCCCTGCTCCCCTGACCAGCTCAGGGTCTTGGCGTCCGGCCCGACGGTGTACCCAACCTTGGCAGTTTGCGCGACCTCCTCTGTGACTGCAATGTTCCCGAGGATCGTGTCGGCCGTGCGGCTTCCGGCCAGCGCCTTGAAGATGCGGGAGTAGCCCGTCTTTCCAGTGCCGTTCTCGCCGAACAGGATGGTCATGCCGGCGTGAGGCTCGATGACCGAGCCCGGAACGATCGCGTTGATTCCCGTCACTTCCGAGAGTTTGGTGACTGCCAGAGGAAGTTCGGCATCCTCCTCCGTGGCCTCGACGGCCAGATCCGGCTCGACTGGCAGAGTGCGCTCGTCTAGCCCCTTCTCCTGTCGAAAGAGCGCGTACGCCCAGTCGAGCTCGTCGTCCGGCAATGCCCGGCCGGAACTGAGCACTCGTCTGACGACCGCTCGGACCCACTCGTCGTTTGCGTTTGCCCACGCCGCGAGAACCTCGCGCGGGTCCAGGACGGCTGAGCCCTGCGGATCCCCCTCGATTGGGCCTGCTTCCTCGGTCACTGTTGTTCTCCTACGCCGTCACGAGTTGCATAAGTTCCGTGTAGTTGGTGACCACGTCATACTTGATTCCGGGGGTATCCGCAGCGTCGTTCAACTTCTTGAACAGCTTCCGTGCGCATTCGATCTTCGCCTTCTCCGCCCCGCGGAGCTCCAGGGATGAGAGTGAACCCTTCGTCTCTGCCACGAAGTAGACGTGCTTGATCGACCCCTTCTTGAAGGCGATCGCCCAATCGGGGTTGTAGTCGTCGAGCGGGGTCGGAATCTTGAAGCCTCGCGGAAGCTTCGTGTAGACGACAACCTCGTCGCTGACATCCAACGCGGCGCCGAAGGCGCGCTCGACCTCTGAGTCATCGAGGACGTACTCATAGACGTTCCGATTCGGAGTATGGACCGCCTTGGACAGGTCCTGGGCAGTCTGGTTCTCGGTGAAGATGGACGAGTCATATCGGTCATCGAGCAGGTCGTACTCGATGTGCTCGACGACCGCCGCGGCCTTCTGCTCATTGATGAGACGAGATGCCTCGGTGATGAACTGCTCCGGGTTCTGCTTGAACTTCGCGAAGGTGTCCGGCCTCACCCCCTGCAAGATCGCCGCGCACGTCCGGCGGGTGAGGTTCGTCTTCTCGGCGATCTCGCCGAGGAGGTCGTAGGGCACGGTCGAGCTCGCGCTGAGCGATGACTCCTCGGTCTTCGTACGGGCGACCTTGAAGCTCTCGCCCGATTCCAGGTGCTCGGCCTCGACGACGTCGCGCTGGATGCCCTGCACGACGACGTACTGGAGACGCGCGACCTGAAGTGAGGTGTCAAGGACGCGAACGCAGTTGATGATCAGTTCTTGCGAGTCGAAGTCGACCTGGTAGACAACCCGGCGGCTGATCCGGTTCCAGAGTTCCTGGAACTCTTTCTTGCTGAAGTTCGCCTGGTTCATTGGGATGACCTGCCCCTTGCGACCGTTGTCCACCTTCGGCGCCTGAACGTGCAGTGAGTCGATCAGCTCGACGACCTGGTTGACGAACGGCTGGAGCGCAGTGGGCATCTCCGGAATCTCTGAGAGGCCTGTCCGGCCGATCCACTTTTCAGTGAGCTGTTGGTCGTAGTCGATGAAGTCATGCTTGATGAGCCAGTGTTGAAGCTGCTTCGCTTCATCGAGAGTGACCTTGTGCTCGGCGCCAGCGGCCATGTCCAGAAGGACAGCGCCGAAGAAGTAGTCGGGCGTCGCCTTGCGTGGCCGTGAGCTGAGCAGGCGCAAGGTCTCGTCCTGAAAACCCTTGACGAAGTCGAGGTACGACTCCTCCGTGACGACTGTCAGGACGTTGATGTCGTGGACGGTAACGGGGTTGTCGGTACGCTCGCCGTTCTGGTCGACGGCCAGCCGCAAGCCGCGGCCCACCTCTTGTCGACGAGAGTCGCCGGGCGTGGCCTTCTTCAAGAAGCCAAGGGTGAATACGTTCGGGTTGTCCCAACCCTCACGAAGAGCCGAGTGGCTGAAGATGAAGCGGAGCGGGTAGTCACGGTCGAGCAGCTTCTCCTTGTCTCGGAGGATTGCGTCATACGCCTCAGCATCTCTGGACGTGCCCTGCTTCTCGTCCGACGCATCCGACGAGTCGCTGTCCACCCAACGGCCTGTCTTCTTGTCGATCGAGAAGTAGCCGTTGTGGACATCTCGCACAGCGTCGCGTTCGAGGAAGTTTCGGTACGCCCCCGTTCCGTCGAGGTCCAACTCCGCGAGCTTCTCCACTCGGAGCGCCTCGTACTCCTCTTCGAATACCTGCGCATAGGCACCGAGCCGATCGGGCTGGTCGTAGTCGCGGTATCTCACGACCTCGTCGATGAAGAAGAGCGACAGGACCTTGATGCCGCGGCCAAAGAGCTGTTGCTCCTTCTCTAGATGGGCTCGGATGACCTCGCGGATCTGAAGACGTCGTTTCTGCTCGTCGGTGACGTCGTTGGTGACCTGACCGCCTTGCAGTGTCTGACCGTCCAGCAACGTCACGGTGTTTGAGATGGCGTCGATGTCGTCGATGACGAGTCCCTTGTATGCCTCGATACCGCCGGACAGATCATGCAGGCGTGAGCCTTGCTGCACCTTCAGGGTCTTGCGGACGATGGGGCCACCCTTCGTCTGCACCTCGAGCTCGACTCGTGCCTTCGGGAAGTCCGCGCCCTTACCGAGTTCGAGCCCGTCCACGTACAGATACGCGCTGCTTCCCGCCAGTCCCTTGACGCTGATACCGCGGGCGGCGATCTTCTTCACAAGCTTCTTGTTGTAGGCATCAAGAGCATCGAGGCGGTGGACCTTGTTGTGCTCGATGGCGTGTGTCGCCGAGTAGCGAAGCGCAAACAGGGCGTTGAACTTCCCGAGAGCCTTGAGGGTCTCGCTCGGCTTCTTGGGGTTGCTGCCAAGGCGCTGGGGCTCGTCAATGATCAGGATTGGCCGGTTCGCCGCGATCACATCGATTGGTCGGCGGGACCTGAAACCGTCCAGGGTCTTGAACATCTTGAGTCCAGTGGCCTTGCCTTTGCCCTCGACGTCGGTGTCGGCCTTCTTCGCATCGCGATTGAAGTTCTGAGCGTTGATGATCATGACCTGCACGCCGTCGTCGGAGGAGAATGTTTCGACCTCCTCCAGGTGATCAGAGTCGTAAACGAAGGCACGCGCCTGGGATTTGTACTCTGCGAGGAAGTGGTCGGCAGTGATCTCGAACGACTTCTTCACGCCTTCGCGTATGGCTACGCTGGGAACGACGACCACGTACTTCGACCAGCCGAAGTGGCGGTGCAGTTCCATGATCGTCTTGATGTAGACATAGGTCTTGCCTGTACCAGTCTCCATCTCGACATCGAGATTGAGTCCCGCAGCTGGACTTGCAATCAGATCCGTCGACAGGGGCAAGCCGCTCGTACGTCGCTGGACCGCGTGAACGTTTTCGAGAATTTGGTCGGGTCCAAGGAGAAGTTGGCTGTTGCCGTAACCAGTGGCGCTGGCACTTCCATCCACCCCGAGGGCGAACTCTCGTTGTGCAGATCGGGCCGCGCGACCGGGGTCGATCTTATACGTGATGTTGTCGGCGAAAGGCTGTCGATGCCGAGCGCGGAAGCAGTCCACCACGGCTTCGACCGCAACCGTCTGGAAGTCCTGAACCTTAAACTGAAGCTTCACGGTCAGAGCACCTTGAGGTCGGTGTCAGGTGACAACTGCTCGAAGACCTGGTCAGCGTTGATCCTCGCTGCGTCAGTCGCGAAGCCAGTGTCCTTAAAGATGGCCTTTAGTGGCTTGCGACTCGCGATTGCGCGAATCAGGTCTTCATCGAGATCGTCCTCGAAGCAGGCAAGCAGCGCATCGTCGTCCACCGAGAACACCTCGTGGGACTTGACTTGCTCGACGGTGACGGGCGAGCTCAGGTCCATCCCCCAGTCGATGAGCACTTCGAAGAGCACGTCTTCGCTAGTGCGATCCGCCTTCAAGCTCTCGGTCAGAAGGTCGAGGGTGTCCTGAGTTGCGGCGTCAGGAGTCGTGGTGACGTCAGTGAAATTGCTCGTGTCGATCGTGAAGGCGCGGAAGCCGATATCGCCGCTCCAATCAGAGGGCTTGCGACCGGCGGATGCCCGCACGCCGGCCTTCACGATCCGGATTTTAGTCAACTCAGCGATCGTCAGCGGCTTGCCGAGCTTGTTCAGGAACTTGAGCGCATTCTGGATCGTCGTCTTTGCCGATCCGGTGGCCGACTTGAGGTTGTCCTCCAGATCCTCCGGCAACTGCACGAGGATCACCGGGCAGTTGAGGCCCGTGCGGGCGCACACGTCGAAGACCGCCTCCGCAGTCGTTCCTGATCCGGCGAAGAAGTCCATGACGATGCCGCCCTTCCCGTTCAGGACGTATTCGAAGAGGCGTGAGAGTTCGGCGTGGTCCTTGGGATTGTTGAACACCTTCGCCCCCATCAGGGCGCGGAGATGCTTCACGGCCACCTGCGACTGCTTGTAGAAGTAGGTTCCGCGGACCTGCGTAGCGAGCTCCGCCTCGCCGTCCGCCCCTTCGGCCTCGTCGTATTCCAGCTCCTCGACGTCGGCGTTCTCACCCTCAACTGGGCGAAGGTGCGCCTTGCGGAATGGTGTGGCGGTGGGGTCGTCCTCTCTGAACACGACCAGCCCGAGTTTGATCTGACGCTTCATCTCCTCGGGGTTGCTGTAGCGCCACCCCGCTTCCGGAACGGTGACCGCCTGCCCCGTAGCCGGGTTGATCACGTCGTAGGACGGGCCGTCGCCGCCCGGCCACGAGATGTCGCGGTCACGCCACGGCCCGTTGGCGTCGACCCGCTTGTACCGTGCCCACTTCTTCGAGGGGTTGCTCTTGGGTAGGGACGCAAACCACGCCGAGAGGTCCTTCTCGATGGCGGCATCGTCGGCTCCGTGCAACTCGCGGAGACGGAGGTACTCGTCCCAAATCTCCCGGGCGCCGGGCTTCTCCTCGCGCCAAGCCGTCTTTCGCTCCCGCAGAGTCGACTTCGACTTGGCGTAGACCATGACGTACTCATGACCGCTAGAGAAGAACTTCGCGTCGTTCTTCCGGCCCTTCTCCCATACGACTTGAGCGATGAAGTTCTGCTCGCCGAAAACCTCATCCATGAGCCGCCGGAGAGATGCTTGCTCGGCGTCGTCGATGCTGACGAGGATGACCCCGTCTTGGGCAAGGAAGCGCTTCGCGAGCCGGAGCCGGGGGTAGATCATGCTCAGCCAGTCGGAGTGGAAGCGGCCATTCGCCTCCGTGTTCGCCTTCAGTCGCTCGCCCGCCTCGTTGACCTGGTTCGAGTTCCACAGGTATTCCTGCTTCGAGGTCGCAAAGTCATCGCGATAGACGAGGTCACCGCCGGTGTTGTACGGCGGGTCGATGTAGATCAGCCGCACCTTTCCGAGGTACGACTCCTGAAGGAGCTTCAGGGCCTCAAGGTTGTCGCCTTCGATGAAAAGGTTCTTCGTGGTGTCGAAGTCGACTGAGTCTGACCGGCTCGGACGGAGCGTCTTCGAGATCGGGGCGTTAGACGCGAATTCGGCGGCCAGCTTGCCGGGCCAGTCGATCTGGTAGGCCTCCTTCGCACCGTCGACGACGTAGTCGCTCAGCTCCTGCCGGAGCGCTTCGAAGTCGACCCCATGCACGACGTGTCCGTCGTCGTCGCGGCTCTCCGTGATGACCTCTGGGAAGAGCGCGGCGATGGCCTCGACGTTCTTCGCCGTCACGTCAGCAGACTGCAGGTCTAGTTTCTCCATCGTTTCCTCTCACATCAGATCCGCGAGTGCGGTCTGTCGCTCCTTCAGCCGTCGGCGCAACTCGATCTTCCGATTCAACTGCCGCTCATTGCGAAGCTTTCGCTCCAAGGCAGCGACCTCGCGCTGGAGCGACCGGACAGCGGTGACTCTGTCGACTACCTCCGACACAGTGTCGCCCACGCGTGATGCGACGGGGGTCAGTGGTTGCAGAAGTGCCGTGTACAGGCTCGTCAGATCGATGGCTGTCGGAAGCGAGACTCGTTCGCCAGACGCGGGTTGCCAGTCGGTGCTGAAGTAAGGGCCGAGCCTCGGCGCACCGGTACTGATCTGCTTGTGAGCAGCGACCATGCGGGTGGTTCCATCAGAGCCCTCCCCTCTGCTGATCTCGAAGACGATCGGCGTGCGAACCGCCTTGTCGATCGCAGCGAGCACCCCCTCCGCGACGTCATCCCCCTTGGCGCGGATCTGGAAGACCTGAATCTCGGGGACTTCAAGGCTGCCCTGGAGGTTGACCGTGGACTCGGCAAGTTTGTAGGCCCAGGTGATCTGTCGTACGTCAGAAACGAAGCGGTCCTTGACCGTTGGTCCGAGACTGGTGTGTTCGTAGAACTTGGTTTTTGGCACGACCCGTCCGAACTCCGCAACTTTCGGCCACCGGTAGAGAAGCGCCGTCATCCGCTCCCCTGGTCCGGATCGACGACAGCTAGGAATGCGATCAGCTCGAAGTCCTCGACGCCA
Source organism: Thermoleophilaceae bacterium (assembly GCA_016462645.1). Taxonomy (GTDB): domain Bacteria; phylum Actinomycetota; class Thermoleophilia; order Solirubrobacterales; family JACPNS01; genus JACPNS01. The sequence continues at coordinate 23,276 of JAEMSX010000008.1, forward strand.
CCGATGGCTTGGCTCAGGGCTGTCGTTGGGCCGTCGGTGAAGAGGCTGTCCAGATCGCGTTCGTCGGTGACCTCGATCATCGAACGGATGGCCGCCGTGAGCAGTTCGGAGTACTTGCCCATCTCGGCGCCTTCGCCGGTCGCCGCGTTGAATACACGTGTGACCGCACCTACTGGTTCGTCGTACGGGCGACAGCCGGCACGGATCACGTCGAGCAGGTGCTTTACCTCGGTGTGGTCGGCAATCACGTTGCCTGCTTCGTCCAGGTAGACGAGATAGTGAGGGTGGAGGCGGTTCCCGCGGTCGATGTTCTTGTCAGCGTCCACGTTGCGTAGCGCGAAGATGACTCCTGGTTTGAGTCCCTTGGTCGGGTCCGCTGGAACGACGGCGTGTAGACCCTTGGGGAGGGTGTCGAGCGCGCCGTGCTCGTTGATGTACCCGAGCAGATCCATCCGAAAATCGTTGAGGCCGAGGTCTGTGATCGAGACGCCTGCACGGACGTCTTCCAGCTCGATGACCTCGTCCTGGAGCTTGCGGAGCTGTTCCTTGCGGTAGGCCGCGTCAGCGCTTGCTGGGTCGAGGATGTTGTCGTCACCAACAGCGGCGAGGTCTGCAATGACCATGCGGTTCTCGACGCGCTCTTTGAGGTGGATGTACTCATCGAGCGAGATATCCGGCCAGAAGTTGACCAGCTGGATCTGCGCATTGGTCGAGCCGATGCGGTCGACTCGTCCGAATCGCTGGATGATCCGCACCGGGTTCCAGTGGATGTCGTAGTTGACGACGTAGTCGCAGTCCTGGAGGTTCTGACCTTCGCTGATGACGTCGGTTCCGATGAGAACGTCGATTTCGGCGGTCTCCTTGGGCATGGTGAGGTGCCGCTGCTTCGAGCGGGGAGAGAACAGCGTAAGGACCTGCTGAAAGTCGTGGCCGGGGCCGAGGGTCGTCTTGGCTGCGTGCGCGCCTCCGGTGACGATTGCGCTCTCCAGGCCCGCCTCGCCGAGGGAGGGCGCGAGCTCTCGGAAGAGATAGTTGGCCGTGTCGGCAAATGCGGAAAAGACCAGCGCCTTGCGGTTGCCAGGGTTGATGGGGTTGGCGGCCTTGTCCTCGATCAGCTGCTTGAGCCGCTGGAGCTTGACGTCATGGTTAGGCGTGACCTTCTGCATCTCCTCCAACAACTCGCGCAGGGTCTCGCGGTCGTGCCACAGGTCGCGCCGCCACGATTCGACGTCGATGTCGGCCAGGTCGATCTTGATCTTCTCGCCAAATGACAGCGCTTCGACGTTGGCGTCGTCTTCGTCGTCAGCGTCGAGGTCTAGGTTGGCGAAATCCACATCGAACTCGGGCATCGCGCCCGCGTGCGCTTCGAGTCGGCCGAGCGTCTTGTCGACGGCGCCTTCGATCTTCCCGAGCGTGAGCCTGAACGCCTCGACTGAGCTCTCCAGCCGCTTGAGCAGGTTGACCGTCATGAGTTTCTTCAGGCCCTGCTCGCGGCCGAGCTGACCGAGGTTTGACCGCGCAGTGCCGCCCTTGACGTTGTAGAGGTCTTCGTACTTGCTGATCCTGCTTGGAAAGACATAGGCAAGCGGGGTGTAGACCGCGAGCGTCAGGACCTGTATCTGCTCGAAAATCTCGTTGAAGCTAGCGACGCCGGGCAGGTCGGTGAGCGGTGCTCGGATCGAGACGGGCGGAAGCCGCTCGGGAAACGCTCCGATCTCGGTGGTGTCGTAGAAGGCTTGAATGTGTTTCCGCGACCGCGCAATGGTCACTGAGTCCAGGAGTTCGAAGAAGTCGAAGTCGAGCATCTTGAGGATCTGGTCGGCGGTTCGGGCCTCTGGTGGCAGTTTCGACCAGTCGTTGAAGACACGCTGGGCGTCGCTAAAGACCTTCTCAACGCTCGTCGACAGGTTGAGGTGCTGTGCGAGGTTCTCCGACTCCCCCTCGTAGGCGAGCTGAAGCTGGTTCTTCAGGTCGTTGAACCGATTGTTGACCGGCGTGGCCGAGAGCATCAGGACCTTCGTCTTGACGCCTTCACGGATGACCCGTCGCAAGAGTCGCTGATACCGGGACTCCTTCTCATCCGCGTAGTCTGCGTTGCGGAAGTTGTGCGACTCGTCGATCACGACGAGGTCATAGTTGCCCCAATTGATCCGGTCGAGTCGAAGCCCCATCGACTCCCCGCGGGTGCGCGAGAGATCAGTGTGTGCGAGCACGTCGTAGTTGAACCGGTCGCTGGCGAAGATGTTGGTCGTCAGGTTGGCGTTGTAATTGGTCCAGTTCTCCGACAGCTTCTTCGGGGCGAGAACGAGGACGGACTTGTTCCGCAGCTCGTAGTACTTGATGACGGCCAGGGCGGTGAACGTCTTACCAAGGCCAACGCTGTCGGCGAGGATGCAGCCGTTGTAGGTCTCAAGCTTGTTGATGATGCCGGTGGCCGCGTCCCGCTGGAAGTTGTACAGGCTCTGCCACACCTGGGTCTCTTGGTAGCCGGTCCGGTCGTTCGGGAGCACGTCCTCGTTGATGTCGTCGAGGAACTCGGCGAACAGGTTGTAGAGGATGAGGAAGTAGATCCGGGCCGGAGAGTTCTCGGCGTACACGCTGGCGATGTGCTCGACCACCGCGTCAGTCACGTCGTCGAGCTGTGCCGGGTTGTTCCAAATCTGGTCGAACAGCGCGATGTACTGCGACGTCATCGGGGTGTCGTCGATGCGGTGCACCATATTCGAGACCGCGTTCCCCCGTTCGTAGCCGAGGTCCGCAGTCGTGAAGCCTTGGAGCGGCATGTACGCGGCCTTGTCGTCCACTACGGCGAACTGTTGCATCGGGTTGCCGGTGGAGTTGGACCGAAAGCGGACCTTGCGCCGAACCCAGTCCGCGCACTCTTTCGCGATCGCACGTTGGGTGAGCTTGTTGCGTAGCCGGATTTCGAACTCGGAACCGTAGAGGCTGGACTCGCCGCTGCCGGCTGCGGGGATGAAGAACTCCCGGCGTTCCTTACGCAGCTTGTCCGTGACCTTTTCGGTGACAAACGAGGGCGAGGTGAAGATGAACTCCAGCTCCCCCACCTGCTCGAGTTCCTTCCGGAGCGACTCGAATGCGAAGATCGAAAACGTCGAAGCGGCGATACGAACCTTGGAGCCCGGCGTGATCTCGTTCTTGAGATCGTCTCCGAGCAGCGAGTTGAGATTGTCGATGATCTTCACGGGCCGACCTCCGTGCCCGAGGTCTCGTCGGCACCCGACCGGCGGACCCAGGCGTCGACCTCTGTCACCTGGAACTTCCAGAGCCGGCCGACCCGGTGGGCGGGCATGTTCTTCTTGGCGATCCAGGTGTAGATGCTGTCCTTGGTGACGCCGAGGTGCTCGGCGATCGCGTCGGCAGACACCCACGGTTCAGTCATGCTGGAAGGCTAGTCGCAGCGAGGCCGGTCTTTGCCGGTTTGAACCGGTCTAACGCCGCCAGAACGCAATTAGGGGCTGGGCGCCCCTCGCGCGCCCAGCCCCTCGTTGCGTCCCTTGTTCAGGCGGCGTTTGCCGCCTCGGTGTTCAGCTCGTCACCGACGAGGGTGCGCAACTCGTCGCGCTCCCCGTCGCTGAGGGCGAGCAGCTCGCTCCGCGTGACCGGCTTGCTCGGGACGCTGAAGAACCTCATCACATCGGTCAACTTCGCCATCGCCATCGTGTCCTTCTTCCTGGAGTCGTTGCCTCCGCTTCGGCGGTGGACCCGGTGTCCTCCGCGTTGAGCCCACGATGTCCTTGGCCGATTGCGGCGGGCTCGCACGGCGCTTGCGCTCGGCATGCAGACGGTGACGATCTTAGAAATGTCGAGGGTCGCGAGCCCACGGCTCTCCACCCCTCACCGCGGGCAGCCGACGGCCCGAAGTGCGAACTCATCCCCCGGGGACAGCGCCAAGTCGTGAGGATTCAGGCCTGGGTTCATCACCCCGGGTGCGCCGGTGGCCGAGTGGTCGAGCCCGAGAGTGTGGGCGAGTTCGTGCATCAGAACGGCGCGCGCCTCCTCCATGTTCTCGGCGGGCAGCGTGTGGGGTGCCTGCGAAGGTCCGGTCAGGATGGTGACCTCGCCGAAGTTGATGAGCCCGTTGTAGCCGGACGCCGGCCCGCCCTGCCCCAGCTCCTCTGTGAAGGTCTCGGCAGCATCGCCACCGAGAGCGCCATACAGAACGGTGATTGCGCCCTCAACGTCCCGCGAGCCCTCGGGCTGGTGCTTGGGAACCAAGCGCAGGCCGCTCGTCTCCGAGAGGAGTGCCGTTGCTTCGGAGAGCAGGTCCTCGACCCCCTGGGGCGCCTGACCGATCAGGATGACTGGGATTGGGCGGCCGCACCGCCAGTGGAGGAGCCGCCCCTCGTCGGTGCGCATGAAGGCGTAGTCCCTCCCCTCCACTAGACCGTCTCCAGCCAGGTCCCGAACGGTGTGTAGCTCGGTGACAGCGGCCCAGAACTCGGGCGCTACTCGATCCCATGCGACATCGTCGTCGGCAACCCACAGCACCGCACCTGCGAGAGCAAGCACGAGGACACCGACCAGGGCGAGCATCCAGACCAACAACCGGGCAACGATGCGCGCTGCCCGGCATAGGGGAAACTGGCAACGGCGGGACACCGGGGCATCGACCTCGGCTCCGCCGTCCGGACGAAGTCGCGCTCTCCGGGCGCTCAGGGCATTCATCGACATATCACTCAGCTCTTCGTTCGTCTCGGCTCGAGCTGACGCGTGCTTCAGATGTAGCAAGCGCGGTCCAGACTCGTCGTCTTCAGTGATAGGGACACTGACCGGCCTCGATAGCGGTGCCCTCGCAGCGGGCTTGCACGTGCGATGCAACCAAACCCGGCGTGCTACTCGGCCTCGTCGGATTCACCTAGGTCGGAGTCGTCGAGGATCTCGGCGCCGAGGAGGTGCTCCAGCATCCTGAGGATCTGACCGATCGACATCGGCGCATCCCCAACTGCCTCGTGAGCCTCGGCCTGGTGATCATCAACGCCTTCGGCCTCGTACATGCCCTCGTCCGTCGAGGCGAACTCGGCGTAGATCGCGTTCCAGTCCGGCTGACGACGCTCTCGATCAAGGTCATCGAGGAGGTCGACCTCCTCGGTCGCCGGCACGAAGAAGTAGAGAAGGGTCAGCGTCACTCCGCCCCCAGGGAGGTCGTCGGAACCATCCCAGACCCAGTCTTCGACCACTACTCGCTCAGCACCCGACGGCTTGGAGTGCGAACAGGTCACCCGGGCCCAGCACAGGCTTGGCGTCGGCGGCCGAGGTCGGTGTCATGACCTCGGGGAGCCCGTCCCTGGAGTGGTCGAGACCCAATGCGTGCCCGATCTCGTGCATCAAGACCTGCTGGCCGGTGGGCGTGTCCGGGTCCATGTCGTTGCGGACGATCACGCGGCCCGACTGGATCAGGCCGCTGGAGTTGTACGTCTGTCCGCCCTTCCCGACGACGTCTCCCGACACGCTCATGCCGTACGCGGACTGGCCCTCATCGACGTACCGGATGCGGATGGCACCGTTGCCGCCCACGGGGACTGCGGATGTTGATTGGACTGTGAGGGGAAGGGCGCTCGCGTCGACGAGGCGATCGACGACAAGGTCAAGGGCGGCGTCAGCACCGGGCGGCGCAGTACCCTCGACCGCGACGGGGATGGGCTCGGAGCAGGACCAGTGAATGGGCCGTCCGTCGATGCGGGCCTGGAAGGCGAAGTCTCGGCCCTCTTCGACGTGGTCGCTCTCGTCCTGTGCGTCCGACGAGGGCGCGATCGCGACGATGGGCGCCGCCTCGGGCCCTGCAGAGACTTTCGGCGTGGCGGTCGCGGCAACGTGGCCCAGGCCGACGAGAAGCGGGACTGCGAGGAACGCCCCGAGCGCGGACTGCGGCCCGGTCACCCTACGGCTAGGACTTCCTCGGCGGCCCACGCGTCGACGGGCGGGACGGGCGACGCGTCCGCGTCGCCGTGCTGCGCCGTGTCGTGCCATTGCTGGCTCCTCTCCGTCCGGGCCGAGGCCGTTGATGTGCCTCGGCCCGGACTTGGGTGATCACTCGACTCGCGAGTGGTTCCAGGGGTGCTGCGGGAGCGCGCCGCGGCGCTCTCGGAGGAGCTGGCTCTCCTCACGGAGTCCGTGCAGGCGTGACATGCGGTCGAAGACGGGCTGCATGTCGACGGTGCTCGCGCCGGGGATGCCGGTGGAGATGGTGCCGATGGGGCCGCTCGCGGCCGGCTCAACCTTCATCGGCTCCGGAGGCGGCATCTCGGTGTCGAGGCTGAGCTGGACGCACACGAACAGGTAGTCGTCGCGTGCGCCGTTGACCTCGTTCTGAACCTCGTCCCTGATGCGTGGCAGCTTGTCGGTGACGATCTCTTCATCGATCGCCTCGAACCTGGTGATCAGCTCCTCGATCTCGGCCAGCAGGTCGGTGTGCTCGTCGAGGTCGTCGTCGAGGTCCTGCCCCATCGCGTCGCGCTCGCGCGACACCTGGCTGCCGTCGAGGGCCTTGCCCCAGTAGGTGAGCACTGGGAGAAGGAGCCCGGTGATGGCGGCGAGGACGATCATCACGACGGTGACGATCAGGCTGCCACCGGCGAGGGCGGTGAGCCCGCGTTCGATCATGCCGAAAGTGATCCCCCCCGCTGCGACGAAGGCGATGATCCCGTAGATGAGCCGGTTGCGGCGGCTCTTCTCGGCCTCATGCGACTGACGCTCTGCCTTCTGCTCCCGGGCGTGGTTGTGTGCCTCGGCCGCGTGGTGGATCGACCAGGCGAGGATCATGCAGATCCCCACAACGAGGACGACCGCGAAGGTCCACCCCATCCAGTCCAACCACGGCTGGAGGATCGGCACGTTCAGGAAGTACGCGGCGAAGACGAAGAACCCGAAGGCTTCCGCCCACGGTGCCCACTTGGCGATGAACCGAAGCGCCCTGGGCACCCGGTCGTGGTGACGCATGCCGTTGGCGCGGTCGTCCTCGACGCGCTCGGTCGACTCGGTGACGTGCTTGACCGCGTCGTGTCCACCGAAGCGCTTGTTGCCCTCGGGCGTGGAGATGTCGCTCGGGAACTTGGCGAGCAGGTCGAGGTTCGCCTTGATGGTCTCGATGAACACTGCCATCTCGTCCAGGGCCGGGTCGACCAGGGCCTCCAGCTGCTGGCGCAGCAGCCCCTCGCCACGAAGGATCCAGTACTTGCACAGGGCGACCACGGCGATGAAACCCGGCAGCCACTTGGACCGAGGTGTACCGGTTCCGTGGTACTGGTCGATCGTCATCTCGACGATCGGCTCCGTCCGGTCGTACTGGGCCTTGTCATCGCAGAGTCCGGCACGCAGTGCCTCGCTCTTGGTGTAGCGCGGTCGGGGCCGGCGGCCAGCCCGTGGGGCCGCGCCAGTCCCGTTCTCGTCGTCTCCCGGCCCCTCGGGGAACGGGTAGATCTCTGCTGCGGTCATTGAACTGCTCCTGTTCTCAGTTGGTGATGGTCACGACGACGGAGCGGTTCCGCGCGTCGTAGGGGTCGGGGTAGGGCTGGTTCCGGTTGCCCATGCCGACGGCCTTGATGTGGCCGGACGGGACGCCCAGCGACTCAAGGAGCTTGGAGATCGCCTTGGCCCGCTTGAGGCTGAGATTCAGGGCGAACGTGTTGTTGGGGTCACTGCCAGCGGTGTGACCGACAACCGTGACCGACGAGTCGGGTCCGATCTGCTGGACACAGTCGCGCAGGGCGGTCTTGGTGCTGGCCGGGTCGAGCAGGCGGGCGGAGTCCGGCGCGAAGTACGCGCTGGTGTCGACCGTGCATGTGCGGGCCTCGGGGTTGACCGGCACTGGTGTGCTCGGCGGTGCGGGGATCGGGACCACCGGTGCTGCGACAGTGGATGCCGCCCCGGTGCCGTCGACGTACTCGAAGCGGACCTTGGTGGCACCGCTGGCCTTGGCGAGTGCGCTCCAGAGGGCCTCGCGGTACTCGACCTGCGGCTGACGGAGTTGCTCTTGGCCACCAGCCACCGGTCGGACGACGAAGGTGATGTCCGCGCCGGAGAGATCGGGGAGCTCGCCGGACTTCTTGAGGTCGCGGACGACCCTCTTCGGCGAGACGTCCCAGCCAAGGCGTCGCATGTCCAGCGGGTCCGCCGTGTCCAGGAGGCTGGACACGATGTAGATCGGCACCCGGGTGTTGAGCTGAAGACGCTCCAGCCCGAGGAACATCGCCTGACCCGGCTCCGACGCACTCGTGTCGTTGATCTTCTGCGCGACCAGCTCGAGGTTCTTGGTCGTGGCCTCCTCAGCCCGGGCTGCGACCTTAAGGACCGTGCCGTTCTCGAGCTTCGGCGTCATGTCGAACACCTCGTCCGAGACGGCCTTGCCGTCCCCCCCGACGCCGATCAGCCCGATGCTGCGGTAATCGGCCGCGGCGCGCCGCAGCTCTTCGCCGAGCGCTCCCGTCATGGGAATCGACTGTGCGTTGGCCGTGGCCTGGTCGAACACGACCTGGGCGGACTGGTCGCCGGGCAGGCAGCAGTCCTTGACCTTCTGCTCGGCAGCGCCGAAGACGGCGAGCGCCGCGACGATCAGGACGACGACGATGCCACCCGCGATGAGTGCGACCTTCTTGGCCACCCCCCTGGTGCGGCGCGGCCGACGAGCTGCGGCCCCTCGACGTCGACTCACCGACTGGCGAGACCGCTTGGTGCGGACCGAGCGCTTGCGACTGATGGTGTTCGTTGCCATGACCACTCCTTCCCTCGCTGTGAGACCCGTGGTTGGTGAACCACGGGGCCGACAGCTGGGCGTCCGCTGATGCGGGAACTGCCGACGGAAATGAGTGAACCGGCGCGCGCTTGCGTGGCCGTTGCGGGTGAATCGCACGCTCCTTGCATTGCGGGCACGTTGCCCGCCGGGCGTGCTGCCGAACTCAGATTGTTCGGCTGCTAGTCGATCGAGTGATCAGCGTTGGGTGCGCCATCGGCGTCGTTCTAAGCCACAACGATACTCCGGCGAACGACGCGGCGCATCCAGGTTCGCGCTAGCAGGAGTGGTGAAAGCCCGGCTATCCAGACGAACTTCATCGCGTTCCAGAAGAAGAGCAAGACCAACACGTTAAGCCAGCCGAGAGCTGGACGGGTGGCAAGCTGAATGGCGAGAGTGGTCAGGCCCAGGTAGGCGGGCGTGGCAACGACGGCGACGGGAATCGCCCACTTCAGGCCGCGTGGGGTGCGGAGCCACTCGACGGCCCGGTTGGTGGGCATGTAGAAGCGGAGGTAGCCGCGAATCGCGGTGCTGAGGTTCCAGAGCATCGTGAGCATGAGGGTCTCCTTCAGGTGGGGCTCACTTCCTCTCTACGCGTGCCGTCCCCAGGACGGGCGCACCTGCGCCCGTCCTGGGGATGGATCGACCGGAACTGCTTCTCTGTACTTGCTATCCGATCGCCCGTCCCCTCGGCTCGACCGATCGGCCGCGCCCGTCCTGGGTCGCGGCGGCGTGATCGGCGACGGCTCGGGCACGGCGGATCGCCTGCTCGGCACGGGCGGCGTCGAGCTTCTGTGCCTCGGTGCGGGGCTCACCAACTGCGCTGCAGCTCTCCACCTTGTAGCGGTCACGGTAGGCGGCGACCGTCCCAACCTCGTGGAGCCACCGGCGGCGAGCAGCATCTGCCGTCGGCTCGACGCCCATACGCTTCAGCCACGGCGCCTTCGACGCGCACAACTGCTCCGCGAGCGCGGTCGCCCGACTCTCCATCAGCTCGGCACGCTCGGTAAGCGCTTTCGCCATCTCCTCACTCATCATGCCCTCGGCAACCGGGATCAGACCGACAATCAGCTTCGGCGTGGGGCCGCGCTTGCCCTGTCTCGGCGGGGCTGCCGTTTGGAGGCGACTGATCAGAACAGCGCCAATGTCCTCGGCGTCCTCGAGCGACCGTCTCGCGACGAGGGCCGGCAGGACCAGTTCGATGTCGTAGTGGTTGGCCTCGGCCCGACGCAGCTCGGCGGTGAGCGGACCGAACGAGTCAGAGGCGAGCACTTGCTCGGCCTGAGCCTTGGTCAGGCCGCTTTTGGCAATCGTCCTGATCCAGCGGTCGCGCTGCGCGACGGCCCCGATGGTCTCGTACTCGGCGGCGATCTGAGCGATGGACGAATAGCGCTCCTGCTCCTCGACGATGATCTGGTGCGCCGACAACTCCGCGCCGGTGTGCTGGAGCACGCCGTAGAGAACCGTGTGGGCGTTCACGCCGTCGGGCTCCGGCGGAGCGTGACCCTCGTCGGGCTTGTCTAGCGCGACGTACGCGACGTTGGACTCCCGACCTCTGGTCATGGAGACGTAGAAGTTCTCCCTCGTGGTCGAACCCGAGACCACCACGTGCGAGCTATCGACGGTGATGCCTTGGGCACGGTGGGCGGTGACGGCGTAGCCCAGGTCGACGTGCTCAGCCACGTACGCCGCGGGCAGGGTGACCGTGCCACAGAAGGCGACCCCGAGACGCTCGACCGTGATCGAGCCGTCCTTCCTGACATCCGCGACGCGCCACCGGTCGCCGTTGCGTACCCAACCGCCCCGCAGCGTGCGGAGTCGACGGTCATTGTTGCGGGTGATGACGAGGTCGCCCTCCGAGGCCTGGGTGCCGTCTGCGAGGTTGACTTCGATATCGCCGGTCGGGTCGGCGACGATACGATCGGCACGAGCACGACGGTTGAGGTGCTTGACCGTCTCGGACGCCTCAGCGACGAGGACCGACGAGCGCCCCTCCCCCACGTCGGCGGCCCATGCGAGGTAGGCGGCATCCATCATCTCCTCAGTGGTGCCCTCGCGGACGCGCTGCTTGGCGATGTAGGTGCTGATGACCTCCGTGCGCCCGAACCGTAGGTCGAGCGACGCGGTCTTCTCCCACTCGTGGGTGAAGCGTTGGACCTCGGTCAGCTCGGGGGTATCGGAACGCGCGGAGGCCAGCAGGGTGAACGCCCCTCCGGCATCGACCGACTGGAGCTGCGCCCAGTCGCCGACGAGTAACACCTTCGCGCCCGCGGTGGCTGCGAGCGCGGTGAGCCGGTCGAGGGTGAGCGTGCCGGCGAGGGTTGCCTCGTCGATGATGACGAGCTGACCCTTGCGGAACTGCGCCCGTCCTCGGTCGAACTCGTGCAGCCACTTGGCGGTGTTCTCGCAGTCGATACTCAACTCGTCGGCGAGCACCTGGGCGGCGACGGCGCTCGGGGCGAGGCCCACGACACTGTTCCTTCCGTGGGCCTTGGCCCACGCGGTCTTCAGTGTGTGCATCGCTGTTGTCTTGCCCGCGCCGGCTGGGCCGACGAGCAGGTCGACCTGGCGTCCGGACACAGCAATGCAGGCGAGCGTCTCGGACTGCTCGGCACTCAGGAGGTGCTGCTTGCCCGTCGCCCGCTCAATCACGTCGAGGCTGACTCCCGGGGCGGTGAGGTCGGCCGAGCGCGCGAGCAGGCGGTCCTCGGCGGCGAGCAGTTGCTGAGACGTGAAGACAACCGAGTGCCGTGGGCGGAACACCGTGGTGCCGTCGTCGCGCCGGAACACCTCCGGGCTGGCTGCCAGTTCCGGAGGCGTCAGGGTGAGCGACTCCTGCTTCGCGGCGTCGACGATCATCCCGACGACGGCCTCGCGGTCCTCGACGCTGCCGAAGCGCCAGCCCATCGTCTGCCTTGACGCCTCCCCCCAGAGATTCCAGTGTCGCCAGGTCGAGCGCCTCTCCCCCACTGCTCCGACGACCGAGATACCGACCTCGCGGATCGCGTCGAGGGGCACGTCGTCGGCCCGGAGGGCAGGACGGGCGATGGGACGAGCAGTGACTTTGCGCGCCCACTCGACTGCGCCCATGCCCAGGATCTTCTGCGCCCGGCCTCGCCATCCCTCGGTCAGCTCGGAGAACGGCCGGATGACCTTCTCGGGCCGAGTCGCCAGCGTGGCCCGAGCGCGCAGTTCGATGATCTTGGTCCGGGACGGGCGATGCCCTCGTGTGACGACGTACTCCTCGATCAGGCGGTCCTTCTCCTCGTCGATGTGCCGCGAGCGGCTGGAGAATTCGCGAACCAGCGGCTCGGGGACAGGCGCCAGCTCCCACGCGGGGTTGCGGTCTTTGCCGCGATCACGCTGCTCCCACTCGATGCCGAACAGCCTCGTGATGCGGTCCGCGAGGACTGCGTTGTAGTGCTCTGAGATCGCGATGACGGCGGCGTGCATCGGTCGCCCGTCCAGGCTGCGCCAATGTCCGTCTTCGACGGTCTTCACCTTGTTGGAGATGACGACGTGAGTGTGGAGCTGCGGATCGCCGAGCCGGGAGTCCCAGTGGTCGTACGCCGTGGCGGCGATTCCGACGATGTCCGCTTGGGCGACTGCGCCGTCACCGGCGTCGACACCGCGCCGGGTGGTGGCGACCTCGCGCTCCAAGAAGCCGAGCACCTCGGCGAGCGCCTGGTGGTGGGCCTCGACGATCAAAGCCTGCGTCCCCACGTCCGCGACACCCCAGAGCGCCGAGACCGACTTCGGCACGCTGAAGGTGAAGTCGTAGCCCGCGACGGCTCGACGGGTGCCCGCCGCCACCTCTTCGGCGGCGATCGTCGCGGCGGCTTCTTTGCGCTGCCCGGGTGTGAGATCGACGGGGAGCTCAGCGATCCTGGCCGCCACCCGCGTCTGCAGCCCGTCGTATGTCGGGAACGCGCGTCCTAGCGGTTCCCCGGTTACGGGGTCGTGTCCGGTGCCGAGGAGGAGCTGGAGTTGGTGCGGGGTCACGATGTCGCCCCGCTTGATCTCCCCGGCGCCGAAAGGATGGAGCCCCGAGCCGAGCCAGCGGCCCGCCGGGTTCCCCTCCTCCGTGAAGTACCCGACCAAGGGGTTGGGGTCCTTCCTGTCGTGATCGCCCGTGGACACCCCCTTGAGCAGATATCGATAGCCGTCGCCGGCAGACATCACGCGCATCGAGACGGTCATCGCTGCCCACCACCTCCTCGGCGTAAAGGTGTGCGCGAGGTTCACAGGCCCCGACTTCGGCGGGTCATCCACAGTCGACAGGCCACGGAGCCCGCCTCGTTCTGCAAGACGTGTATCCCAGCGAGTGAGGCGGACTCGACCAGGACGGGCGCAGGACGGACCGCCATGAGCACCTGATCGGTGGGACGCAAGTCGGACGAGAACAGGAGCGGAAGATGCGGAGCGGTTGCATTCGATGGGTGAGGAGTGACTCAATAGGACTTGACTGGGTCACTGCCGAACGGGCGGCAGGACGTCGGTTTCTTCCTTCAGGGCTTGCTCTCGCGAAGGAAGTCAGGAGCTCGGGCATGACGGTTTCACGAGGAGCAAGGACACTCGCGCCGGCGGCGGTGCTACTGCTGGTCGCAATGACGTCCTGTGCCGCCGAAGGGAAGGATCCGGCGGCGAGCCCGAGTCGTAGCCCGAGCTCGCCGGCCCCATCTACTACAACGCCCACCACGCCGCCGTCTGACACCGAAATGGCATCAGCGGCGGCGTCTGCCGTCTTGAGGACGTACTACGACGTCCGCAACCAGCTCCGACAGGATCCGAGTCAGCCCCTGAGGCTCCTCAAGTCGGTGGCTATCAGCACCGAGCTGGCTGCCCAGCAGAATCTCTTCGCGAGAGAGCGCAAGCAAGGACTCCGTCAGGTCGGCGCAACCAAGGTCGCCAAACTGGAGGTCCAGTCTGTGAATCTCGACAACTCCGACCCGAAGGCCGGCAAGGTCCCCACAGTCCAGATCGACCTGTGCTTCGACGTCAGTGACGTCGATGTGGTCAATGTTGAAGGCAAGTCGGTCATCAGCCCCGACAGACCTGACACCGGCTGGATCCAGTTCTTGGTGTCGAACTACGAGTTCGACTCCAACCCCAGAGGTGGATGGCGCGTCGCCTCCAGCAAAGACATCGAGCGCACGCCATGCGACGTCTTGTAGCCCGCATCATCGTCACGTCACTCGCGGTCGCGGGTCTTGTCAGTCTGCGCACAGGCCCGTCGTTCGCCGACACGGTCTGCCAGGTCACGGACCCCGAGACCGGCATCTGCCTCATCTACGTCGAGGTGCCTGGAACGCCGGGTGACCCCGGTGGCCCTGGTGACGACGGGCCGCAGGACACCGGGAGCGGCGCTGCGTGCTATTGGGACGGTACCGATCAGGGCATCACCAAGCCCCCACCCGGACCAGTCCCCTGCTCCAGCGAGTACGGGTACTGGTCCAATGGCTATCACTGCTACATCTCGCTGCTCGAGCCGCAGCCTCCCGCAGGCGACCCGAGCTGGCAGGGGCATGAGCCGGGTGATGGCGCCGTCTACACCTGCTACCAGCCACAGACCGACCTACTCATCTGGATCTGGTCAGCCGACCCTCCCCCGAACTCGGGGACTGGACCGACGCCTCGTGAAGTCGCACAGATCGCCATCGAGCAGATGGACCTTCGAGCGATCAACATCGGGATAACACCCGAACCAGGTCCCGACTCGGTTGGAATCGTCGGGATGCCCGTGTGGATGTGGGCAGCCAACCCCGACAGCCACTCCGTCGGGCCGATCACCGAGTCCGCAACGGCTGCCGGGATCACGGTGACCGCCGCAGCCAAGGTCCTCAAGATCACCTGGGACATGGGCGACGGAACCAAGGTGACCTGCACGACCGCTGGCACGCCCTACAAGGCGGAGTACGGCAAGACCAAGTCACCGACCTGCGGGCACACCTACGAGAAGTCGAGCTCGAAGCAGCAGGACGGGAAGTACACGGTGACCGCCACCTCGGACTGGGTCATCACCTGGGAAGGGGCTGGACAGACCGGAACCATCCGGCTGAACGGCCTGACTCGATCGGTCGCGATCGCGGTCGGGGAAGCGCAGGTGCTCGTGCAGTAGCGGGCCAGCGGAGAGGCAGTGAGGATGAGTAGTACAGCCACCCGATTCGACGGGAGTCTCAACCACGAGGGTCCGGCCGCAACGGCACTTGTGCCTCCACCGAAGCTGCGCCGACGGCCCGCACTCATCGCGGCTGCGATCGCTGCCATCTGCATCGGCGCACTGCTCGCCGGATGGGCATGGACGGCGACAACGAACGCCCAGGAGGTCCTCGTCGCACGGTCCTCCATCGAGCGCGGCGCAGTCATCGAGGCCGCTGATCTCGCCCGTGTGCGGCTCAGTGCCGACCCGGCCCTGACGCCGGTGCCAGCCGCGCAACTCGACGAGATCGTCGGACAGCGGGCAGCGATGGACATTGCCGAGGGCGGAATGCTGACGCCTGGCTCGTACACCTCCGAAGTCGTGCCCGGCGAGGGGCAGTCGGTGGTCGGCGTGGCGCTGACTCCAGCGCAGGCTCCGGGGCTGAGCTTTCAGTATGGCGACCGTGTGCGCGTCGTTGTGACACCGGCACAGGGCGACGAACTCCCGGCTGGCACGCCATTAAGTAACGACGCCACCGTGGTCGGTGTCCATACATCTGGTGAGACCGGGCAGACAGTGGTCGATCTACTCGTACCAAAGGCCGACGCTGCTGTGCTCGCCACGCGGATCGCCAGTGGCAACATCGCTCTCGTCCTGGACTCTCGGGAGCGTTGATGGCTGTCGTCGCTCTTGCTTCTGCTTCAGGCTCTCCCGGGGTCACGACCACGGCTCTCGGGCTGGCCTTGCTGTGGCCGCGCCCGGTCATGCTCGTCGAAGCCGACCCGACAGGCGGCTCTGGCTTGTTGGCGGGCTACTTCCGTGGTTCGAGGCAGTACGACGCCGGGCTGATCGAGCTGGCGCTCACGGCGGGCAGCCTCAGTGATGCGCTCGCCGACGTCGCGCAACCCATCGAGGGCACCGCCGTCTCATTTGTCGCCGGCACTCGCTCGCACACACAGAACAGTGCACTGCGAGATCTTTGGGCTCCGCTGGCCGAAACCCTCCGCGAACTGGAAACCACAGGGCAAGACGTCGTCGTCGACGCCGGCCGACTCGGACTGCAAGGTTCGCCGGGCGCCCTGCTGGACGCCGCCGACCTGGCCCTGCTCGTCAGCCGGACGACGTTGCCGCACCTGTCGGCGCTACGGTCGTGGGCCGACGCTTTCCAGCGACCCGCGCTCGACTGGCACCAGTCGGGCGTCCTTCTTGTCGGCGCTGGCCAGCCCTACAGCGCCCGTGAAGTCACCGAGGTCGTGAGCCTGCCGGTCCTGTCATCCCTCCCGGACGATCCCGACTCGGCAGCGGTGTTCTCCCGAGGAGCCCAACCTCCCAAGCGCTTCGAGATCGGGCCGCTTGCCCGGGCGCTCAACGCGGCCATCGCCTCGATCCACTCGACGATCACCCACCGTCGCAACGAACTGCTGGAAGGAGCCCGGTCATGACGACGGAACCCTCCGAGGACTACGAGACTCCACTTGCCGGGCTACCGCTGTTCACCCAGCCGGTGCCGCCCGTGGCCCACCGGCTGGGCGCCCCTCGGCCGGTGGCTTCGGTGGCACACCTGTCGACGGTGAGCAGCACACCCATTGGCAGGAACGTGGACTGGTCGCTGGTCTCTGCGTTGCGCGCGCAGGCGTCTGAGCAGCTCAGCCAGGCGGTCGCCGCAGACCGTGGCCGACTGGACAAGATCGCGCAGGAGGAGCTGGGGCGGACGATCGTGCTCGACCTGATCGAGACGACCGTCGCGGACCGCGTGAACGCCGGAATGAGCACCCTGCCCGGCTCTGAGCAGGACGCTCTGGCGCGGGCGGTCTTCGACTCCCTGTTTCGGCTCGGCCGGCTCCAGCCGCTCGTAGACGACGACCGGGTTGAGAACATCATCATCACCGGCCACGACAACGTCCTGCTCGAACTCACCGACGCCTCACTGGTCGACGGGCCACCTGTGGCCGACTCCGACGAGGAATTGATCGACTTTCTTGTCTTCCTCGCCTCCCGCTCCGAAGTGAACGCGCGCGGGTTCTCCGAGGCCCAGCCGAGGCTGCACCTTCGCCTCGATGGTGGATCACGTCTGGCCGCTGCGGCATGGGTGACTCCGCGCCCGTCCGTCGTGATCAGGCGTCACCGGCTGATGGAGGTCACCCTCGACGACCTCGTCGCCAGGCAGATGCTCTCTCCAGTCGCGGCATCGTTCCTGCGGGCGGCTGTGCGGGCGCGGAAGAGCATCGTCGTCTCCGGCTCGCAGGGCGCGGGCAAGACGACGCTGGTCCGAGCGCTATGCGCGGAGATCGACCCGCTGGAGGCGCTCGGCACCTTCGAGACCGAGTACGAGCTGCACCTGCACGAGCTACACGACCGGCACCGGATCGTGCACCCGTGGGAGGCCCGTCCCGGCTCCGGTGAGCGCGGTCCGGACGGGCGGTCGGCTGGAGAGTTCACGCTCGACGAGGCGCTGGTCGACTCGTTCCGCTTCAACCTGTCGCGCCAGATCGTCGGCGAGGTTCGAGGCAAGGAGATCTGGGCGATGATCAAGGCGATGGAGTCCGGCACGGGCTCCATCTCCACAACTCACGCCGCTGACGCGGTCGCTGCGATCCGCAAGTTGGTCACCTGCGCGATGGAGGCCGGGGCGCACGTCACGCACGCCCTCGCCACGAGCAAGCTGGCCTCGACCATCGATGTGATCGTCCACCTCGACATGCGCACGGTGAGAGAGGGCGGGGCGCCCACCCGCCGGCGCCGAGTGGCCGAGATCATCGCCCTGGACCCTGGCGAGCGTGAGACCGGCTACGCCACCACCCACGTCTTCGCCAGCGACCTCGACGGTACGGCACTCCCAGCCGTGCTGCCCGACGCCTACCGCGATCTCGCGGCGTACGGCTTCGACCTCGGCAGCTACTTGGCCCAGCAGGAGGTGCGGTCGTGATCGTCCTCGTCCCAGCACTGGCCGGCGCACTGGTCGTCGGCGGCCTGATCGCGCTCATCGTGGGGCTGCGCCCGTCCCCAGTGGTCGAGCGCCCGTCCCGCACGAGCAGGGTCCGAAAACTCAGCAGGCAGACCCGAATGCTCCTACTCGGCGGTTTCGCCGCTGGCGTCGTGGCGTTCCTCGTCACCGGCTGGGTGCTCGCCCTCGCCATCGTGCCTGTGGCCTTCGTCGGCCTGCCTATCCTGCTCTCCTCGTCCTCGGCAGCCCAGCGGATCGAGCGCCTCGAAGCGATGGAGGAATGGACCCGATCGCTGTCCGGCGTACTGACCGTCGGCGTCGGACTGGAGCAGGCCCTCGTCGCCACGCTCCGCTCAACCCCCGCCGCCATTGCTCCCGAGGTCACACGACTGGTCGCCCGGCTGCGTGCTCGATGGGTCACCGAGGATGCGCTGCGGGCGTTCGCTGACGAGCTCGATGACGCGACCGGCGACCTCGTGGCGGCGAACCTGATCCTCGGTGCGCGCAGGAGGGGAGCGGGACTGGCCAGTGTGCTCGAAGGTCTCGCGGAGTCAGTTGCAGCCGACGTACGCGCCCGACGCCAGGTCGAGGCCGACCGCGCCAAACCCCGCGCGACCGCCCGCTCGGTGACCCTCATCAGCGTCGGCGTTCTGGTGATCCTCGCGGTGTCGGGGACCTACGTGGAGCCATACCAGAGCCCTCTGGGGCAGGTCATCCTCGTCGCACTGCTGACGGCGTACGTCGCAACGCTCGTGTGGATGAAGCGCATGGCGATAGGACGGGCGATGCCCCGGTTCTTGTCACCCGTCCCGGCCCTACCGAGGGAAGGCGGTGCCGCGTGACTACCGGACTCCAAGTCGCGCTACTCGGCGGCGCGTTCCTCGGCCTCGGCGTGGTGCTGCTCATCGCCCGGCTCTTGCCGGCCGAGCCAGATCTCGCCGAAGCGCTCTCCCGGCTCACGCCCGCCCGTGGTCGGGCCAACACCCTCGGGCCGGTGACCACGGCGAAGGGCAAGGAGCGGCTCGGGGTGTGGGCTATCAAGGCGCTGCCGCCAACCGTCTGGATCAAGACGCCGACCCGAGAGCTGGCGCTGCTGCGCATCCCGCTCGCACGGTTCTACGGCGACAAGCTGGTCATGGCCCTCATGGGGCTGGCGATCCCACCACTGCTCGCATTCTTCTTCGAGCAGATCGGCCTCGGGTTCCCCGTGGCCATCCCGGCGATCGCCTCCGTCGGCCTGGCCGTGGTGATGTTCTTCCTGCCGAACTACAACGCAGTTGACGAGGCCCGCAAGGCCCGGCTCGAGTTCGCCCGTGCTCTCGGTGCCTACATCGACCTCGTCGCTCTGGAGCGCAACAACGGATCCGGCGTACGACAGGCGATGGAGTCCGCGGCAGAGGTCGGCGACTCCTGGGTCTTCACCCGGATATCAGAGGAACTGACCCGCTCCCGCTGGTCCGGCCAGCCGCCCTGGGATGCGCTGCACGCCCTGGCCGACGAGTTGGGCCTCCCCGAGCTGGACGATTTCGCCGACATCATGCGGCTCTCAGGGGAGGAGGGGGCGTCGGTCTACACCAACCTGCGCGCCCGCTCAGCCGCGATGCGCACCGCAATGCTCAACGACGAGATTTCCGAAGCCAACGCCGTCGGCGAGCGCATGACCATCCCAGGCTCCCTGCTCGGAGTCATCTTCATGGCGCTGCTCGTCGCCCCATCCCTGCTGCGGATGTTCAGCAACACCTGACACCACCACGGACCACGAAGGGAACCCCTCGAGGAAAGGAAATACGGATGGACCGATTGCTTGCACAACTAGTCGCACTCCACCTCGGAATCGATGCGCGCCTGCGTGCTCGCGACGAACAAGGCTCCGTCACCACCGAGCACGTCCTCTGGGCGGTGGCCGTCATCGCCATCGTCGGCATCGTGGTCGCAGCGATCAAGGCATACGTTGAGAGCCAGGCCGGCAACATCAAGTAGCAAGCCGCGGGACGAACGCGGCTCGGTCTCCATCGAGCTGGTCATCCTGCTGCCTGTGCTGTTCGCGGTGATGTTCCTCGGGATGCAGGCCGCGTTGTTCTACCACGCCCGCACAGTGGCGATCGCTGCCGCGCAAGAGGGCGCGAAGGCCGCTGGCGGCGAGAACGGCAAGGCGGCAGACGGCATCTCGGCTGCCTCCTCATTCATCGCGGATGCCGGTGGCGATGACGTGCTCACGGGTGCAAGCGCGACCGCCGACCGCACTACAACCACGGTCACCGTGACCGTGCGCGGGCACAGCTTGAGCGTGATCCCAGGCTGGAACCCGGTGATCGTCCAGTCCGCCTCGCTGCCATTGGAGAGGCTGACGGCTCCGTGATGATCTGGATGCTCAGGAAGGACGAGCGGGGCTCGGCTGCGGTCGAGGCCGCCGTCGGCCTGCCTGCATTCACGCTGTTCGTCGGCCTCATCATCTTCGGTGGCCGCACCGCTACCACCCACTCCGCCGTCGAGTCCGCGGCCGCCGACGCGGCGCGCTCCGCCTCCATCGCTCGAACAGCGAACGAGGCGACGACCGACGCAAAGGCTGCCGCGCAGGCGAGCCTGGCCAACCAAGACATCCACTGCCTGGCCGTGGACGTCGTCGTCGATGCCTCGGATTTCGGCAAGGCGGTCGGCGAGCCCGGCTCAGTTTCCGCGACAGTGGAGTGCCTCCTCGACCTCGCCGATCTGTCCGTGCCGGGAGTCCCAGGAAGTCGCCTCATCAAGGCCACTGTCAGCTCCCCGCTGGACACCTGGAGGGAGCGCGGATGATGCGCCGTACACGCGACGAACGCGGCTCCATCAGCATCTGGCTGGCGGTGTCGAGCTTAGTCATGATGATTCTCGTCGGGCTGGCCGTCGACCTCGGCGGACAGGTCCACGCCAAACAGCGCGCCCACGACATTGCCGCCCAAGCCGCCCGAACCGGCGGTGAACAGGTGCAAGCCGCCCCCGCCATCAAAGGTGACTACGTCGCTGTCGACGTGGTCGCCGCTCGAAACGCCGCCGAAGAGTACCTCTCCGCCTCCGGCGTCTCCGGCACGGTGACCGTCACGGGCGGCAACACCATCACGGTCAACGTGACCGACACCTACAGACCCAAGTTCCTGAGCTTCATCGGCGTTGGCGACCTGACCGTCACCAGCACAGCCTCGGCACGACTGATTCGCAGCCTCGGAGGGAGCGAACAATGACCCAGCCCGCGCTTCGGCAGCGACTCCAGGGGCTCGCGGCCACGCTCGTCATCCTCCTGCTCGTCACAGGAGCCCCATTCCTGCTGGTCGCCATCGGTGCAGCACCCTGGACCGCCGACCTCGGCGAGTTGCGGACCCTGCTAGCCAGTCCCGACGACGGCACACTGGCGATGGTCGTCATCGCTGCCGTGGCATGGGTGGCGTGGCTGTTCGTCGCCGTCTCTGTTGTCCTAGAAGTGGTCTCGCAGGTGCGCGGCCTGCCGGTTCCCTCGCTCCCGGGCCTGGGTGCCCCGCAACGGGCGGTCGGCCAGCTCGTCGCGGTGGCAGCACTGCTATTCGTCGCCGCTCCGACTGTCGTCGCAGCATTCCCGGCTCCGCCAGCGCACGCTGCAGCAGCGGCGCCCGCCCTCGAAACGCCCCGTCTCGCAGCGATCGACGTTGCGCACGTCCTCCCAGAGGCTGCGCCCGTCCTGATCGCGGCGCACTCATCGACCCCGGAGAAGTCGACCATCGACTACACGGTGAAACGCGGCGACAGTCTGTGGAAGATTGCGGACCGTCTGCTCGGCGACGGTGCTCGGTTCCCCGAGATTGTCGAGTTGAACAAGAGCGTCCTTAACGGTCGACCCGATTTCATCGTCGCAGGCACGGTGCTAACGGTGCCCTACGAGGCCGACGAACCCGACGCCGGCCGGCAGGCCGAGGAGTACGTCGTACAGCCCGGCGACACCTTGTCGGAGATCGCCGAGGCGAAGCTAGGTGACCCGATGCGCTACCCCGAGCTCTACGAGGCGTCGCGCGACACCGTGCAGTCTGACGGTGCGACACTCTCCGACCCTGACCTGATCCGACCCGGTTGGGAGATCACGATTCCTGGGCGGGCGAAGCACAAGGCCGAGGTGCCAGAGGAGCCTCCGATCGACGTCGTGCCGCCTGCCGATAGCCCTCCGGTCAAGACGCCGCCCGCTGAGCCGATACCCATGCCGACGGCCACCGCCGAGCCAGACCCGGACCCCGCCGTCGCGACTGCTGACCAGGGCGACCACGAGGGCGAGTCGTCGGCGCCCGGCTGGCTAGTGCCGGGCCTAACTGGGGCCGGCGCAGTCCTGGCGGCGCTGGTGCTGCTCGCCGTTCGCGCCCACCGCAACACCCAGCTCCGCTACCGCCGGCCCGGGCAGAGCATCGCCCCACCTCCTCCCGAGCTGAGGGCCGTCGAGAAGACAGCGCTCGTTTCTGGTGCTTCGCTGACATCGACCATCCAGAGTCTCGACCGGGCTCTCAGCCACCTGGCCGGAGAGTGCTCGGACGCGGGCCGGACGTTGCCCTCTGCCGTGACCGCGACATTGGCGACGGGCACCGTGACCCTGCATCTCGCCGAACCAGCCAATCTGCCGGAGCCGTGGACGGGCGAAGGTTGCGAGTGGTCGCTCGGCCTCAACCAGCTGCTGCCCGACCGTGACGACGTGCTTCCGCCCTATCCGCTGCTCGTGACTGTGGGCCAAGACGGCGGCGGCCTCCACCTCGTGAATCTGGAGCACCTCGGCGTCGTGGCACTCGCCGGCGACCCCGAGCGCACCAGGGCGCTCGCTCGGCACATCGCAGCCGAGCTGGCGCTCAACCCGTGGTCGGTGCTGGTCGAAGTCCACGCGATCGGCGTCGGCGAGGAGCTCGCCACGCTGGACTCACTGCGGCTGCGCCACCACACCGACTGCGAGCAGGTCGTCCCCGCCATCGCTCGCGACCTTGCGGTGTCATTGCAGAACGGCTGGGGCGACCCCGACCCCTACCGCGCCGTCATCACGACCACCGAAGGGACGAGCGAACTTGCGCCCCTCCTGACCGCGCCCACCTCGCGGATCGGCGCGGCACTGGTCTCGCTCGCTGCGCCCACCCCCGGATCCACCGTGATCGAGATAGACAACACAGGAAGATTGCGTGCGCCCGTCCTCGGCCTCGACCTCAGGGCCGCTGGTCTTACGAGCGAGGAGGCGACTGCGTGCGCTGCCATCGTCGACCTGACGCGCGAAAGCCAGCCGGTGAAGATCCCACCCTTTGAGCAGGCCGCTGACGGCTGGCGCGCGCTCGCCGACCAGGCTGGAGCGCTGCGCGAGGAGCTGACTCACGTACGCCAGGAAGGCCCGGCCGGCGACGGCTCCCTCCTGCCCAGCGCGGCCGATGAGTACGTCGAGGCCGCGGCCACCACCGTCGAGGACATCGAGACGCTGGCCTCGGTCGTTCCCGAGCAGGTCCGACGCACCGTCGAGGAGGCCGACCCCACGCTCGACGAAGACATCGCCGACTGGTTTGACGAGGCCGAACCTCGACCGAAGCTCCAGTTGCTCGGCCCAGCGCGGGTGTTCGCCCACGGTGACGTGGCCGCCGTCGCCAAACGACGCCCCTACTTCGTCGAACTGGTGGCCTACCTCGCACTCCACCCTGAAGGTGTCTTCAGCCGAAACCTTGCCGAGGACTTCGGAATCAAGCAGTCCCGCGCTCGTACAGATCTGAGCACCATCAGAGACTGGCTCGGCACCAATCCTCGGACTGGCAAGCTCTTCCTCCCGAGGCGCGACCTGAACACCCCCGAGCACACCATCGACAACGGCTACTCGCTCCACGAGCTTCTGGTGGACGTCGACCTCTTCCGCCGGCTTCGAGCCCGAGGGCAGGCTCGCGGAGCGAGTGGGATCGACGACTTGAAGATCGCGCTGAAACTCGTCACCGGGCAGCCGTTCAGCAACCTGCGCGGGAACGGCTGGGCATGGCTGTTCGAGGGCGACAGACTCCACGAGATCGCGGCGCACATGATTGTCGATACGGCCCACATCGTCGCCGTCGCAGCGCAATCCGAAGATGACCTCGACACTGCCCGGTGGGCCTCCGAGATCGCCTGCGAGGCAGCGCCGTACGACGAGATCTGCCGACTCGACCTCGTCAAGGTTGCCGCCGCCCAGGGCCACCTCGAGCTCGCTGAGCGCATGCTCAATCACGACGTGTTCAACCGCGCCGATGACCACCTACCCCCAATTGACCTCCCCAAGCGGACGATCGGCGTGGTCGAGCGGGAGGGCTGGGGCAGCAACAAATGTCGATGATGCAGCCCGTCAGGTCACTAGACCTCGGAGCTGACCACAGATCGTCCAGTACACGTCAATGTCACTGACCTCAAGATTCTCCGCCGTGTCGTTGCCGCCGAGGAACAGCGGAACTTTGTAGCCAACGCACTGACTCCGCAGCAGAGGCAGGGCGTCGGGGTTCACTTCCGACCACGCCCTGAAGAACGCCGAAGCGAGAGCCGCGTCCGAATGCTCGACCAGTTCTTCGTCGTGAAGGACCGCGAAGTCGACTGGAATCTCCAACGCCTCACCCGTGCCAGGCTCAAGCATCAGGACTTGGGGTTGACCGTCCTCAACCCGGCCCGAGTCGACCGCGAACTGTCGCCCTAGCCAGTCGTAGCCGAACGGGCAGACTCGTTGGGCGAACTCCGGGAACGCGTCAGCCACCAATGACAGGGCCAGCGGCCCAGTTTGGTCATCGTGGACCCGGTAGATCCCACCTCCAAAGGACGCGCCAGCGAACTCATCCGCGAACTCGGCATAGCCGGTGATGCGGTCGAGTCGCGGGTGCGCCCATATCCCATCCGATTCAAGGGCGTCGCGACTCCGTGCGTATGCCCCCCGGAAACGATCGAACATCGGTGGCACCTCAGCAGATCGCCGCGCCGAGAATCGGCGCACCATAGTCAAGCTCTCGGAGCTGCGCCTCGATCTGCCGTCCGACACTGCGGTTCACAGCCATGTCGAGCGGTTTCATGTTCGAGAGATCATCACCTCCACCTAGTTGCAGTTCGATCGTGTGGTCGACATCGTGGCCATCCGGAACCGATCCGCCGGCCTTCTTGTACCTCGACGACGCCGACGTACTGTCGCGCTGCGACAGGGTCTTCTTCAGTTCGCCCCGCTGCCCCGCCTCCCAGATTGCCTCAACCTTTTCGTCTGCCGCCTTACGCTGTGCGGCCGACCAGGCGGGGTCGTACTTGAGACGAAGGCCGCCTTGTGGGACCAGATCGCAGTCCTTCCACGGCTTCATTGGCCTCCACCAACGAGCCGCCTTCGCGACTTCGTCCGACTCGGCGGCCGCCTTCGCAGCCTTGGTTGCGGTCGCCGCGTCCTTCGCTGCTGTGGCGCTCGTCGCAATCTTCCCGAAGCCCAAGCCCGGGACTACAGCCGCGAGCGAGAGCCCGGCCATCAGGTAGTCGTCCTCAATGGCGTACCACGTGGCATTCACCGTGGCTGGTGCGAGGGAGATGAGGTTGAAGGGCGGTGGGGCAAAGCTGGTGGCGACAGTGAGGATGTCGAGGACCAGGTGACCCCATCGCTTGCCCCAATGCCACACAGCCTTGGCTGCGGCTATCACGCACTGCCCGTAGTCGAGAGGGTTCAGCGAGCAGCCACTGCCCTTGGCCATGTCGCGGGCCAAGGCTTGAAGAATCTCCGAGTCACGCGTGGGGCCGGCGTCTTCAGCGGAGGCGTCGGACGATGCCGCCTCCAGCGCCGCCTTGGTGGAACTCGTGGAGTCGATCGCTGACGACAATGCCGTGAGCGCAGCTGTCATGCCAATGCTCTCGTCGTCTGAACCTTCCGGGAATCGGTGTTCAAACAGCAGGAAATGCGTGAACTTGCCGATCTCGTAGTCGGACCCATCAATCTCCGCCGTGCCGGGCTGGAAGTCGGTGAAGGCCCACTCGCTGGCGCCCGAGTTCGCCGTCAATGCGGCTGTCAGGGCAAGTACCCCATCAGTGAGATAGACGCCATTGGGAGCGGGGGCGAACCCCACGCTGTCATCGGGGTCAGCGTCCGGCCAAGCGTCGTCGCCTTCCTTGTGGTCGAAGTCGTAGTACTCCTTCGTCAGAGACTGGAGAAACTCGGTCGACCAGTAGCCGCGTGCGAGGAGAAGGAGCAGATTGGACCTGTTGGCCGCGTCCTGATCTCTTCGCTTCTCGGCGTCTGTCTTGTGGAAGGGGATCGCATCCCCGATGCTGCCATCCACTTCGTAGAGATCGGATGGATTCGTCGTGGCGGCGATGAAGTCCATGGTCCATGACTCATCCAAGGACCGGTCGCCCGTGCCGTGAGTGGCCAGAGCCAACGTGCCTGCCAGATCGGTGAGGGTCAGTTCGTACTTGTGGGGGTCGACGCTGGGCTCGAGTGGCTGGTCCTCGCTCTTGCCGGCGACCGTGGCCAGGGCATCGCCAATGGCTCGCGGCGTGGCCTTCGACGTAAAGAAGTATGCGAAGTCGGGGTTGCCCCGGTTGTCGGCGAGACGCTCTTCGACGGCGCCAAGGTCACCACTCTCGAGGGACCGCACCGCTGCCCAAGCTTCGTACCGAGCGCGCCACTGGGGGCCGTTGTCGACCACCACAACCGATATCGCGGCAACGAGGACTACTGCCAGAAGCACTCCCACCCAACCTGCTGGAGTCAGCCATCCCCAGCGGTTTGTCGACACCTCGCGCCGGAAAGTCAGCCGCGTGCGGAAGCGGCCCTCGGCCCAGTCCACAAGTTCCCAGCCATTGCCCTGCCACTCGTCCACCACGCGGGACCGGTTGCGGTGGGCCGCTCGCATGGACTTCTGCTCTTGACGCAGGCGGTCGGACGTCGCGCGTCGCTTGAGGCGACGCGAATCTGCTCTCCCCACCCCGTTGCTCCCGACTCAAGTCCCGACCGCGATACGCGACTAGCCAGATCGCGCTGCCAATTGGGGCGATTCCCCAACATCCATCAACGATAGGAGAAACGTCCGACAAGAGCTGTTCAAAGTCCCTTCCAACTTTCGGAGGGGCGTCCCCAATGTGGCCTGTGACCTGCGGAAACACCCTCTAGCCGAGCCCGCCCGTCCGGGGACGGGCGGGCAGTAGGACGGGCGATTCTTGGTGCCCCCCTCAGAGCAGCGTGGGGTGAATGAACAACCTGCACCAACAACGAGCCGCGACAGCCAGGTGGAGTCCGCGGCTCCTCAGCGACATAGTCGACGCACCGGATCTCGCGACGGCGGCTGAACACCTGGGGACCAGAGGCATACCGGTCTTTCCGTGCCTCCCTGGCGGGAAGAGCCCGCTGACTACCCACGGCTTCCAAGACGCAAGTGCCGACCCCGACGCCATCAACTTGTGGTGGCGCCGCCAGCCTGACGCCAACATCGGTGTCCCCACCGGCGGGGCCGGCGGCATCGACGTGGTCGATGTCGACGTCCACCAGACTGGCTCCGGGTTCGCCGCCTTCGAGCACGCCCGCCAGGCCGGGTTCGTCGAGGGCTGGGCCTGGCTGGTCCGCACTCCTTCCGGTGGCCTCCACGCCTACTTCCTCCGCGTCAGCGAGACGGAGCAGCGCTCGTGGCAGTTGCCGAGCAGACACATCGACTTCCGGGGCGACGGCGGCTACATCATCGTCCCGCCTTCCCAGGTAACCGGCGAGGACGGCGTCACCGGCACCTACCAGCGGATCGCGGTCGCCGAGCATCACCGTCCCTCGCCGGTCGACGCGGCCGGGCTGCGCGGCTTCCTCGACCCGCCTCGGCCCACGCGTCCACCGACCGACATGCCCGTGGTCGGTGCTCGCCCGGACAAGCTCGCCGCGTGGGTGGCGTCCCGCCCCGAGGGCGGCCGCAACGGTGGCCTGTTCTGGGCTGCTTGCCGGATGGCCGAGGACGGCCACGACCTGAGCGCCACCGTCTCCCTGCTGGGCGAGGCGGCGTACGGCGCTGGCCTGTCGGAGCGGGAGGCGATGGCCACGATCAGGTCGGCGTACCGAATCGCAACTCGACTGGGGCCGGCGACTCAGCCGCGCCGTACGTCGGCGGTTGAGGCGGTGGGACTGTGAATACGCCAGAGCCCTACGAGCGTCGCCTCAACCGCGCCATCCCGGACTCCACACCAGCGCCCGAGTCCGAGAAGGCGGTCGACGCCTTGGCCGTGCACCGCGACCCCTCCGTTCCGGCCGATGAGGTCAAGCCGGACCGCGGCCGCACCGGGCCAGGCGTGGCCTGGGTCCGGCCGAGCGAGATGCCGACCCTGCTCGCTTCCAGGTTCATCGGCCGCGGCATCGACCTCCAATCGGAGCTGACCCGCCGCGCTCGCCGCGCTCCTGGCGCTGCCATCTCCAAGTCGTCGCGCGGCGTCACCCGCAGCTCGATCGCTCGACCTGACTCAGCAAGCCCGACGATCACCGGCCAAGAAGGACTCGGGCTATGAGCAAGCCGACCTGTGCCACCAGTGAGGAGCTGCGAATGCTGCTCTTCGAGCTCGCCTACGACACCTCTGACGGCTGGCGGACCGATCGGCGCGCCGCCGAGCTGGTGACCTACGCGATGAAAAGGTACGCCGGGCTCGCACACAAGTACGGCCTCGAGTCCAGCGATGCCGCCGTCGCCGCCTTCGAGGTGATGCGGATGCGTTCCACGCGCGTCGCCGAGGATCCCTGGGCCGTCGTCACCCACGCCGTCGAGTTGAGCCTGATCTACGAGTCACGGGCCGGGGGGCTGCTCTGCTCGACGGGCCAGGCACGCAAGACGGCCGGCCTCGACTACCACGATGCCGAAAGGTTCGCCGACCGCGACTCCGAGATCGCCGACTACCACCCGGCGTTCCACTTCCACGACGACGTCGAGGAAATCGACGAACCGAAGCAGGCGAACCCCGACGGCGAGCCCACCAACGCCTACTTCGCCCTCGACGCTGCCGTGAAGTTCTTCGTCGAGCTCGGCTGGCCGGAACAGACTGCCCGACTCGGCTTGGAGTACATCGCCGCACGCCTGATGCGATGCAGGGAGCGGTCCACCGCCTACGTGTCGTTGCGCCGCGATGGGAACGGCCCCGGCTTGCTCGATATTGACCACGACGCGTGGCTGACGGTGCTTCGTGCTGTTCTGGGCAACCAGCAGCGCGACTGCGAGGAGACGGCCGCAGGACTCGGGGTTCTTGGACGACTCGTCACAGGCGAGCACCTCAATGATCTGTTCGAGGATCACGACCTCGCTGATGCGATCCAGGCCGCTGCACCCGCGATCAAGGCAACGGATGACAGCCATGTCTGATCGCGGGCACATCGAACTGGACCGTCAAGTGGGCTCGATCATCATCGGCGAGCGGCACCGCCGCGACCCCGGCGACCTGACACCCCTGATGGACTCGTTGAAGCGCGTAGGGCTGCTTCAGCCCGTCACCATCACCCCCGACGGCTACCTGATCTGCGGCTACCGACGTCTGGAGGCTGCCAAACGGCTCGGGTGGCGCACCTTGCGTGTGTGGGTGAGGTCAGGGATCAGCGACGAGTTGACTCGGCTGCTCGCCGAACGCGACGAGAACACGACCCACAAGCCGCTTGCGCCCGTCGAGGCGGCGAAGCTCTATGACGAGCTGCGGGTGCTTGTCGATGAAGACGCGGACCGTCGGAAGAAGGCGACCCAGTTCGGGGCCGAAAGCCGCAACCCCACAGCTCAGCCCGGTCCCGCTGAATCAGCGGGACCGAAGACTGGCCCGCTGGGGGACGCTCGGAGACGCGCCGCTGAGATGGTCACAGGCAAGGCGTCATACGCACGCCTGGAGCAGATCCTGGAGATGGAGCGCATTGCGGCCAACAAGACCCTCTCCCCCGAACTGCGGAAGGTTGCCGAGACCGAGCTTGAGGCGATCCGCAACGGCGGAGCCGTCGACCCGGGCTACCAGCGTGTGAAGGCGGCGCATCGCGTCGCCGAGTTGATGAAGCCCGCCGACGAAGACACTGACATCGACAAGCTCACCGACGAGGCCCTCAAGAGAGCCAAGGAGGACCGCGCTCGTCGAATCAAGGAGAACCGGGCCAAGCGCGAGGCCGCTGCCGCCAACACCAAGCGCTCGACCCGGTCGTTCGTGCTGAAGTGGACTGAGCTCGACGGCTGGTCGAAGAAGTACGACGTCGAGCAGATCGCCCGCGAGATCAAGGCCGACGATTGGGCGCTGTTCCTCCGCGTCATCGACGAGACCAAGGCGTTCGCCGAGGCCATCAGCCTCGCCCGGGAGTAGTCGGAACACCTGAGTCATGACCACCCCGACTCAGAAGGCGACGCCGATGCTTTACTCGACCACTTCCGATGACCTCCGCCGACGTCGCCTCATCGTCGCCGGCATCGCGACCGCCCTGCTGCTGATGGCCTTCGTGACGTACGCCGTCCTGGTCCACCGCGGGCAGTCGTCGAGCACCTCCCCCGCCCAGACGACGGACGGCCGGGTTGCTCTGACGCCGGTCGAGCCGAAGCCCGTGGTCACCGAACTCCCAGCCATACGTGCGACCTCCGACCCCGAGACCTTCGCTCGGGAGGTGGCCGAGGCGATCTTCGCGTGGGACACCGCCACGCTGGTCACTCGTACAGATCACGTCGAGCAGCTCGTGAGCGTTGCGGACCCGACCGGCGAGTCGACACCCGGCCTCGTCTCCGACCTCGACAACTACCTGCCGACGCAGGATGCCTGGGTCGAGCTGGCGACGTACGAGACGCGGCAGTGGATCTCCGTCGACTCAGTGACCACGCCAAGCAAGTGGGCCGACGCTCAAGCACAGGCGGGCGACGAACTGCTGCCGGGAACTACCGCCCTGACAATCCACGGAGTACGACACCGCACTGGTCTCTGGGAGGCCGAGCCGGTCGCATCCGAGCATGACGTGGCCTTCACCGTCTTCATCGTCTGCGGCCCGTCATACCGCGAGTGCCACGTGCTCCGCCTGTCGATGCTCGACAAGCCCCTGGACTGAGCAATGGGCAAGGTCACGGCCCTCGGGCTGGTCACGCTCCTCTTCGCGCCTGCCAGCCTGCTCCTTGGGCTTGGCGCACTGCTCAGTCCTGCGGCCCAGGCCCAATGCCTGCCGGGCACCTCGTCCGTCTCCACGGTCGAGGGAACCTTGCCGGAGACCGCCCAGGTTGCGTTCCCGCTCCCGGCCGGGACATGGGTGCGCACCAGCGGCTTCGGAATGCGCGTGCACCCGGTCACCGGCGAGTACAAGCTGCACACCGGAGTCGACCTCGCCGCACCCAGCGGCACGCACATTCTGGCGGCGGCCGACGGTCGCGTGGCATTCGCAGGCCCTGCCTCGGGCTATGGGCACCTGATCCTCATTGAGCACACGGTCGGTGGCAAGCGGGTCGCCACCGGCTACGCCCACATGTACGCCGACGGCATCCACGTCAGTTCCGGCGACACCGTGACGGCGGGGCAGTACATCGCCGACGTGGGGTCCGACGGCTACGCCAGCGGGCCGCACCTTCACTTCGAGGTCCGTCCCGGTGGCGCGGACGGTGCCCCCGTCGACCCGGAGCCGTGGCTCGCCTCTAACGGTGCGGCCAACCTGGAAGGCGGCGGAGCCGCGAGCGACGTGGGATGTGGCAACACCGGAGGCCCAGCGACGTCGTACACCGGCGACAACCCCGATCACCTCGTGGACGACCCGACGACTGACGGTCAGATCACGGAGCGCACCGCGAGCGTGCTCGCCCAGGTCCAGAAGAACTTCCCCGATTCGCATTGGTCATGCTGGTCCGCACGCCCGGGAAGCAACTCAGAGCACCCGCTCGGCCGTGCCTGTGACGGCACGTTCGGCAACTCGATCGGCACCGCCGCGACAGGTCCCGCGCTCGACCTCGGCTGGAAGGTCTGCAACTGGCTGAAGGCCAGCGCGGAGACCCTCGGCGTGGAGTACCTCATCTGGCAGGGTCGCATCTGGTCAGTTGCGCGAGCCTCCGAGGGCTGGCGGCCGTACGACGGCGGAGGGATGCACGACCCCAACAGCGTGACCGGCGGCCACTACGATCACCTCCACTTCACGGTAGTGGGGTAGGGACCTCCCCGCTGCTCATCCGGGCCATACGACCCAGTCACGTCAAGATGTCGGACCCTTACGAGAAGATCTTGATGTGACCGAGCGCGCCGTGCCTTCCCGCCATCAGTGGCAGCCGTGGGCGCTCTCCTTGTTCTTCGGTGAGGAGCCAGAGCTCTCAGATCCCTGGCCAGGACTGATGGATGTCGTCGGGAAATTTGGAGCAGCAACTGCCGAGATTCGTGACGATGCACTAACGGACGCTGACGGACTCGGAACTCTTAGAGACGAGTTGCTGCCCGACGAAAGCGCGTCGAGTACGACGAGAGTAGATGTGCAAGACATCCACGCTCCGATGCGCGTTGTTCTTATGGGCCGAACGATGGCTGGCAAGTCATCCCTCCTGACAGCGATGACTGGCGCGCACTTCGACCGGATCGGAGACGGAAGCCAACGGTTCTCTCGGGACGTCTTCGCCGCGGCCTCATCGGTGTCCGAACAAATCGAGGTGGTCGACACTCCTGGCGTGGGTGCACACGGTGGTGCTGACGACACTGAAGAGGCTCTGAAAGCAGCTCTCGATGCTGATGTCATCGTTTGGGTCAACAGCAGCGACTCGATCCAGAAAGAGTCGGCGACCGCCCTGAAACTACTCGGAGTGATCGGCAAGCCGATCATCGTTGCCCTGAACTGTCGGCAGTCACTCGAAGGCGTCGGGAGACTGAACCTTTTGAGGTTTCCCGACCGCGTCTTTGGGAGCAAGGATGGTCTTCTCGTCGAGATCAGGCGGCACATGGCTGACGCTGGAGTCGAGCCGCTGGAAGTCGTCTATGTGCACGCTCTGGCTGCCGCGGAGGCGCTGGCCGATCCCGAGCTGCACGACGCGAGCCGCGTCGACCAGCTCACCGACGCACTCCTGCGGGAACATGCCAGCCATAGTGAGAGTCGGCGAGCCCTTCGGCTCGTCGACGGCCAGCGTCAGCAGGCCGAAGGACTTGCGCTGTCACTCCAACGAGGGTCCTCCTCACTCCGCGTGCGGGCAGTGCGGGACCGCGGCATGACCGAGGACGTCCATGCGCGACTGAAGCGGCTCGTGCGTGCCACTGGCGAGGCCATGGCCGCAGATGTCGAAGCCGCAGTCGGACGTCGCCGTGACTGGCACCTCACCGTGACCGACTTCGGGAAGTCCGTCCAGTCCGACTGGAACAACGAGATTGCTGGCATGCAGGAGGAGCTGGCCAAGTCCCTTGAGTCACGGCTGATGAATCTGACGGCTGAGGTCCAGTCCACAATCGACGACATCGACTCGGAATGGACGAGCGTGGCGACCGACCAGTTCGCACTGCATGACCTCGCTGGGTTCGATGCAGTCTGGGGCAACCGCATAGCCAAAGCCGGGGTCGGCGTCGCCGGCTCGGTTCTGGGCTTCAGCGGAGGCGCATGGCTGGGAGCCCAGATCGGCGGAGCACTCGGCTTGGCTACGGGGCCGGGTGCAATCGTCACCGCAAGCCTTGGCTTTGTCGTGGGCGGCATCGCCGCACTGGCGGCGGGGCGAATCAAGAACCTCACCGACCATGTTTTTCTCGGGAAGGACGGTGTCCTCCGCAAGCGACGAGCCGAGGTCGCTAAGCAGGTCGGGCCGATCCTCGATGAGGTCAGGCAGGAGTATCAGACTGCCATCACCGCTCAACTGGACGAACTGCGGGAAGCCCTCGGCCAGGAGCGCCAGCGTAGTGACCATCACTCAGCCTCACTCAACCGAATGTCGTCCCGTTGGGCGCACCACAGTGGGCGCCTCCACGCTTTGGTGCGCGAGCTGGACCTAGAGACCACCTCAGCACTGCTTCGGATTGGGCGGCGAGAACGTCTGGCCAGGTCGGTTAAGCGGGCTACGAGAGTGCCCGGCGTGTGCATCCTTGCCGAGTTCGAGGAAGTCGCGTTTTGGGAGTCATGGCTCTTCCCACCTGACCTTGGTGAGAGGCTCGCCGGAGGCAAGGCCCCGTTCACGGGCGGCGAAGCAGCGAACGCACTCTCGTACGCACTCAGCCTGGTCGACGCGTCGGTGCGACTAATTCGAGCCAACGACGCCTCGGCGCTCCTCAACATCGAAGCCGACATTCCGTCAGCCATCACCGAGACGTGGTCAGGTGGACTGGCAGCTCACGTGGGCAAGCGCATCCAGATCGAGACAACCAGAAGGACCAGCAACTCATGACCGTCAACCTCTTCAAGGAGTCCTCAGCAGCGGCGAGAGCATTGGGTGAAGACCTTCGTGGCATCCTCACCGGCCTCGACCCGGCGGTGGCTCAGCCGCTCCTAGATCGGCTATCCGTTGAAGCCCACCCCACACCGCTCCTGGTCTTCACTGGGTATCACAGCAGCGGGAAGTCGACTCTCATCGAGGCGCTCACCGACAGAGCCTTCAACGTGCCCATCGGCTCCGGGGTCACCACCGACGAGGTCAAGCAGTACGACTGGGACGGTGACGTCCGCCTCGTCGACACCCCTGGCGTGCATGCCGGACGGCCACACCATGACGAGCTCGCGGAACAGGGACTTCAGGCTGCGGACCTCGTCCTCTTTGCCGTTCCGGTCGAACTCTTCGACAACACTCTCGTCGCCCATCTGCGAGATGTCCTCGGACGCCTCGGCAAGTCGCGTCAGACGCTCATTGTGATCACCAAGGCTGGAACGATGGCTCCGCCAGCGCCTGACGTACGCGAACGTGCGATCAGGGAGGCACTCGGCCCGTTCGATCAGGTTCCCTGGGTCGAGTGCGACGCCCAGTACTACCTTGACGGTTTCGATCTGGCCGACTCCGCTCCCGCCGACTCGGCAGCCTTTATCGAGGCGTCCGGGCTGGCAAGGGTTGCCGATCTCATCAACAGCTTCGCAAGTCAGCAGGGCGAGCTGGGGCGGTTGAGTCAGCCTTTGCAGCTCTTGCTCGCCATCTCCCTCGAAGCCACGGCATCCCTCACAGACGACCCCAACGAGCAGGCCGCGCTCAAGGTTCTCGCGCGACAGCGATCTGCTCTGTCAAAGAAGCGAATCCACCTGGACGACTTGCTGACGGCGCGGTCAGCCCAGTTCCGCACGGACGCCGTGCGAGCAGCGACGCTATTCGCGGACAACATCGAGCGAGATGAACAAGGAGGAGCGCTGTCGGAGGCGATGCTTGAGGGACACACCGCAACCCTGAACGAGAGCCTCGGCACTGCACTCGACCGGTTCGAGGCCACGGTGCGCCAGGTCCTTGAAGTCCAGTTCGATGACCTCGCCTCGGAGGTCCTTGAGATCGAAGCGTCTCCGTTCGGGCGTGTCGCGGTCCAACTCGGCGAAGTGGAGTCGGCCAGCTTTGATGGCCGCGAGGTCGCGGTCACGCGGCGCAGCGCCCAGGCCCTTTCGGCGCCGAGTTGGGCAGGTGACCTCACCAAGTACCTCAAGCAGTTCAACAAGTTCTGGGGTGCGGGCGACGGTGTGAAGGCCGCCTCAGGCAGCAACGGTCACAAGGTTGTCCTGAAGGTCGGACACGCCTTCGGCAAGAAGTTCAAGCCTTGGGAAGCGGTCAAGGCAGCGGACAAGATTGGGAAGTTCGCCAAGGTTGGCGGGGTGGCCATCGCCGTCGGCCTCGAAGCCTACGGAGTGTTTGCTGACGAGCGTGCAGCCGTGAAAGCTGAGCAGGCCCGCACCGAGCGCCGGCGCGGCATCACGCAAGAGATTCTGGCTCAGGCCGACGGCATCGTGGCAGATGCTCTCCGAACGATCGGAGACGACTTGGACGAGATCTTCAAGCCCGAGTTCAAGCGCATTGACGCGATGGCCCTTGAGATTCAAGGTGCCCGCTCAACACGGTCCGACCTCCGGGAGCGCTTGAGTTCCGTCCAGCAGCGAGCCGGCGCGGCTCTGGCGGTGCTGGCTAGGTCGCAGGACAGCAACTAGCCACTCAACGCCTCGTCAGGTGACGTACCGGCGCACCTCACGAGCATGTTTACCTTCATCCTCCCGAGCGTCGGCCCAGACTTCGGTGCCGTCGGTGGCTCCAGCCAGCTCCGTGCCATCGTCGGCGCACTGCTGACATACGGCCTGGTCACAGCGGTCCTGATGGTCGTGATCTGCGCGGCGACATGGGCCATCGGCTCGGCGCAAGGGAGTTGGCAGACCGCGAGCAAGGCCAAGACAGGACTCATCGTCGCCATCGGCGGGGCGGTGCTCACCGGTGGCGCGCTCGCATGGACCAACTGGCTCCTAGATGTCGGGGCGACGTTGTGAGCCGCAAACGACACGCCCCAAGCCGCGGGCGACGCTGAGGGGAAGGCACCAGCACACCTGAGCGAGTGAACCGTCCACTCACTTTGGAGGAATCGTGATCTACCTCGGTCTACCCGCGATCGGGCCGCTGCTGCCGCAGGACATCACCATCGGGCCCAATTCCAACGGCCTTCCCGGCATCGGCCAGCTCAAGTCCATCGTCGGCGCGTCAATGACGGTCGGGTTGATTCTCGCCGTGCTCGCCCTGATCATCTCGGCGATCGTTTGGGCGCTTGGCGCGAACTCCTCAAACCCGCACCTCGCGGGACGCGGCAAGGTCGGCGTGCTCGTCGGTCTAGGGGCAGCGATCATCACCGGCGCCTCGGTCACCCTCATCAACTTCTTCTGGAACGTCGGACAGTCGGTCTGACCGCCGCAAGTGTGAGGAGGACCCGACAATGAGCGACGTCTGCGATGTACCCGTCATCTCATCCGTGTGCGACACCGCGGGCGACGCCGCCGGCGAGCTGGTCGCCGCACCCTTCGACTGGCTCGCGCAGGGCATGGGTCACGCGGCGGGTTGGATGTTCGAGGCGGTGTGGACGGCCTTCGACTCGACCACGATGGTCGACGTCACCAGTAGCCAGTTCACGAAGGTCTACAACATCCTGTTCGGGGTCGCCGTCTTCGTCATGCTCGGCTTCTTCATGCTTCAGGTCATCGGCGGCATGATCCGCCGAGAGCCAGCTGCCTTGTCGAGAGCCGCACTCGGGCTGGGGAAGTCGATCCTCGGATCATTCGTCTCGCTGGCCCTCCTCGCCACCGCGCTGGAGGTCACCGACCAACTCTGCATGGGGATCGTTAAGGCCGCCGGCTCGAACATGGAGCAGATGGGTGATCGCATCACCCTCCTGACCGCCGGGCTCGTCGGTATCAACGTCGCAGCACCTGGCGCCGGGGCGATCCTGACCATCTTCATCGCTGGCCTCGCTATCGGTGCGGCAGGCATCGTCTGGATCAGCCTTCTCGTCCGCAAGGCGCTGCTGCTCGTCGCGATCGTGTTCGCGCCAGTCG
Source organism: Thermoleophilaceae bacterium (assembly GCA_016462645.1). Classification (GTDB taxonomy): domain Bacteria; phylum Actinomycetota; class Thermoleophilia; order Solirubrobacterales; family JACPNS01; genus JACPNS01. The sequence goes on from JAEMSX010000008.1 coordinate 60,486, forward strand.
CGATGGCCGGGTCCAGTTGGGACCAGACCCGCGGCTGGGTCAGCAAGTGGGCCTCGTTCGTGATCGCACTGATCATCTCGAAGGTCGTCCTCGTCGTGATCTTCCTGCTCGCCACGGCGCAGGTGTCTGCGCCGATTGACGGCGACATCCAGTCCGTGAGCGAGCCGATAGCAGGAGTCGTGCTGATGCTCATGGCCGGGTTCGCGCCTTACATGACCTACAAGGCGATCAACTTCATGAGCTTCGACATGTACCACGCGATGTCATCCGAGCAGGAAGCCAAGTCGGCGCTCAACCGACCGATGCCGATTCCGTTGAATCATCGCCCTGGCGCTGGACCGAGCAAGGTGCTCGACGGCACTGGCTCCGGTGGCGGGTCCCCCGCATTTCCGGCACCCACGACAGGCTCCGGTCCATCACCCGGCGGCGTGGCGGGCGCGTCCTCGGAAGGCGGAGCCGCTACCGCCGGTGGCGCGGCTGCGGGCGGAATCGCCGCCGGTGTTGTTGTGGCGAAGGAAGCCGCAACTGCCGGACGTCGCACAGGCAAGGCGATCGGTGGCGCCGCATCCGAGCAGGCCGACGCGGCACAGAGGACGCCGCCGTCTCCCTCAGGCGCACCGATGCCGACACACCTCACAGACTCCGTCCCGGTCCAGTCGAGCGGCCAAAGGAGAGGTGACTGATGAGCACCCGAACGACTGCACAAGACCACGAGCTCGCGCCGGTGAAGTTCTCCCGCCTGACCCGCCGGGGCGTCATGCTCGGCCTTTCGGGGTCGCAGCTGATCGTGGTCGGCTCCGGAGCTATCGTCCTCGTCTTCGCGCTCTACTTCGATGGTGGCCAGTCGCTCTTGTACGTCGCCCCGATCCTCCTACTGTGCGCTGCACTTGCGTTCGTCGGAGCCGGCGGCCGCAAGATAGTCGAGTGGCTCCCCATCGCTATCCGGTGGCTGTGGCGCTCGACTGGCGGGCAGCTCCTGTTCCGTCGTCACATCGTCAAGCCTCGCCCGGCGGGGACGCTGTCCTTGCCAGGCGACGCTGCGCGGCTGCGTCAGTGGTTCGACCCCGAGTCGGGCGCGGTGATGATCCACGACCCTCACGCCGCGACCCTGACCGCGATCGTCGGGGTCACTCACCCGGCGTTCATCCTTCTCGACCCCATCGAGCAGCAACGCCGGGTGACGAGCTGGGGTCGCGTGCTCGCCACCGTCTGCCGCTCTGGACGTATCGCGTCTTTGCAGGTGATGGAGCGGACCCTGCCCGACTCCGGCAAGGGTCTGGCCGAGTGGTGGTCGCAGCACGGGAGGCAGGACGACTCATGGACCTCGACGACGTACGGCGAGCTGATCAACCGCGCCGGACCAGCCGGTGAACGTCACGCGAGCACGGTCTCGATCTCGCTCGACATGAAGGCCGCTGGTCGGGCGATCCGGGCCGCTGGTGGCGGCAACCGAGGAGCCGCCGCAGTGCTGCGACAAGAGATGTCTACGATGACAGCTGCACTTCGAGCCGCAGACCTCTCGCCGTCTGGATGGCTCCAGCCGGGTGACCTAGCGGTGATTCTGCGGTCGGCTTACGACCCAGTCGTGGCAGGTGCGTTGGAACGTCACGGGGATCTCGGTCGCGACCTCGCCACCGCCGGGCCAGTCGCGGTCACCGAGAACTGGTCGAGTGTGCGATCAGACTCCGCCCATCACTGCGTGCTCTGGATCAGCGAGTGGCCGCGTTCCCTCGTCTACCCGGGCTTCCTTGCCCCGGTGCTCCTCTCGTCGGGCGTGCGCCGCACCTTCACCCTGCTCGTCACGCCCTTGCGGACCGACCAAGCCGCCCGCGACATCCGCAAGAAGAAGACCGAGTACATCTCCGATGCCGCCCAACGACAGCGAATCGGCCAGATCGAGGACGCCCAGCAGTCCGCGGAGTACAACGACGTCCTCCAACAGGAGGCCGACCTCACCGCCGGCCACGGCATCCTTCGAACGACCGGGCTCATTGCCATCAGCGCCCAAGACCCGGACGAACTCGAATTAGCGGTCGCCGACATCGAGCAGGCCGCAATCCAGGCCTCCTGCGAGACCAGGCGACTGTGGGGCCAGCAGGCGCAGGCCTTCAGCGCCGCGGCACTGCCGCTGGGTCGGGGCGTTTGATTGCCAGAGCCCTAGCGCAACACAGTCGCTATGGTTGTACGGCGAGCATTCCACGCAGGGCGCCGCAGTTGGACTCGGAGACGTAGGCGTCGAGTCAATAGGAGTTGGGGATGATCGCCGAAGGAGCCTCTATCGTCGGCACTCTGACGCCGTGCGACTTGGCGGTCCTCACGTTCGACGATGGCCCCACCCCTGGCGTGACTGAAGGCATCCTCGACGCACTGAGCGATGAAGGTGCCGGCGCCACGTTCTTCGTCCTGCTTACCCGTGCACGACGGACCCCTGAGCTTCTCAAAAGAATCACCGATGCCGGCCATGAGATCGCGCTTCACGGTCACGACCACCGCAGACTCACCAACGTACCGCCAGCGTCCCTACCGCGCCTGCTGAAGGACTCACGGGATGAACTCGAGCAGTTATGCGGGTCTGACGTGCGCTGGTACCGACCGACCTACGGAGCTCAGAATCGCCCCCTATGGCACGCTGCTCGGACTGCGGGCCTAACGTCCGTGCTCTGGAGCATCGAGTGTTGCGACTGGCTGACACTTCCGCCCGACGACTACCTGGCTCCCGTGCAGGAGGGTTCCCTGCCCGGCAGCATCGTTCTGCTACATGATGGGTTCGCCGACGCATTGGATGGCGCCGACGATGGATCCCCGCCCACTCTCGACCGAGCGAGGCTAGCGCGGGAAGTGGTCCAGAAGGCACGCGAGCAGTCTCTTCGGGTGTTCGGTGTGGCTGACGCTCTGATCCACTCAGAGCCGCGGTGGCAAGTCTGGCTCGATGAGGTTCGCGCTCCACTCGCGGGTGAGAACAGGCTGCGTGCGGGCCAATGACGGACGTGATCGATGTCCAGCTGCGGTCTCAACTCATGTCCTCCCTGGACCCAACTGAGACGCGCGATCTCAAGGTGCTGTGCAGCAGAGCACTTCCTGATGAGCCCTACGCCTCTCTGATCCCGGAGGTCCTAACCGTCGGTAGGTCCGTTGTACTCGCGCGAGACAAAGCGAAGGGTCGACTCCTCGGTGCTGGCGTTTGGTCACGGACCGCATCGATCGATGAGCTCTCCTCCGTCCTCGACCTCATCGTGGTTGACCCGCACGCACGCCGATCTGGAATCGGGGGTGTGCTTCTCGCCCGTGTCGAACATGACGCGTCCACTAGCGGAGCCGAGGTATTGCGAGTTGCGGGTCACCCTCCCTGCTATGCCTGGCCAGGAGTTGACTTGTCTAACATCCAGGCGATTTCGTTCTTCGATGGACGTGGCTACCAGCGTCAGCAAGTTGTACACAACCTTCGCATTGATTTCGCCGATTCCCTGTCTGCCGAGAGGCCCGACCCCCAGCTCATTGCGAGCGGAGTAACTGTGCGTTCGGCGTCCGAGCTCGACCACGAGTGGATCGCAGGAGAAGTCGAACGCACGTGGAAGCCAGAGTGGCTGGCTGAGGTGAAAGTGGCCCTCAGCAAGGCCAAGAGGCGACTCTCCAATCCGACCGCTGGCGCACATTTCGCCATCGCGAACGACATGTGCGTCGCGTTCGCCGCATGGGGTGTCAGCAGACCTCATGAGCTCGGCCCTGCAGGCACGACGCCAGACTTCCGAAGGCGGGGCCTCGGCGAAGCGCTCTTGTGGTCTTGCATGGAAGACCAGAGAGGCCTCGGGCTGACCTACGGGGAAATCAAGTGGGCAGGACCCATGTCGTGGTTCGTTCGGCGTTTCAACGCCCGATTCAGTAGCGCCTACCTCACGTACTCCAAGCGCGTGCCGTGACGACCGCGCGCGTCTTCGTGATAGGCGGCATAGGAATTGACGACGTCGCCTTCCTGCCAGGAGAGCCCCGAGTCGGCGGCTTTGTGCAGGCATCCGATCGCACAGTCAGAATCGGCGGATCCGCCGCAAACGTGGCAATAGGACTCGCCGAGTCGGGGGTGAAAACGGTCCTCGTCGGGTCTGTTGGGTCAGATCACTACGGAGACGAGTTGATCGGTACCGCAGCAAGCGCTGGTGTGGAGATTCGCGTCGGCCGGGCCGAAGGCCCGAGTCCAGTCTCGTGGGTTCTCGTCGATCCAACGGGCCAGAGAACCATCATCGGCACCAACGATGGCCTACTTGACCTGATTCCAAAACATGGATTCCAGCGGATGCAGGATCTTCGCTCCGCGGATGTTGTGGTGTTTCCCTCGTGGCGACACGACTTTCTTCCCCTACTCAGTTTCGCAGCGGAGCGCGAGGCAAAGACGATCGTAGGTCTGCGGGCGCTGCAGCAAACAGAAGTCTCGGCGGACCTTGCCATCGGGTCGGAGGTGGAGTTTCCCAACGAGGAGACGATTGTCAACTACCTCCCGCGATTCACAGAGATCGTCGTCACGTCTGGGGCCGAAGGTGCAACCACTTACCTTCAGGACGCCCACCACCACCAGCCGGGAGTCAAGGTCGACGTGATCGACTCCACCGGTGCCGGCGACGCCTTCCTGGCGGCTTACCTGCGTGCGTGGATAGCGGGCGTTGACACTGATAGTGCTCTGACTGTCGCGACGACAGCCGGATCTCTAGCCTGCGAACGACGAACCTCTACCCCGCCGCTGTGGGAGCGCGTCCTCGAACGACTACCCGCCCAAGTCCGAGAAGGTCTTGTCACGGCAGACGAGTCCGAACAGGGCCGCGGGCACCTAACCTTGCTAAACACCGAGCCTCTTGCTGGTCCGGAGACAGTTGAACTGGCCGAGGCCCCCCTCGAACGCCCAGCGCCTGGCATTAGCCGTCACCCACGGCTGGTCGACCCAGAACTTGTTCGCGCAGCAGTGGAGAACCGCGGGACAGTTCTCGCCGCGTGGCAGTACGGGAGCTCGCTTCGCGCCGATTTTCGCCCCGGCCGAAGCGACGTAGACATCCTCTTGGTGGTGCGAAATGGCGCGGACCCCGCACAGTTCCCCGCTCTGGTCGCAGCGTTGCGCATGAACATCCCCGAGGTCGAGGCCACCATCCTCAAGGAGGAGGAAATCAGGGACGGTCATCATCCCGGCTGGAGCAGGCATTTCTTTCGGAACGTGAAGCGCACCGGCGTGCACTTGTTCGGGCCAGACTTGCTGAACGACGTTCCTGCAACGAGCTTCGAGGAGGCCCGCCGTCGGATCGTCCAGCTTGCTCAGCGGGCCCGGCTCGTCGTTTCGAACGCGAACAAGGTCGATGAGTCAGCATTCTGGCTGTCGAAGTATCAGCAGTGGATCCCTCTGTGCCTGCTGGAACTGCTCGACCTAGCAGGCTTCCCGCACGAGCAACTTCGGCGAGCACACTCGGACTTCGTCGCACACTTCCCTATGGCGTCATCACCCGTGGCCTACCCGTACCCCTCCCTCGAAGCGGCCCATGCCTTCTTGGAGGACCTCGCTTCCTGGCTTGCGAGTAACTCAGAGCAGTTCTTGAACAATCCATCTCCAGGTGAGATCGAGTGAAGTCACCGGTACGGTTCGAAGTAGGCATCGTGACCGCACTCGGGCGGGACGAGCCTGATCTCCTGACAGCGGCCGCGATCTCTGTGCTTGAAGTGAGCGACTCGATCGGGTCGCGAGTCGAGTGGGTGATCGCGACCGACGGACTAGAGCGGCAGTCGATCTCCAACCATCTGGCCAAGCTACGGATAACGAATCATGCCTCCATCGATGTGGTGGCGGCCGCCGACCGCGGCGAGTCGGTAGGCCCCGGACGCGCTCGGAACATCGCTCTCGGACGACTGAAGTCGTCGTGGATGCTTACGCTCGACGGCGATGACAGGCTCGTTGGCCGCGGTGTGGCGGCACTGCTTTCCGCTGTCCAATCCAACCGGCAAGCGATGTGGGCGGCTGGAAGGTGTCCCCACACCGACGAGCACTTGCAGGTCACATGGCCTGGGCCGGATGATCCCTTCGAACCTGGTCCCGTGAGGCCTGGCGACTTTTGGGATTTCAAGCTGCGCACTGGCAACCTGCCCTTCCTATGCACCGCGACGATTGCTCGTACGACCGCAGTTCGGCAAGTCGGGGGTTGGCCCGAGATCGCGTGGGGCCGTGCGGAAGACACCGCACTCTGGGCTGTCCTAACGAGCAAGTGGTCGGGTATCTGGGTTCCCGAGATCGTCTACTTGTATCGCAGACACGCGGCAAGCCTCACGCGGCAAGAGGGATTTCGGCAGGCGGACGAGCACCTAACCGAGATCTCGACCATGGTCGTCAACGGACGCACTCAGGATTCACCGCACTGAGTTCGCCGCAGCGCCTAATCGGGGCCAACCGCCTGTACGGGGTCGCGGGGCAGAGCGCACACCTCCTTCTCGACTAGATCGAGATGGAGGACCCCCATGCCCACGTTCGAGAACCCGGCGGCTGATGCCGACGAGGTGCAGACAGCGTTGCGCGCTCTGGCGCACGCGACCCGTTCCATCGACGACCCTCGCCAGATCTACTCAGTGCTCGGTTCACTCACCTCAGCCGTTGCCTCGCTGAGCCAGTCGCTGCATCAACTCGCGACGTTCCATGACGGCGCTGCGAAGAAGGGCGTGTGGGTGGCCGGCGACTCCCGCGCCGGGCGCGCGGCGACCCATCAGGTGTCCTGGGAGCTCCACCGAGCTGGCGAGATTCTGCATCAGGTCTCCGAGTCCATCGCAAGTGCCCATGGCGCCGAGTCACGCATCACTTACGTCCACCCTGACTTCCCGGCCGTAGCTGAGACGCCCCACCGGTCGGTCGACCACGGACTGTCGCTATGAGGGGGTGGACAGAGGGCCGCCTGCACAGCGCAGTCCTTGTGACTCCGCGACGGGAGCGACGTCGTGACAAGAGAGCGCGCCAGGCCGCTGCGAGGTCACTGCTCGCCGACGACCGCGATTTGCGCAAGGCGGCAACGAAGGCAAAGGCCGACGAGTTGGCTACCGAACGTCGCGCGACCGTGGTGTTGCCCAAGGCCGGCGAGTCTGGCCCTGCCGCGTTGCGTACCCCGGGACGACTACGGCTGGCACGCCACCAGGACACTTCGGCGACGCTTGCTGGTGCATACCCGTTCCTCGCAGAAGGTGGGCTCGGGAGCGAAGGCGTCTTTGTCGGGCAGGACCTCTACTCCGGCTCCTCGTTCGTCTACGACCCGTGGGTGCTCTACACAAGGGGCCTGATCACCGCGCCGAACCTCGTGCTCGCGGGCATTGTCGGCTCAGGCAAGTCCGCGCTCGCCAAGAGTCTCTACACACGCTCGATCCCCTTCGGTCGTCGCGTCTATGTCCCCGGCGATCCGAAGGGCGAGCACACCGCCGTCGCCGAGGCGGTGGGCGGGAAGGCAATCGCACTCGGTCATGGCATGGCCAACCGCCTCAACCCGCTTGACGAGGGTCACCGCCCTGTCGGGCTCGATGACATCCAGTGGACCGCACAGGTGACTGCCCGACGACGTGAGCTGGTCGGTGCTTTGGCGGAGACGGTGCTCGACCGAAGACTCACGCCCCTGGAGCACACGGCGATCGATGTTGCGCTCACCGACGCCGTCCGCTCCTCGGAGGTGCCCGTCTTGCCGATGGTCGTCGACCGGCTCCTCGCGCCCGGGCCGGCCACGGACTCCGATGGCCGACTCGCTGAGGACGGGCGGCTTGCTGGGCACGCGCTACGACGTCTCGTCGCTGGCGACCTGGCTGGGCTGTTCGACGGGCCGTCCACGGTGCGGTTTGATCCGACTTTGCCTATGGTGTCGCTCGATCTGTCGCGCGTGACCGAGAACGCGACGCTGATCTCGGTGCTGATGACGTGCGCGTCGGCGTGGATGGAGTCCGCGCTGCTCGACCCCGACGGCGGGCAACGCTGGGTGGTCTACGACGAAGCCTGGCGGCTCATGTCACATCCGGCGCTGCTACGACGGATGGATGCACATTGGCGGCTGGCGCGTCACTACGGCATCGCGAACATGCTCATCTTCCACAAGCTCTCCGACCTCGACAACGTGGGCGACCAGGGCTCCGCCATGCGCGCACTTGCCTCATCCCTGCTCGCCAATGCCGAGACCCGCGTCGTCTACCGGCAGGAGTCCGACCAGCTCGGCACCACCGCCGCCGCCCTGGGACTTACTGGCACGGAACAGTCGCTGCTTCCGACACTTGGCACCGGACAAGGACTATGGCGGATCAAACACAGGTCGTTCGTCGTACAGCATCAGCTGCATCCCGCCGAGCTAGAACTCTTCGACACCGCGGGCCGGATGAACGGCGCGGCTCCGGCGGCACACCTGTCCTCCGTGACAGGAGGCAACCGATGAGAGTCCACCCCCGAGACCTCGCGGCCCGCGAAGAGAAGCTCGAAGCACTACAGAAAAAGCTCACCGAATCCGTCGGCGCGTTGGTGACTGGAGACGACTGGAAGCGGGCGCTGGAGTTCGCGGCGAAGTTCCGTTCGCGCTCCTTCAACAACACCATGCTGATCTACGTCCAGCACTACGCCGCATTTCAGCAAGGAAGAGTGTCCGAACCGATGCCGACGTACGTCGCCGGCTTCCGCCAGTGGCTCAGCCTCAACCGTGCCGTCATGAAAGGCCAGTCCGGCTACGCAATCCTCGCCCCAGTCACCGCGCGATTCGCGTCGTCGAACCCCTCTGCCCCGGAGTCGTGGCGACGCCTCGCCCGCGGCGAGAAGCCCGGTCTCGGTGAGGCCGTCCGATCCAAGTTGGTCGGGCTCAAGCCCGCGCACGTCTGGGACGTCTCCCAGACCGACGGCGAACCCATCCCCGAGGCCCCGCGCCCGACGCTGCTGCAAGGCCAAGCGCCCGGGGGTCTATGGGACGGACTCGCAGATCAGATCACCGAGCACGGCTTCGAGCTGCGGCTCGTCTCGAACGCGAACTCGATCGGCGGTGCGAACGGGCTGACTGACTACACGACCCGTGAGGTCTCGGTGCGCATGGACATGGACGACGCCGCCCAGGTCAAGACGCTCGCCCACGAGCTCGGGCACGTCATGCTCCACGGACCCGACAACGCGGACGCCGCCATGCACCGGGGCATCGCCGAGGTCGAGGCAGAGTCAGTTGCGCTCATGGTCAGCGCCGCACACGGGCTGTCTACAGATGACTACACGATCCCCTACGTCGCGTCTTGGGCATCAAGCGTGCCGGGCAAGACGCCCATCGAGGTCGTCCAGTCGACCGCCGAGCGCGTGCGTGGTGCCGCAGTCACGATCCTCGACAAGCTCGACACCACTCAGGTGGGCGACGGCAACCCGCCCGGACTCGACCGTGAGGCTCTCGCTGCTGGCCGTCGAACGGCCTCGGTACAGACGGCCGCGCAGCTACAGGTGGAAACGGTCCGACTATGAGCATGATCAACGCTGCCGCGCCCTACCGACGCAACGACCGCCAAGCGGTGCGCGTCCCGGTCGTGATGCCGCTGGTCGAGGTGGAGGTCGACGAGAAGGGCTTCCTGAATGTCACGCTCGACCGCGAGCCCTACTCTGCCGATGGGTCGCTCACCCGCGAGGACCTCAAGCGCGCGCTCGACGACATCGCGGCCGACCTCGGTACAGCGGTGCGCGTCGAGGTCCTCGAGGCCGACAGGTCGACCTTCACCGACATCGTGACGCCCGAACGACGGAAGCTGCGCATGCTCAAGCCAGCTTGCGAGGCGATGACCTCAATCGGCGAAGTGGCCGGCGAGGGATTCCTACCCAACGAGGAAGTCGCCGTCGCAGTCGTCGTCGCACACCAAGTGGCGAGCACCGACGGCACCGCTCGGCTACGTCTGCCTCCGGCTCTGCTCGAAGCCCACCCAGGACTGGTTGTGTTCATGGGAAGGAAGTCCGGAACCGTGATGGTCAGTGGCGGTGCAGTATGAACCCTCGCGGGCAGGGAATCAACGACGACTTGGTCAACCTCGGGCTCGTCCTCATCGGGGCCGTCGGGATAGTCGCAGCGATACTGCGGCTCGCCGGTTCGGTGGCCGCCTGGCTGTCGGGAGTCTCACAACCGAGCGGCGGCTGGGAGGCAGGATTCCGCGTGCTCATCCAGCCAGGCGACCCGGCATCGGCGCTCGGCGCCGACGGGCTGGAGGCATGGATCTACTGGCTCGTGCTCGCTGCCATGGTCGCGGCGGTGGTCGCCAGCGCCCTCGTGGTGTGGCGGCGTATCGGTTCGATCAAGCACAACACCTCACACGACCCGCGCCGCCTGGCCGGGGTCGCCACCGGACGGGACGTACGAGCAGCCGCCTCGCAGAAGGCCCTGATCTCACGCGGTCGGACGCTCAGGCCGTCTCTCGACAAGCCCGAGCCCTCTGACATCGGCTACCACCTCGGTCGGTCCCGAGGCCAGGGAGTGTGGGCATCGGTTGAGGACTCGATCCTGCTGCTAGGCCCTCCTCGCTCGGGCAAAGGCCTGCATGTTGTCATCAACGCGATCCTCGACGCACCGGGCGCGGTCATCACCACCGCGACGCGACCGGACAACCTCGCCGCCACCATTACCGCCCGCCAGCGGCGCGGCCCGGTCGCAGTCTTCGACCCGCAACGACTCGCCGAAGGTCTGCCCGCTGGACTGCGCTGGTCACCAGTACGGGGATGCGAGGACCCTCTCACCGCCATGATCCGAGCAACTGGCCTAGCCTCAGCAACGGGACTCTCGACGGGTGGCGTCGAGTCGGGTGGCTTCTGGGAAGGCAAGACCCGCACCGCACTCCAAGCCCTGCTACACGCAGCAGCCCTCGACAACCGGACACCGCGTGAGCTGTTCGGCTGGACCCTCTCCCCCTCGGCTGCTGCCGACGCCGTGGCGATCCTGGCGAGCGACCCGAAGGCTGCACCCGGCTGGGCCGACTCCTTGGAGTCGATGATCCACTCCGACCCCCGCACCCGCGACTCGATCTGGATGGGCGTCTCCCTTGCACTTTCGTGCCTGGCTGACCCGCGCGTCCTCGACGCCGTATCCCCAAAACCCGGAGAGCACTTCGACCCGGCCAGCTTCCTCACCAACGACGGCAGCCTCTACCTAGTCGCCACCGGCGCCGGAGCCGGAGCGTCCTGGTCACTGGTGGCCGCATTCATCGAGGACCTCATCGAGACCGCGCGCCACCTCGCGGCAGCTTCACCCGGCGCACGACTCGACCCACCGCTACTCATGGCGCTCGATGAGATCGGCAACCTTTCTCCGTTGCCCTCGCTGCCGGTGCTCATGGCTGAGGGTGGCGGCACGGGGATCACCACGATGCCGGTGCTTCAGTCGCTCTCCCAGGCACGAGACAATTGGGGCGACCACGCCGCTGGCGCCATCTGGGACGCATCAATCATCAAGGTCATCCTCGGCGGCACCTCGGCTGCCCGGGACCTCCAAGACCTCTCGGCTCTGATCGGCGAACGAGACGAGAAGACCGACACAGTCTCCGTCGGCGACTACGGCTCCCGGTCGCTCCAACGCTCAGTACGGCGCGTCCCCGTGATGCCGCCAGAGGTGATCCGGACCCTGCCGTTCGGCACCGCGCTGATCCTTCTCCGCAGCGCTCCGCCCCTGGTCACCGACTTGCGTCCGTGGACCGCCCGCAAGGAAGCCGACCAGCTCCGGACTGATCGCGCTGAGGTCGAGAACGCCTTGCAATGTAGGTGAGACCGACTCAGCTCAGGAAGCCTGCCTCAGCGAGGTCCCGACGAAGCAGAGTCACCATGTCCCGGTCATGCTCCTGGATCGAACGACGGTCCCATCGACCATCCCTTTCGACCACGCGGGCCATGAGTTCGAGCTTCTTGCTCTGCCGAAGAATCTGCTTCTTCAGTGCCTTGCTCAATGGCAGCGCGTTGCTGAACTTCGAGTTCGCGCTCACGCTGACGAGTGCGAGGTTGCCAAACATCTGCAGTTCAGGATCATCGGGCGAAACCGCGTCCCACCCAGCGTCGTCGCGGTTCGCGTGCTGTGGAAAGAAGTGTTCGACGGAGTTCCTGAACACGAACGTGAAGGCAGAGTCCTCCTTGAGCTCGGGACTCGCACCTTGAGCGAGCAGATAGTCGAGGTAGGTGTAGACGACCCGCTCGATGTTGAACCCAGTCGGGCCACCATCGCCAGGCAAACTCTGACTGACCTTGAGCCTGATGTATGAGCGGAGCTCGCTCATGATTGTCCGGGCTGCGTCGGCGCGAGACGTCTCAAGAACGCCCGCCGCCCCAAGAACTCGAGTAATCCAATGCATCGTGCGAGGCGATGTGTACGTCACACGAAGAAGCGACTGAAGGAGAAGCACATCCCTCGTCGCATCGTCGGCCGGCCCGCCGTCTGCCTCGTCTTGAGCCTGTGCGAATGCCGCTGGGAAGCGCGCATTGACCTTCGCTGTCCGAGCATGCCGAGAGACGGACTCGCCCCGAGTCAAGCGCTTGAGCGACCAGGCTCCGTCTTCCCCGTTGGTTGCGGTGAACTCGCGCTTCAAGACGAAGTTATCGAGGATGAACCTGCAGCGAAGCAGTGTCTCCGCGAACCGCTCTGCCTTCGCCGATCGCTCGAACTCCGTCAGACTCTGGAAGTCGTCATCGAACCGCTTGATGAGCTTATTGTCATCGAGGTGGCCGTCGACTTCTTGGTCGTCGATGCCGGGCACTCGCATGACCTTGAGGGTGTGAAGTAGCAGGCTGGGAAACCTAATCGGTGACTCGAACCGGCCGGCTTCGTCCTCGTCGTCTGACGGCCTCTCGGGTGCCTGGGCGTAGACGCGGAGCGCATCTCTGATTGCGAGCCCTTCGCTCCGGACCGTCGCCTGATTGTCTGCAAGCGGACGGAGCTGGGCAAGGTCGGCGAACGACCTGATCTTCAACTGGTCCCAATCCTTGCCGAAGAGGGACTCTCGGAGTTGCGTACTTCCCCGCGCGAGCGCCATCTGGATGTATGAATCCATGTCCGTGCACGCGTCCCAGATCCACGCGAAGCACGCTCGCCGCTCGTCGACCTCCCCCACGTCGGATCGCAGATAGCTCATCAGCCGCGCTTTGACGATGTCGACCTGTTCAAGCTGTTGGCCGCGCGTATTCATGATCTCGAAGTACTTGTTGAGGTCGGTGTCATCTGGGAGGACCGCCCGGACAAGCTGAACCTGCTTCCGCAGGAAGGTCGAGAACCGCTCGAGCTGATCGCCGGCCTTCGCGAAACGGCCGATTCGCGCGTCGATGATCTTGTAGCCCGTGAGGATGCCGGAGCCCTCGTCGTCCTCCGAGACCGAGAGGCGTGCCAAGGCATCGGTGGCTGACCGGCGCGAGGCATATGTCAGCTTTGCCTTGGTTTCAACGCCGAGGCGCGCAAGCAGCATGAAGAGGGTCGTCACGCGCTGTTGGCCGTCAACGACCTCGTATGCGACGGACCTCGCCTCCGGGCTTCGCAGCTTCGGGGCAACGATGAGGTTCCCTAGGAAGTACTCGTCGACGGTGTCGTCTTGGGCTGCCGTCCACACGTCGTCGATGAGTTGCTCGATCTGCTCGTTCCGCCAGGAGTAGTTGCGTTGGTAGATCGGGATCTCGTAGTGCGTCCCCGCCTCTGCGAACAGGTCGTCGACAGTGAAGAGCTTCGCGTCGAGTTGAGTGCCCATCAGCCCCCCAGCCCGTTGAGGAAGGCCAAGAGGTCCTTCATGTGGCCTGGGTCCTTGTCACGTTCCTTCACCTCCGTGTCGAGCCGGCGAAGGTCAGTTGGAGCGTCTGCGTTTCGGATCAGGACAAAGGCGGACTTGCCGTCTTCGAGCTGCCTGGCGTGGTTGTTGATGGACACCATCTGCACCCGGCGAAGTTCCGTCCGCAGGGAGTAGGCCCAGCGAATGAGAAGCTGCTTTGCCTCCTCAACATCGGCTTCGCCAAACTTGTTTGTGTAGTAGACCAGCGACGCGAGGTAGAGCTCAGAGACGTAGCGAAACTGCGACCTGGACGATTCCTCCTTGAAGTCCGCGTCACTCGACGCATAGGTTTCCCAGCCGTCGCCGCTATATCCCTCCCGTCGGAGGCGTTTGAGTTCAGCCAGCATGAACGTCACCATCTCGAAGAACGAGCGGCCCGCCTGCACTGGAGCGTCGAGCTGGAAGCGACTTCGCGCAGCACTTCGGTCTGCTTCATCTGACTGAGTCGCCCAAGCCGAGAGCAGTGGAACAGCCGCTTGGGCCGCCAAGTGGTAACGGGAAGCCGGTGTGTTCGCGCTTCGAGTGGTGATCCCCTTGAAAGCTTCGACATGACGTGGAGCGAACGCGGGCGCGGCAAGTCCTCGTGACCACTGCCGAATCCGCCACAGGAAGGCAGAGAACAGCCGATCGAGTTCGGCTTCGGCGACAGACTCCCAGGTCTCAACGAGGGCTGCCTTCATGGACTCGGTCTCAGAGTGCATCTCCCGAAGGTGGTACGCCTTCAAGAGGTCGTGCGGCAGGAGCGCCTTGCCGCGGTAGTTCTGCGAGTCGAACACGCGAAATGCCTCATCAGGGTCACTTGTCTCGACCCGGATCAGTTCGCACCGCGCGCGGATGAATGCAGCGATCTCGCCAGGTTCCTGCATGAGCCTGACCCGTCCAGCGAGCCGCTGACGCGCCACAACAATCGGCGCGTTGGTGTCCTCGCCCGGTACCGCGGCGGCACCGAGATCGCCACCCTGGTGAGCCTTCTCGAGCAAGTCGAGCAGAACCGTGAGTGTCAGTAGCCGTTGCTGCCCATCGACCACGTTCAGTCGCTGCTCCTCCTCATCCCAATGGAGAATCACGGCCCCCAGGACGTACGAGGAAAGCTGGCCGGGCTGACGACTCGCCCGCTCGGCGTCTGGCCCCTTGTACGCCTCACGGATGTCGTCGAGGAGTCGGGCGGCTGTCGACGGCTCCCATCTGTACGGGCGCTGGTACGCGGGGATGTAGAGAGCTTCGTCAAGGAGTTCACCCACAGTGGCGCATCGCACGCCCTTCTCGCGGTCAATGGCCACGCCCCGCTCCTCTCTAACTGGGCGCCCATCGAACGACCCCATGGCCAAACCTAATGCGAGCCACTGACACTCGGGCCGGAATGTGCCGCTTCCGAACCGCCGCCAGGCGGGCGCACCTGAACACCTGACTCCTGAGAACGGTTGCCACCACCACATGTCAGGAGTCAGCGATGACTATTCCCACCCAGATGAGCCTTCAGGGGTTCATCGCCACTGCGCCTGAGCTCACCTTCACCGGCAAGGGTCACGCCCGCTTCTACAGCCGCGTCGGCATCGAGCAACACCGCAAGGAGGTCGACGGGTCGTTCACCAAGCTCGACCCGGTCTACTGCGACCTGGTGCTGTTCGACCGCGCTGCCGAGCGGGCATACCCGAGGTTCAAGCCCGGCGACCAGATCGTCGCCTCGGGCTACATCCACGAGTACGAGCAGGAGCGCCCCGGCGGCCCCAGCGAGATCCGTCAACAGTTCGTCGCCCGGCGCATCGGACACGACTGCGCGCGCACCCGCTACGTCGTGGACCGCAACCCAGCCGAGCAGCCCGACCCGCCGAGCAACGAGCTGACCGTGGTCAACGAGCCTGCCCAGGCTCTCAGCATCTGACAGGCGCGAGAGATGAGCACCGACGCCGACCCGGGCCAGGCGTCCCTGCTGGAGCCCGACTACGAGAGCGGCGTCTTGGAGTTCGACAGTCCCGAGGACCGGTTCGGGACCGCCGACTTCGACGACGAAGAGGCGCTGCACCCGATCAACTGGAACCTGTTGTCGGCCGACGAAGCCTTGGTCGAGTGGGTGGACCTGGACAAGTGGGTCGATTGGCTTCGCAAGTCGTTCGGCCTGCCGACGGCTGTCGTCCCTCCGCTCTGGCATCGGCACGACGAGCTCGTCTGGGAGCTCTCCGCGCTGCACATGCACTACCTCAACGCCTACGACCCGCAAGGATCGCCGTCGGGGCCGATCGGGTGGCTGCGTGACTTCGCTGAGAGCCGCAATCGGCTTCGTGAGTGGGTATCGATCGCCGGTTGCCGCATCGACCGCGACCGGCCGACCAGGCAGACCGTCTGGCCGGGTGAGCCTGCGACCCAGCCTGCGCCCGAGGTCGAGATCGTCGACCGCTACGCCGACTTCGTCCAGTTCGTGATGAAGGACGTCGAGGCACGACGACGCATCGAGGAACTGGTCGTCTCCGACTGACGGCTGCTCACGGCCGGGCCTTTCCATCGAGTTGTCCACAGCAACGAGCACTCGCTGCGGGCGGCTCCGGCCACCCCTCGCACGGTGGAAGTCACGCCGACTCCAACGAAGGACTCACCATGTTGCTCGCACACGCGGTGACCGTCTCTGAGGCGCGCTCCTATGTCGCTGCCCTAGCCGACTGCGCCCTGACGATCGATGCCTCGATCGAGTACGACCGCGTCCTGCTCCAGATCGACTTCATCCATGGCGACTACATCCCCGCCATCACCCAGGTCCAGGTCACCGACCGCGAGCTGCTGTTCAGCGTCGCGGAGTCGGCCATCGAGGACCTCGTCGAGCACGGTATCGACGGCCTGACCGTCGAACTGGTCCTCGACATGCTCTACGCAGCCCGAGAACTGGACGCGCCTTGATGTACGGCGAGAACAGTGGGCTACTGCGTGGATCCCTTCGCGAGCTGTTGACGCACCACCGCATCCAACAGCGCATCGGCGGGGCTGGGCTGCATACCGTTCCCGAGACGACCACCGCCGACGAGCGGAAGGAGATCGGTGAGCAGGTCGGTCGCTACCGCCAGGCGGTGCTTGTGTGGTGTCACGAGGCCATGCGTGCCGCGAACCCGCTCGTCCACCTCCAAGCCACCACCGCGCGCACCCGCGGCCCGGCCGAGGAACTGCGCTACCGACTCGAAGCCTCCATCAGCGACTCTGCGGCGACGCTCCCGACCATGGAGGAGCTGACCACCGAGCAGGCGTTCCCAATGGTCGAGTTGTGGCGGAATGCTGCTCGCGCGAGTGCGCTCGGTGAGCATGACTTCGGTGCCGGAGTCGGGTACGGACGGCTGTCGGAGGCGCAGTGCTTCACCGTCGTCCACGACGCGGCTGAGGTGATCCGAGCGTTGGTCGGCCTGGACAGACGCTACTCGAACATTCCCGGCTGGCAGCACTTGAAGGAACCCGGGCGGCTCGGACGCGCGGCTGAGGTCTGCGCGGCGTACTCCGGCTACGGCGAGCCCGACTACAGCGTCGACACTCGCGGGTGGAAGCCACCCGCACAACTCATCGAAGGACCAGGACTGCCCGGCATCACCGGAGTCCTGCAAGCCCAGCACAACCTGATGCTCCACCTGGGCCAGTTCCCCGACGCACAAAGCCTACGCGTCGTCATGGACGCCCAACGCGTCGTATCGCTGGAAGCTGGCCGTCGGCTCAGCGACAACCCGGTGCTCGCTGCTCGGTGGGAGCGCCGAGCGGAGATCTATGGACGACTCGTTCACGAGACGCGCGACCTCGGCGGCATGGTTGGCAACGGCGGACACGCCGCCGGCCAAGGCTCCGTCGCCGCCGTCCGGATGCGGAAGCTCCCCGACGACGCGATGAACGACCTCAAGCCGGTGAGGCAGCTCGAACGCATCAGCGCCGGCATCGACGAGCGGGTCTATGAAGCCGTCGAGCACGGCATCAAGGAACGGGTCTACTTCCAACGTGCCGTCGTACCCGGAATGAACAACTTCGACGGCGAGCTGGTCCAGGTCATGCGGCCGCAGTACCTACCCATCACCTCGCCCGTGCGGACCGAGTTGTTGGCGATCGCACGCAGCGAACTGCGCCCCACACCTATGCAACGGAAGCCGCCGAAAGGTGCCGCGCAGAGCCGCCTCGAGTTCGAGGCGGCTCTGACTCATCGTCCCGGCAACCCTGGCCCGATCGGGCTCTAGTCGAGCTCGACTTCGCCGTCCTCGTCGACCCACCAGACGTCAATCTGTGCTGCCTCCAACGACCCAGAGGTCTCGGAGTAGAGGTCTCTGTAGCGACCGAAGTCAGGCAACGCGATGACGCTCCGCCAGTTCGGTTCCTTGCCGCGGAGGCGCATCCCGGCGAGTACCGCTTGGGAGTACCAGTGGCCGGCCTGAGTGCTCGGCGATGTTCGTTTCTGCTCGTGTGCCCGAGTCGGGTCGGCGTAGTTCTTGCTCGGGAATCCCTTGACCTCGACGCCGACGGTCGTGCCTTCGTACGAGGCGATCACGTCGATGCCGTGTTCCTTTGTCGCTGTGTTGGCAACGGACAGGATGCGGTACCCGCGCGCCGCAAGAGCCGTCACGACCGAGGCCTGAACGTTCGCCTCGGTATGCCACTCACCGTCGGCTGATGCGGGGGTTGCTTTCTCCGGTGGGGAGGCAGGCGCGGTCGGGACACTGGGCGGCTCGCCACGACTCTCGATCTCGCCCTTCAGCGGGAACCCCAAGGCAGAGAGATGTCGTCGTGCAGTGTGCGAGATGAAGTCAGCGCGCGGAACACCCACAGCGACTTCGAACGCTTGCTTCACCGGGTACCAGACACCGTTCACCTGCACTGCGTGCTCACGGATGGCCTCAGGAACGACACCATCCAGTCGTGACTGCGCTACATCGCTCGACACCTCATATCGAGTGCCGTTGAGCGTAAACCTGGCGAGTGCCACGGAAAAGAACCTATCGGCGCTGATCGGGCGCTAGATGAGTGACCTCGGCGGACTCCTCCGAAGTCAGAACGTCGTCAGGCGACATCCTGCTCTCACTTCAGGCGCGGCGCCAGCGACTCCAGGATCTCGGCGGTCACCGGGTTCACGTTCTCGTCCGCCTGGATGTAGTGCTCCTTGGTGATCTTCGGCGAGGTGTGCCCAAGCATCTCGGCGGCGAGGTCCGCACCGCTTGCGCGATCGAGGACGGTAGCCACGGTGCGGCGAAACGAGTGCGGGGTGACGCCTTCGATCCCTGCCTCATCCAGCACTGCCCGGAGGCGGCGCCGCATGTTGTTCGTCGTCAGCGGAGTGCGGTTGCGACTGAAGAAGATCAGGTGCTCGGGCTCGTCCTTTGGGATCAAGACCAGCCGTTGGCGGAGCACCTCAGCAGCAAAGGACGGCACGGAAACGGTCCGCGTCGACCTCTGCGTCTTGGGGTGGTGCTGGCGGTGAGTTGGCGCACCCTTCGGGGAAACGATGGTTCCGCAGATGCGCACCGTGGCCGGGGAACCCGTGACGTCCACGTCGCACTTCCGGATCGCGAGCACCTCGCCGATCCGGGCGGACGTCCCGAGCATGACCTCGATGAGCTGCTCAAGTTGTCCGTCGGGCGGCGGGCCAGAGAAGCCCGAGCCGCGTCGCCAGCTCCGCACAGCATCACGGATCGCCTCGACCTGCTCGATGGTCAGCGCCATCGTCTGCGACTGCGGCTTGTGGAGCCGGACGGTGTCGCGGACCGGGTTGCGCGGGATGGCGTCGTACCGCACGGCTAGACCGAACGCGAGGCTCAGCACTGTCCTGGCCTGCTTTGCGGTGCTGTAGCTCTTGGTCGACGCGAGTGTCTTGATGAACTGGTCGACCTTGCGCACGGTGATCTCGCGCAGCGTGAAGTTGGCGAAGGCCGGCAGGACCAGCTTCTCCATGTTCCGTTCGTAGAGGGCACGGGTGCTCGGTGCGATCTTCCCTTCGAGGTCGAGGTCGGCGAGCCACACTTCAACCAGGTGCCCGAACGAACTGCCGCCCGACAGATCGCCCTGGCCTACGCTCTGCTCGGCCCGTTCTGCGAGCTGCTCCTTGAGTTTGCGGGTTGCGGCTTGCTGGGTCGAAGCTGTTGTCTGGACTCGGCGGAGTTGCCCATCGTGATCACGGAAGCGGGCGAAGGCTCGTGATCGTCCCCCCGGTGCCTTCTCGTAGTAGATCTCGCCGAAGGTGCCGATCGGGGTACGGGGTCTAGGCATGCCTGCTCACCGGCCGCCCGGTCCGCGGCCAGGCTCGATCTCGCGCTGCTCGGCCAGCCAGTGCAGTACGTCGCTCACCGCGAAGCGGACACGTCCGCCCACGCGGATCCCGCAGGGACCCTTGCCGTCGGTGCGCCAGTCTCGAATGGTCGTGACCGGCACATCGAGGTACTCGGCAAGAGCCTCGATCGTCAGCAGCGGCTCCAAGCCGCTCACGGTGATGTTGGGTTCCATGACCAGCAGGTGTGCCGGCCGTTCCGAGCGCGTCCGTGGCGCTCCATGACATCCCATGCCGGTCCCCGCGCAGGGGCCTCGGGAGGGTTCCTCGACCGAGTTTCTGGCCGGTTTCTGGCTGTCGTATCAAATCTCAAATGCTTTCAGGCTCGGAGATCCATGATCTCCGAGCCTGAACTTTGTAGCGGGGGCAGGATTTGAACCTGCGACCTCTGGATTTGAGGTCGCGACCCTCGGGGCTGCGCTGGGGCGGCGCAAGGTCGCGAGGTAACAACTGCACACCTTCAGGACGAGGGCAACCCGGCCCGCGTCATGAAGGAGCAGTCGATGAACAGCACCATCACCCCGCAGACGACCGTCGTCGACCTGGTTGGCTTCTGGCTGAAGCAGCTTCGAGGCGAGCAGCGGCTCGACCGGACCACGATCGATGAGTACGAGCGCGTCCTGAAGAAACTCGTCGTCCCGAGTTTCGGCACGACGATCATCAGCGACCTCACGACAAGTCTGGTCGACGGACTACTCGTTGAGCTGGGCGCCGCGAGCCTGAACCGCCAGCGCAAGGCCAAGGTCGTCCTGGGCGCGATGCTCGAAACCGCCGTCGAGGTCGGCGCCCTCGGCGTCAATCCGGTCCGAGGGTCGGTGAGCATCAAGCGGCCTACGCCCGACCACCGGTCGCTTACCGTGGCCGAGCTTGAGACCGTCCGTGCGGCAGTCCGGGCGTGGCTCAACAAGGACCGCTCCGGACCAAAGTCGTCGGACGACATCGCCGACATCATCGAGGTGATGCTGGCTACCGGAGCTCGCATCGGCGAGGTGCTCGCGCTCCGCTGGGGTGACATCAACCTTGGCGCGCGGGTCATCGACGTCAACGCGACCATCAAGACCGAGTCCGGCATCGGGACCTATCGGAAGGCTCTGGCGCGTCCCCGACTGGTCGCCCTGCCCGAGCGGGCGGCTCTCATCCTTCAGGGACGGGGCCGTACGTCCCCTGAAAACTTCCTCGACGCGGTGTTCCCCACCCGAAATGTGACCTGGCAGCAGGTCAACAATGTCGAGCGGCGGTGGCGGCAGATTCG
This sequence comes from Thermoleophilaceae bacterium, assembly GCA_016462645.1. Classification (GTDB taxonomy): domain Bacteria; phylum Actinomycetota; class Thermoleophilia; order Solirubrobacterales; family JACPNS01; genus JACPNS01. The sequence goes on from JAEMSX010000008.1 coordinate 81,785, forward strand.
CCGTGAGACTGGCCTGGAGTGGGTCACCCCCGAACACTTCCGGCGCGTCGCTGAAGGGAATCCTCTGCACGAGCGGCAGTTGGCTTCCCAAGACGGCTGACGCCTTTACGCCACGGCGTCGTCATCTTTCTCATGGTCGACAGCAGCGAGCAACGCGTCCTCCCCGACTGCTGCTGCCTGCACCAGAAGGGCATCATCGGGCCGGACAGGGCGAAGCGTCCGCTCCAGGTGCGCAGCCGGGGTCCGATCGACGGTCGGGTCGCGCTCGATGTAGTGGCCTTCTGTGATCGCCGTCGAGGAGTGGCCGAGGAAAGCTGCCGCCGCGTCGCTTCCCATCCCTCGGGCGATGACCGTGGCACCGGTGCGTCGGTACCAGCGGAGGCTGATTCCGGAGTCACCGAGACCGGCCTCGACCAGGAAGTCCCGGAACGTGCGCCGGACGTTGTACGGGCTCAGTGGGCCGCCCCTGCGGTTGGCGAAGATCGTCCTGGCCTCGCTGACGCCGGTTGCGCGTCGCCGCAAGACACTGGCCGCGAACGCCGGCACCGGGATCCACCGGATCGAAGCTTCGGACTTAGGCCGGTCCTGGCGGATCGCACCCTGGCCTTTGCGTTGGACGACGGTGCCCGTCACCGCCGCGACCATCCCGGTCGGGCGGTCGTCGAGATCGCACGGGCGGAGCGCCAGGACTTCGCCTGTGCGCATGGCGGTTCCCAGGAGCACCTCGATGATGTCGCGCACCTGTCCGTCGGGTTTCGGGCCCGGCAGGCCCGGTTCGCTTCTCCAGTTCGCGGCGGCCTCGCGGATCGCGGCAATCTGGTCAAGTGTGAGGGCCTTCGGTTGACTCTTCGGGTGGCGCAATGGCGAGGTGCCGGCGACGGGGTTACGCGACACGGCGTCGTGCCGCAACGCGAATCCGAAGAGCAGGTTCAGAAGGGTCCGCGACTGCCGGGCCCGCGAGGGGGAAATAGCGGCCTGCGACTTGAGGAACCACTCGACCCGTCCCGTGGTGATCTCCGCGAGCGCGTACTGCTCGAACGCCGGCAAGACGTGCAGGCGTACCTGGTCGCGGTAGTTCTGCTTGGTCCCTTCAGCGAGCCGCTGAATAGCGAGGTCGGCCAGCCACACCTCGGCCAGATCAGCGAAAGTGCTCTGCGGCGTGAGGACCCTGGTGCTGCCGAACGTGGGCCGATCCAGGAGCCGTTCCTTGAGGACTTGACGTGCCTGAGCCGCGGTTCGTGCGGTCACGCGGACATGCCGCAGCCGACCGTCCGCGTCGCGGATCCGGGTTTCGGCGATAACCCGCTCACCCCGGCGGCGCACGGCGATCGACCCGTAGGCACCGACCGGAGTCCGTGGCCGCGCCATCAAGGAGTCCTGAGCTGGTGACGCCGATCGTCCTCGCTCTCCAGGCGCATGAGCCAGGCGTCGATCTCGCTGATCCGGAACCGCAGCTCACGACCGACCCGGAACCCGCGCGGACCCCGGCCCTGGCTGCGGAGGTCGTAGATCGTCTGGGCGCTCACCTGAAGCTGATTGCAAAGCTCGGACAGAGACAGGACGCCGTCGATGAGCGACAGGGTCGGCGTCGTGGCGGAGGTGTCTCGGATCTTGTGGGTCTTCATGACCCTCAGGTGTGCAAGGACTCCCTGGAGCCGACGAGAGTGCCCGAGATGGCACGATGAGCGCGGCCCGACTGGGCCCAATGTGCGGAGTAAACGCGGAGTGGCCATGCTGTCTCCCTGTTCGGGATGACGGGCATCGGCCCTGACCTGCGGGTTTGGTGGAGCTGAGGGGATTCGAACCCCTGACCTTCTCATTGCGAACGAGACGCGCTACCAACTGCGCCACAGCCCCA
>JAEMSX010000140.1 GCA_016462645.1 Thermoleophilaceae bacterium
CGCCGACCTTCAGCGAGAGCCGCGAAAGATCGGCGAGGACCGTCGTGGATTCCCCAACGAGCGAGCCACGCCAGTCGCAAAGAATGTCCTCGCCGACCTGGCGCGCCCCGAGGGCCGTCGTGGGTTCGGCCTCGGCTTCGCCGACCGTTCCCGACTCAGCAAAAGCCGCGGTGCCAGGGGGCCGGCGGGCGGTGCGACCGAGTCCAGCGCGAGCAACCGTGCCGTCGAAGCACCCGGGCAGCGCATCGAGCGCGCCCTGTTTGAGTACTCATGGGCTGACGCGCACCCACGGTGGATGAAACAAAATCGCGCGCGGGTATAATTGCCGCCGCACCGGCACAGAGGACGGGTACGACCATGGTGCAAGGTAAGCCCGCGTTTGAGTCAGTCCCCGAGATCTCGAGAGCACCCTTGGTTGTCGCAGAGCGCTCACTGTGGAGCGCCGAAGCACGGTTGGTAGCTTTCTACCGTACGAGGTCTCACGCCGGTGTTTCTTCTTCAAGGAGGGAGACATGCAGGTACTTCATGAGAATTGCGCAGGTCTGGATGTCCACAAAGACGTCATCGTGGCGTGCCGTCGCGTCGTGCGCGGCAAGGGCGTGCTCAAGGACGTCGAGAGCTTCGGTTCGACCACCCGCGAGCTGCTGCGGCTGTCGGCATGGCTCGAAGAGTCCGGCACGACGCACGTCGTGATGGAGTCGACGGGTGTGTTCTGGAAGCCGGTGTGGAACGTCCTGGAGGGCCACTTCGAGCTCATCCTGGCCAACCCGAAGCGTGTCAAGAACGTGCCGGGCCGCAAGTCGGACGTGAAGGACGCGGAGTGGCTGGCCGAGCTGCTCGCTCACGGGCTGGTCGAGGCGAGCTTCGTGCCGGAGATGGAGATCCTCGAGCTACGCAAGCTGACGCGGACGCACAAACAGCTCACGCGCGAGCGGGTGCAGCACGTGCAGCGGATCCAGAAGACCCTGCAGGCCTCGAACATCCGGCTCGACTCGGCGATCTCCGAGATCCTCGGCAAGAGTGGTCGACGGATCCTCGATGCGATCGTCGCCGGCGAGACCGACGCGCGCAAGCTCGCGTCCCTGGCCCGGCGGGTCAAGGCCACGACCGAAACACTCACCTGCGCGCTCGAGGGGCGGGTGAGCCCGACCGACCGCAAGCTGCTGCGCACTCACCTGCGCATGGTCGATGTCATCGATGAACGACTCGCGGAGCTCGAGAAGGACATCGACGAGGCGCTCGCCCCTTTCGCTGAGGCCGTCGAATTGCTCAAGACCATCCCGGGCATCGGCGACGGCAACGCGCGCACGCTCATCGCCGAGATCGGCGTCGACATGTCTCGCTTCAAGACCCCGGGCCATCTGGTCTCATGGGCCGGGATGTGCCCACGCATGGACGAGAGCGCCGGTAAACGAAGATCCACGAAGCTGCGCGACGGCAACAAGTGGATCAAGACGGCGCTGTGCCAGGCGGCCTGGTCCGCCGTCCGTTGCAAGCAGCGCGGATACCTGCACGCCCAGTTCTATCGCCTCCGAGCCCGGCGTGGCGAGAAGAAGGCGCTCATGGCGGTCGGCGCGACGATCCTCACCGCCGTGCACGCCATGCTCTCCACCGGGTGTCCGTACCGCGACCTCGGGCCCGACTTCTTCGAACGAAAGGACGAGCAGAAGACCGTCCAAAAGCTCACCCAACGACTCGCCAGCCTCGGCTATGAAGTCGAGCTCCGGCGCGCTGCCTGACCCGGACAACACCCCGACGTCGCCCGATACGAAGCCAGTTTCTTGGTAGCGTCGCACCGCCCGCCGGCCACACGGCTGCGCCCGGTTACGCG
>JAEMSX010000141.1 GCA_016462645.1 Thermoleophilaceae bacterium
CCTCTCGCTCCAGGCAATCAGCAAACACGTGAAGGTTTTGGAGAACGCCGGTCTGATCCACAAGGACAAGCGGGCGCAACTCCGGCCGTCGACGATCACGGGCGCGCCGCTGAAGGTCGCCGCGGATTGGCTGCTGGGCTACAGCAGCTTTTTCGAGGACACGCTCGATCGGCTCGACGACCACCTCAAGAACGAGAAAGGCAAGTAACCATGAATCTCCCAGATTCAATGATCGTCACGCGCGTCTATGAGGCGACGCCCGAGCAGGTCTGGGCGGCGTTCACCGACCCGGACCAGATCCACAAGTTCTTCGGACCCAAAGGCACGCACGTACCGCGCGAAAGCGTCTCGATCGACCTGCGCGTCGGTGGCGAGTTCAAACTCAGCATGACCAGGGACGACGCTGACGGATCGGAGCCCGCTCCGATGATGAACGCCGAGTTCACGATCGTCGAACCGCCCAACAGGTTCCAGCTGCTGACGTCGCGCGGCGGCCACATCACGATCGAGATCCAGGACCTCGAGCTGGAGGGCCGGACGCTCGTGACCTGGTCGACCAAGGGCGACTACGAGAAACTCGGCCAGGAGTTCTACTCCGGCTCGGTGATAGGAACCCACATGACGATGGACCAGCTCGGCGAGTACCTCGCCGGCGTTCTGGAGGTGAGTCACTCATGAAGATCCCGGAAAAGCTCGTCGTCACCCGCGTCTTCGACGCCACGCCGCAGCAGATCTGGGATGCGTTCACCGATCCCGACAAGCTGCACAAGTTCTTCGGCCCGGCCGGCACGACGATCCCGCGCGACGAACTCACCATGGACGTCCGCGTGGGCGGCGAGTTCAGCCTGACGATGCACAACGACAAGAACGGCGAGCTCTACCCGATGCAGGCCGAGTACGTGATTCTCGACGAGCCGAGCACCATTCAGTTCAAGACGACCGGCGGGATCGAGGGAACCATCGAGATCGAGGACCTCGGAATGGCCGGCAAGACGCTCCTGACCTGGTCAACGGTGGCTCCGTTCGACGAGTCGTTCTATGCCGGGGCGGTGATCGGCACGCACAGCGCGATCGACAATCTCGGCGAGCTGCTCGCGTCGATCGCCGCGTAGAAAACCCGGAATGCGGGCCGACGCTGCGCTGATAGCGTCGGCCCATGGCTTTCAGAACCAGACCCGAACCCGACGAATTCAAAGGCAAAGTCGCCGTGGTCACCGGCGCCGGATCGGGGATCGGTCGCAGCATGGCGATCCTCCTCGGCAAGCTCGGCGCGCGCGTCTACGTCGCCGACCTCAACGGCGCGGCGGCGATCGAGACCGCCGGCACGATCAACGACGCCGGCGGCAAGGCCACTGGCCACACGGTCGACGTCACCCAGCCCGAGCAGCTCAAGGCGCTCGCAGATGAGATCCTCGAAGCCGAGGGCCGCGTGGACATCCTTCACAACAACGCCGGCATCGGCCACGCGGGTCAGCTCAAGGACACGCCGCTGGAGGACTGGCAGAAGGTGCTGGGCGTGAACGTCTTCGGCGTCGTCAACGGCCTCAACGCGTTCGTTCCGAGGATGATCGAGCAGGGAGGCGAGGCGCACATCGTGAACACGGCGTCGATGGCCGGGCTGACCGCCAGCGCGGGGATGGCTCCGTACGTCACCTCCAAGTTCGGCGTGACCGGCATGAGCCTCGCGCTCGATGCCGAGCTGAAGCCCAGCGGGATCCGCGTGACCGCGCTCTGCCCGGGCGTGATCAACACCGCGATCGTCAAGGAATCGACGATGCGCGGCTCGATCGAGAACAAGCACGACAAGC
>JAEMSX010000077.1 GCA_016462645.1 Thermoleophilaceae bacterium
CGCGCCGTTGCCGATATATTCCCCGCGTACGACGAAGACGGGGGAATGCTTCTCGTTCTCACTCCTGAGAGCTGAGCGCACGCAAAAGACTTCGACGCACGCACCTTTTCTATGGCTTCACGTAAGAGAAATCTGATCGTCCTTGGGCTTGTTGGCTTGCTTCTGGCTGCCTCGATCGCGGCCATCCTGATCAAGCCGACCCGACTCGGCCTCGACCTCGCCGGTGGTATCGAGCTGACCTACAAGGCGTCGCCGACCAACGCCGACCGCAAGCCGACCGACCGCGAAGTCCAGAACGCGATCAAGGTCATCAACGAGCGCGTCAACTCGCTCGGAGTCACTGAAGCAGAGGTCCAGGCGACGGGCAGCGAGCTGATCACGGTCTCGCTCCCTGACGTGGACGACCCGGAGGCCGCCAAGTCGCTCGTGGGTTCGACGGCGCAGATGTACTTCTACAAATGGGAAGAGAACGTCGTCGGCAAGCCCGGGCAGTCGAAGGCGACCAACAACGACAAGTCGTCGAACAACCTCGGCTTCACCAAGCAGTACGACGCGGTGAAGCTCGCTTCTGAGCAGAAGCCCGGCAAGAGCGGCCGCGAGAAGTTCTACCTCTTCAGCACCGAGAAGGGCAACAAGCTGATCGCCGGGCCTGAGCTGTCGAAGGAAGACCTGCTCAATTCGGAGGACCAGCGGACCAAGGACAAGACCCCGCTCGATGGCAAACAGCCGCCGGATTCCACGGTTCTCACCGTCCCGAAGGGCTACATCGTCGTCTCGTACGACCGCCTCGGCACCGGGAAGGGAACGCAGTGGTTCGTCCTCCGCGACAACGTCGCCATGAGCGGCGACGAGGTCAAGAGCGCAGCCGTCGGCACCGACGGCAACGGCGGCGGCGGACCGGCCGTGGACCTCAACTTCACGAGCAAGGGCGGCTCGATCTTCAAGCAGGTCACCCAGGAGCTCTTCCAGGAAGGCCAGGCAGAGGCCGTCATCGGCCAGAAGCCGGGACACCGTTTCGCGATCGTGCTCGACGGCAAGGTGGTCTCGCTCGCCAGCATCAACCCGAACGACGCCACGCTGAGTCAGGGAATCGCCGGCGGACGCGCGCAGATCACCGGCCTGACGCAGGCCGAAGCCACGCGCATCGCCCGTCAGATCGACCTCGGTGCACTGCCCGTTCAGCTAGAACTGCAGTCGCAGACCACCGTCTCCGCGTCGCTCGGTAAGGCCGCGCTCGACCAGGCCCTGATCGCCGCGGCCGTCGGATTCGCGTTCGTATTCCTCTTCCTGCTCGCGTTCTACCGCGTCCTCGGCATCATCGCCGGTATCGCGCTGATCTTCTACGCGATCTTCTTCTTCGCGCTGACGAAGTTCCTCGGCTTCACCTTCACGCTTCCGGGAATTGCAGGTCTCGTCCTGACGCTCTCTGTGGCGGCGGACGCCAACATCGTCATCTTCGAACGCATCAAGGAAGAAATCCGTGCCGGAAAGTCGATGAAGTCGGCCATTTCGACGGGTTACTCGAAGGGTTTCTCGACGATTCTCGACGCCAACGTCGTCACGATCATCACCGCGTTCATCCTTTTCGTGCTCGCGACCGCGGGTGTGCGTGGATTCGCTGCCGCTCTCGGTCTGGGAACGATCGTCTCGCTCTTCACCGCCGTCGTGGTCACCTCGGCGATCCTCGGCGTGCTCTCGAACTGGCGCGGGCTCTCGCGCCCGTCAGCGCTGGGCGTCCAGGACGCGGATGAGCACCGTCAGCGCTGGCGCTTCGACTTCATGGGCAAGTCGCGCATGTTCTTCGCCATCTCCGGCGCAATCCTCGCCGCCGGCGCATTCGCGATCGCGGGAATGGGGCTGAATCTCGGCATCGACTTCACCGGCGGAACGAAGATCGTCGTGGGCCTCGACAAGCCGGCGACGGAAGACCAGGTACGTGCGATCGTGAGCAAGGCCGGCGCCGGCGACGCAAAGATTCAGCGCATCACCAACGACAAGACGCTGGGACCTAACGCCTTCCAGATCTCCAGCGACCAGATCAGCGAGGAGAACGACATCTCGCTGATTCGCAAGGACATGGAAACGCGCTTCAAGATTCGCGCCACCAGCGAGGCCGACACACAGTTCGTCGTCTCATCCGTCGGTCCGACCTTCGGCTCGGTGATCGCCAGAAGCGCGCTCACGGCAATCATCTTCTCGTTGATCGTGATCGGCGGCTACGTCGCGCTGCGCTTCGGCGTCAAGTTCTCCGTCCCGCTGCTGATCGCGCTGTCGCACGACATCTTGATCACCTTGGGCGTATACGCGTTGCTGGGCCTCGAAGTCTCCAGCGCGACCGTTGCGGCGTTGCTGACGATTCTCGGATTCTCGCTCTACGACACGATCATCGTGTTTGACCGTGTGCGCGAGAACATGCCGCGCATGCCTCGAGCCTCCTTCAGCCAGATCGTCAACCGCTCGATGAGCGAGGTCCTCACCCGTTCGCTGGCAACCTCTCTCTGCACCGCGCTTCCGGTCCTCGCGCTGCTGCTCTTCGGCGGCGAGACGCTGCAGGCATTTGCAGTCGCGCTGCTGATCGGAACAATCTCGGGTACGTACTCATCGATCTTCATCGCCGCGCCGGTACTGACGCTCTCCAAGGAGCGCGAGCCGATCTTCCGCCAGCGCACCCAGCGCATCCTTGAGGAGAATGACGGCGTCGTTCCGGCGTTCGCGACCGAGACGATCGCTGGCGTTGCCGTCCACTCAAGCACCGGCAAGGTGCTCGCCGAGGAGCCTTCATCCGACGTCGCAGAACAGGACGAGCAGACCGAGGCACCGCTTGAGGACGATTTCGAGGACGCCGTTCCGGCCGCCGCCGGGAGCAACGCCCAGCCGGGCGCGGTCAAGCGTCCGCAGACCAAAGCCGAGCGACGCGCAGCCCGCGCAAAGCGTAAGCACGGGCGTTAGGGGGAGACTGAAGCAATGGCCGCACTTGCATGGGTAATGATGGCTCTGGCCATCTGGCACTTCACGGTTTTTCTGCCGGACAAGTTCTGGGGCGGAATCGTCGGCGCGTTCGTCGCATCGATCATCGGCGCCGTGATCTTCGGCGTGCTGATCAACGGCTTCTCCGTCCCCGGGCGCACCGAGACCGATCTGATCCAGGCCTTTGAGGCGATCCCCGGAGCGCTCATCGGACTCGGCATCAGCTACTTCATCGGCGAGCGCAAAGAGCGCGCCGAAGAAGAACTCGCCTGACTCTGTCGTTCACCGTACGTAGGCTGCTTCCATGAGCTTGGAGGCCGCCCACGCAGGTACAGAACAGATCGAGGCCGCACGCACCAGCGAGCTGCCCGATGACATCGCGCCGCGCGAGCCGGTGATCGACCTGCCCGCCGCCTCCGGCGCTGATGTCGCCGCGCTGCGCGAGGAACTGGGACTGCATCCCCTTGCCGCGCAAACACTTGCCCGCCGCGGGATAACCGACCCGGCGGCCGCGCGTGAATGGATCAGTGGCGGCGAGATCCACCCTCCGGAGCTGCTTCCGGGTGCGAGCGCCGGCGCCGAGGCGATCGTGGCCCACTTGCGCAGCGACACGCGCATCGCCGTGCACGGCGACTATGACGTCGACGGCGTCTGCTCCACGGCGATTCTCGTGCGCGCGCTGGCCGGACTCGGCGCGGACGTCACGTGGCACGTGCCGAGTCGTTTTGAGGATGGCTACGGCCTTTCGCGCGCGTCGATCGACCGGCTTGCCAAGGACGACGTCGGCCTGATCGTCGCCGTTGACTGTGGAATCGGATCGGTGGCCGAGGTCGCCCACGCCCGCGAGCTCGGGATCGACATGGTGATCTGCGACCACCACACGATCGGCGATGAGCTTCCCGACTGCCCGATCGTGCACCCGGCTCTCGCTGACTACCCGACGCCGTTCCTGTGCGCCGCTGCGACCACATTCAAGCTCGCGGCGCTGGTTGCGGAGCGCGCCGGCGCGGATCCGGCCGCGCTCGACGCGGACCTCGCGCTGGTCGCGCTCGCGACGGTGTGCGACGTGGTTCCGCTGAAGGGCGAGAATCGCGCGCTCGTCCGCGCGGGTCTTGAGCAGATGCGCCGCACGCAGCGGCCGGGACTGCGCGAGTTGATGCGCGTTTCGGGCGTGGACCAGCTGAAGATCGGCGCGCAAAGCTTCGGTTTTGCGCTCGGGCCACGGATCAATGCGGTCGGACGCATGCACTCCGCCGAGCCCGCGGTCGAGCTGATGCTGACCTCCAACGATGCACGCGCCGCGGAACTCGCCGGCCAGCTGGCCTCCGCGAACATGCGCAGGCGCGAAGTCGAGCAGGAGATCCTTTTCGAGGCCGAGACTCAGGCGCGCGAGCAGCGCGATCAGTTCGCGATCGTGGTTGCGGGCGAGGACTGGCACCCGGGCGTGCTCGGAATCGTGGCCGGACGGATCGCGGAGCGCTTTCACAGACCCACAGTCGCGCTCGGCATCGAAGGTGGAGTCGCGGCCGGTTCGGGCCGCAGCGGCGGCGTCTACGACCTTCACGGCGGTCTTGCAGCGTGCTCAGACCTGCTGGTGCGGTTCGGCGGTCATCGGGCAGCGGCCGGATTGGAGCTGGATGTCGCGAATCTCGATCGCTTTCGCGCCGCATTCGTGCAGCACGCGACCGAGGCGCTCACCGCCGACGACCTCCGGCCCCGTCTCACCGTCGACGCCGTGGCCGAGCCACGTGACGTCAACCTCGACGCAGTGGCCGCAATCGAGGCGCTCGGACCGTTCGGCGCCGAGAATCCCGAGCCCCGCATCCTGATCGCCGGAGCCGATCTGCTCAGCGTCAGCAAGCTCGGCAAGACCGGTCAGCACTTCAAGCTCGCAATCGCCGGCGGTGGCAGCCGCGCGTCGGTGGTGGCCTTCCGCCAGGAGCGCGTTATCGCGACGGTCGAGGATCCGCGTCCGGTGGACCTCGTCGTCGAGCTCCAGCGCAACGAATACAACGGCCGCGAGGAGGCCCAGGCCGTCCTTTGCGCGCTGATCGAGCACGCAGCCGCGGATGCGGCGGCCTGGCGCACCGAGTTCGCCGCCGGAATGACCGATCCTCCGCCCGCGGAATCCGAGCGACTCGACGAGGATCGGGTCGCGGATCGCAGGGGAGAGGCTCCGTTCGCGGTGCTGCTTGATCTCTCGACCGAATCGTCTTCGATCGCCCTCGCCGTCAACGACCCGGTCGCCTGGCGCGGCTCGGTCGCAGGATTGCGGGCGATGCGGCCCGCGCTCGCCGATCTTCAGGTCCTGGCATTCGATGATCCGGCACTTGGCGGCGGGGCTTTCGAGCACGTGGTGATGGCGGAACCGCCACCGGCGCCGGGGCTCGCCGGATCGGCGAGTTCCAACGCTGTGTTCGCGTGGAGTGACGACATCGCGCGCGCGGTCGCCGCTCGCGGCCCTGATCTGCTGCTCTCGCGCGACCACATGGTCGCCGCATTTCGGCTGGTCAAGTCCGCCGAGGACCCGGGCGAGCCGCTGATCGAAGCGCTCCGCCAGCAGCTTCCGAGCGCTCGGATCGCGGGCCGTGCGGTGCGCGCACTGGAGGAACTCTCGGTTGTGCGAGTTCAGCGATCAGGCGCGGATGTCGAAGCAATTCATGCAGAAGATTCGCCAAAAACTGATCTCGAACTGTCTTTGACGTTCCGCTCGTATAGTGAATACAGAGAGCAGTCACAGCAATGGCTTCGCCAGTTGAACCCAACACCAGCGCCGCGGTAGCCACGAGCACCGCTGAAGGCACCAGCAACGGCGCTTCGAAGGGCGCTGCCTCCACGGGCTTCCAGGTCGGCTCTGACACCCGCGCCAAGTTCGACGAGCTGCTGATGGTCATCGAGGAGCACTCGCTCGACAGCATCGAGCCGATCGACATCGAGATGGTCGAAACGGCGTTCGAGTTCGCCGCCGGCCGTCACGACAAGCAGGTGCGCCGCACCGGCGAGGACTTCGTCGTCCACCCGGTCGAGGTCGCGAAGATCTGCGTCGGCATGCGCCTGGACACGGCCACGTTGTGCGCCGCGCTGCTCCACGACACGGTTGAGGACACCTCCACGACGCTCGCCGAGATCCGCGATCACTTCGGTCAGGAGATCGCGGGGCTGGTTGACGGCGTCACCAAGCTGACCGGAATCACCTTCACCTCGCGCGACGAGGCGCAGGCCGAGAACTACCGCAAGATGATGGTGGCGATGGCCGACGACATCAGGGTCATCCTGATCAAGCTCGCCGACCGCCTGCACAACATGCGCACGATCGGTGCGATGCCAAAGCAGAAGCAGATCGAGAAGTCACGCGAGACGCTCGACATCTTCGCGCCGCTTGCGCACCGCCTGGGTATCCACGCGATCAAGTGGGAGCTCGAGGACCTGGCGTTCGCGACACTGCACCCGCGCAAGTACGCCGAGATCAAGGCCCTGGTGTCGCAGCAGCGTGATGAGCGCGAGGAATACGTCGAAGAGGCGGGCGACTACCTCGCCGGCCAGCTCGCCGACAGCGGCATCAGCTCGCTGATCACCGGCCGGGCCAAGCACTTCT
>JAEMSX010000142.1 GCA_016462645.1 Thermoleophilaceae bacterium
TTCGCATCCCGGTCGTCGCGCTTGTCGACACCAACTGCGACCCGGACCCGATCGATTACGTGATCCCGGGCAACGACGACGCCATCCGCTCCTGCAAGGTCATCCTCGGTGCCCTCGGTGCCGTGATCAGCGACCGTCACGGTCAGTGGCAGGCAGAGTTCGAGGCCCAGAAGGCCGAAGAAGCCGAGCGTCGCCGCAAGGAAGACGAGGCCAAGGCCGCCAAGGAAGCCGAAGAGAAGGCCAAGCGCGAAGCAGCGAAGGCCGCCGGCGAGCCCGTGCCGGAAGAGCTCCCTGAGGCGACCTGGGTCGGAGACGCCCCGAAGGAAGACCCCGAGATGCCGCAGCGCGGCGGACGCGGTGGTCGTGGCGGTCCGCGCAAGGGTCAGGGTGGCCAGTCGGCCCCCGCTGAGGCGCCCGCCGCAGAAGCCAAGCCCGAGGCAGCAGCAGAAGAGAAGACCGAAACCGCTTCCACCGAGGAGAAGAGCTAGAAATGTCAGCAACGATTACCGCCTCCGATGTGAAGGCACTCCGCGACCAGACCGGCGCGGCGATGATGGACTGCAAGAAGGCGCTCGTCGAAGCCGACGGCGATGTCGACAAGGCGCTCGAGGCGCTGCGCATCAAGGGAGCCGCTTCGGCTGCCAAGCGCGGCGACCGTGAAGCATCCGAGGGTCTGATCGCGGACTACATCCACGCCAACGGCAGGATCGGCGTGCTCGTCGAGATCAACTGCGAGACCGACTTTGTCGCCCGCAACGAGGACTTCGCCGCGTTCGCCCAGGACATCGCGCTGCACATCGCCGCGGCTGCCCCGCAGTACGTGACCGAGGACGAAGTTCCGCAGGAGGCCAAGGACGCCGAGGCCAAGATCTTCGCCGAGCAGGCCGCCGACAAGCCGGAGAACATCCGCGAGAAGATCGTCGAAGGCAAGCTGAACAAGTGGCTCGAGGAGATCGTGCTGATGAAGCAGACGCACGTCAACCCGGACAAGCACGAGGGCAAGTCGATCGAAGAGATCCGCACCGCCTTCGCCGCCAAAACCGGTGAGAACGTTGTGATCAAGCGCTTCGCACGCTTCCAGGTCGGCGCGTAAGCTGCGCTTGCATGCCTGAACCGGCGTTTCAAAGGATTCTGCTCAAGCTCTCCGGCGAAGCCCTCCAGGGCGCCGGGGAGTACGGCGTTGATCCCGATCGCCTCGATTCAGTCGCCAAACAGATCCACGAGATCGCCGAGCGCGGTGTCGAGATCGGCATCGTCGTGGGCGCGGGAAACATCTACCGCGGCATGAGCGGAGCCGCTGCCGGCATGGACCGTGCTTCGGCTGACTACATGGGCATGATCGCGACCGTCCTGAACGGCATCGCGCTGCAGGACGCGCTTGAGCGCCAGGGCACGCACACGCGCGTGCTCAGCGCGATCACGATGGCGGAGGTCGCAGAGCCGTACATCCGCCGCCGCGCCATCCGCCACCTTGAGAAGAAGCGCGCGGTGATCTTCGCCGCGGGCACAGGCAATCCGTTCTTCACAACGGACACCGCCGCGGCGCTGCGCGGGCTTGAGATCCGCGCCGACGCGATCCTGATGGCCAAGAACGGGGTGGAGGGCGTGCTCGATTCCGATCCGCGCGAGAACCCGGACGCCAAGCTGATCGAGAAGATCACGCACCAGGAGGCGATCGCCAAAGAGCTCAAGGTGATGGACGTGACGGCGTTGTCGCTCTGCATGGACAACCGCCTCCCGATCTATGTTTTCAACATGAACGACGAACAGAACATCACGCGCATCATCGAAGGCG
>JAEMSX010000027.1 GCA_016462645.1 Thermoleophilaceae bacterium
TCGAAGCCGTCCATCTCGACGAGCAGCTGGTTGAGCGTCTGCTCGCGCTCGTCGTTGCCGCCGCCCATACCGGCGCCGCGGTGACGACCGACGGCGTCGATCTCGTCCATGAAGATGATGCAGGGGTTGTTCTGCTTGGCCTGCTCGAAGAGGTCGCGCACGCGGGAAGCACCCACGCCGACGAACATCTCGACGAAGTCCGACCCGGAGATCGAGAAGAACGGCACACCGGCCTCGCCGGCGATGGCGCGTGCGAGCAGCGTCTTGCCGGTACCCGGAGGTCCGTAGAGCAGAACGCCCTTGGGGATACGAGCGCCCAGCGCCTGGAAGCGGCGCGGGTCCTCGAGAAATTCCTTGACTTCCTGGAGCTCTTCGACGGCCTCATCGACACCGGCCACGTCCTTGAACGTGATCTTCGGGGTGTCTGCGCTCATGCGACGGGCGCGGCTCTTGCCGAAGCTCATCACGCGCGATCCGCCGCCACCCTGCATGCGGCCGAAGATGAAGAGCCAGAACGCGAGCAGCAGGAGGATCGGCAGGAACAGCGTGATCAGGCTGCCCAGCGAGTTGCGATTGCTCGGGCGAACGTCGAAGGTGAGGTTCTTGATGCCCTGCTTCTCCTGCTGGGCCTGAATGTCCTTGGTCAGCTGGGTCGCGAACTCCGGCGGGTAGGCCGTTTTGTAGGTGCGCTGGTCCTTGGGGACGCTCGGCTTGAGCACGACCTGAAGGCCGTTGTTCGCCGTGTCCATGGTGACCTTGGTGACTTCGCCACTGGTCAGCTGCTGATTGAAGTCGCCGAACGACTGTGACTGCTTGTCAGCCTGCGGTGTCATCAGCCTGGTCACCAAAAAGATGACGAGAATGATGAAAAGGATCGGGACCAGAGCCCGTTTTGCCATTGGATTCATAAAGCTGGAAAACCTCGAAATTGCAGGCTACCAGTGATTCGGTATCTGGCAGCTAGGTCTTTAATGCGGCAACGTACGGCAAGTTGCGCAGTTGCTGCGCATGATCCAGGCCGTACCCGACGACAAACTTGTCCGGTATCTCGAAGCCGACGTAACGCAGGTCGGGGTCGACTTTGAAGCGCTCGGGCTTGACGAGCAGGGAGCAGACCTCAAGCGATGCCGGGTTGCGCGAGCCGAGGTTCTTCATCAAGTAGGAGAGCGTGAGACCGGAGTCGACGATGTCCTCGACGATCAGCACGTCGCGACCCTCGATCGGGGTGTCAAGGTCTTTGAGGATGCGCACGACCCCGGAGGACTCGGTGCTCGATCCGTAGGACGAAACGGCCATGAAGTCGAGCTCGCAGTCGATCTCGAGCTGACGCATCAGGTCCGCGAGGAAGAAGACAGCGCCCTTGAGCACGCCGACCAGCAGAAGGTTCTTTCCCGCGTAGTCCTCGTTGATCTCCGCTGCGAGCGCGCGGATGCGCTGGCGCAGGTCATCGGACTGCACAAGAATCTCGCCTATTTGGTCATGACCCGGCACGAAGCGTCAGTGTAGGACGCGGGCGCGTCCGCGCTGAATCGCGATGCGCGCGCCCTCGACCTGGAGTTCGCGCGCCTCGCCCGAGCGGCCAAGGCGCAGCGCCTCTTCGAGCACGCGGGCGGCCTTGGGCACCGGAACCGGCCGGCGATCCTCGACGTAGCGCCGCAGCACCGCGCCGCCGAGGGCGGGCGGCAGCTCGGCGAGTCCGTCGAGATCGAGATCGCCGTCTTCTGTTGTCAGGCCGTCGGTGAGACCGTCGACCACTGCCGCCAGCTCCGCGCCTTCGGCGCGGAGGTCCTCGGCCGTCTGGAGCAGGTTGGCGATCGCGGCCGGGTGCAGCGACTCGGCGTCTGCAAGCAGTTTGCGCGCGCGAACGCGGGCGAAGCTCGTGTCCTCGTTGGATTCGTCCTCGCGCCACTCCTCGCCCTGGTCGGAGAGCCACTCGCGCAGCTCCGCGCGGCGCACGCCGAGCAATGGTCGGACGATGCGGCCGCGTCGCTCGGCCATGCCCTGCAGCGCGCGGCGCCCGGGCGACGCGAACAGTCGATAGAGGATCGTCTCGGCCTGGTCGTCGGCGGTGTGGGCGACGGCGATCACTGCGCCTGCGCCCATCGAATCCGCGAGTTCCTCGGCGGCTGCGTAACGCAGGTTTCGCGCCCAGTCCTGGAGATTTCCGCCCGGGGCCTCCGGCGCGCTGACCACCTTGATCGGGACGTCGATCAACGCGCAGAAGTCGCGGCAGAAATCCTCATCGGCGTCGCTTGAGCAGCCTCGGAGCCCGTAGTTGACATGCAGCGCGACGAGGTCCGCAGACCCCCTCAGACGCGCCATCGAGAGCAACAGCGCGGAGGAGTCTCCACCGCCAGAAAACAGCACGATTGCAGGGACTTTGCCGACCTCTACCCCGACTCTGGCGAGGGCCTCGCGGGTGACTTTGTCCATGTCCATCTGAATCCCTGAAGCTATTCGTTGATCCCTAGAACAAACGTCCATACAACGCTTGTCCATCTATCCGGGCCCCTATAGGGAGGAACGCGCGCGAGCACGACAACACAGTCGTGCACGGTGTCAGCACAGTATCCCGCAGCAGCGGACCAGCTCGCCTACTCGGCGTCTTCGGCCTGCTCGCAGTCGCGCTGATCTCCATGCTCGCCGTCGCGTCAGCGGCAGTCGCAGCGCCCGACACCAGCGCCGCGTCAAGCCAGTTGATCGTCGGATTCACGAACGGCACCACTCGCTCGGAAAGCAGCTCGATCATCAACGACACCGATGCATCGATCGAACGTCGCCTTCCGGGCGGGGCTGCCGTCATCACCGTCGACCCCGGCGCAAGCGTCGCCGGCGTGGCCGACGAGCTCGAGGCCGAGAGCGGCGTGCGTTACGCATCGCCGAACTTCACGGTTCACGCGAGCGCCGTCGCCAGCGACCCGCTGACGATGGACGGATCGGCATGGGGCCTGATTCGCGTTCACGCGGCCAACGCGTGGGAGGCCGCCGACGGGACCGGCGCAGTCGTCGCCGTCCTCGACGGCGGAGTCAACGCGGCGAACCCCGACCTCGCCGGAAACCTCTGGACCAACGCCAGCGAGATCGCAGGCAACGGCGTCGATGACGACAACAACGGCTTCATCGATGACGTCAACGGCGCCGACTGGGTCGAGCGCGACGGCAGCCCCAACGACACCGGCGGCCACGGCAGCCACGTCGCGGGAACGATCGCCGCGTCGGCCGGCAACAACTTCGCGACCTCGGGCGTCGCCCCCGGCGCGCGGCTGATGCCGCTGCGCTTCCTCGATGGCAACGGCGCAGGCACCGTGGCCGACGCGATCGCCGCCGTGGACTACGCGATCACCCACCACGCCGACGTGATCAACGCAAGCTGGGGCGGCCCCGACTTCTCGCCGCCACTGCGCGACGCATTCGCCCGCGCCGGCGCCGCCGGCATCACGATCGTCGCCGCGGCCGGCAACGACGGCGTGAGCAACGACTCCTCCCCCACCTACCCCGCCGCCTTCAACCTGCCCAACCTGATCTCGGTCGCGGCGAGCGACCGTCGCGACCGCCTCACAGGCTTCTCGAACTACGGCAGCTCGATCGACGTCGCGGCGCCGGGCGTCGAGATCGTCAGCACCCAGGGAGGCGGCGTCGGATACATGAGCGGCACCTCGATGGCCGCGCCGCACGTCGCCGGCATCGCCGCACTCGCGCGCGGCTTCCGCCCGGGTCTCGCTCCCGCCACCGTGATCGCTTCGATCGAGGCCGGTGTGCGCAAGAACGCTTCGCTCAGCGGCAAGGTCAGGACCGGCGGCGTGGCAGACGCCGCGGGAACCCTGAACGCCCTCGGCGCCGGCATCGCAATCGCCGAGGCAGGATCTGCGCCCGGCATCTTCAAACTTCGCAAGCCCGGCAAGCACGTGAAGATCCGCGGCAAGCGCGGCATCGTGCGCTTCAGCTGGAGCAGGTCAAGCGACACCGACCTCGTCGGATACGAAGTCATCGTGAACGGCAAGGTCCGCGCCCAGGTCAAGTCAACGCACGCTCGGATCAAGGTCCCGGCGGGCAAGGTGAAGTGGAGCGTCGTCGCGATCGACGCCGAGGGCAACACCACCACAGCGACCAAGTCGACAAAGAGCAACGGTCGCATTTCGGTGCTGAACACCAAAAAGAGGTAGAGCCCGTCGCTAGATTGATCGGATGATCACTCGGCGAACGCTCACGTTTCTGGTCCTGGCTCTTGCTCTGCTTGCCCCCGCGACTGCACACGCGGACAAGGCCAAGCCCAAAAGCTCAGTTCCCAAGTTGCTGCTCACGCTCACCGACGGCGCGGTGAACACGAAGACGGTCAGCCCGGTGATCCAGACGACGTTTCTGCCTCCCGCAGGAACGACGGCCGCAGCGGCCTGCAAGGGCAAGGTGACCGTGAGCGTCCCGATCGGCAAGAAGACCGTGAAGAAAAAGAAGAAGACGATCTTCGTCGCGAAGAAGTCCGTCGTCCGACCGGCCCAGGGCATCTGCACTGCCAACACGACGCTGTCACTGCCCGGCAAGCTCTTCGGGAAGACTCTGAAGTTCACCGTGAGGTTTCCCGGGAACGCGGCGGTCAAGAGATTCAAGCGAACGTCGAAGCTCGCGGTGGTTCTGCCACCGCCTCCAGCCCCCACGCTCGACCCAACCAAGGGCGCATGGATCATCAAGCAGATTCCGACCGGCCCGAGTTCGCAGCAATGGAAGTTCACGGTTGATCCCGACGGCACGGTCAGCAAGGTTGACCGGCTCACCGCGATGGCGACAACGTGCCCTGGCGCTCCCAGCGGCGGTCCGCTCAGCGTGGACGAGGCACCGTTTGACACTCCGTTCAGGATCAGCGCTCCGGACGTGACGGCAACCGACAATTGGACGGAAGGCGGCCAGCATGCCGATTCGGTCTTCCGACTTCACTTCGACTCGCCGAGCCACGCGACCGGAACCTTCCAGCTGACCGGGACCCTTCTTGGCCCCTTGCCGATGCTGGATGCGGCCACGCTCTACCCGGGCTGCGATTCGGGCGTGATCAACATCGAGCTGATGCCCGGAGTCTTCGGCTAGTCGGCGTAGCTGCCGCAAGCCTTCGCGACGTATCCGGTGCGGCAGAGCGTTGCCGGCTTCCAGCGTTGCTCGAACGACGCCTGCGCCAACTTGACCAGAGCGGTCCGCTTCCGCTCAAGCAGTGACTCACGGATGATCTTCCGAGACTTTTCGAACGAGCGCAGGCGAGGTTCGTGGATTCGCGTGACGCGGAAGATGTAGTAGCCGTACTGTGTCTTGATCGGGCCAACCAGCTTCCCGCGCTTGGCGCTGAACACAGCCCTGTCGAGCTTGCGCGGGAACTGACCCTTCGTGACTCCGGGAAACCTTCCACCGAGCTTCGCGCTCACGCTGTCAGACGAGTACCGCTTGGCAACCCGCTTGAAATTCCGTCCGCGCTTCAAAGCCCTGAGCGCCCGGTAGATTGTTGCCCTCCGCTCCGCGAAGATGAGTGCGAGGTCGCGCGCTTCCGGGTAGCTGTAGCGAAGAGGATGCGCCTTGTACTCGTCAAGCAGCTCCTGGTCGGTCACGGTGGCCGTGGCTGACCATGCGTCCCGAAGCCGCTCTTCGTACATCGCCACGCGCACCATCTCGATCAGCTCGGCCTCAGTCTGTCCGTACTCGGAGAGGAACTTCTTGTAGTCGCGGTCCGTCGGAAATGACTGTTCCTTCAACACTTCGAACCGATCCGTGACGGCAGCATCCGAAATCACGATTCCGATCGAGTTTGCCTCGATCCGCATGCGGACATTTTTGATGAGCGACGTGAGCAACGTGCCGCGCGCGGCCGCGCGCTCCTTCGCGGTCTGCTTACCGGCGAACTTCGACTGCACTTCGTATTCGTGATCAAACGCCTGCTTCGTGATCGGCGTCGAATCGACAACGGCGACCGCGCCAGCAGGAAGCGGCGCCACCGGGATGGCCGGGGCGTACTCCGCCGACGCAACCGCGCCGAACGCGCCGAACGCCAAAACAAGAACCGCCGAGAACTTCGCTGCCCGCACGCAACGAGCGTAACCCGTTATGGGGTCGCCGTCTAGTCGCGTGGTTCGACGCGGAAGAGTTCGATGACGTCATCGAAGCCCTTCAGCCGCACCTTGCCGATCGAGACGAACCGCAGGCCGAGCGCTTTACGGTTCTTCACGTTCTGCTTGACCTGCTCGGTTGCAAGCACCTCATCGACGTCCGTGCGGTTGAGCACGCGCGCGGCCATGTTGATTGCGCCGCCGAAGTAGTCGCCGTCGCGGTAGAGCGCCTCGCCGAAGTCGAGGCCGATGCGCAGCTTGAACGGCTGGTCCTCCTGGCTCGCGAGATCGACCGACCACGCAACGAGGTCGCTCGGCTCGGAGCCGACGACCATCGCGCCGTCGCCCGTCAGCTTGATCAGACGGGCGCTGTCGGGAAGCGTCGTCTCGATGTGCTGGCGCAGCTGGTCGGCCTGGGCGAATGCCTTCTCCACTCCGGCCTGCTCGGTGTAACGCGTGAAGCCCGCGATGTCCACAAAGCAGATCGCGACGTTCAGGCGACCATCGCCGATCTCGCCGGTGCGCGAGGTCCCCTGGACGTTCTCGATCTGCACCTGCTCTGTGTACTCCTGCAGGAAACGCGAGTGCATGTACTCAAACAGCGGCGAGATGTGCGGCAGGACCCCGCCGATCATCGAGCTCATTGCTCCGGAGATCTCGTCCGGCTTTGCGCCGCTCTGGAGCAGCGGCTCGTGCACGAACATGCGAACGAGGCGCGCCTCGGCGTCGGCGATGTCGGCAAAGGCCTTGGCGGCCACGCGGACGACCTGGAGCACGGCGCCCAGCGGCACGCCTGCATCGAGGATCTCGCGCACGCGCTTCAAGGCTTCAACGTCCTGATCGGTCACCCGGTCGGTCTTCTGCACCGACATTCCGAGCGACAACCAGATCTGTTCTGCGATGTCGAGCTTCATTCCCGCGGCGCGCGCGGCCTGCTTCAAGGTGTAGTGCTTGGACTCGACCGCAAAGAGCGCGTCGATTCCGCCGAGCGCAAGGCGCCCGTCCTGCGCGGCCTTGACGATCTCCTCGAGCGGTTGACCGCCTTTCCTCAGCTGGCCGACGATGCGCGCGTGCGCAATCGAAGAGCTGGTCCACACCCCGTCGTACTCGGGGATCGCCCCAGCCTTGATCCAGCGCTTGAGCGTGGCAACGGAAACGCCCACCCGCTCGGCGACGTCGTCGTCGGTCGTCAGATGCGCGACCTGAGCGTGGAACTCCTCAGTGTTCTGGGGTTCCGGGAGGTCCCGGGGATCGACCGGTTCGGCTTGTGTACTTGATTTGGCCATGAGAGGGGAAGAGTTCGAGCAACTGAACCCCCTCATTTTCGCAGGCCGAGCGGCGCGTCAGGTGACAGTTATTGCGCATTAACGCATTGTCAATGACGCAATTTGCGCGGTACTTTGCGGTTCCCCGAGCGTCGCTGCGGGAATTCACCGAGGGCGCCAGAGCGGGTCCGCCCGAAGGCGGACCCGGCTGGACGAGGACTACTTGGCCGCAGGCTTCTTTGCTGCTGGCTTCGCTGCCGGCTTTGCTGCCGGCTTCTTGGCGGCAGGCTTCTTCGCGGCGGGCTTGCGAGCAGCAGGCTTCTTGGCTGCTGCTGTGGCCGTCTTGGCGGCGGGCTTGGCCGCAGGCTTCTTCGCTGCCGGCTTCTTGGCGGCGGGCTTGCGAGCGGCAGGCTTCTTGGCCGCGGACTTCGCGGCCGGCTTGCTTGCCGCGGTGGTGCGACGCGCTGCCGGCTTCTTGGCGGCAGGCTTCTTTGCGGCAGGCTTGCGGGCAGCCGGCTTCTTGGCGGCAGGCTTGGCGGCAACGCCGGGAGTCGCAGCGCGGACGCGCGCCTCAAGTTCATTGAAACGCTCTTCAAGTGAGTCCACGAGGTCACGGGCGCTGTCGAGCTCGGCGCTCGCGCTCTTGCGCAGGTCTTCGGAAGCCTTGCGCAGGTCATCGCTGACGCTCTTGACTTCATCGACGATGTTGCGGCTGAAGCGGTCTGCTGCGTCCGTCACCTCGTCGAGCACGCCCTTGGCACGCTTACGGTCGAAGTTGTCTCCAAGGGTCGCCTCGAAAGTCTTTTCGACGGCGGCGCGGAGCTGATCGGTAATGCCCTGAGGTGTCTTTTTGGTAGCCATAGGCGGCATACGATACTCCCCCATCGGGGGCACCGAAGCGAAGTGTCGAGTGATTGCATACGCTCCGCCGATGCGCCTCTTTCGCTGGACTCCACTCGCCGCAATTGCTGTGCTCTTCTGCCTCGCTCCCGCGAGCGCACTCGCCGGCACGAGCAAGGCCGACGTTTTCGATTCGATGGCCGACGTGCTTGATGCAAAGGGAGGCCCTCCGGGCGCGATCGTCACGATGCACAGGGGCGGCAAGACAACCACGCTTGCCGCAGGCACGCGTCAAGTGGGCACGCCCGTGGCACCAAAGATCACCGACCACATGCGCATCGCAAGCGTCGCGAAAGCATTCACGGGCGCAGTCGTTCTTCGGCTGGTGGATCAGGAGCCGATCGCGCTTGACGACACCGTCGGCAAATGGCTGCCAAGCATGCCTGTCGCGTGGCACAACGTGACGCTGCGCCAACTGCTCAACCACACGAGCGGAGTCCCCGACTACACGAAGTCAAAGGGCTTCTTCAACCAGTTCGAGACCGCGCCGAAAGCCAAGGTCACCCCGCAGACGATCATCGATTGGGTGCGCGCCGATCCGCTGCTCTTTCCGTCGGGAACCAACTACGAGTACTCAAACACGGACAACATCCTCGCCGCGCTGATGGTTGAGGTCGCCTCCAATCGCACGTACGCGAGCCTCCTGAAGAGCATCGTTTTCAATCCACTGAAGCTGCGTGGTTCCAGCCTCCCCACCAGCACCAACCTGACCAAGCCGTTCATCCACGGCTACGTGGCTGAAGAGAGCAATGGAGGATTGACGGACTACACGGACGTGAGCACGATCCTCAGTCCCACAGGCGCGTGGGCCTCCGGCGGCATCGAGTCCACACCAAAGGACCTCGGCAAGTTCATCCGCGCGTATCTCGCCAAGCGCTTCTTCTCGACCCGCGTGCAGAAGCAGCAGCTCAAATGGTTCAAGGGCGGAGAGTCGAGCCCGGCCGGCCCCGGAAAGAACTCCGCCGGCCTCTCGATCTTCCGTTACGAGACGCGCTGCGGCACGGTCTACGGGCACACCGGAAACTTCCCCGGCTACGTGCAGTTCGCGGCGGCCAACAAGACCGGCACACGGTCCGTCACCACATCGCTGAACATCCCCGCCCCGACCGGCAAGCTTCTGAGGCAACTCCGTGAGTTGCAGACGAAGGCCGTCTGCTTCGCCCTGGGCAAGTAGAGCGCACGAGTGGCGCCGCTTCAAGACATGGAGTTGCCCGAGGGCGACGGCGAGACGATCCACCTCAACCCCGCCGCGGAGTTCTACCCGAACATCCTGCTCCCGGGCGACCCCGCCCGCGCGATGTCGATCGCGATCAAGCAGCTCACCGAGCCGCGGATGTTCAACCACCGGCGCGGGCTCTGGGGCTACTCGGGATTGACCGAGGGCGGCGATGGATTCCTGATCCAGTCCACCGGCATGGGCGGGCCGAGCGCGGCGATCATTGCCGAGGAGCTCTGCGACCTGGGCGCGGAGGTGCTGGTGCGGGTAGGGACCTGCGGAGCGATTGATCCTTCGGTGAAGCTTGGGGACCTTGTGATTGCTTCCGCAGCGATTGCCGACGACGGAACGAGCCAAGCGCTCGGCGCTTCGCACGCCGTGCCTTCCGATCGGGAGCTGTTCAATGCGCTGGTGGCGCAGGCCGAGGCTTCGGGCCGGGCGTTTCACGAGGGCCGCATCGCAACCGTCGACCTCTTCTATGACCCGAACGCCGACGAGCGCTACGCGTCACTGCTCGAGCGGCAGGCGCTGGCCATCGAGATGGAGGCCGCGGCAATCTTCGCCGTGGCCAAGAAGCGCGGGGTGCGGGCGGCCTGCCTGCTTGGCGTGACGGACGAACTCTGGGGAGAGGTCGATCGCGTGCGGATGACGCACGATGAGGTGACGGAGCTCGGCGAGGATCTCGGATCCGTCGGCGTGGCAGCGATCGCTGACGCGGTCAACTAGCACCCGCCCGACTTCAAGCCAGGTTTCTTCCACAGTCCCGCCCTCGAGGGCGAGACCGTGGCAATTTCCCCGCTTAACCGCGCCGGCCGTATGTGCGAGCGATCGGCAGTGAGCGCATGCGGGCGGTTCAAATTACCCCATACGGGGGAGTCACAATTCCGGCGTCGGACCATTAACTGGTCATGCGCCCCGAAGTAGCCGGATCAAAGAAATACCCAAAAACGCTTGCATTTTGGTTACCGCTTGGTTATACAAGAGGCAACGCATATCTCGGTGCCCCGTTGGGGCATGTGCGTTCATTTGGGCAGCGCCGCCTCTCGTGCGGGGGAAACGTAAGGACGAGAGGCGGCAGCGCCTACTGCTCGAACCGCTTTGCTCACCCCACACCGGACCTCACTCGGGAGGCCCGATGAACCCAGCAACCTTGCGCACTCGGCGCGCAACCAACTTCAGAAACCTCGATCGACTCGAGCTGGACCGAGTCGCGACAGAGCTTGTCGTGAAGTACGGATCGCTGATCCTCCAGGACGCGAGTCGCTTCAGCGCAAATGCGTCAGACGCGGAAGACGCCTACCAGCGCTCGCTTGAGATCCTCCTGACGAAGGCTCCCACGACAGACCCCGACCAACTCATCCCCTGGTTGCGAACCGTTGTTCGAAATGAGGCGCTGGCAATCGCGCGGTCACGCCACAACACTCACCAGGAGCTCAAGCCCGAGCACGCCGACACGGCCTCCCCCGAAGCTCTGCCGACCGACGATGTCGTCGAATCGCTCGCCGATCTTGAGCGCGGAGCCGAGGCACTCAAACATCTCTCGGAGGATCAGGTCACATGCCTGATCGCCCAATCAGCGGGAATGAGTTACGACGAGATCGTCGCTGCGACCGGCTTCACGCGACGCAAGGTGACGCGCTGCATCGAAAACGGGCGGCATGCGTTCACGCGCAAGGTCGATGCGATTGCCGCCGGCACCGAATGCGAACGCATGGAGCCATTGATCCACAAACTCCTCAACGGGGATGCCGAGGCGGCAATCAATCTCAGGCCGCACCTGCGCCATTGCCTCGCATGTCGCGGCAGGCTGCGCGCGTACGACTCTGCGCCGCGAAACGTCGCTGCCCTGTTCCCGCCGTCGCTCGTTGTCGTCGGGTACCCCCATCCCGGATTCTTCGCGCGGGTGGCCGATTGGTGCCAGGCGGTGGCCGATCGAATCGCAATGCAGTTGCTCGGCGCCGAGAAGTGGGCAGAAGCATCCGGCGCAAAGAAAGTCGCCATAGTTGCGACGGTCGCGACCGCGACTGCCGGCGGAGGCGCGGCGGTCCATTCAACGGTCGATCGTGACCGCACGGACCGTGCGGATGCCTCTTCTGAGGTGCGTAGTGCAGCAGTAGCGCCGCCGGTCGAACGACTTGTGGATCCGATCGAAGTGGCCAGACCTGCGCCAAGTCACAGTCGCAAGCGGGCGCATAAGAAAAAGGCAAAGCCCACGAAGACGCTGGCCGCCCCAGCCCAGCCGGTCGCGCCGCCTCGACCGGCCGAGACGCAGACGAACACTGAAATCGATGACGGGTCCGCAGAATTCCTGCCCGAGGAAAGGAGCGCACCGTGAGATCGCGCATTGTTCTAGTTCTTTCGGTGGCCGCGACCTTCGCTCTGTGCGGCCTGAGCTCGCACGCAGCCGCCGCCGGCACGTACGACGTAACTGTTCCCCCCTGCAGCGCATGGGGCGGTTGGGGATCCAACGGATGGGCCAACGGCATCTACTGCAATGGATACGCGGCATTCCAACTCAACAGCAACAACAGCTTCTCGGTCGGTCCGCCCGGCACATACATGTGGCACAAATCCCCGCGTCTTCCCGACACGACGTTTCTGAAGACCTTGAAGCTGACTTACCTCGCCTCCGAGGCAACCGGGACGAACGACCACATCCAGGCGCGTGCATGTCAGCGCTACGCCGGCCAGAACAACGCGTGGTCAGGAGGCCCGAATGGAGCCTGCGTGGGAGCAGTCTTCGGACTACCGAGTCATAACGCTTTTTCAATGCTGACGATCGGCGAGGGCACACTCGCCTGCGCGACCAACTGCGGTGGATGGCAGCTGGATGTGAGCACGAGCTACACGAGCGGATTCGTCTGGCTGGCCGGCATTTCCGCGACGATCGGCGACAACACCGTTCCCGCCGTGAGCACTTCGCTTCCGAGCCACGAAATCAGTCAGGGCAAATGGCTGAGTGGAAACGTCGAGGTAGGTGCCACCGGTCGGGACGCCGACGGAAGCGGGATCGCGTCGATGGCGTTCTACCCGGGTGACCCCACGCTCTCGGTCTCCGCTCCGGCATCGTGCGACTTTTCAAGGTGGATCCCATGCGAACCCTCGAGAGAATGGAGTGGTTCTTTCGACACCAGAGCCGTCCTCGACGGAATGC
This sequence comes from Thermoleophilaceae bacterium, assembly GCA_016462645.1. Taxonomy (GTDB): domain Bacteria; phylum Actinomycetota; class Thermoleophilia; order Solirubrobacterales; family JACPNS01; genus JACPNS01. The sequence goes on from JAEMSX010000027.1 coordinate 12,616, forward strand.
ACACCGGGCGTTACACCGCCACCGATCCTGCCGGAATGACAGGTCAGTCCCCGACCTTCAACTACAGGGTCGACAACACGAAGCCAGATCCCGCCGCGGATGTGAAGCCCGAGACGAGCGGAATGAACGGCTGGAGCGCGACCAACTCGTTTGGTGCGAGCTGGGTGAACGGCGCGGAGGTTGACGAAACAGCCACGCAGTCCGGGATCGAGAAAGTCGTGGTCGATGTCGAGCCGACCGACCCGGGCACGCAGAGCAACCCTGCGCCGGTGACCGTTCCGGTGGGCTCGACGGTTGGCGGCGTGTCGGCGACAATGTCGAGTGTCTCGGGCGTGACGGTTCCAGCGGTCGGGCGATACTTGCTTCGGGTTCAGGTGGTTGACCGCGCGGGGAATGTCTCCGACGTTGGTGACGAGTCGGTGGTGGCGATCGGGTTTGATCCGTCGGCGCCGACCAGACCTACCGGACAGAGCAATACCTGGATCAGCCGAGACGAGCTGGCCGCTGGTTTCGACCAGGAATTCTCGTACATCCCGCTACCGGGTTCGCATGCACCGGTCTGCGGCTTTTCACACAAGATCAGCCGCTCGCCTGTCGATCAGGCCCCCGAAACGATCACAGTGCCCGGTGGAAGTGCGGCACGAAGTGTCCGCCTCCCGGGTGACCTTGAAGAGGCCGCCCACTACATCCACCTGCGAGCAATCGCGTGTAACGGAATCGCATCCACTCAAACCGAGAGCGTCGAGGCAAAAATTGATCGAACGGACCCAGTTCCGTCGATAGTCGGCGTCCAGGAAGGCAAGTGGTATCGGAGTGGGCGAACAATCACACTTGAAGGCGCCGACGCGCTCTCAGGAATGTCGCCTGCCGGCCCAAACGAGGACGACTCCAGGAATGGCGGCTACCTCGCGTACACAATTGACGGGATCGGTCCGACTGACAAGGGCGCCCCGCGTGGCGGACGCGCGGACATCACCACAGTCGAACACGGAGAGCACAGCCTTCACCTAAACGCCGTGGACGTAGCCGGCAATCGGTCTGCATCGAAACGCGTGACCTTCGGGATAGACGGCATCCGCCCATCCGCGAGCTTGGCGCGCACAGAATCGTCGCGCCCAACTGTCCTCTCGGCAAAAGCGAGCGACGGCGACTCAGGAGTCGAGCTTGCTGTCATATACGTGCGCGGACCTGGCACCGGTGGGGTATGGCGCTCTCTCCCAACCGAACTCGTCAACTCTGGCGTGCGCCTCAAGAACGGGGGATACTCAAGCGCAACCGCGACCGCCAGATTCCCAGACACGCAGCTCCTCAATGGAACGTACGACGTGAGGGTCATCGCCGTCGACGGAGCCGGAAACGACATCACGGTGGCGCGCTTTGAAGATGGGACAGCCGCGACGATTGCCAATCCCTCTCGATCAGACTCCAAACTCGACCTGCACCTTCACCGAGCGATCCGGAGCTGTGGCAAGCGCAGATGTGTCATCAAGAGATGCTCCCGCCAGCTCACCCGCGGTTGCTACAAAGCCGTCCGAGGTCGATTCAAGTTGGTCGGCGGGGCCCGCCGCCTGGCCGTTCCCTTCAAGCGTGGCGCCGTTGCTGCGGGCAGCCTCTCTGACCAGCACGGACTCCCAATCCAGGGTCAGAACGTCGTCGTCAGCACTCGCGAGCGCGTGTCCGGACGTAGGTCGGTCGTTGGTATCGCTCGGACCGATCGAAACGGTGCGTTTGCCATTCGAGTTCCGGCCGGTATGAACCGTACGGTCTCGGCTCGATTCGACGGAACGGAACTTCGAGAGGACGCTGAAAGCAACGCGACTCTGGAAACAGAGGCGAAGATCTCGCTCAAGCTGAGTTCTCGGCACGCTCGAACCGGTGAGGCCGTGACCTTCAGCGGCAAGGCGGTGTCGTTCGACAGAAGCATCCCGCCGACGGGAAAGATCCTTGCGCTTCAGTTTTACGCGGCAAAGAAATGGCGCCCCGCCATCGCGATCTTCCACACGGATTTGAAAGGAGCGTTCAAGGTCAGGTATCGATTCGATGGCAGCAGAGTGAAAGCGAAGATCGTGTTTCGTGTCACAGCACCAACCGAAAGCTCTTGGGGGCATGTTTCAAGCGCTTCCAAGCCGGTTGTAATTCGCCTTAACTAGTGGACAGACCGCTCTTTCGGTCCGATGATGATGTTGAAACAGCTGAGTCGCCAAGAAAGCAGAGCACGTTCAAACTCTTCGGGCAATCCTTGTCAGCGCCACGCCAGAAGCTGGTCGCGGGCTTATGCTGGCAATCGGCACGCCCCGGGCAGCCGCCCCATCCATTCATGCCTATCGACGAAAACCACCAGGTTCGGAGACTCTCCACCCTCGCCTTCGCCATAGTGCTCATGGCGACGCTGGTAATCGCATGTCTAAGCAACCGCGCGCATGCAAGTGCCATGTCAGCCGTTGAGTCCAGTTCACGCTTCGAATTGCCTGAGACACCGACGGCTGCGAGTGGCTCAATGGAGCGTGTTCTTGTCGCTTTGGTGTTGAGGGACGACACGTTATTGGCTCGCATTCCAAGGAGCGCAAAATCTGACCTGAGCGCTCGCGGCTGCGCTGGCTGTTCGCGCGCCGCACGCGCCAGCAAACTGAGGATTACCGAGGCGGAACTCTCAGGAGCCCGCCGGCTAGATGCGAAGCGAAATGTGGCACTTGCCAGGATTCGTGATGCGGCCAGACCGAGTGTCACGGAGAGCCGAGCCATTCAGCAGATAGTCAGGCAACTTGGAGGAACTGTTGTTCGCGCAGTCCCTATTCCAAATCATGTCGTTGCACTCGTCCCTAGGAATGCACTTGCGATCTTGGCTTCCGTCAAGAGCATCAAAGCGATCCGCCCCGCAGCATCTCCCACGTGGATGAATTCGCCGATTGACGGCTCGTCGGTATGGCAATCGGCGGGCTTCAACGGCGGCGGCCCATCCATGGACGCGAATGGAGCACCAGATGTCGTTGTCTTCGACCAGGGCATTCGAACATCCCACGATGCGTTTCGGTCGCGACTAGACGGCGACTGCCCGACCTGCGATGGATCAGGCCCGACCCGAGTGATCTACCCATTGGGTCGCGACGGTTTCCCCGGCACCAAGCATGCGAACACGATCGCGTCAACCATCGCCAGCACGCACTTGTCGGACGGAGCCCAGGGTATGGCGTATGGAATCGACAAGCTCTACGACAACTACTTGTCCGACAATCCGTACCTGTGGAACCTTGGCATCCAGTCGGCAGGTGATGAAGGACTCGGAGGTGAAGCAGACCTTCCCGAAGTCATCAACTACAGCGCGGGTCTTTACGACGACGAAGTCGACCTCCAACCCCTTGCCAACTATTTCGATGCACTGGAGGATCAGTTCGGAATTCTTCATACAGTGTCTGCCGGCAACTGTGGGACCGCAGATCCGTCGTACACGGACTGCGGCGACGGTCCCCATCGAGTCTCGTCTCCAGGAACGAACTTCAACGTTCTGACAGTCGGCGGACTCGATTCGAGCACGACCTATCCGGATGTATCCGGTTATGCCCCGTGGGAGCACACATCGCCCGGCCCGACATGGGGTGGCCGAAAGAAGCCGGACCTCATTGCGCCAGTGTTTGGGACTTCTGGAACTCCGTCGGCGATCGATGATGCGACGTGGACCTCCGGGGGCCTCGGTACGAGCTTTGCCGCTCCGATCGCGGCCAGCGGCGCCCTGCTCCTGGCCTCCACCGGCGTTTACAGCCCCACCGCGCAGAAGGCGATCATGATTAACAGTGCCACCCCGGTCGCTGGCCAGACCTACTGGACTCCGCGTTCGGGCTGGGGCGCCATCAATATGGCGGCTGCGTTTCCGGATCGCGGCAACTACGTGCAGGGAACGATCACAGGGAGCGATGCGAACGGCGTGCGTTTCTTCAGCCAGCCTGACCTTGCCGTTGACGACCGCACAACGCTGGTCTGGAATCGCCGCACAGACGCCAGCTCGATTCTCAGTCCCGGCTATCACGACCTCACCAATCTTGACCTCTCGCAGTTCGACGCATCGGATCCCGGCACCCCGACTGCCACCGGTGGAAGCGACGCGGGCGACAACGTCGACAGCGACATCGTGCCGTCCACCGACAACCCGATGCCGGGCAACGGCTCCGATGGCGGCGACAACGTCGAGCAGATTCGATCGACGGGCACAGGGGCACAGATCGTCAAGGTCAAGGCGCTCACCCCGATCGACGGCGCGAGCTCCGAGCCCTTCTCGCTTGCTGGGCATCACGCGCTCACAGCGCTCGAGACACCGGTGCCGGAGGTCGCATTGACGGTCGCGCCGACGATCACCAGCGGATCCGGCACCGTCCAGATCACGGCGAGCGTCGAGAACACCTCCAACGACCTCACGCTCGAGGACTTCTCGATGACGCTCGACCTCCCCCCGGGGACGTCGCTCAATACTGGCGGCGCCACGAGCCCGACGACTCCGTATGACGTCGGTGCTGGCGAGACGACGACGGTGATCTGGCTCGTCGACAATCTCACTTCGGGTGCCAAGACCTTTTCCGCAACCGCGACTGGCACTGCCTACGGCGAGACCTTCACCGGCTCCGATTCAACCTCACTCGACGTCGACGCAACACCACCGAGCCTGGCCGTCTCAGGGATGCCCACGTGGAGCACCACCACCCAACCCTTCTTCCAATGGGCCGGCAGCGATTCCCAAAGCGCAGTGAAGTACGACGTCGAAGAGTCAATCGATGGCGCACCGTTCTCGCCCCTCTTGACCGCGACAGAACAGACCTCGATCAGCCTGCCCGGCACCGAGGGCCAGAACATCCGCCTGCGCATCCGCGCCGTCGACTCATTTGACAACGCCTCCGACTGGACTGAAGTCGGCACGACGATCGACGCGGTCGGCCCCGTCGCCGCCCTCGGCGCAGCCGACGCAAGCAAGCAGGGAATCCGCAGCGTCCCCCTCTCCTTCTCCAACGTCGGCTCGCCCGTGACGGCCAAGTTCACGTTCGCCGACAAGACCGGCGGTCGCACCGGCAGCGCGACCAACGGTCAGGTCGTCTCGTTCACCAACAACGGCAGCCTCCCCGTCTACGCGTCGCTCAGCCTCGTCGTCACCGACGCGCTGGGTCGCCAGGCGACCGCGCAGGAGACTTATCTGATCGAGCCACGCCTCGGACCGAGCGGTCTGAAGTTCAAGAGCGCCAAGCGCAGCGGAAGCAAACTCGTGATCGTCGGGACCGTGTCGAAGAACTTCTCCGGCAAGGTCAGCGTCGTCGCAACTCGCATCGGGACGAAGGGCACCAAGCGCGTCGCCAAGTCGAGCGCCGCGAAAAAGGGTGCCTTCAAAGTCAGCCTCAGACTCAAGCCGGGCCGCTACAAGTTCGTAGCGACAACGCCGAAAACAACCAAGTTTTCGGCCACGAGCATCACCAGCAAGCTCACGATCAAGTAGCGCGAGACAGGCTCGTGGTTTTGACCTACCTCATACGGGTCCCGATACATCTGTCCAAATATATGTACCAATCGGTATATTTGGCCTACCCTTAGCGCGGGACGGAGTTCACGGGGGGTTCCGTGAATTTGCGCGGTCGTGGTTTTGGCCTAGGCGCTCTGGATCAGATCCACGCCGCGACGTCCCACTTTTATTCCCGCTCTCGACCCACGCCACACGCTGTTCGCTGATCGGTCATACTGATCGTTCTCATGGAACCGGGCAGCATCAACACCTCTGTTCTGCAGGCTTCAACCGTCGGCGATGCGATGGGCGAGGTTCACCTCGTACTCGCCCACACGCCGATCACCGTCGCCTCACAGATGTTCCGTGAGAACCGCGGTCGCGCACTCGTGGTCGACACCGGCGACGACTCGCCGTCGATCTTCACCGAGTTCGATGTCGTGAAGATGGTCGCCAACGGAATCTCGCCTGAAGGCAAGACCGTCGCCGACTTCCACACCCGCACGGCCGTCGCCGCAAAACCCACCTGGTCGCTTGAGCGCGCGCTGCACACGATGATGGTCGGGCAGTTCCGCCACCTCGTCGTCGTCTCAAGCGGCGCCGTGGTCGGCATGCTCGCGATGCGCGACATTCTCGACCTCATCGTCGAGAACGACGACGCGCAGCCCGAGGCAACCGGCGCGGGCGAGACGATCGAGATCGCTTCGATCGTCCCCGACGAATCCACCCACCTTCTGCACAACCTGCGCAAGAGCGCAAAGCAGCACTGGGCCGCGATCAACTGCGATTGCGAGCTCGACTGGATTGACGTCGTGATTGGCCAGGCCGAGGAGCGCAGCGATCTGACCGCCGACGAGCTGCAGGAGATCTGGGAACAGCGTCCGCCCTGCCCCACGCTCAACAGCATGGGCGGCGGCGGCGACTGATCCGCCGCAGTCAGCCTTATTGACTGCGTGTCATATAACATCGCGTACGTGATTGTTCATGACAGTTGAGGAGGCCTTCCGCGGCAAGTCGGTGATCGTGACCGGGGCCGCCAGCGGCATCGGCAAGGAGATCGCCAAGCAGTGCGCCCAGGCAGGTGCGCGCGTGCTGCTGACTGACGTCGTCCCCTCGGTCGAGGATGCCGCCGCGGAGCTCCCCGGCAACCAGGGATGGATGATCGTGGATGTCTCCGATCGCGACCAGGTCGCCGCCGCGATCGACCGCGTTGTTGACGGTCACGGCTCGCTCGACTTCATCTTCAACAATGCCGGCGTCGCGATCTTCGGCGAGGTCGAGATCGTGACGCTCGACGACTGGGACAAGATCATCGACGTCAACCTCAAGGGCGTCGCCTACGGCGTGAAGCTCGCCTACGACCAGATGTTCATCCAGCAGAGCGGGCACATCATCAACACCGCCTCGGTCGCCGGCCTGGTTCCGGTGCCGCTGCAGACGCACTACGTGGCAACCAAGCACGCCGTTGTCGGCATGGGCAAGAACCTCGAGATGGAGGCAGTGCGCAACGGCATCTCGGTCACCACCTTCTGCCCCGCGTTCGTCGAGAGCGGGATGATCGACAACAACACCGTGCGCGGGACGATGGATGTTCCCGACGTGCGCGGGATGATCCCGATCAAGCCGCACCCGACGCACAAGGCCGTGCGCACCCTGCTTGAGGGAGTCGCCAAGAAGAAGCCGATCGTGATCACGCCCTTCTACGGGAAGATCGGTTGGTGGCTCGAGCGCCTCTCGCCGCGCCTTGCCGTGCGTCAGCACCGCTTGATGTACAGCCAGATGATCAAGCGCTCGGCCAAGCTCAAGCGCAATGCGGGCCCGGTCAGCCCGCGACCGAAAACTCCGGCGTGAGCTCGCCCCAGCGAAGTCGCGGCTGATCGTAGGCCGCGGCCAGGGTGCTGGCCCCGAGCTGCTCAACAGCCCGCACCGTGATCTCGCCGCAGGCGACTGCGTCTGAGAGTGCGTTGTGGTGATCGAGCTCGATCGAAAGGAACTCGCTCAGCGTGCTCAGCTTGTGGTTCTCGGGCGCGGCGCGCAGTTCGGCGACCGTCGCGTCTTCGAGATCCTTGGTGCGCCGCTTGGGCCACGCGCTGCGCGCCAGCTGCATCGAGCAGCCGTAGCGGATGGTCGGACTTGCGAGGTTGGCCCGCGTGAGCTCGCTGCGCAGCACGCCCATGTCGAAGTTCGCGTTGTGGGCGACCAGCGGATAACAGGCCGCGTAGTGGATCAGCTCGGGCCAGATGTCGGCGAAGGTCGGGGCGTCGACGACGTCCCTGGGGTGAATGCCGTGGACGCGAATCGCGCCGTACTCCCAGCTGCTCGCCGCGATCTTCGGATTGATCAGCGTGTAGCGCTCATCGATCTTCTTGCCGTCCTCGAAATGCGCAAGGCCGATCGCACACGCGGAACCCCACGTGGCAGTTTCGAAGTCGATCGCGACGAAGGAATCCATCGTTTTCCCACGGTACCGGCAGCGTCGGCCTGCCCATGCCGTTAGCGCAGAAGAGCGCTCAGCGGATCCTGATCGTCTTCTTGATCTCGGCCGGGCCGACGATGTTGTTGCCGGCGAATGAGACGGTGGCCTTGGCCTTCCTGCCCTTGGCCGCCTTCTTCATCGAGGTGACGATCGTGACCGCGCAGCCCTTGACCGTCCATGCCATCGCGGCGGTCTTGAAGACCGGCTTCTTCAGCTTGGGGACCTTCAGCGAGAGCCGGACGAGTCCGGAACACGCAGCCGGCGACGAGGACCCTGCCGGGAAGGCGTAGCCCACCCGGAACTTCGCCGTCAGCTTCTTGCCCTTGACCTTCGAGGCGTGCGGCAGGGTCAGTCTGAGCGAGATCGGTGTGGTTGATTTCCCGGTGCCGAAGCCGGAGAGCCTGACGCGCGAGACCGCGCCGGAAGTTGAGTCCGATGAGACGACCAGTTCGCCGCCGCGGGCGCCGGTGTTGGTGGGATCGAAGGTGACGACCACCTGGCAGAAGGCACCCGAGAGAATCGCTCCGTTGCACGAGCTCGCCTTCACCGCGAAGTCGCCGGTCGCGGCTCCAGTTGACACGTTCACGGTCTGGTCGCCGTCGCTGCGGAACTTGATCGTGCGCTCGGCGGCTCCGCTGGCAACATCCACGCTGCCGAAACTCACATCGCTCACCTCTGGAGAAATCGTCTTGGCCTTGGCACCGTCGATCCAACCGTTGAAGGATGAGACGCGGGTGTAGACGTTGGGCAGATAGTCGTAGCAACCGATGTACACGAAGCTCGCGATGCCGATGACCTTGTTGTTGTAGAGCAGCGGGCCACCGCTGTCGCCGTTGCAGGCCATACGCGCCCCCGTGCCGGTGTCCTCGTGGATCGCGCAGATCTGGCTTCCGGTGACGACCTCCTGTCCTTCTTCGTAGTTCCACCAGTCCTGGCAATCGTTCTGTGCGACGACATCCACGGAGGCTGACTTCAGGAACTGGGAGGCCGAACCGCCGCCTCCGGAAGCTGTCTTGCCCCAACCGATGAGCGTGGCGGCCTCGCCGCCGACCGGATCCTCCGCGGCGGTCGAACGCGTGACCGTTCCAAAGAGCGTCGGCGCGTACTTCAGCTTGATCAGCTGGATGTCATTGCGAAGCAGGTCCGGGTTCCACGCCGGGTGAATGATGCTTGCGGCGACCGGAATGATCTCGCCCCCGCTCAGCATGTCCTCGCTGCCGATGTGCACGTACTTGGGAACGATGCCCTCTTCAGGCGCGTAGCAGTGGGCCGCGGTCATCACCCACTGCGAAGCGATCAGGCTTCCCCCGCAGAACTGGTGGCTGGGGTCCGCATCGGCGAGCAGGCCGACCATGAACGGATAGAAGTTCACGTAATCGCTGTGCGAGACGTTCGTGCCGCCGATGACGTCTGTGGTCGGATCGGCGCTCGCCGTTGTGGAGAACGCCAGAGTCGTCGCCAGAAGCGCGAAAAACGCCATTGCGGCGCGCCGCACACGGAGAATTGAAACTGACCTAATTTGCATACCTCAAAATGATCGGCACCACTTTGCCAATTCTGAAGGGGGTGAAGGACAAAAAGGGGCCCGGCAGCTGCCGGACCCCTTCCTGGGTACTGCGAGTTGTGCGGTCCTGCCTAGTAGCGGTAGTGCTCCGGCTTGTAGGGACCTTCGACCTTGACGCCGATGTAGGCAGCCTGGTCGGGACGCAGCTCGGTGAGGTTGACGTTGACCGCTGCGAGGTGCAGACGGGCGACCTTCTCGTCGAGGTGCTTGGGCAGCACGTAGACCTGCTTCTCGTACTCGTCGTTCTTGGTGAAGAGCTCGATCTGCGCGATCGTCTGGTTCGTGAAGGAGTTGCTCATCACGAATGACGGGTGGCCGGTGGCGTTGCCGAGGTTCAGCAGACGACCCTCTGAGAGGACGAGGATGCTGTGGCCGTCGGGGAACTTCCACTCGTGGACCTGCGGTTTGACCTCGATCTTCTCGATGCCCTCGATGGCGGCGAGGCCGGCCATGTCGATCTCGTTGTCGAAGTGACCGATGTTGCCGACGATGGCCTTGTTCTTCATGCGCGCGAGGTCCGCGGCCATGATGATGTCCTTGTTGCCCGTCGTGGTGATGAAGATGTCAGCGGTGTCGAGGTGATTCTCGAGCGTGTCGACCTGGTAGCCCTGCATCGACGCCTGGAGGGCGCAGATCGGGTCGATCTCGGTGACGATCACGCGGGCACCGGCGGCGCGAAGGGACTCAGCTGAGCCCTTGCCGACGTCGCCGAAGCCGCAGATCACAGCGGTCTTGCCCGCGAGCATCACGTCAGTGGCGCGGTTGATTCCGTCGACCAGCGAGTGACGGCAGCCGTAGAGGTTGTCGAACTTGCTCTTGGTGACCGAGTCGTTGACGTTGATCGCCGGGAAGAGCAGGTCGCCGGTCTCGGCGAGCTCGTACAGGCGGTGAACACCAGTGGTGGTCTCTTCGGTCACGCCCTTGATCGACTCAGCGATCTTGGTGTAGCGGTCCGGGAACTCGGCGACTGACTTCTCGAGCAGGCTCAAGAAGACCTCGAACTCTTCGGACTCGGCGTCGGCCGGGTTCGGCACGGCTCCGGCGAGTTCGAACTCGCGGCCCTTGTGGATCAGCATCGTGGCGTCGCCACCGTCGTCGAGGATCATGTTGGCGGGCTCGCCCGGCCAGTTGACGATCTGCTCGGTGCACCACCAGTACTCCTCCAGCGTCTCACCCTTCCAGGCGAAGACCGGGACACCCTGCGGGTTCTCCGGCGTGCCGTTGGGGCCGACGGCGACTGCGGCCGCGGCCTCGTCCTGCGTGCTGAAGATGTTGCAGCTGGCCCAACGCACTTCGGCGCCGAGCGCGGTCAGCGTCTCGATCAGGACGGCGGTCTGGACGGTCATGTGCAGCGAGCCGATGATGCGCGCGCCCTTGAGCGGCTGTGCGTCGGCGTACTCCTCGCGGGTGCTCATGAGGCCCGGCATCTCGTGCTCGGCGAGCTCGATCTGCTTGCGGCCCGCGGCGGCGAGCGAAAGGTCTGCGACCTTGAAGTCAGTTGCTTCGAGGGTGGTGGACATGCTTGGGTGGTTCTCCTTCAGGAGTTGCTTGCAGTGTTGTTGGGGTTTTGCGTTGCGTTCAAAAGTTGTTGATGCTTCTGCTGTTCAAACGACAGCCAATCGTCCGCGGGGATTTCTTTCGGCTTCTCGGCGGTCTGATCGAGCCATTCGTTCACGGCGCGATCTGTCTCGGGCTCGTCACGCAGGCGCTGAACGAAGCCAACGTCCGCAATTTCGAGCTTGTTTCCCTTCAGCAGCTCACGCAGTGTGCGCAGGCGCTGGAGTTCACCGGGTCCGTACAGGCGATAGCCGGCCGGGGACCGCGGTGGCTCAACCAGTCCGACACTCTCGATGTACCGCAGCATTCGCGGCGACCAGCCGCTGGTTTCAGCGGCCTCATTGATCGTGAGGGACTTGGCAGGGGCTTCCGTCGTCATGCTCGGAAAACCTTATCACGGCTGTGTCAAGGTAGCGGTCAGGCGGTGATCGAGATCATCCGCTCGATCGGAATGCGCGCCTTCTCGGCGATCGCGGGGTCCACCTCGACGTGGTACTTGTCGTCGCGCAGCGCGTCGCGCAGGCGCTCGAGCGTGATCGTCTTCATGAATCCGCAGACGGCGCCCTGACTTGCGGGCACGAACTCGCGGTCAGGCGCAGCCAGGCGCAGCGGGTGGAAGATTCCCTCTTCCGTGGCCACGATGAACTTCTTGGCCTTGCTCTTCTTGACGTGTTCGATCATGCCGCCGGTCGAGAGGATGAACGTGCGCTCGGGGTCGATGTCGCCGCAGGCGAGGTACTCCATCGCGCTGGTCGAGCAGCCGCACTCGGGGTGGATCATCAGGTCTGCGTCGGGGCTCTCGTCGAGCATCTTCTGCAGATCGGCCGGGCGGATTCCGGCGTGCACGTGGCACTCCCCCATCCAGACCTTCATCGGTCGCCTGGTCATCTTCTCGACGTAGCTGCCGAGGAACATGTCCGGCCCGAAGAGGATCTCCTCGCCCTCCGGGATCGCGTTGACCACGTTCACGGCATTGGAGCTGGTCACGCAGTAGTCGGTCTCGGCCTTGACCTCGGCGGTCGTGTTGACGTACATCACGACCTTCGCGCCCGGGTTCTCGGCCTTCCAGTCGCGCAGCTGCTGCGCGGTGATGCCGTCAGCCAGCGAGCAGCCGGCGCGGGTGTCGGGGATCAGCACGGTCTTCTCGGGGCTCAGCACCTTGGCGGTCTCGGCCATGAAGTGCACCCCGCAGAAGACGATGCGCTCGGCGTCGGTCTTTGACGCCTCGATCGACAGACCGAGCGAGTCGCCGGTGTAATCGGCGACGTCCTGGACCTCGGGCACCTGGTAGTTGTGGGCGAGGATCACGGCGTTCTTCT
>JAEMSX010000143.1 GCA_016462645.1 Thermoleophilaceae bacterium
GACCAGAACGAGTGGGGCATCACGCTGAGCAAGAAGAACAAGCAGCTGGTGTTCAACGACCCGAGCTTCAAGCCGCAACTCAAACGCCTCTCGCTTGCTCTGAACACGTCGCAGAGCGAGCTCAAGGAGAAGATGCGCGACTCAATCATCCAGGAGTCGTTCGCCAACGCCGTGATCGCCGAGGACGTCGACTACGACAGCGTGGTCAAGATCAGCGAGAACAGCGAGGCGTTCCCGAACATCACCGTTTCGCAGTCCTACAAGCGCGCCTACCCCAACAACGAGCTCGCATCGCACCTTTTCGGATACGTCCGGGAGATCGACGCCGAAGAGCTCAAATCGGGCGAGTTCGAGAACGCGCAGCAGGGTGACACGGTGGGGCAGACCGGGCTTGAGCTCGAGTACGACCGCTATCTGCGCGGCAAGCCCGGCTTGCAGCGCGTCGAGGTCGAGGCCAGTGGCAAGGCGCGCAAGGAGCTTCCGGGTACCAAGCCCGAGACCGGCGACAGCCTGCGTCTGACGATCGACAAGGGCGTGCAGGAGGTCGGCGAAGCCGCGATCGCGCGTGGGGCGGGGGGCATCCCGACCCACGGCGCCGCCTTCGTGGCGATGGACGTGCACACTGGCGAGCTCCTCGGCATGGGCAGCTATCCGACCTACGACCCGGGACTCTTCTCCGGCGTGCTCAAGCAGTCCAAGTACGACGAGATCAGTTCCAAGGAAAACGGCCTGCCGATCATCAATCGCACGATCGGCGCCGTCTACCCACCGGGTTCGACCTTCAAGGCGATCACGTCGATCGCGAACATGCAGGCCGGCCTGCTCGCCCCCAACTACACGATCGATGATGGCGGCGTCTGGGAGTACGGCGGCTACAAGTGGCAGAACGCCGGGAAGGAGCCGCTCGGCACGATCAACCTGCACGACGCGCTGCGTTACTCCAGCGACATCTACTTCTACCAGCAGGGTCTCAAGGCCTACCAGAAGGGCGGCCAGATAATCCAGCGCATGGCCGCACGGCTCGGGCTCGCGCGCAGCCCGAACATCGACCTCCCCGACGCGTCGCCGGGCCAGGTCTCAAATCCGAAGATCGTCAAAGCCGAGCAGAAGCGTCCGTGGAATGCCGGAGACAACATGAACGCCTCCGTCGGCCAGGGCTCGACCCAGGCCTCCCCGCTGCAGATGGCCGTCGCGTACGCGGCGCTCGGCAACGGCGGATACGTGGTCACGCCGCACCTGGGCAAGGGCATCGACGACGCCCAGGGCGAAGCCGTGCAGACGATCGACCAGCCCTCGCGCCGCAGGCTCGACCTCAAACCCGCGAACGTCAACGCGATCCTCACAGGCCTGCACGGCGCCGCCCAGGAACCCGGCGGAACGAGCTACGCAGTCTTCAACGACTTCCCCGCGCAGATAGCGGGCAAGACCGGAACCGCGGAAGCCGGCGCGGGCAAGGAGGACCAGTCCTGGTATCTCGCCCTCGCTCCGTACCCAAACCCACGCTATGTTGTTGCTGTGACGGTTGAGCAGGGCGGCTTCGGAGCAGAATCCGCAGCGCCGGCCGCCCGTCAGATCCTCGCCAAGTTGCTCAAGCTGAGCAAGAGCGAGCAACAGAAGTGGCAACCAGGGAATTCACGCACCCTGTAGTCCCACTGCCACACAAAACTTTTCCTTGTACCCCCAGATGCCAACTGCAGACATACCCGCTCAGAGGATTGACCCGACCGGGGTCGCCGCGGGAGTCAAGCGCTTCCGAGCCGATGCTGCGTCGCAG
>JAEMSX010000078.1 GCA_016462645.1 Thermoleophilaceae bacterium
GAGATCAGCCTGCGCATGAAGGCGGAATCGTCCGCCACGACTACGCGGGGTGCTTCACGGGTTGGGGTCATTGAGGTTCGGTGGCTGCCTGAAAGTCGGTTCTATCGCCCCTTGCGTCCAAAATTGATTCCGACTGGGGCAACTGCCCTTATGTCGGCAGCTTCGCCCATAACCTTGCGCGCGGCAGCAAAATCGCCGTTCATCGCCGCGAGCGCCGTGTCGGTGTCGATGCCCATTTTGCTGCGCACATCCTGCTCTGACGGCTGCGGGCGCTTGATTTCGCGCACGGCCCGTTCGATGTCCGCACCGAGCAGCGCCTTGACGTGCGTGGCGAGCACGTTTGTGGCTCCAGTCCTACGTTCGAGCTTGCCCGTGACCGTCAGCAGCGGCTCGCTGCGCACGGTGGTCCGGTGCTTTGCGTAGATCTGCGGCGGGAGGATCACGTTGACCACGCCCACCTCGTCCTCGAGCAGGACGAAGACGACGCCCTTGGCCGTGCCTGGGCGCTGACGTGCAACGACCAGGCCGGAAACCTCTACGCGGTGGTTCTCGGGAAGGCGATCGAGGTCGGTGCTGGAGCTGATGCCTTCTGTTTTCAGGCGATCGCGCAGCAACCCCAGAGGGTGCGTGCCGACGGTCATCCCGGTCGCCCCGTAGTCGGCGATCATCTCGTCCCAGTCGTCGAGCTTGTTCAGCCTCGGGACCGGCAGCGGCGCGATCGGCAGGGCCAGCTGCGCCGAGTCGTCGGCCTTGGTCTCGCCGGCAGGAGCGGCACCGAGCAGCCAGAGTGCCTCGCGGCGGTTGCGGCCCTTTGTTCCGGTGCCGACGTTGTCGCACGCCCCGGCCCATGCGAGCTTCTCCAGGGTGGGGCCGTCCGTGCCGGAGCGGCTGGCGAGATCTTCGACGGATGTGAACGGGCCGGCTTCTTTGCGCGCGGCGACCAGCGACCGCAGCCCCGCCTCCTTGGCGCCCTTCACATACCCCAGCCCCACTCGCACGGCCAGCTCCGATTCCTCTGCGGCTTCTTGCCCCAACGTACGACGTGCCGAGGGTGGGCACGTCGTACGTTGGGGCAGTTCTTGGCTTGATTGCGTTTCCGGCTCGCGTGGAATCCACTCGACCGAGCACTCGACGCCGCTGTGATTGACATCCGCCGGCAACACCTTGATGCCGCGCCGCTGCGCCTCGTGCGCCAATGCATCCGGCAGATAAAAACCCATCGGCTGCTCATTCATCAATCCGCAGACGAACTCCGGCGCATAATGCGCCCGCAGCCATGAGGTCTGGTAGGCGAGCAAACCGAACGCCGCCGCATGAGCCTTCGGAAACCCAAACCCCGAAAACCCGATGATCTGCGCAAACACGCTCTCAGCCACTTCTTCACTGACGCCGTTTGCGCCGGCGCCTTCGACAAACCTCAAGTGGTACGCCGCCAAAGCCTCATGGCTCCGCTTCCGACTCATCGCCCGCCGCAGCCCCTCCCCCTCAGACGGCGTGAAGTCAGCCATCACCCGCGCAACCTCAATCACCTGATCCTGAAAAACAATCGACCCGAGCGTGTCCTCAAGCACTTCCTTCAGCAAAGGATGCGCGTAGGGCACCTCATAGGAAGGATCCGCCCGCAGTTTCTTGCGCCGGTCGAGATACGGATGCACCGCACCGCCCGTGATCGGACCCGGCCGCACGATCGCGACCTGGATGAAGATGTCGTTCAGCGTCTCGGGGCGCGAGCGCACGAGCATCTGCATCTGCGCGCGGCTCTCGATCTGGAAGACGCCGGTCGTCTCGCCATGGCGAATCTGATGGAAGGTCTCGGGGTCGTCCAGGGGGATCCGCGAGAGATCGACCTGCTCGCCGCGCGCGCCGTGGATCAGGTCGACCGTGCGCTCGACGGCGCTGAGCATGCCGAGGCCGAGCAGGTCGATCTTCGCGAAGCCGGCATCCGAGCACGAGTCCTTGTCCCACTGAACGATCTGGCGATTGACCATCGCGGCGGGGACGATCGGGCAGACGGTGTCGAGCGGATCGGTGCTGATCACCATCCCCCCCGAGTGCTGGGAGAGTCCGCGCGGCAGGCGGTGGATCTCCGGCAACAACTTCAAAAGCGCGCGCCAGCGCGGCGAGTCAAGCAGCCGGGCGCCGGTCGGCGCATCGCGGATCGAGGCCTCCACCCTCTCTTCGAGCACCTCGCCATAGCTGCGGTCGGTGGTGCGGATGACGCGTTCGATCTCGGCCTGCGGCAGGCCGAGTGCCTTGCCGAGCCCGCGCAGCGAGCCGCGCGTCCGGTAGGTCGGGAAGGCCGCCACCAGCGCCGAGTGGCGATTGCTGTAGCGCTTGTGGATGCGCGGGATCAGCTCGTGGCGGATGTCGCGCGGGAAGTCGAGGTCGATGTCCGGCAGCGAGGTCAGCTCGTCGTGCAGGAAGCGTCCGAGGCAGAGGTCGGCCTCGAGTGGATCGACGTGGGACAGGCCGGTCAGATAACAGACGATCGAGGACACGGAAGATCCCCGCCCGCGCCCCGGCGGCAGAACATTGCGTGCCGCGCTGTCTCCACGCACCTCGATCGCGATCTCCCGCGCCAGCTCAAGCAGGTCGTGGTGGATCAGGAAGAAGCCGGGCAGGCGCAGCTTCTCGATCACGCGCAGTTCTTCCTCAAGGCGCACGCGAGCCTCCCGCAAAGACACGTGGCGGCGGCCGACGCTGCCGCCCCGATGATCGCCGCCGGGTCCGTAGCGCTCCTGCAATCGCGTCTCGCAGACTGCGCGCAGGCGCTTGATCTGGCGCGGGTCCTGGGCACCGGGATAGCGATAGCCGAGGTCGCTGGTGAGGTCGAAGTCGATCCGCCCGGCGATCTCAACGGTTTGCGCCACTGCGCCCGGGTGCTCGGCAAAGCGCCGCGCCATTTCCTGCGGCGAGGCCATCACGTGCGAGCTGTTGCCACGGCGCAGCGGCTCGGTCTCGTCGAGTGAGGCGTTGTGCTTGAGCGCGACGAAGACGTCCTGCAGGGGTGCCCGCTTGCGCGCGTGGACGTGGACGTTGCCGGTCGCGACCGTCGGCACGCCGAGCCGTTCGGCGATCCGCTCGAGCGCGATGTTGAGTCCGCGGTCGTGTCGCTGGAACGGCCGCTGGAGCTCGATGAAGAAGTGCTCGTGCCCGAACGCCCCGGCGAGCCTTCGCGCCGCGCCCTCGGCCGCCGCCAGCTCGCCACGCGCCACGCGCCCGGCCACCGCGCCGCGCGACGCGCAACCCGAGAGACAGATCAGCCCGCCGCCGTCCTCAGCCAGCGCCAGCAGCTGATCGAATTTCACGCGCGGCTGCTGCGGCGTTCGCTGCTTGTTCAAACGCTGCGCCGTGCCCTCGCGCGTCTCTGCGTGCGCGAGCGTGAGCAGCCGGCAGAGCGTGGTCCAGCCCTTGTTGTTCTCGACGATCAGGGTGACGTGCTCGCCGCCGTCCACAGTGATCTCGGCGCCGTGGATCGCATCGACCCCGAGTGGCTGCAGCGCGTGCGCGAACTCCATACTCCCGTGGATCGCGTCGTGGTCGGTCAGCGCGTAGGCGCTGTAGCCGTGACCGGCTGCGGCCTCCGCGAGCTCGTGCGGATGGCTGACACCGTCGTGAAACGAGTAAGCGCTGTGGGCGTGCAGCTCCACATATGCTGGTCTTCCTGACACGAACATATGTTCGTATTCTACTCGTCCACGGCAGCGCGGCGCCAGTCCCTAGTCTTTGGGTCCATGACTGCTCACGGGGAGACGTCACAGCGCCAGGGCCGCCTGCTGCGCATGATCTATCTGGCGATCGCGGCTGCGCTCTTCACGATTGCGCTGAAGGGTGCTGCCTGGCTGATCACCGGATCGGTCGGACTGCTGGCGGACGCCGCGGAATCGCTGGTCAACCTGGCGGCTGCATTCGTGGCGCTGATCGTGGTGCGCTGGGCCGGCCAGCCCGCTGACGAGGACCACGCATACGGCCACGACAAGGCCGACTACCTCTCGGCCGGCGCCGAGGGAACGATGATCATCGTCGCGGCGATCGTGATCGGGGTCTCTGCCGTCGAGCGCCTGATCAACCCCGTCGCGCTGGAGTCGGTCGGCATCGGTCTTGCAATCACCGGCGTCGCCACGGTGATCAACCTCGTGGTCGCGCGCATGCTGATGCGGGTCGGACGCGCCGAGACCTCCCTGACGCTCCAGGCCGACGGTCGCCACCTGATGACCGACGTCATCACTTCGGTCGGCGTGATCCTCGGAGTCGCGCTGGTCGCGATCACCGGTATCGAACGACTCGACCCGATCATCGCCCTGATCGTCGCCGTGAACATCGTCGCCACCGGTTTCATTCTGGTGCGCGGCGCTCTGTCCGGACTGCTCGACCGGGCCCTGGAGCCGGAAGAGATCGATCAGATCGAACACGTGCTCGACCGCTACCGCGCGCAGGGAATCTCGTTCCACGCGCTGCGCACGCGCAGGGCCGCGCACCGCGCGTTCATCTCACTGCATGTGCTGGTGCCGGGCGACTGGTCGGTCCAGCGTGGCCACGACGTCGCCGAGGCGATCGAGCACGACATGCGCGAGCTGTTTGACACGGCGACGGTGTTCACGCACCTCGAGCCGATCGAGGACCCGGTGTCCTTCGCGGACACCGAACTCGACCGCGAAGACGCGACGACGCACCTCTAGGCCAGCGCAATCCTCCAAGCCGGCGCAGCCAAGCGGTCCTTGCTCCACGGTCCCGCCCGCCGCGGCGGGACCGTGGAAGAAACGTCGCTTGAACCGGTGAACCGGCGCTGCGCGGATACATGCGATGGCACAGGTACCTGGCTCGACTAGGCGGCCTGCAGGTACCAGCGGCGGCTGCCGAGGTCCTGGAAGACGACGGCGTTGACGCCGTCCTCGAGCACGAGCTCGAAGTAGCGGCGGCGCACCGGACGCGGCGTCCACCAGCCGTCCTCCACAACCCAGCGCTCGCGCTGCTGCTCGACGCTCTTGCCGCGCAGGCGCAGCGGACTTCCGTCTTTGTCCGCGCTGACCTGGGTCGGCTGCGGCTGCATCAGCGGCACCGGACCCGGTGAGAGCGCCGCGCGCCGTTCGGGCACGCGCGAGTCCTCATCCAAGCGCATCACCCGCGCCACCTTCTCCGATGACCCCGCAGCCTGCCGCGCCTGCTCGGCCGCAGTCTTCAGCCGCGCCGCGCGTTCCTCCGGCGAGTCGTCGCCGAACAGCGTCGCCGTCTCGTGGTCGAGCGGGCCGAAGCCGTCGACGGCCAGCTCGAGCGCGGCCGCGGGCTCGGGCAGGTCCTTCAGCTTCTGCATCGCGACGAGGCGGATCCGCGCGGCATCGGCAGTCGGTACACGCATGATCCCCCGCGTGCTCCACGAGCCGCCCTCAACAAACCGCGCGCCGAGCGCAAAGCCGCGGATCGTCCGGCCGGCGCGCTCGGGCCGGGCCAGCAGTCGCTCGATCAAAAGATCCACCGCGCGCTCAAGATCGCCGGTCAGCGCGCCGCGCTCTGCCCCCTGGGGATCGGCGTCGTCGATCAGTTCGATCGATTCGCGCAGTCGCTCGGCCGGCTTGCGCGGGCGCAGCGGCGGCTCCTGTCCGTAGATGAGGTCACGCGCTGTCAGACCGATCCGCCCGAAACGCTCTGCCACCTGCGCGCGGCGCAACACGGCGAACTCGCCGAGCGTGGCGATGCCGAGCTTCTCCAGCGTGGTCGCGAGCTGCGCGCAACCGGGCGAGTGAGTGCCGAGCCAGGCGACCGGAGCATTTGCGAGGAAGTCGCGGCGCTCGAGGTCGTTGTGGATCACCTTCGGCTTGCGCGGGCGGGCGGTGCGGGCGGCGGACTGCGCGATGAAGCGCGTGGGGCCTGCGCCGATCCGGACGGGGCGGCGGATCGCGTCGCGCACGGCGGCGATCACGCCGTCGAACCCGCGGTGCAGGGGTTCGAGACCATCGGACTCGAAGAAGAGCGTGCCGGGCTTGTCGGGGTCGCTCTCGACTTCCGCGCCGAGGTTCTCGAGCGCCTGGAGCACCCACTCCCATGCGCTGCCGGCGCGGGCGGGATCAGGTGGCACGAGCTTGAGCTGGGGGCAGCGGGCAAAGGCTTCGCCGACGGGGAGACCGGGCGAGACGGCGAAGGCTTCGGCCGCAGCGCTCACCTGTCCGATCACGGGCCGCCCACCCGGTGCGGGCGCAAGCGCGATCGGCTCGCGCATCAAAGCTTGGCGCACGTCACCGCCAGCGGTCGCCGGAGCGGCGGCCACGAGCAACTCGAAGCGCGGGAGCATGACGCAAACCACAGACACGAACATATGTTCGCATACTCACCGGCGCAAGTCAAGCCCAAAAG
>JAEMSX010000079.1 GCA_016462645.1 Thermoleophilaceae bacterium
CTACCAGAAGAGCGTCGACTCGAGCGAGCCGTCGGCTTCGAGTTCTTCGATCGTCTTCGTGTAGACGCCGGACGAGAGGTACTTCCACCCGTCGTCAGCGATCACGAAGACGACGTCGCCCTCGTCGTACTTCTTGGCGGCCTGGACCGCGACCGAACAGATCGCTCCGCTCGAGACTCCGGCGAAGATGCCCTCTTCCTCGAGCAGCTTCTTCGTCCAGACAACAGCGTCGCGGTTGCTCACGATGATCTTGCGATCGATCAGGCTGAGGTCGATGATCGGGGGAATGAATCCGTCGGCGAGCGAACGCAGACCCTGCACCAGCTCACCCTGGAGCGGCTCGGAAGCCACGATCTGCGTTCCGGTGTCGTGGTCCTTGAAGTAACGGGCGTGGCCCATCAGCGTTCCGCCCGTGCCGAGGCCGGCGACGAACGCCGTGATGTTCCCCAGCTCCTCGTGGATCTCCGGCGCGGTGCCGTTGTAATGGGCCAGCGGGTTGGCCTCGTTGCCGTACTGGTACGGCATGTAGTAATCCGGATTCTTCTCCGCGAGATCCAGCGCCAGCTCGACGGCCCCGTTGGATCCCTTGGCACCCTCGGAGTAGATGATCTCCGCGCCGTACATGCTGAGCAGCTGCGTGCGCTCCTCGGTGACGTTGTCGGGCATCACGACTTTGAGTTTGTAGCCCTTGCGGCGGGCGATCATCGCCATCGCGATGCCGGTGTTGCCGGAAGTCGGCTCGAAGAGCGTGCCTCCCGGGCTGATCGCGCCCTTGGCTTCGGCGTCTTCGATCAGCGACTTCGCGACGCGGTCCTTGACGGATCCCGTCGGATTGTGCGACTCGAGCTTGGCCCAGAGGCGCACGCCCGGCTTCGGAGAGAGCCGCTTGAGCTGGACCAGGGGCGTGTGCCCGATCGACTCGACGATGTCTGAGTACTTGCCGCCGCCCATGCGTTTCTGTTCCCCGATCACGTGCATTACTTCAAAAACTATAGTCTCCGATCTCCTAATCGGTGTTTACAGCGAAATCATGAAATTCACCCAGTCCCAGATCGACGAAATGGTCGCCCACGCCCGCGAAGACGTGCCCAATGAGTGCTGCGGGGTCGTGTCGGCGTCGGACGGTACGGCGCAGCAGGTATTCCGCGCGGTCAATGCCGCAGCCAGCCCGCTCCGCTACGAGATCGACTCCGCCGACTTCCTGCGGATCTACAACCTGATCGACGACGCAGATCACGAGGTCGGCGCGATCTACCACTCGCACACGCGCAGCGCGGCCTACCCGTCGCAGACCGACATCAACCTCGCGCTCTGGCCCGACGCGCTCTACATCATCGTTTCGCTCGCGGAACCTGAGGCTGATGTGCGCGCTTTCGCGATCGTCGATCGAAAGGTTGAAGAAGTCGCGCTCGAAATCGTCGGCTGACTGAATCGACGGGCTGGGCGCAAATCCCGGCCAACGGCGGTAGAGTGCAGTAGCGATGCCGTTTTTCGAGGACACCACATGTCCCTTCTGCGGCGCACGCTTCAGCCCCGGCGCCTCCGCATGCCCGGCATGTGATCTGCCTTTGCTCGGGGAAGATGGCTCGCGCCCGCCAGAACGAGAGAGCACGCCGTTCGACGGCGCGTCGCTGTTTGACGAGGCCTTCCCGCAGGACGGCTTCCTGCCCGAGCGCAGCTACGAACCGCCGCTGGCCACGGAGCTCCGCAGTCGCGAGGGTGGAGACGCAATGCGCTGCGTCGTCGTCGCGATGAATCGCTCCGAGGCCGACATGCTCGAGGACATGCTGCGCGCCGAAGGCGTGCCCTGCATGGTCCGCACGCTCGGCACCGAGTTCTACTCGCTGACCGGCAACCGCGTGGAGGTGCTCGTGCCCGAATACGCGCTCTCGACCGCGCGCGAACTGCTGCGCATCGAGGAGCCCCCCGCCCTGGAGAACTCCGGGATGATGTCCTACGCGACGCTCACCTTCGTGATCCTCGCGTGTGTGCTCGCGCTCGCAGGCTGCGTCGCGCTCGCGATGGCTTACGCCTAGCCGGCGCCCCCCGCCATCGCTGGCAGGATCATCACGGTGTCAGCGTCTTCGACGACCGTGTCGAGACCTTCAAGCACGCGCACGTCCTCATTGTTGAGGTAGACGTTCACGTAGCGGTTGAGGTCCCCGTCGGGTCCGAAGATCTGACCGGAAGTGTCGGGGTAGCTCTCGGTGACGCTGCGAAGAACGTCACCGACACTTGCGCCAGCGGCGCTGATTTCTTTTTCGCCGTCGGTCGATGCGCGAAGGACGGGCGGGATCTTTACGGTTGCCATAGGGCGCGGATGCTACACGTCAGCCCGTGACCACGCCGCCGCAGAAGGCTTCGTAGTCAGGGAAGACGCCAAGCTCATCCTCGCTGATCTCGTCCGGCTCACGTGAGCAGATCGGGCAGTTCGGATCACGGCGGATCTTCAGGTTGGTGAACTCCTCCGCGAGTGCGTCGTAGAGCATCAGGCGGCCGACCAGCGGCTCGCCGATTCCGAGGATCAGCTTGAGCACTTCGGTTGCCTGCAGCAGACCCATCGTGCCCGGAAGCACGCCGAGGACGCCGTTCTCACCGCAGCTCGGCGCAAGCTCTGCTGGCGGCGGAACCGGGTAGAGGCAGCGGTAGCACGGGCCCTCGTAGGGCTTGAACACTGTGAGCTGGCCGTCGAAGGCCAGGATCGATGCGCTGACGACCGGGATCTGAAGTCTCACAGTCGCATCGTTGAGCAGGTAGCGCGTCGGGAAGTTGTCGACGCCGTCGACGATCACGTCGTAACCCTCAATGATCTCCATGATGTTGTCCGCGTTGATGCGCGTGTTGTATGTCACCACGTCAACATCGGGATTGAGCTTCTCGATCGTCCGCTTGGCGGATTCGACCTTCGGCTCGCCAATCGTCTCGGTCGAGTGGATCACCTGGCGCTGCAGGTTGGAGGCGTCGACGACATCATCATCGACGATGCCGATCTTTCCGACCCCGGCCGCTGCGAGATAGAGCGCGACGGGCGCGCCAAGGCCGCCGGCCCCGAGCAGGAGAACCTTGCTCTCGAGCAGGCGCTGCTGTCCGCCGGGTCCGACCTCCGGAAGCAACATGTGCCGCGAGTAGCGGATGCGCTGCGCGTCGGAGTACTGGAACGGGATCGTGATCGGGAAGTTGCGCTGCTTCCAGAGCGTGATTCCGCCGTTCATCGACTCGACGTTGGTGTAGCCGAGCTCGTCGATCAAAGTCTTCGCCGCGATTGCGCTGCGGTTGCCGGACTGGCAGTAGAGGATCACGCGCTGATCGAGATCCGGTGCGGCCCGGCCGATGCGCTGTTCGAGGTATCCGCGCGGCACGTGCTTTGCGCCGGGGATGTGCGACTCGTCCCATTCCTGCTGTTCGCGCACGTCGACAACGACGGCGGACGGGTCATCGCTCTGGAGGATCGCCTCGACCTCGGTCGGGTCGACCTCGGGGATCTGCTCCTTGATCTTGCTGAGAAAGTCTTGGTAGTTGGTCGCCATCTGCGTCGCTTCGGTAGTGGTGCAAACTCGGTTGGGCCTGGGCCTTACTTCAAAAAGTATAGCGAGGGTCCTCGCCCTCCAATCGAAGGGCAGGTTAAAGAAAAAACGCCGACATCGCTGCCGGCGTTTGATCTGACATTGGACAGAGCTCTTTGGGGGGAGTCTGTGGCGAACGTCCAGAAGCTTTACGCGGCTCGGCCGACCTGGCTCTGCAGCTTCGTCCCCTTGTGTCCACCGGACACGATTTGCGATTGCTCCTCGTGCCTGCAAAAGGATTATCGGAATCGGTCCGAGCGGCCGATATAGGGTCCGCACCCCATTTTTGGGGTAGGTCGACTCCGTCACACCGACACGCAGCTCCGTGGAAGCACTCACGCATACCGAACCAACCGAACCCGCGATTCCCGCAGTAGAGCCGGCACCGGACCCCGCCCCAGAGCGGCACGGCCGCCTGCGCAACCGCCGTCCGAACCGGTCGACGCTGCTCACGCAGGCGATCGCGACCAACGCGCTCGCCGTCTTCGGGTTGATCTTCTTCGCAGTGCTGGTGCTCAACGTCAACGCCGGCGCCGGCCAGCGCCGCACCGAGCTGATCCTGCTGATGCTCGCGATCGCACTCGTCCTCACGTTGAACATCGTGATCCTGCGCCGGCAGTTTGCGCCGCTCGAGAAGCTCGTCTCGACAATGGATGAGATCGATCTGAGCCAGCCCGGCTCGCGCGCGGAGATGCCACGAGCCGCGACGGAGGACATCGCCGAGCTCGTCGATGCGTTCAACAAGATGATCGAACGGCTCGAGGACGAGCGTATGGGCAAGGTGCAGGCCACGGTCGAAGCGCAGGAGAGCGAGCGCGCTCGCGTTGCCCGAGACCTGCACGATGAGGCGAACCAGGCACTGACCGCAGTGATCCTCCGACTTCAGGCCGCGGCCGAGGACGCGCCGCCCGAGATCGCCGGCCAGATCAACGACGCCAAGCAGCTTGCGAGCCAGGCGATGGAGGAGCTGCTGCAGGTCGTGCGCAGGCTCCGACCGACGACGCTCGATCTCGGGCTCCGCAACGCCGTGTCTTCACAGGTCGCGGAGTTCGGCGAGCGCACCGGGATCGACACAGAATTCAACTTTGACGGCGACAGCCGCAAGCGATTGACCGATGACCGCGAACTGGCCGTCTATCGGGTTGTGCAGGAAGCACTCTCGAATGTCGTCCAACATGCCGATGCGACTCGTGTGGAGGTAGCTCTGACGATCGCCGACACAATCGTCCTGACCGTGCAGGACAATGGGAAGGGCTTCAACCCCTCTCTACCCACCGGCCGCTTCGGCGTGACCGGGATGCGCGAAAGGGCGATGTTGGTCGACGGACTGCTCGAGATCGAGTCGAGTCCGGGAGCCGGCACCACACTTCGAATGGAGATGCCATGAAAGTCTTGATCGCCGATGACCACGGAATTGTTCGCTCAGGGATCACCCTGCTGCTCGAACGCCAAGCCGATATCGATGTCATCGGTGAGGCCAGCGACGGCGCCGAGGCCCTGAAGCTGATCGTCGATCGACGTCCCGACGTCGCGATCCTGGACAACTCCATGCCGAAGCTGACCGGGCTTCAGGTCTGCCGCGAGGTCAAGCAGCAAGCCCCCGAGGTGAACGTTCTGATCCTTTCGATGCACGATGACGAGCGGTACTTGTACGAGGCCCTGCGCGTCGGCGCCGGCGGCTATGTGCTCAAGCGCGCCGCAGACCAGGACCTGGTGCGCGCGGTCCGTGCTGTGAATGACGGCGAGCCTTTCCTCACCGACGATGCGCAGCGCACACTGGTGAAGGCCTGGATGGACAGCGGCGAGGAACCGCCTCGCGACAAGTTGACCGACCGTGAGCTTGAGGTCGTGAAGCTGATCGCCGAAGCGCACACGAACAAACAGATCGCCGAGATCCTCGGTTTGAGCGAGAAGACCGTGGAGTCGCACCGCTCGAACATCCTGAACAAGCTTGGAATGAGCGACCGGGTTGAGCTGGTTCGCTACGCCGTTCGTCGCGGTTTGATCGAAGCCTGACCCTCGCCGGAAAATTGGAGATGGCTTAGGTATGCGGGAAAAATCCCACGGTCCCGCCCTCGAGGGCGGGACCGTGGAGGTTTAGCCCCTTGGCTGAGCAAGGCCGCCGAGAAGCGACAGCGCCCGTCACCCCTTTCGTCGCTGCCGGCCGCGAAGCGGCCCCGGTTCCACCAGCACCAGCCCGTTTCCCCGAGCCCAGCACGCCAGTCAACAACCCCCGCCAAACCCCCTGGATCAATAAGTCATACCTCGGCGCTAGGATTTAGGCCACGATGATGTTTTCAACCCGAGCTGAGTACGGCGTACGCGTAATGGTCGCGCTCGCGAACGAGCAGGTCAGGGACGGCGTCCACGCCACTCCCGCCTCGCTGGCGCAGATTGCCGACGACAACGGACTTCCGTTCGCGTACCTCGAGCATCTCGCCGCCCGCCTGAAGAAGGCCGGGCTGGTCGAGAGCCGGCGCGGACCGCGCGGCGGGTATCTCCTTGCCCAGCCGGCCGAAGACATCACGATGGCGCAGATTGTTGAGGCGCTCGAAGGTCAGATTGCACCGATCGAGTGCATCAGCCAGGCCGGTGAGGGCGTCAGTTGCTCTCGCGAGGACGAGGCCAACGAAATCTGTCCGACGAAGATTCTTTGGACCCGTGTGCAGGGCGCAATCGTCCGATCGCTCACAGAAATGACACTGGCGGACCTCACGGCCGCCAACCTCCGCGCCAACGACCGCCTCACTGAGGCGT
>JAEMSX010000144.1 GCA_016462645.1 Thermoleophilaceae bacterium
GACGGGCTTCGACAACCCCGCCGAGCTGGCCAAGGACCCGAAGATCAAGAAGGACTTGAAGAAGGCTGCCGACACGCTCAAGGAAACGTCGGACGAGATCCAGTCAGCCGGCAAGAAGAAGCGCCACCCGCTGCGCAAGCTCTTTGCGATCGCGGTGATCGGTGGAATCGTTGCGATCGTCGTCAGCGAGGACGCGCGCAAGGCCGTGCTCGACACGCTGTTCGGTGCCGAAGAGGAGTTCGAGTACACCTCGACCACTTCAGCGCCGGCGTCCAGCGCCAACGGCGCCTCGTAACAAAGCTTGGCGCACTCGGTAGACCTGCTCTTCCCCGAACGGCGGATGGTCTTCGCCGTCGGGGCGGGCACCGCCGAACTCCAGCCGGAGCTTGACTCTCCGGCTGGATTTGCACGGTACAAGGAGATCCAGCGTTCCGGCGAAGCCGCCGCGATGCTGGTGATCCCCAACGCCTGCCTGATCAAGGCCGCAAAGAACTACGTCGTCGACCCGGGGATCCCGATGCAGGGCGCGCCCTACAGCTCGGCCGTGGGCAACCTCGGCGTCGATCCCTGGGGTCTTGAGGACGTGATCCTCACGCACATGCACTTCGACCACGTCGGCGGGTTGATGGAATTTCCCGGACGCCGCGTGTACGTGCACGAGATCGAGCTTGAGGCCCCGTACGCGGGCATGTGGTCCGGGTTGATGGACACCGTCGAGGTGATCAAGCTCAGCGGCGAAGAGGGTGAGATCGAGCCCGGCGTGCGCTGGATGCTCACTCCCGGCCACGCCGACGGGCTGATCACGCTGCTGATCGACACCGACGAAGGGCTCGTCGCGATCCCCAGCGACTGCGTCGGACCGCTGCCGGAGTATTTCGACAATATGGAGCTGCCGACGGATTTTCCGGGGCGCGAAACGCTGCTCGAGCAGTGGCGCAAGATCCGCGAGCTATCCCCCGTCTTGGTGATTCCTGGCCACTACCCGCCTTTCACGCCTTAGCTGCCCGTAAACTGCCTGCGCAGTGTCTTCCGCAGAGACAAAGCCAACTCAGGACCTGACTGGCGACAAGGCAACAAGGATTGTGGCCGCGATGCGCAGCTGCGTGGCCAAATACGGTGCCGCGGGCGCGACGTTCGACCACGTTTCCAAAGAAGCCGGCGTCAGTCGCGGACTCCTGCACTACTACTTCGGCTCGAAGGAGCGGCTGCTGATCGAGGTCATCCGCCGCGAGACCGATCGCCTGGTCGAGACGATCCAGGCCGCCGCGAGCTACGCCGGTTCCGCTGAAGAACTCGTTGACGTGCTGCTCAAGCAGCTGCGGATCATCCTCGACAACGAGCCCGAGCTCTACCTGCTCGCGTTCGAGTTGGTCGGCGAAGCGCGCCGCCACCCGGAGATCGGCGCAGAGGTCGGCGAGTACAACCGCCAGACGCGCGCCAAGTTCGGCGAGATCATCGCCGAGATGGAGACGAAGGGTGCTGTTGCGCCGCGTCACGCGCCGCTCGCGACGGCATCAGCGCTGCTTGCGATGGCAAACGGTCTTGCCCTGGAGATGTTCCAGGACCCGGACGGCGATCACGACGCCTGCGTCGCCGCGGACATCGACGCTGCGCTCTATCTGCTCGGCGCTGAGAAGCGCTGAAGAAACAGCGCGAGCGCGAGCGAGATCTTCTCGACCTCGAACGGGTCGACTGATTCGTCGGGCGCGTGGATCTGGCAGAGCGG
>JAEMSX010000145.1 GCA_016462645.1 Thermoleophilaceae bacterium
TGACTCCTATTCTGCGGTTAGTAGTATCCAAACGTCCTGGCCAAGCGGTCGATCATGACGGCTCCGCGCTCACGCCCTCGGTTGATCGCAATACGCCCTCTCTTCTCATCAACAACGGCGAGCAGGATTGATGCAAACCACTCCGCCTCCTGCTCGGCCCTCTCGGAGTCGGTCGGGGCAGGATCGTCATTCGCCGTACGCGGTCCGACGTTGCAGCTGAAGGCTCCGATGTGGGCCATCACGAGTCCGGGCGGCAGGGCTCCAAACCAGTTGACCCACTGCGAGTTTGACGCCCTCCTCGGGTGGTCCAATAGTAGATGGCCCATCTCATGCGCAATGACATAACGGCGCTCCGCCGCTGACAGGCCCGCTGCCAAGACAATCTCGTCGTGACTATCGAATGGCCAGAGTTGCCCCGAGATTCCGCTCGCGAGGGGTGCGGCGTGGTCGGCCACCACCACGCGGATAGGCCTGTTTCGTGCAATGGACTCCGCCACAACGAATGTGTCGACAGTCCAGGTCGGTCCGGGGTCCAACGAACGGACCAGGGCCTCCGCTATCGCACTTGGCGCCTGCGCCTCGATCCGGTCGACGACGGATAGGGCGCTGTAGGAGCTGCTCCAAAGCCTCATGCGGCGAGACGTCGACGCCTTCGAGGTGGCCAGATATCGCGGTAGCGTCGCAGTTCGTTGACAGACATCCACTCAAGCGCTTGTAGCTCCGAAGAGCCGCGCGACTGTGGCATTCCTATGAGTCGTATGGACAGAAGAATCTCCGCCTGAACAAGCGGGAGCATGTACGTCTCGGGGTCGTCGGCCAGGAGCGAGGTGTCGTCGTGCCACTGGCATACAGCGGCGTAAGCGACTTTGTCTGCTGATGTCAGAGGCGTTTCGCCATCCAGATGGCTCCGAACGGTATCGACCTCATAACCGAATCCTGCAGCGTTAAGTCGCGCCTTCACATGCTCAGCGGATCCGTCTGACATGCCCGGTGCGAGACTCACCATCACTCGGAGCCGAAACTCGAGCGACTCCTCCTTGCCTCTCATAAAGGCGTCACTTCTCACGCTCATCCCCTTACTTTAGGTGGCTAATGGATCATCTGCACGCATCTTGCTGGCGAGACGCCTTCGGAAACGACCCTCGTCGTCGCCTTCAAGCCCCGCCAGCCAGCGTCGATAGTGCTGATCGATCAGTTGGTCCGGAGTTGAAATCGCTTCTGGTTCCATCTCCAGCAGGTACGGGCTCAGCGCCGTGTGCATGAATCCCGGCAACTCGCGGCCGGCGCCCTTAAAGCGCTCCAGGATTTCAGTCGCATGCGCCGCGCCGAGTCTGTGGGCAAACCGAACAATCGCAGCGACCTCACCCGCGTCATCGCGGTACTTGTCCGCAAATGATTGGATCGCCGCCAGGCCGTCTCGGATGTCAGAGGCGGGAACGGCAACGTAGTCGAAGTCAAGCGGATCGCGGCGCTCGGCCACGGGTGATTTATCGCCGACCTCGTCCAATGAGTCTCGGGTTGCATCTGCGGGGAGTGGCTCGCGAAGTTCTAGGCATCCCGCGGCCGAACCGGAACGCCATCGCAGAGAGCGATCCAGCCGGTCTAACGTGCTCGGCCGCGGAAAGGCAGTAGTCGCAGTGGGATTCTCGATGCGCGCCATCGTCGAGTCGGACGGACCGCCGGCAAT
>JAEMSX010000009.1 GCA_016462645.1 Thermoleophilaceae bacterium
ATCTTCTCCATGTAGACGCATGGACCCGGGTCGAACATCGTGCCGCGCTCAGACAACGCGATTACGGAGAGTGCTGACGGGAAACCCTTGGCGGTCAGCGTCGTGCCCTCAAGCGGATCCACCGCGATGTCGACCTCTGGCGGGCTGCCGTCACCGATCTGCTCGCCGTTGTAGAGCATCGGGGCTTCGTCCTTCTCGCCTTCGCCGATCACGACGACTCCGCTCATCGGAACCGAGCCCAGCACGAAACGCATGGCGTCCACAGCGGCCTGGTCTGCGGCGATCTTGTCGCCGTGGCCGACCCAGCGGGCGGAGGCCAGCGCGGCGGCTTCGGTTACGCGGACCAGCTCGAGCGCGAGGTTGCGGTCGGGGTGGGACTCTGGTGCGTGAAGATTTCCTTCCATCTGCGGCGACAACCCTAGCGCGAGCCCGCCGCATCACTGGGAAATCACCCTTATGATCGGCCAATGACCTGGATGATCGTCGCCTTCGACGATGACACGCTTGCGGCCGTGCTCGATGATGCCCGCGTGCGCTCACTGGATGAGGACCGCGGTTTCGTGCTCGTGACGCCGCGATCGGACCGATGGGGCAACGAGCGCTCGGTCGACAGCGAATACCTCACGGAGCTCGACGACCGCGTCGACGCGCTGCGCAAGGAAGGCGTCGAGGTCGAGCACGAGTGGGTTCCGGGCGAGGATCTCGAGGCCGAAGTCGTCGAGGTCGGACGCGCCCATTCCGTGGACGGCGTGGTGATCGCGCACCACAATCCCGACGAGTCGATCCCCGACCCCGAGGCTTTCGACGATCTGATCCGTGAGGAACTCAGTCTTCCGCTGGACGTAATCTCACTCGAGTGAGACTGATTCTCGTACGCCACGGGGAGAGCGAATGGAACGCGATCGGCCGCCTGCAGGGGCAGGCCAATCCTCCGCTCTCAAAGCTGGGTCGCCGGCAGGCGGCGCACATGGCTGCGCGGCTCGTTGATGAGGGCGTCGATGCGATCGTCGCATCCGATCTCGAACGCGCCTACGACACGGCCGACGCGTTGGCCGGGAGCGTCGATCTGGCGATCACGCCGCGCCAGGACCTGCGCGAAGTCGATGTCGGCTCCTGGACCGGGACGACGCGCGAAGAGGTCGAGCGCGAGAACCCGCAGGCCTGGACGCGCTGGCGGATCGAGGGCATCGAGGGCTGGGAGGACGGTGAGACCTACGCGGACGCGATGGTGCGCGTCGCCGGCGCGATCAGCGAGCTCGCTGCATCGCACGCCGATCAGACCGTCGTCGCAGTCACGCACGGTGGCTGCATTCGCCTCGCGACGTGCCACTTGCTCGGAATGCCGGCCGCGGAGTTCGGCCGGATCATGTCGATCGGAAACGCGTCACTCACTGAATTCCTCGTCGAGCCGGACGGCACCGGGCGGCTCGTGCGGCTCAACGACACGGCGCATCTGGCCGAGGTCACCACGGCGGACGACCTCGAGCCGATGGCGACGACCGAGTTCGACTCGATCGCCTGACCATCGGTCACAGCCTCACTTGAGGTTGTGCTTCTTCTTCCAGGCTTTCTTGTCAGCGACGTTCTTGGCCTTGCACTTCTTGTACTTCGCCTTTGCGCGCTTGGAGCTGCCCTTCTTGCACTTCTTCGGATGGAAGACATCAACGCGGAATTCGCGTCCCGGGCCGCCCTGATTCCCGGCGCCGTCGGTGCCGATCAAGAAGAACGTGTGCACACCATTCTTGAGGTACTTTGGCACCGGGAACGGCGAGGAGCACGGCACGAATGGATCGTCGTCAAACGCACAAGTGAAGTTCACGGCCTCGTTTGCGGCGAACACGAACGCTCCAGCACCTGGCGTGAGCACAGGTTGCTTCCTGTCGGGACCGCTGGAGACGATGACGATCGGCTTGGTCTGGTCCACGAAGAACGAAACCGTCTCGATGTTGCTCGCATAGAAGTTGTCGTTGTTCTCACAGTCGATCAGGGTTGGGTCATCGCAGTACGCGGCCACGAATCGGAACGCATGTTTGCCGACAGTCACCGCGCGGGCGACGGTCTGAGAGCAGGTGTGCTGACCGCCGGCCGCGGGAGTGCAGGTCGGATAGTCAACCGCGTCACACGGTGTGAGGATCGGAGAGTCGTATCCGCAGCCAAAGTCAACGAACCAGTTGCTTGGAACCGTCGTCGTAACCGTGAATGTCACGGTGTTCTGGTTTGTTGCCGCGGGGATGCCGGTGACCGTCGGCTTGGGCAGATCCGGCCCGAGCGCCGAAGCAGTGGATGGTGCAGCGGTCACCGCCAGCGCCGAGACAAGGGCAAGCAGAAGCAGCTTCGAGCGAGAGAATTTCATTGGGTCCGTCCAGTGGGTCCGAGATTGCCGAGAGGGGACACGTTATCGGGTATGTCGTTCGGTCAATGCGATCGCTGCGCGTGTTCCCGGCGTCTCGTCAATAAACTTCGCGGCCATGGGCTTGCGGGCGGACACACAGGTGGCCCTGGAGCAACATCGAGCCAACGGGCGCGAATTCATGGCGAACGGCGTAAAGAGCTTCGTCCTCGATGTGGGCGAAGGTGAGCCGGTTGTGATGATGCACGGTGTTCCCGCTTCTTCGTTCTTGTATCGAAAAGTCGCGGCGGCGATCGCTGAGCGGGGCCTGAGGGCTGTCGCGTTCGATCTTCCCGGACTTGGTTTCGCGGATCGCCCGGATGACTTTGACTACTCCTGGAGCGGGCTCGGAGAGTTCGCCGGCGCGGCCGTCAACGCGCTGGACATTGACTCCTTTCATCTTGTCGTTCACGACATCGGTGGACCAGTCGGTTTTGAGCTGGCGAAAAGCGCGCCAGAGCGGATCCTCAGTCTCACGATCCTCAACACGCTGATCGCGGTTGACGGCTTCAAGAAGCCCTGGGTGATGCGTCCGTTCGGGGTGCGGGTGCTCGGCGAGTTGTGGCTCGCAACGCTCAATCGCTTCTCGCTGGTTCCGTTGATGTGGGCGATCGGAGTGAAGGACCGCCGCGCGTTGTCCGCGGCCGACATCGGGGTCTATGCGCGCCTGCTCAAACGCGACGACGGCGGCAAAGCCTTCCTCAAGGTCATGCGTGGATTTGAACCGACCGCTTCGAAGCAGCGCGAATACTTGGAGCTATTGAGCGAAGCCGATTTTCCGGTCGAAATCGTCTGGGGGAAGAACGATCCGGCACTTCCGATCGAGCGCTTCGGTGCAGAGGCGCAAGCGGCCGCGCCGGACGCGAACTTCACGGCACTTCCGGGCCGCCACTTCTTTCAGGAGGAGCAGCCCGAGGCGATAGCTCAGCGAATCACCGCAGCCGCCGGCGCTTCGCGATCGCAATAGACTCCAGCCCATGGACCTGCGAGACACGCCTGGGGAGGCGAAACTCCGCGAAGAGATCCGCGGCTGGCTTGAAGCGAACTACGAGCCGGGGATCAGCCAGAGCGATTGGTACAAGGTGCTCGCCGAAAGTGGCTGGGCCGCCCCGCTCTGGCCCGAGCAATACGGTGGCCGGGGTGCCAGCGCCTCTGAGGCGATCATCTTCAATCAGGAGCGCCAGAAGATCGGCGCCGAGCCGCCGCCGACCGGAATCGGCGTGCCGATGGCCGGTCCGACAATCATCGCCCACGGCACCGAGGAACAGAAGGAGCGCTTTCTCGGACCGATGCTGCGCGGCGAAGAAGTCTGGTGCCAGCTCTTCTCTGAGCCCGGCGCCGGCAGCGACCTCGCGGCGATCCAGACCCGCGCCGAACTGAAGGGCGACACCTGGCACGTCTCCGGCCAGAAAGTCTGGACCACGCACGCTCAGCTCGCGCGTTGGGGCATCCTGATGGCGCGTCACGACCCGTCGCTTCCCAAGCACGCCGGCATCACCTACTTCATCATGGACATGCAGGCCGAGGGCGTCGAGATCGTCCCGCTCAAGGAGATGACCGGCGAGGCCGTCTTCAACGAGGTCTTCATGGACGACGTCGAGATCCCCGACGATCTGCGCGTGGGCGCGCTCGGCGAAGGCTGGAAGGTCTCGATGACCACGCTCGCCAATGAGCGCATGGCGCTGGGACTCGGCGGACTCGGCGGCTCTGACGAGGATGCGGAGATCAAACTTGAAGAGGCCGACGCGGAGTCGTCGCTCGAAACGATGGGCAAATTCATCCGCCGCGGACCGC
The DNA here is from genome assembly GCA_016462645.1 of Thermoleophilaceae bacterium. Lineage (GTDB taxonomy): Bacteria > Actinomycetota > Thermoleophilia > Solirubrobacterales > JACPNS01 > JACPNS01. The sequence continues at coordinate 4,184 of JAEMSX010000009.1, forward strand.
GCGCGCTGATCGAACTGGCCGAGCGCGCTGGCGCGATCAACGATCCGCTGATCCGGGACGAACTGGCCCGCGTCTACACGATGTATGAGGTCAACCGCTTCACGGGCTACCGGATCACAACTGCCCTGATGAAGGGCCGTGGCCCAGGCGTGGAAGCTTCGACCGGAAAGCTCTCCTACAACCTGCTCGTCCGTGCGGTCGCTGACCTGATGATCAGGATCGCCGGTGTCGGCGCACTGGGTGCGCCCGATGACGACAAACTGCTGAAGGTCGCCGAGCGCCTGAACCTCGTCGTCCCGGCCACGTCGATCTACGGCGGCACCGACCAGATCCAGCGCAACATCATCAGCGAGCGCGTGCTTGGCATGCCCAAAGAGCCGCGCACTGACGCCGAGCAGCCGTTCTCCGAGATCAAGAAGGGCGGCTGAGCCATGGACTTCGCATTCAACGACGAGCAGCGCGAGATCCAGGAGTCGGCCAAACGGCTGATCGCCGAGACGGCGTCGCTCGATCAGGTCGTCGCGCTCAGCGGGAGTGAGCTCGGCTACGACCCTGAGGCCTACAAGCACATCGCCGAACTCGGCTGGACCGGGATGCACGTTCCGGAGGAATTCGGCGGCGTGGGGCTGACCTATGTCGAGCTGATCGTCGTGCTCGAACAGATGGGCGGATCGCTCTACCCGTCGCCGTTCTTCGCGAGCGTGTGCCTGGCTGCCAACGCTTTGATCGAGGGATCGAAGATCGCCCCGCTCTCAGACGACAACGCCGCGTTGCTCGCTGCGATCGCCGCGGGCGAGAAGACCGCCACGCTCGCCTACACCGAGCCCGGCGGCAAGTACATCCCGCCTGACGTGAAGCTCGCGGCCCGCCGCGATGGCGACGACTACGTCCTGAACGGCACCAAGAACTACGTGATCGACGGCCACACGGCCGATGCGATTGTCACGGTCGCCCGCTTCGGCGAGGCCGACGGCGAGATCGTTCTGCTGAACGTGCCTGGTGACGCACCCGGGCTGACCCGCACCGAGGCACACGCGGTTGACCCGACGCGCAAGCTCGCCACGCTGGAGTTTGCGGATGTCCGCGTGCCCGCGAGCGCGGCGATCGGCGATCCGGAGTTCGCGTGGAGCACGCTGAACCCGACGATGCAGCTCGGTGCCGTCGCGCTGGCCGCGGAGTCGCTGGGAGCCGCGCAGCACTGCTTTGACACCGCGCTCACCTACACCAAGGACCGCGTGCAGTTCGGTCGCCCGATCGCCTCGTTCCAGGCGGTCAAGCACATCTGCGCCGACCTCCTGATGGCTGTGGAGGGCTCGCGCAGCGCCGCCTACTACGCCGGCTGGGTCGCGGCGGAGCAGCGCGACGAGCTGCCTGCGATCGGGCCGCTCGCGAAGGCGCAGGTCTGCGAGGCATTCTGGGAGACGGCCAAGGCCAACATCCAGCTGCACGGCGGCATCGGCTTCACCTACGAGCACGAGGCGCACTACTACTACCGCCGCGCCACCTCAAGCCGGGTCCTGCTCGGCGACACCAGCTTCAACCGCGAAATGTTGCTTCAGGGTCTTGGCGTCGCGCCGGTCGGCGCGCCGAACTAGCGCCTGATCTTGAAGGTCTGGCTGAAGGCGTCCGCCTTCACGCCGCGCAGCGTGAGGTGAATCTTGTACCTGCCGGGGGCGAGCGCGCGATTGCCGGAGCGTCCGCTGAGGTAGATCCTCGTCTGCCCGGACTTCAGCTTGAACTTCGTCCACGCCGTCGAAGCGCGAGCAGCGCCCGAAGTCATGCGCTCGAGGCGCACGGAGACCGTTGTCGCCGCGGAGAGCGACACGAGGAATGAGCCGACGCCGTGCTTTGCCTTCAAGGAGAAGGGTCCGCCGGCGCGCGCGGGGGTGATCGTCTTCGGCTTGATCGACGAGACCTTGGCCGTGACCTCCAGGGGCTTGACGGGCGGGTTGGGCGGATCGAACGGCTTGCTGGGCGGCGGATCGACTGTTGGTTCGACCGTCCAGTTGATCTCGCCGGCGGGGCCGGTGTTTCCGGCCGCGTCGGTCTGCCTCACCCAGAAGGTATGGGCGCCGAGGCTCAGTCCTTCGAGCGTCAGCGGGCTGGCCGCGCACTGCGAGTAGACGCCGCCGTCGAGCTTGCACTCGAACGCGCTGCCGGCTTCACCGTTGAAGGCGATCGTCTGCGAAGTCGAGGTGGTGGGTGAGGTCGTCGGGCTCATCCGCGCGACTGCGGGTGCGGCGGGGGGAGTGGTGTCGATGTCCCAAGTGACCGTCGCGGGGTCACTCGTGTTCCCGGCTGCGTCAGTCTGGTGCACCGAAAACTGGTAGTTACCGTCGGGCAGCGGCTCACCGATGAAGGCCGACAGGTCAACCGGGCTCGGGGGGCAGGTGACGAACGGAGATCCGTTCATTTGGCAACTCAACACTCCGCCTGCTTCGGCAGCCACAAATGAGAGCCTTTGCTCGGTCGAGTTGGTCGGAGTGGCTGTCGGGTTCGTGCGGTTCAAAGTCGGGTTGGCCGGGGCCGTCGTATCAACGACCCATGTGCGACTCGCAACTGGGGTTGTCTGAGCCCCGTTGACGGCGCGGACCGAGAAGGTGTGCGATCCCTCCGAGAGGTTTGTGAGCGTCTTTGGCGGGCTGCAGGTCTCGAAGTTGCCGGAGTCGAGCTTGCACTCATAAGTGGGGTTCGCGGCGATCGAGGCGACGAAATCGAACGACGCGGAGTTGTCGTTCGAGGGATCGTTCGGAGCGGAAATGATTGAGACGATGAACGCGCTCGCGTCCACAACCCAGTTCGCTGTGCCGGCAGTACTTGTGTTTCCAGCGTCATCTGTGGCCGTCACGTAATAGGTGTGCGGTCCGTTTGAGAGCTCGGTGAGGCTTACGGGGTTTGCGGGGCAAGGCGCGTAGGCGGCCGAGTCGAGTTTGCATCGGAAGGTCACGCCGGACTCAGGGCTGCTGTATGAGATCGTTGCCGTGATTAGACCGGAGGTGCCTGAAGGACCATTGACATTCGGGGTTGGCGGCGCGGTCACGTCGACGACCCAGGAAACCGTGCCCGCGGCGCTCACATTGCCTGCGGCGTCGGATTGCGTCACGGTGTAGTTGTGCGTACCGCTGCCGAGCCCACTGAGCGTGATCGGGCTCGCAGCGCAGGGCGCAGCGGCCGCTCCGTCGAGCTTGCATTGCGCCGAAGCGCCGGCCTCCAGGCCCCCGTACGAAATCACCTGGGACGTGGAGCTGGTCGGGGACCCGGTCGGGGAGGAGCGCGAGACGGTCGGTGCCGAGGGAGCAGTGGTGTCGACCGTCCACGTGAGCGTCGTCGGTGCTCCGGCGTTGCCGAGCGCGTCGGACTGCACGACTGAGTAGCTGTGCGATCCCTCAGCTAGACCAGCGATCGTGACCGGGCTGCCGGTGCACGGGGCGTAGGTGGCCGCGTCGAGCTTGCACTGGAACGTCCCTCCGGGCTCGCCGCTGTAGGTGAAGGTCTGCGACGTGAGGTTGGTCGGATTCGCGGTCGGGGCCGTTCGCGTCACCGTCGGCTGACTCGGCGCAGAGGTGTCGATGACCCACGTGACGGTGGCGGCGGACCCTGCGTTGCCGGCTGCGTCGGTCTGCGCGACTGAATAGGTGTGCGTGCCGTCTGCCAATCCGCTGAGGGTGACCGGGCTGCTCGGGCACGGGGCAAAGGATCCGGAGTCGAGCTTGCATTGGAACGTTCCCCCGGCCTCGGCTCCGAGGTATGTGATCGCCTGTGAGGTCGATGGGGTCGGATTGCCGGTCGGCGAGGTTCGGGTCACCGTCGGTAGTCCCGGCGCGATGTTGTCGACAGTCCAGTTCACGGTCCCGGGGGCACTGACGTTGCCCGAGCTGTCGGTCTGGGTCACCGAGATCGTGTGCAGGCCGTTGGAGAAGCTGCTCAACGTCACCGGGCTGCTCGGGCAGGTCGAATACGAACCCGCGTCGAGCTTGCACTGGAAGGTTCCGCCAGGTTCTGCTCCGCTGTAAGTGAAGGTCTGCGAGGTCGAAGTGGTCGGATTCGCGGTCGGGCTCGTGCGCGTGACGGTCGGGGCGGGCGGCGGAGTTGTGTCCGGCTCGACGACCCAGGTGGCGGTTGCAACTTCACTGAAGTTGCCGGCCGTGTCCTTCTGCCGCACGGAGTAGGTGTGCGTCGCGAAGCTCAGATTGCTCAGCGAGATCGGGCTGCTCGGGCATGTCGCAAACGCGGCGGAGTCGAGCTTGCACTCGAGCGTGCCGCCGTTCTCGCCTGAGGCGAACGTGAGCGCAGCGGTCCGCTGATTTGTCGGCGAGCTGGTCGGGCTGGTGAGGGAGAGCGTCGGCATCGGCGGCGCGATCGTGTCCACGACCCAGGCAACCTGCGCGACCGTCCCCTCGTTTCCGGCCGCATCGATCTGCCGGATCATGTAGTTGTGGCCACCGTCGGGGATCGATGTCAAGTTGACTGGATTGCCGGGACAGGGAATCCACGCTGCCGAGTCCATCGAACACTCGAAGGTTCCGCCCGACTCGGCCGGCGTGTACCCGATCGTCGCTGAATTGATGTTGGTGACAGCCGGGCGACTGAAGCCGATCGACGGAGCGCCCGGGGCGATCGAGTCAACCGTCCACGTAACGCTCGCGGCAGCGCTGACGTTGCCCGCCGAGTCGGTCTGCGTCACCTGGAACGTATGACTTCCCTGCGCGAGTCCGCTCAAGGTCCATGGGCTGGACGGGCAAGCGGCATAGGCAGCAGCGTCGAGCTTGCAACGCAAGGAGGTGCCGGCCTCGGTGCCGGCGTAGCTGATCTCCTGCGTCGTGGTGCTGGAGAGCGAGGCCGTGGGGTTGGTGCGCAGAACCGTCGGAGCTGACGGTGGGACCGAGTCCACCACCCAGGTCACCGAGCCGGGCGCGCTGACGTTTCCGGCGGCATCTGTCTGCGTGACCAGGAGAGTGTGCGAGCCCTCACCGAGAGCCGCGAACGTGAGCGGGCTCGCCGAGCAAGGCCCGAAGGCGGCCGTGTCGAGCTTGCATTGCGCGGTCCCGCCGGCTTCGATTCCGCTGTAGGTGATCGTTTGCGTGGTGGAGCTCGTCGGACTCAGAGTGGGACTTGTACGCGCGACCGTCGGTGCGACGGGCGGCGACGTGTCCACGGTCCAGGTGACGGTTGCCGCGGAGCCGATGTTTCCGGCGGCATCGGTCTGCGTGGCAGAGAAGGTGTGTACTCCATTGCCAAGTCCGGTGATCGTGATCGGGCTGCTCGGGCAGGTCGAGACTGCGCCGCTGTCGAGCTTGCAGCTCAGCACACCGCCGGGCTCGGCAGCGGTGAGCGAGAAGGTATGCGATGTCAAGTTGGTCGGACTCGCCGTCGGGCTGGAGCGAGTCAGGGTGGGTGCGCCCGGCGGGATCGTGTCCACCACCCAGGTGCGCGAGACCTCCGGGGTGGTCAGCGAGCCGTTGATGCCGCGCACCGTGAAGGTGTGCGACCCCTCGCCCAGGCCGTTGAAGGTGCGCGGCGAGCTGCAGACCGAGAATGCCGCAGCGTCGAGCTTGCACTCGTAGGTAGTCCCTGATGTCACCGATGCCGCGAATGAAAACGCTGCGGTCGTGACCGTCGCCGGGTTGCTCGGACTCGCGGTGATGGACACGGTGAACCCGCTCGGGTCCACTGTCCAACTGGCGGTTCCGGCACCGCTCGTGTTGCCGGCCGCATCCGTGGCGGTCACGTAATAGGTGTGCACGCCGACGGGAAGACTTGTGAGGCCGACCGGGCTCGCGGGGCAGGGCGCGTACGGGGCAGAGTCCAGCTTGCACTGGAAGCTGACCCCGGCTTCGGAGTCGCTGTAGGTGATCGAGGCGGAGTCCAGTGCGGTCACTCCCGACGGGCCCGAGACGATCGGTGTCGGGGGCGGCGTCGTGTCCACGGTCCAGGACACCGTCGATGCGGAGCTGACGTTGCCGGCGGCGTCAGTCTGCGTGACCGAATAGGCGTGCGAGCCACCGCTCAGGGCGCTGAGTGTGACCGGGCTCGCGGGACATGCTGAATACCCGGCGTTGTCGAGTTTGCACTGGAGGGTTCCACCGGCCTCCGCGCCGGAGAAGGTGATCGTCTGCGTTGGGGAGTTGGTAGGTGAGACGGTCGGGCTGGTGCGAGCGACGGTCGGCGCTGCGGGCGGGTTGAGATCGACCGTCCACGCGACAGTCGCGGCGGAGCTGACGTTTCCGAGCGCGTCGGTCTGAGTGACGGTGAAGGAATGCACGCCGTTGCCGAGGCCGGTCAGCGTGAGCGGGCTGCTCGGGCAGCTTGTCGGTTGGGCCGAATCGAGTGAGCACTGGAAGGTTCCGCCGGCCTGGTTGCCGGAGTACGTGATCACTTGGGTGGTGAAGTTGGTGACCGCGGCGCTTGGGCTGGTGCGCGTGAGATTCGGCGTCGGGGGAGGAGTGGTGTTCACGGTCCAGGTCACGCTCGACGGAGAGCTGACGTTGCCGGCCGCATCGGTCTGGGTGACGTAGTAGGTGTGGGAGCCGTTGGTCAGTCCGCTGAGCAGAACCGGACTGGCCGGACAGGCGGCGTAGCTCTGCGAGTCGAGCTTGCACTGGAACGAGCCGCCTGACTCAGCGCCGGCGTACGTGATCGCTTGCGTCGTGGAGTTCGTGGGGCTCGCAACCGGGCTGGTTCGCGTGACCGTGGGGCTCGCGGGCGCGGTCACGTCGATGGTCCACGTGACGAGCGCCGCGGGGCTGCGGTTTCCGCTCGCGTCGGTTTGGATCACCGAGTATGAATGCGGGCCGGCGGGAAGGTTGCTGAGCGTGACTGGGCTGCTCGGACAGGTCGCGTATGCCGCGTTGTCGAGTCGACACTTGAACGTGTGTCCGGCAGCACCCGAGTAGCTGAGGATCTGGCTGTTCAACTTGGTCGGGGTTGTGCTGGGGAGCGTGCGCGTGAGCGTTGGTGCGTTGGGGGTACCGGTGTTGCGGCCGGCCGCCTTGATCGCATTCACCAGCGTGTCGGCCATCGCGTCGGCGCCCCACGGCGTGTTGTGCAGCGGAGTCCCGGGATACGAAACGTTCTGGACTGTCCATGGGTTCATCCAGCGCATGTTCGGCGGCGCGCACATCGAGTGTTCGGCTCCTGATATCGCTCCGTTGTCGACGTATGTCGCGTTGTGCTCGTTCGCAACCTTGATCATCGACTGGCGCAGCGTGTCTTCCCAGACCGCCCAGACGGGAGCGTCATCGAGCGTGAGGACAGGATCCGGCATGCAACCGACGCCGTCTGCCGGCGTGATCCGCGGCACGCCGACAAGGATGACCTTTGCGTTTGGCGAGAGCAGGTGGATCTTGTCGATGATCGGCGCCATCCGCTGCTCGGAGTTGAGCGTGTAGGAGCGCAGCTGCGTGCCGTCGGTGCCGAACCTCAGGCTGCATGCGTTCTCGCTGAGCGTGTAGCCCTTGTGGCCGATGCAGATCTCCGTGATCTGGCCGAAGAAGGCCTCATTCGCGCCGGAGCCGACGATCACGACATCTTCGCTCCCGTTCAGCGAGTCGAGCTGCGCGGGAATCAGTGGGTCGCCATTGGCCGCGCTGCCGCCGATTCCGTACCAGGTGCCGCCATCCATCACCCCGGAATGTCCGCCGTTGCAGACCGAATTGACCCAGGTGCCGTGCTTCACACGAGCCATCGCGAGCTCCATGTAGCTGCCGGATGACTGTCCGCAGCGCGGGTAGGTTCCGATTGCCGGACCCTGATTCGTGCCAGCCGCCAATGAGTCTCCCACCGCGACCACGCGGCCGAGATCCGCGCTCGCCGTGGAGGCAAGCGCCAGCGTTGCCACGAGAGCGGCAAGCGTCGCAAAAGCGAAACGATTTGATCGCCATGAAAGTTTTATGAACAGTCCTGTTCGGTGGCCGCACTCAATACCGAGATGCGCATAGCCAAAGCAGCGGGCCAAGTCCGCACTTACCCCATAAGGGTAAACCCTTTGCGCGCTTCCGTCTAGTTCGAAAGCAAGAAAGTTCGCGTCTTCGCCGAGAGCGATCCGAGCTCTGCGCGTAGGCGATATCTGCCTGCTGAAAGGCGTTTTCCGTCGGCTCGACCAGTGAAGTACACGGTCGAGGATCCGCCCGGAAGTGAGAGCGTGACCTTGGACGACAGGCGCAGGTAGCGCGTGCAGGCCTTGCGACCATTGCTGGCTCGCTTCGAGAGCGCGCGGCACTTGCCGTTCTTGACGTGGCCCGGTTTCGCCCGTTCGATGAGGAACTGAACGGTGCCGCTGCGGGCGAGCGTCACGCCCAGTTTTGCGCCATACCTCGATGGCGCGGAGCTGGTGATCGGGGCGACCTTTGCGGTCACCGGCCGGACCTTCTTGGCGCCGAACCTGATGCTGAGCGTCTGGCCGATCGGGGTGGTCGCGTTGCCACCACGGGGTGGGCGGATCGGCCGAGGTGAGTTGAAGGCGTCGATGAAGAGCTGGTACATCGCGCTCTCGCCCGCGAGGGTCGGGTGGAAGTCCCAACCGGCGTTGGCGGGCATCGCATCAAACTTGGGATTGGTCCAACGTGCTGCGGGATCGCTCTGGCAGCCGTCATGTCCGGCGCTGGGCGTGAAGACGTCGACGTAGTACGCGTCGTGGGATTCCGTTTCGGCGCGGGCGTAGTCGTTGACCGCCACCTGCCAGGCGTTGAAGACCGGCGCGTCACCGGCGGAAACCTCGATCCTCCCAGGGCAGTTGGTGACATCGACCGGGATCAGGCGGGCGTAGCCGATCACCCAGACCTCGGCCATCGGCGCGCGGCGGTGGATTTCGTCGATCGCGGGCCCGAGCCTGTTCGTGAGCGCATTCCTGGCGCTTGTCACGAGGGAGTTCACGCCGTTTGCCACGTACTGGTCCTTACAAGGAGTGGTGTTCAGATTCGGGTTCTTCAGGCAGGCGTCTTTGTAGACCCCGTAACCGGAGTCGTTGGCGCCGATCGTGATGGTGACGAGGGTTTCGGATCCATGTAGCGAGTCGAATTGAGGCGCGACATCGCCGACAGCCGTGAACGGATTCGTGAACTCGGTTATCCCGGCTCCACTGCAGGCCGCGGACTCAAAGTCCGAGCGTGCGAGCGCCGCGGCGATGAACTCGGGGTAGCTGTTCTGCGTTCGATAACAGGGAGCCTGCGTGTTGCTCCCGTCGAGCCCCGACCCGGTCGCGTTCGAGTCCCCGAACGCGACGTAGCGACCAGCCGCACCAGCGTCAACCGGCGCGATCGCGGCTACCGCGAGTGCGATCAGCGCCAGAGCGGGCGCGAGGATTCGGGGGTTGAGAGATTGCATCGAGAAGGGAGCCGGTCCATGGCTCGAACACCTACTTACCCAGTTTAGAGCGGTCCCAAGCATTGACAAGTGCAGCCGCCGCGGCTTTTGTTCCGGCGATTGTCGGGTGCAGCGGCCAGCCGGCCGAGCCGACGCCGTTCACCGGGTTGGTCCAGCGCTTGGATGCCGGCTGGCAGGCGTCGTGGCCGACGCCGGCGTTGAAGAAGTCGACGTAGACAGCTCCATGCTGCTCGGCGGTGGCCTTCTCGGTCTCGGTGATCGCGTTCTGCCAGCCGTAGAAGTACGGAGCATCAGAAGGTGAGACGTTGACCTTGCCCCAGCATCCGGCGCCGTCCTCCGGGATGATCGGCCCGTAACCGACGACGAAGACCTTCGCCTTGGGCGACTTCTCGTGAATCGAGTCAAGTTGCTCGCCCAGCGGCTTGGCCAGTGACGCGGCCGCTTCGGTCAGTTTGTTCTTGCCGCCAGAGATGTACTTGTCCTGACACGGTGTGTCGCTCGGGCTTTTCGCCTCCAGGCAATTCTTCGTGACCTCGCCGAACCCCGCGTCGTTGTCGCCGATGGTCACGCTGACGATTGTCTCGTTGCCCTTGAGCGAATCAAACTGCGGCGGTGCAACGCCATCGGGGTAGAGCGGCATTTCGGCCCCGAACGCGTACATGCCGGCGCCGCTGCAGGCGGCTGACTCGAACTCTTCCTGGCCGAGCTTCTCGGCCGCGAACGACGGATAGCCGCTCTCGGTGCGAAAGCAGTTCTCGGGTGCCCCGGTCATCGGGGTCGGTAGGCCGGCGCCACTCGTGTTGGAGTCGCCGAGCGCCACGTAGCGACTGGGGCCTGTGGTCACGGGGTTCGAGCCACAGCCAGCGAGAAATGCCGCCAGAACAACCAATCCGACTATCGCGAAGGGGCGCATCGAGCCAGTCTAGGTGCGCCGAGATCAGCGGAGTCCGAACGATCGTGCGGTAACCTTTTTGACACCGGGAACCCTTAGTCCCGAGCCGATTTTTTCCTCACCATCCCCACACCAGCGCTAGGAGCGTTACATGCCTGATGCAGTAATCGTCGACGTCGTCCGTACCCCGATCGGCCGTGCCTTCAAGGGCTCGCTGGCCGGTGAGCGTGCCGAGGACCTCGGAGCTTTCGCGATCAAGACCCTCGTCGAGAAGTACAAGGACGCAGTCGCGCCCGAGGACTACGACGAAGTCATCTTCGGTGTCGGCTTCCCCGACAACGAGCAGGGCTACAACGTCGGCCGCAACGCATGGCTGCTCGCCGGCTACCCGGAGTCTGTCCCGGGTCACATCGTCTCGCGCTTCTGCGCGTCCTCGGTGCAGAGCATCCGCGCCGCCGCCAACGCCATCCAGTCCGGCGACGGCGAGATCTACCTCGCCGGTGGCCTCGAGGCCTCCAGCCGTGCCGGGGCCAGCCCCGACTTCACCATGCACCCCAAGCTCGACGGCTCTGAGGGTTCGCTCTGGAACGTCTACATCCCGATGGGTCTGACCGCCGAGAACGTCGCCGAGCGCTACGGCGTCAGCCGTGAGGCGCAGGACGAGTTCGCCGCGCGCAGTCAGCAGCTTGCTGTTGAAGGCCAGGAGAACGGTTTCTGGGACCGCGAGATCACCCCGTACACGACCAAGGACGGCGTCGTCGTCGCCAAGGACGACGGCCCGCGTGCCGGCACCACGGTCGAGAAGCTCGCCGGTCTCAACCCGGTCTTCAAGCCCGAGGGCGGAACGGTCACGGCCGGCAACGCCTGCCCGCTCAACGACGGCGCGGCCGCCGCGCTGGTCATGAGCGCCGAGAAGGCCGCTGAACTGGGTCTCAAGCCGCGCGCGAAGATCATCGGCGCGGTTGCCGGCGCAGTCGAGCCTGAGTACATGGGCGTCGGACCGATCCCGGCAGTCACCAAGCTGCTCAAGCGCACCGGCATGACGGTCGACGACATCGACCTCTTCGAGATCAACGAGGCATTCGCCGCGCAGGTCCTGCCGAGCGCCGAGGAGCTGAACATTCCGATCGACAAGATCAACGTCCAGGGCGGAGCGATCGCCGTCGGACACCCGTTCGGCATGACCGGCGCCCGCATCATGGGAACCCTGCTGAACAACCTCGAGACCAACGACAAGCAGTTCGGTCTTGAGACGATGTGCGTCGCCGGTGGTCAGGGAATGGCCATCATCGTCGAGCGCCTCAACTAGATTCCCCGCATCCGCGCGGGAAACGAAATATGAGCATCGCCGTAGGTGACCGGCCCTCTGAAGGAGGGTCGGTCACACGCGTGCTCGAGCGCTTCACCGACGTGCTCGATCGCCGCAAGGTCGAGTACGGGATCTTCATCGGTCTGTTCGTCCTGCTGGTCGCGTTCACGATCTACCGGCCGGTCTTTCCGAACTACGACACGTACTACGCGCTGATCTGGGGCGACGAGATGGCGCACTTCCAGCTCCCCGATTACGACGTCTACCGAACGCCGACGCCGCACCCGCTCTTCAATCTCTACACCGCCCTGATCTCGTTCGCCGGCGGTGCGGCGATCCACATCCTCACGATCCTCTCGATCGGGATGTACGTCGGACTGCTCTACGGCGCCTACAAGCTCGTGAAGCTGCAGGTCGGCACCCTCGTCGCGTTCTTCACGCTGCTCGTGCTGCTGACGCGCACGGACCTGATGGCGTTCGGGTTCCGCTCGATGCTCGACATCCCGTTCCTGGCGATGATCGTCTGGGCGGCCGTACTCGAAGTGCAGAAGCCGCGGCGCGGCACGGCACCGTTGGTGCTCCTGTTGCTGGCGGGGCTGCTGCGACCTGAGGCCTGGCTGATGGCCGGAATCTACTGGCTCTGGCTCGCGCTCGGCCACGTGCGACCGAAGATGAAGCTGCCGGGCGAGCTGCCGTCCTACAAGCAGCTCTTCTGGTTCGCGGTGCTGGTCGTGGCTGCGCCCGTGATCTGGCTCGCGTGGGACTGGATCGTGACCGGCGATCCGCTCTACTCGGTCAACTCCACCAGCGAAGTCGCCGCCGAGCTCAAGCGCAACAAGTCGCTGTTCGGTGCGATCGCGGCGATCCCGAAGAACATCAGCGGCACCGAGCAGTGGGTCACCTTCATCGCCGGAACGCTCGGCTTTGCGCTGGCCTTCTACGTCTACCGCCTGCGCATGCTGATGCTCGCGGCGCTTGGCGTGGTCGGCGTGATCACATATCTCTTGATCGCGGTCGCGGGATTGTCGGTGATCCCTCGCTACCTCGTAATCCCGTCGATCGTCCTGTGCTTCGGCGTCGCCTTCGCGGTGATCGGCTGGGAACGGCTTGAAGGCAACGCCCGCAAATTGGGGATCGCTCTGGCGATCGTCACGGTTCTGCTCGGACTGGTCCGCGCGCCGTCCTACATCGACAACTTCCGCGCGCTCAACACGAGCACGCAGGACATCTCGATCACCTACAGCCGGATCTACAACATCCTCGACAAGCCGAAGGTGCAGGCGACGATCGAGAATTGCGAACCGATCACAGCATTCACGCATGAGACCGTGCCGATCATCCGCTACAAGCTCGGGCTGGCCAAGGATGAGGTCCCGACAACGACGCAGCTGACGAAGGCCCCGACAAAGGGCACGATTCTGATTCAGACCAGCGCACTTGATCCGTTGCAGATGACGGTCGTCGATCGCGTCCTGCGCCGCCAGTGGACCGGCTTCCACCAGCCGGGCTTCAAGTTCCGCGGCGAGAACCGCGCATGGATCGTCTACTCAACCTGCGGGGCGGCCAGGTGAACGCGCGCATCGCGGCAGCTCTGATGATCCTCGCGATCGCGCTCGTGGCAACCGCCTGCGGTGACGATCGCGCGACCAAGGTCACGCGCAACGGCAACGATCTAGTCGTCGCGCCATTCACCGGGCAGCTCACCGACGTCGATGAACGGCCGATCGCCGTCGCCGCCGGCGAAGGCGGAGTCTGGGCGACGAGCATGGCCGGTGGCGTCCTGACGAAGATCGATCCGGCGACCGGCAAGACCGTCGGCAAGCCGACCGCGACCGACGATGCGCCCTACGCGGTTGACGCGGCTTTCGGCAAGGTCTGGGTGGCGGCGTTCCAGAACGACAAGCTGATCCAGGTTGATCCCGAGTCGCGCAAGGTGATCAAGACGACAAAGGTCGCCAACCGCCCGTTCGGTCTGACGCACGGCTTCGGCTCGATGTGGGTGACGAGCATCCGCAACGAGACCGTCAGCCGGATCGATCCCGAAACGGGCGAAGAGATCGGCGACCCGATCCAGCTCGACGGTCCGCCGTACAAGATCGCTACGGGGTTCGGTTACGTCTGGGTGACCAACATCCGCGATGGCGAAGTCGTGAAGATCGACCCGAAGACCAACAAGCTCGCGGGCGAGCCGATCGCGATCGGTGCGCGCAAGTGCTCGGAGATTCCCGTCCCGAATCCGCTGAAGCCGGCACCGCTTGTCAACTGCGGCGCGCCTTCAGCGATCACGGCGGCCGGCAGGTACCTGTGGGTCGCGAACCTGCGCGGCAAGGCGCTCGTCAAGGGTCAGGGCACCCCGACGCAGATCAAGCAGAGCATCCCCAACGGCGAGGTCTGGAAGATCGACCCGAAGTCCGGGAAGGCCGTGGGCGATCCGATCCCTGTGCCGATCCGCCCTCAGGCGATCGCGGGCGACGACACGAACGTCTGGGTCGTCAGTCTCGGCGCCAACGCGATCACGCGCATCGACACGCGGACGGGTGTGCGAGACAAGCTCCCGATCGACATCAGCGGTCAGCCCACTGACGTCGCGCTCGGGTTCGGCAGAGCATGGTTCTCGCTCTCGAGTGACGACCAGATAGCCGCCCTCGAGAACAAGTAACACTCCCCGGGAAGGCCTACTTGGGGCCGAGGTACCGGAGGTAGACCTGCTTGAAGCCCAGCATGTTGCGGATCAAGCGGTCAACCGACTCGGTGTCTGACTGGAAGAGCACGTAGTTGCCGCGGAGACTCGTCGCCGGGTTCTCGGAAGGACCGGTGAGGTACTCGTTGGCGTGGTCACGCGATTCGACCGAGACGTGGCGGGTCGGCTTGTTCCAGAGCATCAGGTTCTGGACGCCGTTGCGCGTGTAACGGATGTCGCGTGAGGGACGAAGGTTGGTTGCGTTGGAGTCGAAGAGGACGAACTCTCCACCGCCGGTGATCGCCGGGTCGCCGGACGGGCCGTTGGCCGGACCGTCGATCGACTTGGAGACCCACTGCATGCGGCGGGTGCGAAGGTCGGCCTGTGCGATGTCAGAGGTGCGGTTGCTGTCGCCGCCGAGCAGGTTGCTCGCCTCGGTCTGGAATGCGACGAACTGACCCGACTCGTTGATCGCGGGGTGGCTTGACTCCTTGTTTCCGCGGCGCCCGTTCTTCTGTGAGACCAGACGCGTTGAGAAGCGCAGCTTGGAAGACTTGGCGAACTGACGGACGTAGACGTCCTGTCCTGCGTCGCGGTCGTTGCTCGCGAGGTTGGTTGCCTTCGACGTGAAGGCGACCTGGTTGCCGTAGCGGGCGAAGGACACCTCATAGCTGTCGGCGTTTCCGGCCTTGCGACCGTTGCTCGCGGAAGCGAGGAAGGTCAGCTTCTGGAAGCGCCCCGAACGGATGTGCACGTAGACCTGGCTGTTGCCACCTGAGCCGCCGCGGACTGCCGCCGTGCTCCAGCGTGACTTGCCGCCGCCGTCGTAGCCAAGGTTGGTCGCCGTGGAGACGAAGCCGATGCGCCCGCAGTTGGCGTTGACGGTGACCTCGGTGGTCGGACCGTTCGCCTGCTGACCGGTGCTCGAGACGGACACGCGCGTGATGCGACGGTTGCGGAAGTTGTAGACAAATGCGTCGGCGACGCCGTTGGTGTCGTTGCCGACGAGGTTGGTCGCTTCAGAGATGAACGCGATGCAGGTCGGGACGTTGAAGCTCGAGCCTGCGACTGCCGGCTTGTAGGAGGGACCGTTGGCGGGCTTGCCACCAAGGCCGTTGGAGATCTTCATCGTCTTGCCGATGCGCCATGCAGTGCCGTTCTGGCCCCATCCACGGCCACGCTTGACCATGAAGACGTCGGTCGCGCCGTTGGTGTCCCCGCGGACGATGTTGCTGGCGTCCGACTCGTAGGCGGCGACGCGGGCGATGCGCTGGTCGCGGCTGATCGAGGCGTTGCGGGATTCCCCGTTGGGGATACCACCGTTGTAAGAACGCGAGAGTAGAAACGTGGTGCGCAGTGATCCCGCGCTTGCTGTTGCCGCTGACATAGCGATGAGCGATGAAATGATCGCAAGCGTCCCTATGGCGGCCAATGTCATCCTTGACTTGGTCATCGGCTCAACTATCGGCGGTTGGAGCCGGAGGGTTTAGTACCTAAGTCAAGTTTTTCCGTCCGGAGAACAATTTCCCCCGCTCAGGCGGTAGATATTTATCTCCGGCCCGGGGCGGTAATAACCCAGGGGGTAATAGTTGTAGGAGATGTCGAAGTTGAACTTCGGCAGTGCGTGGCCAGGCTTCATCGGGCTGAACGACGCGATCTTCTCGCCCCGCTCATCGAGTGCCTTGAAGTACGCAGCGGCGCCCGGCGCCTTGCTCGGATCCTTCGTCACCCGGCCCTTCTGAGTGGAACCGGAGACGACGTAGCAGTAGCCCTGCTGCTCAAACTCGTCCAACAGCGCGGGGTTGAGCTTCTTGGCATACAGCTCCACCTCGGAGCCGCGCGGAAGCGGACGGATCGTGAACGCCGGATCGCCCTTCAATGCGCCGTTGACGTTGTAGTAGGGCGGCGGTCCGAGGAGATCGAAGGCGATCTTCTGATCCGTGGGCACGTTCTCGATGATCCAGTCCTTGGCGAGCTGCCTTGTGTCGGTGCGGCTGAGCACCTGGTCGTTGTGGACGACGTGGATGACGGGCCCGAGCAGGGCGATGATCATCACCGCCGTGATCGCGTACGCGGGCGACCGCTCGCCGGTCCTCGGCTTGAGCTTCGAGTTGATCCACCTGCCGGCCTCGACGGCGAAGTACGCCGCGAAGATCGCGAGCACCGGGTAGATCGGCATCATCCAGCGCGCGTAGAAGCGCAGCTGCTTGCCCATGAAGAGGAAGACGATCAGGCCGAAGACAACGAACGGGAGCGACTTGCGCCAGTCGTTCTTGAGCGCCAGTCCCGCGCCGGCGATCGACATCAGCAGCGGGAGCGCGCCGAAGCCCCAGAAGAGCGTCCAGGCGTAGTAGAACCAGCCGTTGGTGTCGTCGGTGCCGAGCTTGGCGATGCTGCTCGACTGGTCGGACTGGCGACGCACGTCATACAGGAACTTGCTGTGGTCGAGGATGGCGAACGGGTTCACGATCACAAACGCGAGCAGCGCGACGCCAGCGGCCAGCACCAGGTACTTGAACTCCTTCTTCCCCTGCTCGCGGTCGTCATAGAAGTGCGTCGCCCACGCGACGAAGATCGCGACAGAGAGCGCGGCCGCTGTGTACTTGGTTCCGGTGGCAAGGCCGAGGCCCAGCCCGGCGATTCCGTAATCGAGCGCGCGACCGTTCACAATCACCCCCGAGAGCCCGAAGAGGCCGATGCAGAGCGGCAGCAGCGTCGGCACGTCGTTCAGCGCGAAGTGGCTGTAGTGAACGGGCAGGAACGTGAAGGTGAGAAATGCGGCTGCCGCGAGCGCCACGCCCGTGCCCCAGAGCTTGCGGCCGGCGAAGTAGAGCGCGAGCGAGGCGCCGATGCCCATCGCGGCACTGGTCACGCGGGCGATCGTGTAGATCGTCGTCGCGTCGGTCTCGAATGCGTGATGGATGCTCGCGCCGGTCGAACCGACGGGCGGCGTGAGATACGCGACCGAGAGGATCGCCTGGAGCAGATAGGTGTAGCCCGGCGGGTTCTGGAAGTAGTTCGGGTTGTGACCGCCACCGAACATTTTCACTGCGCTGACGGTGAAGTGGGCGTACTCGTCGAGATTCAGTGCGACGGGGAGGCCACTGCGGATTCCCCGCAGCCGGAGCAGGAAGCCGACGAAGAGAATTCCGGCGAGTGTCCAGGCAGCTGCTGACCCCCGGCGTTTGGTCGCTTCGCTCACGGCGGGAAGGGTAGTGGTGGCGCGTTTAGCTGAGATTGTGTACGGTATGTGAATCCGGATTCACATGGGAGGACCCGATGGAAGTCGCGAACGCAGCCAACCGCGCCACGCACGACGTTTTCAACCAGGCCACGCCGCTTGAGCCGATCAACCACTTCACGGCGGACCTCGCGCTGCAGGAGTCGATCGCCCGCGAGGGCGGATCCTGGGGGACGGATCGGCTGATCGAGCTCGGAGCGCTTGCCGGTCTGCCCGAGCAGCGCGAGCACTGCTGGCGCGCCGAGCACAACCTGCCCAGGCTGACCACGCACGACCGCTTCGGCAATCGCATCGACCAGGTCGAGCTGGATCCCTCGTGGCACCACCTGCTGCGGGAGGGCATCGAGCACGAGTGCCACTCGCTGGCCTGGCGCGAGCCGATGTCCGGCGCGCACGTTGTCCGCGTCGGTCTCTTCCAGCTCTGGTCGCAGACCAACGGCGGCGTGATGTGCCCGATCTCGATGACTCACGCCGTGATCCCGCCGCTGCGCAACCACGCGCCGGAGATCGCCGCAGAGTGGGAAGACCGGCTGACGATGCCCGACTATGACAACGGCGCGATCGCCGGCATGGCGATGACCGAGAAGCAGGGCGGATCGGATGTGCGCGCCAACACCACGCAGGCGGTCCCGGTTGGCGGCGATGAGTACGAGCTGACCGGGCACAAGTGGTTCTGCTCGTATCCGCCGTGCGATGTCTTTCTGGTTCTGGCGCAGGCTCCGGGCGGGCTGACGTGCTTCTTTGTCGAGCGCGGCGAAGGGATGGAGTTCCAGCGGCTGAAGGACAAGCTCGGCTCGCGCTCGTTGCCGTCAAGTGAGGTCGAGTTCCGCGCCGCTCGTGCGCGGATCGTCGGCGAGGAAGGACGCGGCGTGGCGACGATCATCCAGATGGTCAACCACACGCGGCTCGACTGCATGATCGGATCTGCGGCCGCGATGCGCCGCGGCGTGCTTGAAGCGACCCACCACGCGCGCGGCCGCAAAGCCTTCGGCGCGCTGCTGATCGATCAGCCCGCGATGCAGAACGTGCTGGCCGATCTCGCGATCGAGTCCGAAGCGGCGACGACCGCGCTCTACCGCGTGGCCCGCGCGTTCGACGAGGGCGACGATTCCTTGCGCCGCTTCGCGACGGCCGTGATGAAGTACTGGATCTGCAAGCGCGCGGCCGGACACGCCGGCGAGGCGCTCGAGTGCTTCGGTGGCAACGGCTACGCGGAGGATTCCGGGATGCCGTTGCTCTACCGCGACGCGCCGCTGATGTCGATCTGGGAGGGCTCCGGAAACGTTGCGGCGCTCGATGTCCTGCGCGCCATGGCGAAGGAACCCGAGGGGCTGCCGGCGTTCCTTGCCGAGTGCGAGCTCGGGCGCGGCGCGGACAAGCGCTTTGATGCGCATCTCGATTCGCTCGGCGTGCGGCTGGCGGGACTTGCTTCCGGCGAGACCGAGGCCGACTTGATCGACGCGCAGTTCGGTGCACGTCGGATTGTTGAAGACCTCGGCGTCGCATTCCAGGCCTCGCTGTTGCTGCGCAACGCCCCGGACTACGTGGCCGACGCGTTCTGCGCCGGGCGACTGGGCGGAGGCGGCCGCGCGTACGGGACGCTGCCCTCCGGCGTCGATGCTCGCGCGATCCTCGACCGCGTGATCGCCGCCTGATGGCCGACATCGAGTACGCGGTTGACGGCCGCATTGCGCGGCTGACGCTGAATCGACCGGAGCGCGGCAACGGAATCACCCGCGGCCTGCTGCGCGAGCTCGCCGAGCTCATCGAGCGGGCTGATCTCGATCCGGCAGTCCATGTGATTCTGCTCAGTGGAGCCGGCAGCGGCTTCTGCGGCGGGTACGACCTTGTTGACAGCGCCGAGGGCATGGGACGGGGCGATCGATCCGATGCGCCGGAAGGCTCGCCGGTCGATCCACTCGTCATGGCGGCGAATCACAATCCCGAATCCAACTGGGACCCGATGACCGACTACGCGATGATGCGACGGAACGTGCGCGCGTTCATGGCGCTGTTCGAGAGTGACAAGCCGGTGGTCTGCAAGGTCCATGGGTTCTGCGTCGCCGGCGGCACGGACATGGCGCTCTGCTCGGATCTCGTGGTCGCCGCGGCAGACGCGAAGATCGGCTATCCACCGGCCCGCGTCTGGGGATCGCCCACGACCGCGCTCTGGGCCCACCGCGTCGGGCCGCAACGCGCCAAGCGCCTGCTGCTGACGGGCGATTCGATCAGCGGCGCTGAGGCGGCTGAGTGGGGGCTCGCGATCGAGGCTCCGACCGCGGACGAACTCGATGAGCGCACCGAGATCCTCGTCGAGCGCATCGCCCGGCTTCCGATCAATCAGCTGATGATGATGAAGCTGCTCGTCAACCAGTCGATCGAGGCTCAGGGCCTGCGCAGCACGCAGGTGCTCGGCACGGTCTTCGACGGGATCGCGCGTCACACTGATGAGGGCTACGGATTTCAGCAGGCCGCACTCGCGGGCGGATTCCGAGAAGCGGTGCGCGATCGCGACGAGCCGTTCGGGGACCACGGCCTCTCGACCTTCAAGGGTTGATCGCGTGACGGTTGCAGCGCCGGCACCCACGCGGCAGCGACTGCTCGATGCCACGACCGAGCTGCTGGCGGAAGGCGGTTACGCGGCGGCGACCGTCGCGGCGCTGACCGCGCGCGCGGGTGTCGCTTCGGGGACGCTCTACAGGCACTTCTCATCCAAGGAAGAGCTGTTCGTGGAGATCTTCCGCAATCTCAGTGGGCGCGAGCTGGACGCGATGCGCGACGCGGCGCGGTCAGAGGGCGAGCCGCTCGACCGACTCGTCGCGGCGATCGACGCCTTCGCCCGCCGCGCGCTTTCGGAACCCCGCGTCGCGTGGGCGCTGCTCGCCGAACCCGTCGATGCGCTGGTTGACGCTGAGCGACTTGAGTATCGGCGCCGCTATCGCGACCTCGTCGTCGACCTGCTCCCGAACGCTTCTCCTGCGCTCGCGGCCGCGATCGTCGGCGGCGTCGGGGAGGCCCTGGTGGGCCCGACGTCGCAGCCGCCTGCCAGCCCGCAGGCGCGCGCCGCACTGATCGAAGAGATCAAAGCGTTCGCCCGTCGCGCGGCCTCGCCCTGAGAGGGCTATTGACTACGTGTACGATAGGCGCCTCGGTATGGGGCAAGAACTGACATTGCACGGCGAAGTCGCGCGGTTTGACGCGGGGTTCACGGAGGTGGCTCCGGGCACCTGGGCGTACATGCAGCCCAACGGCGGCCTCGGCGAATCGAACGCCGGCCTGATCTTCGAGGGCGAGCACGTGATGTTCGTGGACTCATTGTGGGACAACATGCTCACGGGAAAGATGCTCGAAGACGCACGCGGCATCGTCGACGCGGCACCGGAGACGCTCTTCAACACCCACTCCGACGGCGACCACGTCTGGGGCAATCAGTTGTTCACGGGCGCGCGGATCATCTCCACGACCACCGCCAAGAACCTGATGACGCTCGATCCGCCCAAGTCGCTGCGCGCGATGCAGCTCGGCGGCAACCTGATCGGCGCCATCGGACGCGTGCCGCTCCCGTTCATCGGTCGGCGCGACTACGGCAACCTTCCGCGCCTGCCGCTGACGCACATGGGCAACGAGATGGCGCCGTTCGATTGGAGCGACATCAACCTGACCCTCCCGCAGGAGACGTTCGACGACGCGATGACCATAGAGGTGGGATCGAGACGCGTCGAGCTGATCGAGGTCGGTCCCGCGCACACGATGGGCGACGCCGTGGCGTGGGTTCCAGACGCCCGCGTCTGCTTCGCCGCAGACGTCCTCTTCATCGGCGGCACGCCGATCATGTGGGCCGGTCCGATCGCCAGCTGGATCGCCGCGCTGGAGAAGATCTCGTCGCTCGGCGCAGAGAAATTCGTCCCGGGCCACGGACCGGTCTGCACCCAGAATGAAGTGGACCTGGTGCGCGATTACTTCGAGTGGGTCACCGCTGAGGGCATCAGCCAACTCGATCGAGGGATCGCTCCGGCGAAGGCGGCGCGCAAGCTCCTGCTCTCGCGGGAGTTCGAGAATCTTCCGTGGGCGAGCTGGGACGACCCCGCACGACTGGTCGTCACGCTCAGCACCGAGCAGTTCCGCCGCAACGGCGGTGCGGGCCAGCTCGGCGGTGCGGCGCGCTCGCGTGTGATCACGCTGATGCAGCTCGCGTCCACGGCGCTCGGCCGCAAGCGCGCGAAGGCCGCCTGACCAGATGAACCAAGCACCCAACTGGCACGCGAAACCGGATCGCACCGACGATCCGGCGATCCGTCGCAACGCGCTCTCCCGAATTGTCACCGCGGGCGCGCGGCGCAAGACAAAGGGCCGCAGTTTTCAGTTCATGCGCGTGCTCGCGATCAACGGTCGGTTGTTCCTTCCGTATCTCCTCTGGAACTCACGCATGATGCCCAACGGGAAGCTCACGCGTCAGCAGACAGAGGCCGTGATCATCCGCGTCGCCTGGCTCTGCCAGTCCGAGTACGAGTGGATCCAGCACAAGGCGATCGGGCGACGCAACGAATTGAGCGAGGAACAGGTCGAGGCCGCGGGCCCGGATTCCACAAGTGATCTCTTTGATGACGAGATCAAGGCTTTGCTCGCGGCCGTCCCCGAACTGCTCGAGAACCACGTCCTCAGCGACGAGAGCTACGACGCGCTTCGCGCGTTCCTGTCTCCGGCACTGATCCTCGAATTCATCATGCTCGTGGGGACGTATGCCGCACTGGCCGGTGCGCTGAACAGCTTCGGTGTTCCACTCGAGGAAACCTGGGCAGACACGCGTTGAGATAGTCACGCCGACGTACCTACGGATGGGTACGATGAAATTGACCGTGCTGCGGCCGTAAAGCACGCAGTAAGTCCACCCAACCACCAGTTGCTCATGCCGCTTCGGCCCCCACGACCGACGTCATCCGGTGTCGACTCAATACGTCGATTCAGAGCGCTGTATGGACCTGGTTCCGCTCGTACGGTGATCGCGATTTCGGCGTCGGCGTTCTTCCTGATCTTCGCCGCGCGGGCGGCAGTCAATCACCCGTCGTATGGGATCGGTCTGTTCTATCTGATCCCGGTTTCACTGCTTGCGCTGCGATTCGGCCTGTCCGGCGGAATGGTGGCCGCGCTGGTGGCGACTGGCCTCTACTGCGGCTGGTCGGTGCTCGACGATGACGGCATGCCCGCCGTGGCCTTGATCAGCAGAAGCCTGATGTTCTTCATGATCGGCGGGATCGTGGGGTACCTGTCGAGGGGGATGCTCGCGGCATTGTCCCGGTTCGACGTTGCGCTCAAGGCTGCCCCGATCCTCGTCTTCACCACCGACATCGCTCTGCGGTACACGTGGACGCATCACACCTGGTCGGGCCGGACTGACGCCCCGATGGTTGGGCGAACCGATATCGAGATACTCGGCCCGGACCAGGGCAAGCCGGCGCAGGACCTGAAGCTTCGCGCGCTTGCGGTCGGCGGAGCGGTGCACGACGTCTACGACATCGTCGACCCCGAGGGTGCGCGGCGTTGGTTCTCGGTGACGGTCGAGCCGCTGCGCGACAGCTCCGGAAAGATCACCGGGCTGACGGGTGCCGCCCTCGATGTCACGCCGGAGTTGAGCGCAACGCAGGCGCTCGAACGCAGTGAGGCTCGCTTCCGTGCCGCGGCCGAGAACCAACTGGAGCCCTTCGCGCTCTACTCACCGGTGCGCGGCGCGGACGATCAGATCATCGACTTCTGCTGCGAGTTCATCAATTCGCCCGGCGCGGCGTCAGTCGGAATGAATCGAGAACACATGGTGGGAAAGCGGCTCAGTGAACTCTTCCCCGGTCGGCTCGAATCGGGCTTGCTCGGCGAGTACGCGAAGGTCGTCGAGACCGGACAGCCGATGTTTCGCGAAGCGATCGACTACATCAACGTGCTTGGCGAGGAGACGCTCGTGCGCGCGTTTGACATTCGCGTTTCAAAGCTCGACTCCGGAATCCAGGTGACATGGCGTGACATCACCGACCGTGTGCGCGCCGAGCGCGAGCGCGACTGGATCCAGGCACTGGTCGAACGCTCCCCGGACGCGATCATGAGCGTGGATCTCCACGGCAGGATCGTCAGCTGGAGCGCTGGATCGGAGCGCATGTACGGCTATGCGCCCGAGGAGGTGATCGGTCAGCCGTTCACGATGCTGTTCGAGGAAGCTGAGCTTGCCGCGCGCCGCGAGCGCATGGGGCGGCTGTTTGAGGGCGAGTCGATCGGCCCGCTCACCGTCACCGAACGGCGAAAGGACGGCAGCTCGTTCGAGGCTGAATACACCGCGGCCCCGATCTTCGACTCCGACGGCGTCGTGATCGGCGCAGCGCGTATTGTGCGGGAGCAACAGAGCGAGCAATCGGCCCCTCCGATGCCCGCTGATCCCCCGACCCACCACAAGAACTCCTGAGCGAACTCCTCACTGTTTTTCTCGCCGGCGTCGCGACGATGCTCGCGACCGGGCTCGGCGCCCTGCCAGTCCACTACTTCGGCGATCGTGCTTTTGACTGGCGTCCGGTGCTCGTCGGCATCGCGATCGGGTCCATGAGCGTCGCTGCGGTCGTCGGCCTGCTGCAGCCGGGATTGGAGCTCGGCTCACCCGGCGAAGTCTGGGGCGGGGCCGCGCTCGGCGCGGTGCTCTTCTTCGCTGTGCGCACCGCACTGCGACATCACGAGGTCAGCATTGAGGAGGTTCGCGGCAGCGATGTCAAGCGCGCCGCGCTGATATTCGCCGTGCTCTTCGCCCACAGCCTGCCCGAGGGCTTCGCCGTGGGCACCGCGTACGCCTCGCCCGACCAGAACCTCGGCCTCTTCGTGATCCTCGCGATCGCGCTGCAGAACATCCCCGAGGGCACGAGTGTTGCGATTCCGATGGAGGACGCGGGGATCAGCGTCTGGAAGCAGTTCTGGGCGGCGGTCGCAACCAGCATCCCGCAACCCATCGGCGCGGTCATCGCGTACCTGCTCGTCGATCAGATCAGCGGACTGCTGCCGATCTCCTTCGGATTTGCCGCGGGCGCGATGCTCGTGCTGGTCGTGATCGAACTCGTGCCGGACGGCTTCACGGCCGGTACCCGCTATCGCGCGTCCGCCGGCGTCGCGGCGGGCGCGGCGTTGATCTTCCTGCTTGAGAACTCGGTTGTCGGCTAGCTCCGAGCGCTACCGGCGCTCGATCAGCTCGATCCGGTATTCATCGGGATCGCGCACGAAGCACAGGCGCGAGCCGCCCTCGCGGACCGAGTACGGCGGCTTCTCCGGCTCGATTCCCACGCTCGCGAGCTGCGCGAGCGTCGCGTCCATGTCGTCCACGGTCAGAGCGATGTGGCCGTAGCCCGTCCCGAGCTCGTACTCGGTGACGCCGAAGTTGTGCGTCAGCTCAAGCCGGTCGCCGTCTCCGGGCAGGCCCATGAAGACGTTGATCGCCTCGTCGCGGATCGGCATGCGCCGACGCTCCTCGAACCCGAGCTTCTTGTAGAACTCCACCGACTTGTCGACGTCGGTGACGCGGTAACAAGTGTGGATCAGCTCGCTCATCAGGAATCGGCGACGACGACGCTCTCCTCAGGCTCATCGTCGGTGCTGTCGATGACACCGCCGTGCTCCTGGAGATTGCGCTTGAGGATCTTGCCGGTGGCGTTGCGGGGGAGCTCCTCAAGGAAGAAGACTTCGCGCGGCACCTTGAAGTTTGCGAGGTGCGTCTTGACGTGCGACTTGATCTCGGATTCGTCGAGGTCGTGGCCCTCGTTGACAACCACGAACGCCAGCAGGCGGGCACCGAACTCTTCGTCGTCGACGCCGATCACGGCGGTCTCGTAGACGCCGTCGTGGATCGCGATGATGTCCTCGACCTCGATGGGGTAGACGTTCTCGCCGCCGGAGATGATCATCTCGTCGATGCGGCCGTCGATGAAGAGGCGGCCGTTCTCGTCGATGTGGCCGACGTCGCCGGTTCCGGCGAGGTGACCGAGGCGGTTGGCCTGTTCGCCGCCGGTGTAGCCCTCGAAGATCATGTCGTGCTGCACGAAGATCTGACCGGTCTCGCCGACGGGGACATCGTTGCCCTCCTCATCGAGGATGCGCAGCGTGGTTCCGGTCGGGGCCTTGCCCGCGGTGCCGGGAGCGGCGCGCATGTCCTCGGGCCCGGCGACGGTCGCCCAGGCGACTTCGGTTGAGCCGTAGAGGTTGTAGAGCACGTCGCCGAACTCGTCCATGAACTTCGAGGCGAGCTCGCCCTGCAGGGCCGAGCCGCTCGCGCACACGGCGCGCAGCGAAGAGACGTTGTAGGTGCGGCGCTTGGCCTCGGGGATGTCGAGCATGCGCTGGAGCATCACCGGAACCACGATCTGCATGTCGATCTGCTCGCGCTCGATCGTCTTCAGAACGTCTTCCGGATCAAAGCGGCGGCGCAGCACGGCGGTGCCGGCGAACATCACGCTCGCGGTGTAGTTGGAGAAGCCCCAGGCGTGGAAGAGCGGCGCGCAGACGAGCATGCGGTCGCCACGGCGGTAGGGGATCGTTGCCGCGACGGCGAGCAGGTCCTTGAGGCCCTTCGGTTCGGCGCGCGCGGCGCCCTTGGGCTTGCCGGTCGTGCCTGAGGTGAGGATGATCGTGCGGCCGGTGCGCTCGGGAGCGGGCGGCTCCTCGATGCTCTGGCCGTCGCGCAAGGAGTCGAGGCTGGGGAGCGGCGGGTTCTCGGTGCTGTCGACCCAGCCGAGGAACGCGGGCTTGTCGCCGAGCGCGTCCTGCAGCATCGGGAAGTATTCCTCGTCCATGATCACGGCGTCTGCATCCTGATCCTCGATCACCTGGGCGAGCTGGGGACCGGCGAACGCCGTGTTCAGCAGCAGCCCGTCAGCGCCGAGCTTCAGTGTCGCGACGAATGCGAGCGCAAACCATCGGCTGTTGCGACAGAGAATCGCGACGCGCGAGCCGTTGCCGATGCCCTGGGCCGCGAGACCGCGGGCAATCTGGTTGGTCTGCTCGTGGACTTCCTTGTGTGTGAGCTGGCCGAGTTCGTCGATGATCGCGACGACATCGGGTGAGATCTTGGCGTTGATCTTGTAGCCGGCCGGCTGGGTCGGGCCGTACTTGTCGAACGCGCGTTTGACTTCCCACAACCGGTTCGGCGGCACGAAGCGCACCATCTTTGAGGCCGCGATCGTACGCGCGATTTCCGCGTAGCGCTTGCGCGCGGCTTTGGCGCGGCCGCTCAAGATTCGCTCACCGTCGCAGCTGCGGCGGCAGACTCGGCGCTCTCGGCACGAAGGGTGAATCCTCCGCTTGCGGTCGTTGCTTCGACCTTCGGCGGAACCGCGGTCATCGCGTGCTCGCTGATCGCCGTGATCGTCAGGCTGGGATTCACGCCCGGGTTGGC
This sequence comes from Thermoleophilaceae bacterium, assembly GCA_016462645.1. Classification (GTDB taxonomy): domain Bacteria; phylum Actinomycetota; class Thermoleophilia; order Solirubrobacterales; family JACPNS01; genus JACPNS01. The sequence goes on from JAEMSX010000009.1 coordinate 31,036, forward strand.
CGGCATCGCCGATCCGTCGCAGACAAGCAAGTTGTCGTAACCGAAGGCGCGGTTGAAGTGATCGATCACACCTGTGTTCGCGTCGCGACCGATCACGGCACCGCCGAGGAAGTGCGCGGTGGTCGGGATGTTCGCAAGCACCTCGGTGAAGGAACTCTGCGGCACGCCGCCGATCCGCTTGGCCGCGAGTTCGGCCGCCTTGTTGGCCGCCGGGATGAAGCGCGGGTTCGGATTCTCGGCGTCCTCCTCCGTGGAGAGGCGGTAGCCACCCCAGAAGTTCTTCTTGGCGCGGAGCTTGAGGGAGTTGTCGAGGGTCTGCATCACGAGCAGGATGACCGTGCGGCGCGACCAGTGGTAGGCGCCGAGCAGTCGCAGCGCCGACATCGGGTGCCGGATCGCGACGGCGAAGAACTTGATCGGTCGCGTTGCCTTGTTCCCCTCGCCGGTCAGCAGCGTGAACGTGCGGCCCATCAGGTCGCCGCCGTGTCCGTAGGTCACGTTCTCGATGTGCGTGTCCTCGTCGGGGAAGAAGCTCGAGCTGATCGCCACCGAGGTGGAGTAGTCGACGCTGTCGTCCTTCGCGGTGACCGCGAGAATCGCTTCGGAGTTGGTGCGCACGAGCGAGCCGAGGCGGTGCGAGAGTCGCGAGAGCGAACCGTTCATCTTGCAGTTGGCGAGCAGTTTGTTGGTGCCATATGTTCCGGCCGAGACGACGACGCCGCGGGCGCGGATCTTCTTGCGGCCCTTGAAGAACCAGGCGCCGGACTTGACGTGGGTGATCTCGTAGCCGGCCGACCCGTCGCGGCGTCCGCCTGCGCCGCGCATCGGCTTGATGTCGGTCACGGTGCGCAGCGGATCGATCTTCACGCCGAGCTTCTCCGCGAACCAGAGGTAGTTCTTGACGAGCGTGTTCTTCGCGTTGTGGCGGCAGCCCATCATGCAGCCGCCGCAGGTGATGCAGGCCGCGCGATCAGGACCCTCGCCGTTGAAGAACGGGTCCGGGACGGTCTCGCCGGCCTTGTCGCGGTCGCCGAAGTAGACGCCCACGCGGGTCTTCTTGTAGGTCTCGGGAACGCCGAAGTCCTCGGAGAGGTCCTTGATCACGTCGTCTGCGGGCTGGTGAACAGGCACCTCGGTCACGCCGAGCATGTATTCCGCTGTGTCGTAGTGGGGCTTGAGCACCGTCTCCCAGTCCTCAATGCCGGCCCACTGCTTGTCCTGGAAGAAGCGCGGACGTGCGCGATAAAGCGTGTTGGCGTAGCCGAGGCTGCCGCCTCCGACACCGCTTCCGCTGAGCACGAGGACGTCCTTGAAGAAGGTCATGCGGAAGATGCCGAACATCTTCGCGAAGGGGCGCCAGTAGTAGCGATGCGGCGCCTTCAGCATCGTCTCGGCGAAGTCCTTGTCCTCGAAGCGGCGACCGCATTCAAGAATCTTCACGTCGTAGCCCTTTTCGGCGAGGCGCAGCGCGGAGACGCTGCCGCCGAAGCCGGAGCCGACGATTATCCAGTCATGGTCGTATTTCACAGTTCAGTCCGATCTTGCGGAGGTCGTTGTCGGACAGGGCGCGTCAAGGCATCGCGCGTCCCGAGATGGCCAGATTCTACCTGCGACTGGCCAGTTTGGCCAGCCATTCAAGCAACTTCACTCAGTTTGAGGTAGTCGCCGACTGCCGGCGTGCGATTGGCCGCCAGAGCGTTGCCATCAGGACAAACGCGTAGAGCATCAGCGATTGGTGCTTGAGATAGAAGAGATCGTTGGACAGTTCTGTCTCTGGATCGCGTGAATCGTGCAACTGCGCCCAACCGGTGAGTCCGGGCTTGAGCATGTTGCGGCGGCCGTAGAACGGGATCTCGCGCTCGAGTTCGGCGAGTCGTTGCGGACGCGCGGCCCGCGGGCCGACGAGCGTGAGCTCACCGCGAATCAGGTTGATCAGCGTCGGCAGCTGCTCGATGCGCGTCGCGCGCAGGAACTTGCCGAAGCCGACCGGAGGCTGGTCCTCGTCGGGCGCGCCGCCGGTGATGTCGCGCCGCGCCACACGGAAGCGGAAGAGCCCGATCGCGCGTCCGCGCTCGCCGACGCGACGGCGCTCAACGAGCACCGGCTTTCCGAAGGCAAGGCGCATGAAGAGCGCGACCGGTGCCCAGATCGGCAGCGTGATCAGCCCGGCGACGACCCCGAACAGCGTGTCGATCGTACGGGTGATCATGCGCGGTGCCGGCTTGAAGCGTGGATGCATGACGTGCTGGAACCAGGCGACGTTGAGATTGTCGAGCGGGACGCGACGGAAGACCGACTCCTCGAACGCGGTCAGCGAAAGCAACCTTGTGCGGTAGCGCTCGGTGCAGACCGCGGCGCGCTCGAAGACCTTCATGCGGTCCTCGGTGCCGGACATCACGAGCAGGTCGATGTCGTTGCGGGCGACCACGTGCGAGAGATCGGAGAGCAGGCCGAGCCTGCGAACTTTGAACGAGACGTGTTCGAGGTCGCGCAGGTTGTCGCGCTCGGACGTGCGCGTGACGTACCCGATGATCGTGAAGCGACGGTTGCCGGCGCTCGAGAGCTGCCAGGCGAGATCGTGAGCCGCCGCGGCATCGCCGAGCACCGCGACGCGCGTGTGGACGAAGCGGTCAACGACTGCCCGCAGAAGCAGCGCGGCGAGCGCGCCGGCGAGCAGCGCGACGAGTCCTGCGCTGAGCGCGTGGACGAGTCCCGAGGCCGGTTCGACGGCGAGGGTCAGTGCGGCGGCGCCGAAGCCTGCGGCGACGGGGGACAGCCCGCTGACCTCACTGTCGCTCAGCGCGCTGCGGCGAGCCTGCGAGCGGATCAACATCACGAACAGTGCGGACCCGAGGAACACGGCGAGGCTGCCTGCGAAGGCGGCGGCCGACACCGGACCGACCATCGCGGCGGCGAAGTCACCGAGCGTGGTCGCGGTACGCGGGTCGATCGAGACGCCGGTGTCCGGCTCCTGGTCCTCGTCGGCATCGCCGTCGACGACGGTGAGCGCGCGCTCAGGACGCGCGGGAGAGACCTGCGCCGGCGCATCCGGGTATGCGCGCGAACGGCGGCCACCCGGCGTGCCGAGCTCGCCGTCTTCGACGCGCAGTGGTCCGGCGAGCGCCGGTTCGTGGACCGTCGAGGTCAGCAGGTCGATCGGGGACTCGGGCGTGATCTGCTCGATCGAGGCGAAATCGTTGTGACGCTGCGTGTGTTCGCGCGAACTGTGCTTGTTGGGAATTGGCGCACGGGCGATCGGCGCGCCGGGTTGGCGTCGAAGGCGTTTCTTCAATGAGCGCCGAGATTTCTCGATTGTCGCGTCGGCGTCTGTGCCGTCTGACATGGGCAATGCACTTCCAGACTGAAGATGGGCGGATAAGCAGATACCGAGTCTGCCGCCTGCGATCCAACGTACCACGGGGTAACGGATTCGGCAAATGCTCCAAAAGCGCAATTTGCGGGTTTTTGAACAGGTTCCGAGCTTGCTTGCGCGTAAGATCGGCTTTATTCGGGGCGTGGCGCAGCTTGGTAGCGCACCTGCTTTGGGAGCAGGGGGTCGCTGGTTCAAATCCAGTCGCCCCGATATGTGGGGGGCTGTGGTTGAACCGTTTATGACCTCACCTCCTCGACTGGGGACGTCTGCGGGGGCGAGGTCATAAACGGTTCCCATTGCGGCGCTGGGGTAGGGGCGAAAGGAGTTGCTCCAGCTAAGTTGAGCTTGTGAATTCGCTGCCTACTGCAGTGGCCATGGGCTCAGTCTCTCCGCCGATGATCGTCTTGTTGGCGATCGTTACGTTCGCCTATTTCAAGCGGGTGCACACGCTTCGGGGCGACTCTCGTCGTCGCGTCAGCGGGCTGCGGCAGGTTTCGTTCGCCTGCTCGATCCTTCTGCTTGTCGGTGAGCCGTTGTCCCCACTGGGCGTGTGGGACGAGCTGTCATTCACGATCCACATGGTTGAGCATCTGTTGATCGGGGACCTTGCTGCTTTGCTCATGGTGCTGGGGCTGACCGGGCCTTTGATTGCTCCGGTGATGCGAAATCCGGTGATCGACTTCCTGCGGCCGCTGGCGAACCCGATTCCGGCACTGGTGTTCTGGATCGCGAATCTCTACTTCTGGCACCTTCCGTTCGCGTTCGAGGCGGCGCTCAACAGCGATTCGGTCCACGTCGTTCAGCACATCTGCTTCTTCTCGGCGGGGTTCAACGTCTGGATGGCCGTGTTCGGGCCGCTGCCGAAGCCGGAGTGGTTCGGGAACATCGCGAAGCTCGTCTACATCGTCGTGCAGCGCATGGCCGGCGTGCTGCTCGGGAATTTCCTGATCTTCGGCGGGTCGGTCTTCTACAGCAACTACGAGACCGCGAACAACCCGCTGGGGATGACGGCGCTCGGCGACCAGAGCGTGGCGGGGGCGGTGATGATGGCCGAGGGTTCGTTCATCTCCTTCATCCTGCTGGGCTGGCTGTTCTTCAAGGCGGCGAGTGAGGGCGAGAAGTCGCAGCAGTTGATCGAGCACGCCGAGGCTCACGGGGTGGAGATCAGCCAGGCGCGCAGCGACCGTGCGGCTGCGGCGGGGACGACAGATCTCCTGCGCGAACGGATTTCTTCGGGCGCGGGCCTTGACAAGGGCGACAGCTCAGACCTATCCTGAGGAATCAGCCAGAGGCCACTCGGTCCGCGCACCCGCAGCGGATGGCCCCCGGCGCTTCGATCCAAAGGAATTCTGTGGCCTTGACCACGTCAAGAATGCGTCTGCGTGTCGCAATACTCGGCCTTCTGACCACCGCCGTCCTGGCTCTGGTGTGCAGCGCCAACGCGTTCGCGGAGGACGCGACGACGGCGCCCGCAACTGAGACGGCCGGCGCAACCGGATCCGTCGGTGCGCTCGGCGCCGACCCGACGGTTCGCGTTGTCATGCGCAAGCACTGCGTAAGCAGCAGGGTTCGGTTCTCCCCGGTCTACTCGGGCGGCGGTGGACTGGTGAAGACTCACCTCTACCTCAACAGTGAACTCGTCGCGACCCGCACTTCGATCGGCGCGATAGCCATTTCGATCAAGCGCTTCGACCGCGGACTGAACGGCATCGAGCTGATCAGCGAGTTCTCAGATGGTCGCGTCGCGAGCATCAACCGCACGATCCGCCGCTGCGGCGGCCACTAGCGCTCAGTGGCGTGAGGCGTCGGCCAGCGCGATCACGCGCGCCGCACGCGAAGCAAGCGAGTCCTCGCCGGGGCCGAGCTCCACGACGTTGACGTGCCCGACCTTGCGACCGGCGCGCGGCTCCTTGTCGTAGAGGTGGAGGTGCGCCCCGGGGATCGCCAGGACTTCAGCGCTTTCGGGCAACCCACCGACGAGGTTGACCATCATCGTCGGCAGCACCGGCCCGATCGCTCCGAGCGGCAGGCCGACCACCGCACGCACATGGTTCTCGAACTGGGAAGTGCGGCAGCCGTCGATCGTCCAGTGGCCGCTGTTGTGGACGCGCGGCGCGATCTCGTTGAGCACGAGCTCGCCCTCAACGTCGAACAACTCGAGCGCGAGCGCGCCGACGTGGCCGAGTTCATCGGCGATCGCCATCGCGTGCTCGACGGCGCGGAGCTGCAGCGGGTCGTCCTCCGGAACGATCGGCGCCTTCGAGGTGTGGAGGATTCCGGCGAGATGGACGTTCTCCGTGAGCGGATAGGCGATGCCCGAACCGTCGGCAGCGCGGACGATCACAACAGAAAGCTCACGACTGAAGTTGACATGCCCCTCGAGCACCGACGGTTCTGATTCCACCGACTTCCAGGCGTGGTCGGCATCGTCGACCGACCCGATCCGGACCTGACCCTTGCCGTCGTAGCCGAGGCGACGCGTCTTCAGGATCGAGGGCGTGCCGATCTCCTCGATCGCCGTCTCGAGCTGATCGAGCGTCGCGACCGCGCGATAGGGGGCGACAGGAAAACCGAGCGATTCAAACAGTTGTTTCTCGAGCAGTCGGTCCTGACTGACCTCAAGCGATCGCGGCGACGGGGCCACCGTCGCGCGCCCGGCGATCGCCTCAAGCGCCGGCGCGGAGACGTTCTCGAACTCGAACGTGACGATGTCGCTGCGCTCGGAAAGCTCGATCAGCGCGTCGATGTTCTCGAAGTCGGCCTCGATCTGGTCGGCCACCACCCGGGCGCCGGCTTCGGGCGACGGGTCGACGAAGCTGCAGCGGATTCCCAGTGGCGCTGCTGCGAGCGCGAGCATGCGGCCGAGCTGGCCGCCTCCGACTATCCCGAGCCTCGCGGCCACGGCCGGTCAGCCCCGGTCTGGTTCTTCGGCGACGGCTGCGGTTGCAGTCGCGCGGCGCTGCTCCAGCGCCGCCAGGATTTCCGGCCGCGAGCCGCCGACGATCGAAGCGGCGAGCAGGGCCGCGTTGGTTGCGCCGGCCGCGCCGATCGCGAGCGTGCCGACGGGAACGCCTGCAGGCATCTGGGCGATCGAGAGCAGGGAGTCGATCCCGGACAGCGCGCGCGACTGCACCGGCACCCCGAGTACCGGCAACGAAGTCTTCGCCGCGACCATGCCCGGCAGGTGCGCCGCGCCACCGGCGCCGGCGATGATGACCTGCAGGCCACGCTCGCGCGCGGAGTCTGCGTATTCAAAAAGTCGATCGGGTGTGCGGTGCGCGGAGACGATCTTGACCTCGTGCGCGATGCCGAGCTCCTCGAGCACGGCCGCCGCCGCCGACATCGTGTCCCAGTCCGACTGCGAACCCATGATCACGCCAATGAGTGGCGTGTCAGAGCCAATTGCAGGGGTTTCGCCAGGGCTGGTCACGCTTGGCCGCAAGATAACATGGGTGCCCGTCCACCCGTAGTTTCCGTCCCGCGCCAATCTCGCGCATGAGGTGCTCTCGCATGAATTCCAAGACTTACGCCCTGCTCGCTCTGGTTGCCGCACTCGCTTTCGCAGGTTGCGCGCAGGACAGCACCGACACGACCGACGAAAACCCGGCGATGCAGGAAGCGATCAGCAAGGGCAAGGGCGCATCGGCGGCCGCCGCGGCGGCCGAATCCAGCACCAACCCGACGCGCACCGAGGCCACCGGCGGAACCGACGGCACGAAGGTCGCGCTCTCCGCAGACCCGACCGGCGCGCTGAAGTACAACACGACCCAGCTGAACGCCAACGCCGGTGACATCACGATCGCCTTCCAGAACAAGTCGAGTGTCCCGCACGACGTCACGGTCACCGGCGACGGCGGCAAGGAGCTCGGCGCCACGAAAGAGATCACCGAGAGCAGCGCCAAGCTTGAGCTCAAGGGCGTCAAATCCGGTGACTACACCTTCTTCTGCTCAGTCCCCGGCCACGAGCAGGCGGGGATGAAGGGCACGCTCACCGTCCGGTGACCGCGCTGCTCGACTCCTGTTACGGGAACCTCGAGCCATTCATTCGGATGTTTGGACGCGCGCCGGGTGCGCGCGTCCTGGATCAGGACGGCACGATCTCGAGCGTCGTGCCGGCGATCCCGCAGGCATCGCTCTTCAACTCGACGATGTATGACCGCGATCGGCCCGAGACACTCGATGTCGCGCTGACCGCTGCCGAGCCCGAATACGCGGCCGCCGGGGTCAAGGCATGGGGTGCGTGGATCCTCGACGGCGACGGGGCGGCTCAACGGATTGCCGCCGAGCACGGCATGCGGCTCGACTCGATTCCGCGGGCAATGGGAGCAGAGCTGGCCGCGCTCGATCTGTCGGCAGACATCTCCGCGGTCCACGAGCGCTGGGACATGCCCGAAGCCGCACGCCTGAACGAACTCGCGTACGCCCAGGCGCCGGGCATGTTCGGCGCGCTGGGAGCGGTCGATCAACCCGAAGGCGTGCGCTGTTTCATCGCCGAGTCGGATGGAACCGCTGCGGCATGCGTCGTCTCATTCCCCAACGGCGACGACTGCGGGATCTTCTGGGTCGCCGCCGATCCCGTCCTCCACGGACGGGGCCTGGCCAAGGCAGTGATGACCGCCGCGCTGAAGGCCGCGATCGAGGACGGCTTCCGCACCACGACGCTGCAGGCGACGAGGGCCGGCGCTCCGCTCTACCTGCGGCTCGGCTATGAAGATCTCGGTCGCAGCGTCAACCTGTGGGAAAAGCGACTTAAATGAGAAGAGCGGCTGCTCAGGCCGCTCTTCTCGGTGCTTCTCGTTCCCATCACACACATCGAAGGGGGAGGGAATGATGTGTGTGTTCGCTCGGTATGAAAAGCATTATGCGCCGCGCTCATTCATTCCGCATATGGCGCGCATTAACGGTTTGTTAGCGGGTAAGTTCGTGGTCGCATGTGTGGTCGCTACAAACTGCAGGATCCCGAGTGGGTCGAGGCCGACTTCAGCACCTCCTTCCCGACGCTTTCGGATGCCGTGCGCCGGCCGCGATTCAATGTCGCGCCCGGTCAGCTCGTGCTGGCGATCACGCGCGGCGAGGGCGGCCGCGCGCTGGAGCAGATGGACTGGGGGATCGAGGCGCCGTGGGAGGGCGGCCCGCCGCAGATCATCAACGCCCGCGCAGAGAAGCTGCCCGAGAGTCGCTTCTGGAAGCCGATGCTTGAGCGTCGCCGCTGCGCGATCCCGGCCGACGGTTTCTATGAATGGAAGTCGATCGAGGGCGGCGGTCGCAAGCAGCCCTATCTCTTCACGCGCGAAGGCGGACAGGGCTTCTGGTTCGCCGGTGTATATGCGAAATCGCGGAGCGACGAACCGCCGGCCGAGCACCAGTGCGCGATCATCACGGTCGACGCGAACGAGCTGGTCGATGGCGTTCACGACCGCATGCCGGCGATGCTCCACGCCGCTGAGCTGGAAACCTGGCTCGAGGGCGACGCCGAGGAGGCGTTCACTGCGCTGCAGCCGTACCCGTCGAAGGAGATGAGCGCGCTGGCGATCGGACGGGCTATCGGCAATCCGCGCAACGAGGGACCGGAGTTGATCGAGCCTGCCGAACCGGACGGACCGGCTCAGGCGCAGCTAACCTGAGTAGCCATGATCGACCCAACGCAGACCGCACTCGGTACTTGGAGCGGCGGCAAATACATGCACTTCGGTGCAGAGCTTGACCACGACCGACTCGTTTCCCTGGTGCGCCCCGGCAACGGAATCGACACACTGATCACCGCTGACGCCTATGGCGCGGGCGGTGCCGATGAGCTCGCGGGCGAGGCGATCGCAGGCCTGCCGCGCGAGAGCTTCTGCATGGTCGGCGCAGTCGGACACGACTTCTACGAAGGCGAGCGCCAGGGCGCGAAGGGCTTCCAGCGCTTCACCGATCCGGCGCTGCGCGGCGAAGACGCCTACGCCGACTATCTGCGCATGGCCACCGAGAAGAGCCTTGAGCGCGTCGGCGTCGATCAGTTCGACCTGCTGATGCTGCACAACCCGGATCGCACCGGGTACACCAGTCAGGCCGTCTGGGACGGTATGGCGGCCCTGAAGGATGCCGGCCTGACGCGCCTGATCGGCGTCGCTCCCGGTCCCGCCAACGGCTTCACGCTCGACATCATCGACTGCTTCGAGCGCTATGGCGAGATGATCGACTGGAGCATGATCATCCTCAACGCGTTCGAGCCGTGGCCCGGCGAACTGCTCCTGCCGGCAGCCGAGAAGTACGACGTCAAGCTGATGACCCGGGTCACCGACTTCGGCGGCATCTTCCACGACGACGTGCGTCCCGGCCACCGCTTCATCGAGCACGACCACCGTCAGTTCAGGCCGCAGGGCTGGGTTGAGCAGGGCAACGAGAAGCTTGACGCCGCCAGGCCGATCGCCGCAAAGCACGGTCTCACGCCTTTGCAGCTTGCTTCCTGGTGGAACCTTGCGCACCCGGCAGTCGAATGCGTCGTGCCGACACTGATCGAAGAGCTTGATTCGTCGAAGAGCGCCGAGGACAAGCGCGCGGATCTTGCCGCAGTCAGCGGCGAGAACCCGCTCACCGCCGAGGATGTCGCGGCGTTGCGTGAGATCGGCGACAACCGCAACTGCATGCCGCTCAAGGGCGGCTCGCCGGACAACGCTGGCGAGATAGCCGCAGACAGCTGGCCGATCGATCAGCCGCTGCGCGAACTTGCGTCGCGCTGGGAGATCGAGCCCGAGCGCGAGCTCGTCCAGAATCACTAGATACCGCGGTTCAAGTGGCATTGGCACCGCGCCGACTACCTATGTATGTCGCGCTTGCACCGTTCACTTTCCTGTGCGCTGATCGCGCTCGTCGGCGTCCTCGCATTCTCCGGCTGCAACTGGAACGGTGAAGGCAAGACGGTCGCTTCCGCGATCGTCGCCACATCGGCCGTCAAGACACGCGCCTTCAGCGGGTCGCTGAAGATGGACATGAGCCAGCTGAAGGGCATGACCGGTTCGACCGGAGCGACGGTGACGACCTCGGGCTCGATGACGATGACATTCAGCGGCGCGATCGACACCACCGACGCGGCGAATCCGAAGATGCTGATGAAGATGTCCGCCGAGGGGCAGGACACCACGATGGTCGCGCCCGGTGACGGCAAGCTCTACTTCACGGCCGCGGGCAGGAGCTATTACACGCCGATCGACCCGGCGGCGGCCGATCAGAAGACGATCGACCCGCAGAAGATCTACGTCGCGCTCGGCGATGCGGTCGGCGGCTTTCAGAAGTCGCAGTCGATCGTCAACGCGCAGGGCAAGCCGGTTGACACGATCGCCGCGACCGTGAGCAAGAAGAAGCTCTGCGGTCCGGTGTTCGACGCGTTCGGCGAGGCGATGAGCCAGTCGAGTGGGCTGACGACGGGACTCGGAGGCAGCAGCGGCAGCAGCGGCTCTGCCGAACTGAACAAGAACGGCAAGAAGATGATCCAGACCTTCTGCCAGACGATGTTGAAGGAAGATCCGAAGGTGTGGTTCGGGATCGACAACGGCAAGCTGACCGACGTCGAGCTCACCGCCCAGCTCACGATCCCGTTCGCGGGTCCGATGGGTCTTGAGGTCCAGTACCACGAGTACAACCAGGACCAGCCCCAGACGGGCTTTGATGCGCCGGCCAATGCGACCCCTATGGGTGACATGAATATGGCCACATCTCCGGCTACTATCTAGTCCATGCACGGACGCCGATCGCTCTCTCGCCCCGCCGCGTTGCTCGTTCTCGCGGCGATCACAATCGTTTCCGCCGCCGTGCTGACCGGCTGCGCCTGGCTCGGCAAGGGAATGGAAGTCTCGGACGCCTACAAGAGGACGAATGAGGCGAAGACCGGCGCGTTCCTCACATCGATCGAGATCAAGGCACCCAGGCACGGTCGGCAGGCGAAGATCGACGAGTACTACGCGGCCTCCGGTGCATTTGACATCACCGACGCCGATCACCCGAAGTCGCACGGCGAGATCACGATCGACGGCGACACCGTGGCTTACGTCGAGCCCGGCAACGGCCGCGTCTACGTGACCGAGGACGGCAGGACTGATTACGTCAAGCTCGAGAAGGACGATCGGCCGGAGGGCAGGGACAACAGCGAGAGCCTGATGGACGCAGTCGCGCGTGCCGTGGTCAACTTCCGTGACGCGCCGCCTGTGACCAACGGCGTGGGCCGGCCGATCCCCGCGATCGCGGCCGACATCAGTCGCGCGAAGCTGTGCGGCGAGTCACTCCGTGCGGCGGCTCGCACGATCAACAGCTCCGAGCTCAACGACGACGACTGGGAGATTCACATCTCCAAGCGCGAACAGCGCGCGGGCACGCGCTGGTGTGCAAAGCAGATGCCGACCGCGCCGACGCTCACATTCGGTATCGAAAACGGCCTGCTCACGGACTTCGTGCTCAATGGGTCGGTCCGCGACGGCAAGCGCACCGTTACTGTCCAGCTCAAGTTGCAGTTCACCGGCCTCAACCAGCCGCAGACCGGATTCATCCCGCCGAAGGTCAGCAAGAAGCCGAAGGGCTTCATGCTCGGGGCGACCGCCGAGAAGGCAAGCCGCAGCGTCGAAGACCTGATCGACTCGCTTCCTTCGCGTTAGTCGTAGATTGGGGCGGTGCCGCTCCGCCTGAACACCGCGACGGGTAAGTGGGTCGTCGCGGCGACTGTGCTCGGTTCCTCGATGGTGTTTCTTGACGGCACCGTCGTCAACGTCGCGCTGCCGCGGATCGGGAGCGACTTCAACGCCGGAATCTCCGAGCTGCAATGGGTGCTCAACAGCTACCTGCTCGCGCTCGCGGCGCTGATTCTCCTGGGCGGATCGCTGGGCGACCGTTTCGGACGCAAGCGGATCTTCGTGATCGGCGCCGTGTGGTTCACGGCCGCGTCGGCGCTCTGCGGTCTGGCGCCGAGCGTCGAGTGGCTCGTCGCCGGACGTGTGCTTCAGGGGGTCGGCGGCGCATTGCTCGCACCCGGCAGCCTCGCAATCCTGGAGGCCGGCTTCGCCCAGGCCGATCGCGCGCGAGCGATCGGGATCTGGTCAGGGCTTGCGGGCGTCTCGACAGCGATCGGCCCGCCACTGGGCGGATGGCTGGTGGACGCGGTCAGTTGGCGGGCGGTGTTCTTCCTCAACGTGCCGCTGGGGATACTTGTCGTGCTGGTGTCGATGCGGCACATCCCGGAGTCGCGTGACAAGCAGCTTGTGGGCAGGATTGACTACGCCGGCGCGGCTCTCGCGGTACTCGCGCTGGGCGGAATCTCCTGGACACTGATCGAGGGGCCGGCGCGCGGTATCGGGGACCCAGTGGTGCTCGGCGCACTGTTCGCCGGGTTGCTCGCGACGGCGCTCTTCCTCCTGCGCGAACGGCGCGCGGCCGAGCCGATGCTCCCGCTCGGGCTGTTCTCCTCGCGCACGTTCTCGGCGGCGAACCTGTTGACGTTCGTCGTCTACGGCGCGTTTGGAGGTGCGCTCTTTCTGCTGACGGTTCTGCTGCAGACCGGACTTGGATACTCGCCGCTGGTCGCGGGTCTCGCGACGTTGCCGGTCACGGTCATCATGCTGTTCTTCAGCGCTCGATCGGGCGCTGTTGCGCAGCGCATCGGTCCGCGACTGCCGCTCACGGTCGGGCCACTCGTGATCGCTGCGTCGCTGCTGGCGATGCACACGATCGACATCGATTCGAACTACCTCTCGGGCGTTCTGCCCTGCGTGGTGCTGCTCGCGGTCGGACTCGTGATCGTCGTCGCGCCGGTCACGGCGACGACATTGGCCTCCGCGCCTGACGAGCGCGCAGGCGTTGCATCGGCGGTCAGCAACGCCGTGTCGCGCACGGGCCAGCTGTTTGCGATCGCATTGTTGCCCGCGCTTGGCGGCTTGCAGGGCAACGACTACGACGTGCCGGGCGCGATCGTGTCGGCATTTCAGACGGCGGTGCTCTTCTCGGCGGTGCTGTGCGCGATCGGCGCAGCGATCGCCTGGCGGATGATCGACAACGATTGCCTTGCGGGCCCGAAGCTCAGCGGCCGGGTACCCGATCCTGCTCCTCATGGCGGAAGCGCTGGCGGCTGAAGGCGCCATAACCGTGCTTCTTCTTGTAGCGCCCGAGTTCGTTGTCGAATTCGAGTCCGAGCAGCACGGCGATGTTTGAGAGGTAAAGCCAGATCAGGAAGACCGCGACGCTGGCGAGGCTGCCGAAGACCTTGTTGAAGTTCCCGAAGTTGCCCACATAGAAGCTGAAGAGCGCCGACGCGATCAGCCACAGCACCAGCGCAAGCACCGAACCGCTCGTCGCGAAGCGGAACCGCGTCTTCTCGAAATTCGGTCCGAGGCTGTAGAGGATTCCGAGCGCGATCAGGAACAGTGCAAGCACGATCGGCCACTTGATGAACCCCCATCCGCCGAGGACGTCCGCCGAGATTCCCGTGACCTTCGTGAACTGCTCGGCGATCGGCCCGGTCATCACGATGGCGAACGCGGTGATCATGGCGAAGATCATCAGCAGGATCGTCAGGCCGAAGCGCAGCGGGATCGTGACGAAGAAGCGGCGCGTCTCCTCGACGCCGAGGATCACGCCGGCCGCCCGGATGAACGCGCCGACGTAACTCGACGCCGAATAGATCGCGACCAGTGAACCCAGGATCAGCGCGGTGGTCGCGGCCCCGCCCGCGTCCTGGATGTTCTTCAGCGCGCTGAGCATGATGTCGCGTGCCGGTCCGGTCGGCAGCTCGTTGACCGTCTCGATGATCGCGTCAGTCGTGCCGTGACCGATCAGGCCGAGCAGCGAGATCAGCGCCAGAAGCCCGGGGAAGATCGAGAGCACGGAGTAGTAGGTCAGCGCCGCCGCCCAGTCGGTCAGCCGGTGATCGCCGATACGCGAGAACGCGATGTCGAGCTGTTCGTAGACGGCCTTTGCGCGACTTTTCATCCGAAGCAGTGTCGCTGACGCTACGGAGCGATCATCGCGAGGATCGCGTCCAGATCGAGATGCGGCTCGACTGCGGTCGCCAGCTCGTCGAGCACCGTGTCGAGATCGCCGTCCGGCGCCGCGCCGAGCAGCGCCTCCGTGAACTCGGGGTTCTCGAACAGTCCATGCAGGTATACGGCTAGCACCGGGCCGGATGCGTAGCCGAGGTCATCCGGGAACACGGCGTCGAGGTCCGACGACGCTTCGCTGGCGCCGTGGCGGATTTCGTAGCCCGAGACCGTCAGCCCGGAGAGCTCCGACCACGGCGGCTCGAGCTGCGCGATCGTCGCGTCCCGTGCGCTGACCTGCTTGTCGTCCGCGAGGGTCGTGACGAGAGGCAGAAAGCCGATCCCGTCGGCGTCGCCACCCTCGAGGCCGGCCGGGTCGATGATCGCGCCCCCGAGCATCTGCATTCCGCCGCAGATCGCGAGCAGCCGTCCGCCGGTCGCGACGCGCAGCGCCAGCGCGCGATCGAAGCGCCCGGCGCGCAGCCAGGCAAGATCCGCGCCGACGTTCTTCGATCCCGGGAGGATCACGAGGTCTGCGCCCGCGAGCTGATCCGGCGTGGTCGCCCAGACGATCTCCGCGAGCGAGTCGAGCGTCTTGAACTCATCGAGGTTCGACGCCGCGGGGTAGCGCACGATCGCCACCCGCGGCGCGCCATCAGGTGCGGCCGCGGCCGGCCGCGCGACCCCGTCCTCGTCGGGCAGGCCGTGCGCGAGCCACGGCACGACGCCGAGCACCGGCACACCGGTCAGCTGTTCGAGCTGTTCGGGTCCGGGCGCGAGCAGCGCCGGGTCGCCGCGGAAGCGATTGAGGATGAAGCCCTTGATCCGCGCACGATCGGCTTCCTCAAGCAGCGCCCAGGTGCCATAGAGGTGCGCGAATGCGCCGCCGCGATTGATGTCCGCGACGAGCAGCACGCTCGCGTCTGCCGCCCGCGCGACGTACATGTTCGCGAGGTCCACGTCATACAGGTTGATCTCGGCCGGACTGCCGGCACCTTCGGCGAGCACGACGTCATGCTCTGCGATCAGTTGCGCCAGTGAGCTGTCGATCGCAGAACGCAGCATCGGCGCCCGCTCGCGCCATTCGGTCGCCGAGATCGCGTGGTCGGGCTTGCCGAGCAGTACCACCTGGCTCGACGTCTGTGATTCGGGCTTGACCAGCACCGGGTTCATCCGCACATCGGGCTCGACGCCGGCGGCGTGCGCCTGGAGGTACTGCGCGACGCCGATCTCACCGCCGGAGACCGCCCGCGCGTTGTTGCTCATGTTCACGCCCTTGAAAGGAGCCACATCGATGCCCCGCCGTGCGATCAGCCGGGCGAGCGCGGTCGTGATCAGGCTCTTGCCCGCCCAACTCGAAGTGCCCTGGATCATCAGTGTCCGCGCCATTGAGTTGCCGATGATCGCACGAAGAATTGGCGACAGGTGCTGGCCGTAGGCTGGGCGCGTGTATTACTGGATGATCACATTGCGCAGGGCGCTCAAAGAGCCCGAGGCGCGGGGCGCGCTGCGCTCGGCCGGGCTGCTGCTTGCCACGGGCGTGATCTTCTACATGATCGTCGAGCACTGGAGCTTCGTGGACGCGCTCTACTTCTCCGTCACGACGCTCACGACGGTCGGCTTCGGCAACCCGGCGCCCACAACCGACCTCGGCAAGCTCTTCACGGTGTTTTTCGTGGTCAGTGGCGTGGGCATGTTCCTCGCCGTGATCAACGCGGTCGGGAAGGCCGCGGTGCGCGCGCAGCTCGACTCGCCGAAGTTCACATCGAAGGTGCGCCGCCCGCGCGGCGGTCAGGCGGACGACGGTTCAGGTGAGTCCGGCGTCGCCATCGATGACGAAGCCTGACCGCCGTCGCGGTCCCTGGCGTGCATCTCCTTGACCTCTGACTTGAACTTGCTCCACTCCTGGGAGGCGATCATCAGCGTCGCTGCGATCGGGATGGCGAGGATTGCGCCCACCACTCCCATCAGCGTTCCACCGAACAGCACCGCCGTGAGCACGACGAATGGTTCGAGCGAGACGGCCTGGCTCTGGATGCGCGGCTGGATCACGTAGTTCTCGAACTGCTGGTAGGCGATCACGAACACCGCCCAGATGATCGTGTCGATCGGGAAGGTCGCAAACAGCGTGACGATGCCCACGAGCACGCCGGCGATCGTCGAGCCGACCATCGGGATCACGTCGAACACCGCCACGATGAACGCAAGCAGCAGTGGCGACGAGACGCCGAGGATCGTGAGCATGATGAACGCCGCGACGCCCGCGATGAACGCCTGCAGTATCGCCCCGCCGATGTAGCGGCTGACCGATCCTCCGACGCGGTCGAACGTGCGATCGAGCGCCACGCCCTCGGGCCCGGCTCGCTTGCGCACGATCGCATCGATCCAGGTGCGTCCGCGGGCGACCATGAAGATGCTGAGGATGAAGACCGTGAAGGCCCCGAACATCGAGTCGACGATCCACTTGCTGATGTCTCCGAGTGCGCCGGCTGCGGTCGGAATCGCCTTCTGGAGGTTCTTCTGCGCCGAACTCAGCTGCTCCTTGATGCCGAAGTTCTTGTCGAGCTTCTCGAAGCGCGGGTCCTTCTGCAGCGTGTTCTCAAGATCGTTGATGTAGCCCGGCAGATCGTTGATCAGGTTGACGGTCGAGGAGACCAGCGGCGGGATCAGAACCGCGCCGAGCGCGACCGGGACGAGCACGATCGAGACGTAGACGATCCCGATGGCCGCGCCGCGCTTCATGTGCCTGGAGAGAATGTTGACCGGCCCCGAGACGGCGATCGCCACGAACATCGCGATCACCAGCCACATCAACGGCGTCTTCAGCAGGTAGATCAGCCACAGCGAGAGCACGGCGGCGATCACCGTGACGACCACGCGGATCACCTTGCGGTCGAAGGACTCGTCCTGCGACGGCGTGTACCAGGGGGCTGCCTCCATGGACGCCATCGTATGGATGCATGCAGACGCGGCCGCGCCGGATACGCTCGCCACCGTGTCATCGATCTTCAAAGACGGTCTGCTCGCCGGTCAGCTGATTCTGGTCAGCGGTGGCGGCAGTGGAATCGGCCGTCAGACCGCGATTGAACTGACCGGCCTGGGGGCGGATGTGGTGATCTGCGGCCGCGAGATCGAGCCGCTGCGCGAGACCGCCGATCTCTGCATGTCCCACGGCGCTGAAGGGAGCTGCAGCGCGATGGTCTGCGACATCCGCGACGCCGAGCAGGTTGACGCGCTGATCGACGCGACGCTCGAGACCCACGGCAAAATCGACACGCTCGTGAACAACGCCGGCGGTCAGTTCCTGGCGCCCGCCGAACAGATCACCGAGAAGGGCTTCGACACGGTGATCAAGCTGAACGTGCACGGCACCTGGTTGATGAGTCAGGCGGTGGCGCTCAAATGGATGATCGAGAACGGCGGCGGCAAGATCATCAACGTCACGCTCTCGCCGCACAACGGCATGCCCGGCATGGTCCACAGCGGCGCTGCTCGCGCGGCCGTCGAGAACATGACGAAGACGCTGTCGATCGAGTGGGCGCGCTTCGGGATCAAGCTCAACGCCCTCGCGATCGGGCAGATCGCCACTGAGACGCTGCTGACCAAGTATCCGCAGGTCGTGGTGGACAACCTTTCGCACAGCATCCCCGCCGGGCGCCTGGGCAAGCCCGAGGAAGTGGCGTGGCAGGTGGCCTACCTCGCCTCCGAGGCCGGCGATTTCTACAGCGGATCCGTTCTCACGATGGACGGATCGCGCGACAACTGGCTGGGGCCGTGGCCGCCGACGCAGCTGATCGACGATGCTGGTAAACCCGTTTCTGAGGACCGTAAGTAAAACGAGCAAGGAGCCCCTGCATGGCTGACGCTGTTCCCTATCTGGCTTTCGACGGCAACGCTGCCGAGGCGATGGCCTTCTACAACTCGGTGTTCGGGGGTGAGCTGATCACGATGACCTTCGGGGAATCGCCGATGGAATCTCCGGCCGCAATCGAGGACAAACTGATGCACTCCGACCTCTGGGTCGATGACTTCCGCCTGTTTGCCTGCGACGACCCCGAGGGCGCCGCGGACACGAAGATCGGGAACCCGTCGATCTGCGTTGTCGACGACGATGAGGCCAAGCTCGACGGCTGGTTCAAGACACTCAGCGAGGGCTCCGAGATCATCCTCCCGTTCGACAAGCAGTTCTGGGGCGACACCTTCGGCATGCTCAAGGACAAGTACGGCGTCAGGTGGATGTTCAACGCCAACACCGCTCACAGCACGGCCGCCGACGGATGAGCGGCGAACAGTTCGACGTAAACACCGAGGAGAACCAGAAGCGCCACGCTTTCGGGCTCGGGGTCCTCGAGTCGGTTGACGGCGAGGCCGGCGACCGGTTGCTGGAGGCGCTCGGTGACGTGGCTCCGGACATGGTCCATCACATCTCGGCGTTTGCCTACGGCGACATCTACGCACGTCCCGGTCTCGTGCCGCGCGATCGTCAGCTCGTGACGCTCGGCGCGCTGACGGCGATGGGCGGCACGGAAGCCGAGCTGCGGGTTCACATCGGGACCGCGCTGACGGTCGGCCTCACGCCGGAGGAGATCGTCGAAGCGCTGATCCACTCCACGCTCTACTGCGGTTTTCCGCGCGCGATCAACGCGATCCTGATCGCCAAAGAAGTCTTCGCCGAGCAGGAGTTACTGCCGGTCGGTCAATCAAACGAAAGCTAGGGTCCTGCCCATGTCATCAGCACTAGTTCAAACCTCAGAAGGCGACATCGAGATCACATTCTTCGATGACGCCGCCCCCAAGACAGTTGCCAACTTCCAGAAGCTCGCCGGCGAAGGGTTCTACGACGGCCTGATCTTCCACCGCGTGATCAAGGACTTCATGATCCAGGGCGGATGCCCCGACGGCATCGGCACCGGTGGCCCGGGCTACACGTTCGAAGATGAGTTCAACGATCACAAGATCGTGCGCGGCGCGCTGGCGATGGCCAACGCCGGTCCCAACACCAACGGATCGCAGTTCTTCATCGTCACCACCCCGGCGGCCTCCTGGCTTGACGGAAAGCACACGGTCTTCGGCGAAGTGACTTCCGGGATGGAAGTCGTTGACGCGATCGAGGCCAGCGAGACCGACGGGCGCGACGCTCCGATCGAGCCGAAGATGATCGAAAAGATCGAAATCCGCCCGTAGGGGCGCTCGCCCTCAGCCCTTGCCGAGCACGCCGCCCTTGCGACCGAGTTCGTCGAGGGCGGCGGGCACGTCATCTGTCATCGCGTCAGCGTGACCCGGCCAGACGGTCTTCGGTGCCAGGGCGGAAAGCTTCAGCGCACTCGCCTGCGCCATCGCCGTGTCCATGTTGAACGCGCCGAGCGGAATGCGCGGCGCGCCCTTGCGCCCGTTCAGCGGATTCAGCGTGTAGATCGTGTCGCTGCTGAGCACCAGGCCGTCGCTCTCGCGGTACAGGCCGATCAGACCGGGCGCGTGGCCGGGGAGGTGGATCACCTGGAAACCTGCGAGCTCGTCTCCCTCGACGAGCGTCCCCTCGATCGGTGTCGGTCCGTCGTCCCAGGTCTTGAGCAGCGAGTGGCGCATGATCTGGCGCACCGGCGTGCGCAGCTCCTCGAGCTTGAAGTAGTGCATCCCGCCATCGCCCTCGGCGTCGCCGAGTTCTGCTTCGTGGCAGTAGATCGGCACGCCGGTCGCAGCCATCTCCGGGGCGGCCCCGCGGTGGTCGGCGTGGCTGTGCCCGAGCACCAGTCGCTTGACGCCGCCGAGCGGTGCGGCGGCCTTGAGGATCGCTTTGTGCATGCCGCGAACGCCGGCGTCAAAAACTGTGACACCGCCTTCGTCCTCGATCAGATAGACGTTCATCACACGTGGCATCCCGCCGCGCACGAGGTGAACACCCTCGGCAATCCTCTCCATCGCAGAGACGCTAACCGAGATCTGTCATCAAGCATGCAGGCGAATCGTCCGATCACGCAAGGGGTTTAGGCTTTTCAGTGATGTTTCTCCGCTTCAGCAACAAGCCGTTGTCCGGTCGCATACTCGCGGCCGCGTTCTTCTGCGCCCTCACGCTCGGCGTGGCGCTGTCGTTTGCTTTTCATGACACTTCGTCGAACGCGACCACCGCCAGCATCAGCGCCGTGAAGAAGCCGGCCTGGCTTCCGCGCATGATGGTCACGGAGTACTACCCGGCGCGCGAGAGCTGGTTCGCCGGTGAGCGCATCAAGACGCCGGGCATCAGCGGGCGCAAGAGCAAGATCGACTGGCTCTACTCGGCCGTCGGCATGTCGATGGAAGGCGATGGCCTCGGCACTGACGGCAATCGGTACCACATCGACAACCTCGGCCGTGGTGGCTGGATCGGCCGCGACGGCAAGGCTGCCAACTGGGGTTCGAGCAACAAGAACCGCACGCCGTTCTGGCGTTCGTCCGGGTATTGGCGCAACCAGAAGAAGCAGGTGACCTTCCCGCTGGAGGACGGCACCTGGTATCGCGGCGTCGGCAAGCGCTGGATCCCCGAGAAGGGCATCACCTTCGGTCGCGGCCCATCACGCCCGCTGCGCTACTACCGCAGCGTTGCCGTGGATCCTGACTTCATTCCGATGAAGAGCCTTGTCTGGGTCGGTCGCTACCGCTCGATCAACGGTGACGGTTGGTTCCGCGCTGACGACGTCGGCGGGGCGATCGACGGGCGTCATATCGACGTGTACCGCAAACCGCCGAAGGTGATCGGTGACGCGGGCAGTTACGGCAACCAGCGTCTCTACGTGGTGCCCAAGGCGAAGATCGCGTCGTACATCAGGCGCGAGAAGAAGGAAGACACCGATGGTCTCCCGCTTCCGCCCGCGAGCTTGTACTAGCTCCCGGCGAGCTTGTACTTCGTCTTGTAGCCGAGCAGTTCGCTGACGGTCACGAACTTGTAGCCACGCGACTTCAGCGTGCGCACGTACTGCGGGAGCGCGGCGAGCGTCTGACTGCGGTTGCCGCCACCATCGTGCTCAAGGATGATCGAGCCGCCGCGAGTCTGACTGCGGATCGTGTTGACGATCGTGCCGGTGCCCGGGGTACGCCAGTCCTGGGGGTCAACGTCCCAGAGGATTGAAGTCATGTGTTGCGCGCGCACAGCGCTGACCAGGCTGCCGCTCGTGGAGCCGTAGGGCGGGCGCATCACGCAGGGCTTGAAGCCCGAAGTGCGCTGGATGGCCCGGTTGGTGCTGACGAGCTGCTGAGTCGCCGCGCCGCCGCCCCCGCCGAGGTCCGAGTGGTTCCACGAATGGTTCGCGAGTTCGTGCCCTTCGGCCATCATGCGCTTGAGCAGCGCGCCCTTGCCGGATACCTGCTGGCCGACCATGAAGAAGGTGGCGTGGACTTTGAGGCGCTTGAGTTCATTGAGGAACTGACCTGTGTCCGGCGCGGGGCCGTCGTCGAAGGTGAGTGCGATCTTCTTGCCGCGAGGTCCGCGGGTGACCTGCGAGGCACCCTTGACCTTGCAGCCCACCGGAACGATGCTGTGGATGCGGACGTTCTGCGCCCCGGCCTTCGGGTACTTCACGGCGCAGTCTGCCTCCGGTAGTGCTGCCGTGGCGCCGGTTGCGCTGGTCGGAGGGGTCTGGCACGGGGTGATCGAAAGGTTCCACTTGTAGAGCCCGGGAGCCAGGCCCGCAACCTGCGGATCGACGGAAAGCAGCGCGGTGTCGGCGTCGATACGAACCTTCACGCCTTTGCGCTTGCCGGTCAGTTTCCAGCTCGCGCTCTGGCTTGCGCGCGAGACGCACCAGATGCTGGTCGCTCCGCTCCTCGCGTCGATGTTCCAGCAAAGCTTCGAGAAGCCTGAGTCCTTGGCGAGTTCTTCAAGACCGATCGCCTTGAAGTGAGCGGACGTGACGGACTGCTTGAACGTGAGCGACACGTTGCCCTCCGCAGATGCGCCGGTTCCGGCGAACGCGAGGATCACTCCCGCGAGGAGTGCGGAAGTGGCGGCAGCGATGCGAGTTGTGAGCCTTCCTGGCTCGTGGGTGGCTGGCGGATTTTGCAAAGTCCTGGGGGTAGAGGCTATCTGCGAAGATCGCCTCGTCATGGAATCAAACCCTTCAGACCGACCAAAGCTGCGCCCGCCTGACGATTCCCATGTCGGCCCTTCGCGCCGCACGGTGCTTGCGGCAGAGCGCACGTGGCTCGCGTGGTTTCGTACGGGGATCGGCGTCTCGGCCGCCGCAATCGGCGTCGGCGCGGTGTTGCCAAAACTCACTGACTCCAGCTCATGGGGATTCGTGGCCCTCGGCGCGGGCTATGCGGCGCTCGCAGTCGCCGTGTTCGTCGAAGGCTGGAGGCGCCAGCGCGACATCTACAGCGCGATAGCCGTCAACGCCGACGTGCCCACCGGAATCCATGCGATCGCTGCGCTGACGGTCGCCGGCGGCCTGCTCGCGCTCAGCACGTTGGTACTGCTTTTCACCGAGATCTAACGGCCAATTTCGGTCCCGTTTCCGGCATACTCATGGCACGACTTTTATGGATCTGAGGAGGTCAACCATGGGCCAGACAGACACGACCGTCCGCGAGTTTCACAAGACGGAAGAGGAGTGGAAGGAGCAGCTCACTCCCGAGGAGTACGCCGTTCTGCGCAAGGCCGGAACCGAGGCACCGTTCACCGGCGAGTACGTCGACATGAAGGACGACGGCGACTTCACCTGCAAGGGCTGCGGCGCCGTTCTCTTCGACTCGAACACCAAGTTCGACTCGGGCACGGGTTGGCCGAGCTTCACCGAACCGGCCGTGGCCGACGCCGTCGAGCTGCGCCCGGACAATTCGTTGTTCATGCGTCGCACCGAAGTCGTCTGCAAGGCATGCGGTGGGCACCTCGGGCACGTCTTTGACGACGGCCCGGGAGCCAGCGGCCAGCGTTACTGCATCAACTCGTGCTCACTGGATTTCAAGCCCGCTGAAAAGAGCGGAGCGGCCGCTAGAGCCCGGGCGGGTGCGTGACGGTGAAGCCGGCGAGCGAACGCTTGTCGTCGTGCCAGCGCGTGCCGTAAGGGCCGTCACGGAACGATGTGTCGTAGCGCAGGCCGCCGACTGTCATGAACATGTGGCCGGCGTTCGAGTAGATCGTGATCCATTTTCCGGGACCGGGTTCGCCGTAGCTCATGTACTCGCCCGAGACCATCGTGCGGTCCACGAGATCGGCACCCTTCAAGGCGTAGCTCACCGAGCCGGAGCAGTCATAACCGCGCGCTTGGAAACTGCCGTGACCGCCGCCCCAGATGTATGGGTACTTGGCGATCTGGTTGCCTGCGGCGATCACCTGCTTGACCGCGTCGGGGGCACCGAGCGGCGCCTTGGCCTGGCCGTCTGAACCGAGTTCGGTCATGTCGCCGCTGGCAAACTGGTTGCGTTGCTGCTTGGCGAGTTTCTCGACCTCTTCATTGCTGCGCGCGCCCGCTGCGACTTGCGTCGTTGCGGACGCTGCGGGCAGCTCCGCCACCTTCTGCTTCTTCGCGCAGGAGACGCATTCGGACGAGTACTTCGCTTCAGCATCGTCGCGCTGGGCAACGGGTTCGGTCTTGACTGCGTTGGCCGCGCCCTTGCCGCTGAAGCCCTCGCCGTCGAAGGTGAGGGCGTACGGGTCGTCACCGGAAGACTTGGTTGCAGCGTTGCCTGAGCCCGAGAACGGCTTCACCGCGAAGACGAGGACGAGCGCGACGGCAACCAGAACGGCTGCGGCCGTGGCGTACTTGAGCTTCGGCGCCTTCGGCGCGGTGGTGGTGCTTGCTGAATCAGACATCGATGGGGTGAATGCTACGGCCGCGGAGAGGCCTCAGTTCTGGCGATTCTAGGTCCGTGACCGCCAGATGCATCCGTTAGAAATTCATCGGACGCACCGGCAATCCCTTGAATTAAGACCGCTTTGTGAGCTGGAGTTGCGGGGACCTATGTACTGCGCAGGCGCGCAGCGATGAGTGCGAAGCTCCAGGCGGCGGCAAACACCGCGACCAGCGCGTATCCGACGTGGATCAGTTCGATCGGCGCGCGCAGCAATGAGATCAGGCCGATCGAGAACGCGGCCACCACGGAGATCCCGGTCACGGCGAAGTTGTAATAGAGCTTCCTGACCGGGTGCTCGAAGGCCCAGCGGTAGGCGGCGTGCATGAACGTGCTGTTGAGCGTGTCGAAGAGCGTCATCCCCGCCGCGAAGAGCACCGGGAGGCAAAGGATCGCGTAGAACGGGAGGCCGCTCGCGGCGGCGCCGCCGGCGAGCACGAGCAGAGCGATCTCAGAGGCGGTGTCAAAGCCGAGGCCGAACAGCAGTCCGACCGGGTACATCTGCCACGGGCTGGTGATCGAGTTCGTGGCGCGGCGATATACCCGCGCGAGCAGGCCGCGCCGGGCGAGGTGGTGTTCGAGCTCGGCCTCGTTGAACTCGCCGCGGGCGACGCCGCGGAATCCGCGCGAGATCCGCACCAGCGCCACAAGGTTCAGCGTGCCGATCAGCAGCAGAAAGACGCCCGCGACGGTCGGGCCGATGCTTGCGGTCACGACGTTGAGCGTGGAGTTCTCGTCGCCGAGCGAGCCGGCGATGCCGCTGATTCCGATCGCGACGAGCGCGCCGAGCAGCGCAACGACTGTCGAGTGACCGAGCGAGAAGAAGAACCCGACCGATCGCGCGTCCTTGCCCTCGCCGATCAGCTTGCGCGTGGTGTTGTCGATCGCCGCGATGTGGTCGGCGTCGAATGCGTGGCGCATGCCGAGCGTGTACGCGGTCAGCCCGAGCCCGATCCCGAAGACGCTGCCGTCGGCGAGCGTGAAGTGCTGCGGCGCGATCACTGCGAGCAGCAGTCCGAACCCGACGACGTTGAGCGTGACGATCGCGATGACCGCGAACCGGGATTCACGATTTGACGGGGACATCCGCGCTCCTCGGCATCTGGCCCGGTTGGGGGGCGAGG
Organism: Thermoleophilaceae bacterium; assembly: GCA_016462645.1. Lineage (GTDB taxonomy): Bacteria > Actinomycetota > Thermoleophilia > Solirubrobacterales > JACPNS01 > JACPNS01. The sequence goes on from JAEMSX010000009.1 coordinate 56,352, forward strand.
GCTGCGAGCAGCGAGTCTGCTCCGTCATTGATCAGCTTGCGCAGGTGCGTGGCACCCGCAGCCGAAGCGACAATCTGGCGGCCGCCGGATTCAAGCTCAAGGACGGCCATCTCGCCATCTGAGTCGGCGGACTGCGTCTTCAGTCCGGGATCGAGCTGCGCGAGTTCCGGGGCGAAGACGGTGAGACTGCCGGTTGCGTGATGGCCGGCGAGCACGGCGGGGCTCGTGTGCGCGGTCGCGCCGACGACGACCTCCTGCCGCAGCAGGGGTCGACCGGCGCTGGTGATCTCCAGGCGGGACGAGAGCTCGCCCGGCGCCTCGCCGTGGCGTCCGAGCATGATCTCCTCGCGCCAGGCGACGCCGCCACCCGTGGCCAGCTCGATCGCTGCTGTCACGCGGTGCAGCGAGCCGGCGATCGGCACGATCGGCTCGGGTAGCCAGTGCAGTCGCGCGCCGGCACCGACGCGCGCGCGGATCGAGAACTGGGATGCGACCGGGGTTGTGCCGGGCCAGGCCATGCTGGCGGCGGCTGAACGGATCGTGAGTTCGGTGCCTGGGGCGACATCGATCTCGAGCGCGATGCGGTCACCGTTCAGGGGGCCGGCCGCCGCGCCGACGATGAACACGCCGTCGGGCGTGGGCATCAGTCGCAGCGGTGGCGTGCTGCCGAGCTGATCGAGCGAGGTGGTGCCGTCGGCGCGCAGACTGGTCTTGACGACGGCCTCGCAGATCACGACGCGAACATCCTCGGCTGGCGCACCGCGTGCAGCGCGGAGCCGATCTCCAGCAGTGGAGCGGTGCGGGATGGCAGATCCTGCGGCGCGCATGCGGCGAGGTCGCCCGCCTCATCCACGAGTTCGGCGATCTGCATGGAAGACTCGGCGACGATGCGATTGACCGCAAGCGGATCGAGCCCGAGCAGCTTGACGGCCGCCGTCGCGGGACCGAGCACGGCGCCGTAGGCCGAGATCAGCGCGGCAGCGCGTGGATCGAGATCGAGCGCAGCCGCGACCAGACCCTGCGCCATCGAGAGATGCACGCCGAACGGGACGATGTCCGCCTTCGGGATGCCGGCCGTGGGCCAGGTCCCCTGCGCTGCGCGGATGAACTGGCGACCCTGTGTCCGCGACGCTTCGCGCAGTGCGGGCGCCGGCATGCGGGCGGACTCCTCGAGCGCCAGCCGCTCGAGTCCCTCAGCGCGCGATGCCTTTGCGAGTACGTCGGTCGGATCGCAAGTGCGCCAGGTCTCGCAGCTGGCGGCCGCAAAGCAGGCTCCGGTACGGGCGACCGTCGCGAGCACGCCGTCCAGAAACGCGCGAAGTTCGGGCTCGCTGTCCACGCGGCCGGATTCGACTGCCTGCTCAAGCCCGGTCGAGTGCGCGTAGCCGCCGGCCGGGAAGCGGCCATCGGCCAGCAGCAACAGGTTTGTCGCCGCGACGATCGTGTGATTCTGCGCGAGCCCAAGCATCGCGATGTCTAGAAGAGGAAGTAGCGCTGCGCCATCGGCAGCTCGGTGGCCGGCGCGGACTCGATCACTTCCCCGTCGATCGACACAGCGAAACTGTCCGGGTCGACTTCAATCTTCGGCGTCGCGTCGTTGCCGATCATGTCGGCCTTGCCGCGCGCGCGGGTGTCGGCCGAGGCTACGAATGGTTTGCGCACACCGGCGCGCTCGGCAAGACCGTGCTCAAGCGCGCTCTCCGCGACGAAGTTGACTGACGTCTCGGCTGGCGCGGATCCGAGCGCGCCGAACATCTTGCGCGGAAGGATCGGCTGCGGCGTCGGGATCGAGGCGTTGGCGTCGCCCATCTGGGCGGCCGCGATCATCCCGCCCTTCAGGACGAGCTCAGGCTTGACGCCGAAGAACGCAGGCTTCCAGAGCACCAGGTCCGCGAGCTTGCCGATCTCGACTGAACCGATCTCGGATTCGAAGCCGTGTGCGACCGCGGGGCAGATCGTGTACTTGGCGACGTAGCGCTTGGCGCGGTTGTTGTCTGCCGGTCCGTCGCCGGGCAGGCTGCCGCGCCGTTTCTTCATGGCGTGCGCCGTCTGCCAGGTCCGCGTGACGACCTCGCCGACGCGGCCCATCGCCTGGCTGTCGCTACCGATCATCGAGATCGCGCCGAGGTCGTGAAGGATGTCCTCGGCAGCGATCGTGCTGGGACGGATGCGACTCTCGGCAAACGCGAGATCCTCGGGTACGGCAGGATTCAGGTGGTGGCAGACGATCAGCATGTCGAGGTGCTCATCGATCGTGTTGTGCGTGTGCGGGCGCGTCGGGTTGGTGCTGCTCGGGAGCACGTTGGGCTCGGCGGCGACGGTGATGATGTCCGGCGCGTGGCCGCCGCCCGCGCCCTCCGTGTGGTAGGCGTGGATGCTGCGTCCGCCGATCGCGCCGAGCGTCGTCTCGACGAAGCCGGCCTCGTTCAGGGTGTCGCTGTGCAGCGCCACCTGGACTCCGACCTCGTCGGCCACCGACAGCGCGGTGTCGATCGCGAAGGGTGTCGATCCCCAGTCCTCGTGCAGCTTGAATCCGCTCGCGCCGGCCAGCACCTGTTCGTGCAGCGCCTCCTTGCTTGCGGTGTTGCCTTTGCCGAGCAGCGCGATGTTCACCGGCATGTCATCCATCGCCGCGAACATCTTCTGCAGATACCACGCGCCCGGCGTGACGGTTGTGGCGAGCGTGCCGTGTGCGGGACCGGTACCGCCGCCGATCAGCGTCGTCGTCCCGGCGTAGAGCGCCTCGTCGACGATCTGCGGGCAGATCAGGTGCACGTGGCAGTCGATCGCGCCGGCGGTGAGGATCATCCCGTTGCCCGCGAGGATCTCCGTCGAGGGGCCGATCACGAGCGCCGGGTCGACGCCGTCCATCGTGTCGGGATTTCCGGCCTTCCCGATCCCGACAATGCGGCCGTCGCGCACGCCGACATCGGCCTTGACGATCCCCCAGTGGTCGAGGATGATCGCGCCGGTGATCACGAGGTCCGGCGTGCCTCCGGGATCGCGGGTCACGGTGCTCTGGCCCATCGACTCGCGGATCACCTTGCCGCCACCGAAGACGGCCTCGTCGCCGCCGAACCCGAGGTCGTCCTCGATCTCGATCAGCAGATCGGTGTCGGCCAGCCGAACCCGATCGCCCTTGGTCGGTCCGTAGAGCGCCGCATACCGCTCTCGCGAAATCTCACTCATCCAGGGCTCCGGCGATCTGACCGCGCAGGCCGGCCACAACCCTGGCGCCGACCAGCGGAACGAGGGCGACCTCGCGATCGATTCCCGGTTCGAAGCGCACCGCGGTACCGGCCGGGACGTCGAGGCGGTAGCCGCGCGCTGCGGCTCGGTCGAACTGCAGGGCCTCATTGGCCTCGGCGAAGTGGAAGTGGGATCCGACCTGAACCGGTCGGTCCCCGGTATTGATCACCGGGAGTTCCAGGACCGCGCGCCCGGCGTTCAGTTCCAGCGGGTCGTCGCCGACAAGGATCTCACCGGGCAGCGTCACTGGATCGGTCCGTGGATCGTCACGAGTTTGGTGCCGTCGGGGAAGGTGGCCTCGACCTGCACCTCGTCGATCATCGACTCGACGCCGTCCATCACCTCGTCGCGCGTGAGGACGTTGCGTCCGGTCTGCATCAGCTCGGCGACGGTGCGCCCGTCGCGCGCGCCCTCGAGCACGAAGTCGGTGATGATCGCCATCGCCTCCGGATGATTGAGCTTGAGACCGCGCGCCTGACGCTCGCGGGCGAGGCCGGCAGCCATGTGAATCATCAGGCGTTCCTGTTCGCGTGTCGTGAGGCGCATCAGACTGCAAGCAGACCGCGCGCCGCTTCGGCGTCGAGGTCCGCGGTTTGGCCGCGCTTGGTGACCTCGCCGGCCTCCATGACGATGTAGTTGTCAGCCAGCCGCACGGCGAACTCGACGTACTGCTCGACGAGCAGGATCGACATTCCACGAGACTGGTTGATCTCTGTGATCGCTTTCTCGATCTCAAGGATGATCGACGGCTGGATGCCCTCGGTGGGCTCGTCGAGCACCATCAGCTTCGGCCGCGTGATCAGCGCGCGAGCGATCGCGAGCTGCTGCTTCTGTCCGCCGGAGAGGAAGCCCGACGGGCGCTCGAGGATCGGGACCAGGCGGGGGAAGAGATCGAGCGCGTCGTCAATCGCGCTCTTCTCGCGGTGGGAGGTGGCATCGAGCACGACCTCGAGGTTCTCCATCACGGTGAGGTGCGGGAAGCCCTCGCGACCCTGCGGCACGTACGCCAGGCCGCGCTTCACACGCGCGCTCGGCGAGAGGCCGGTGATGATCTCGTCCTCGAACTGCACGTCGCCGCCGGTCGCGGGCATGATCCCCATGATCGTGTTCATCAGCGAGGTCTTGCCGGCGCCGTTGTGGCCCATCAGGCAGGTCAGCGATTCGGCTCTGACGTCGAGGTCGACGCCGAAGAGCACCTGGGTCTTGTCGTAGGCGGTCGTGATGTCGCGGACCTTGAGCAGTGAGCTTGCGTCGACCATCAGGCCACCTCCTCGACTTCCGAGCGGCCGAGGTAGACCTCCTGGACTTCCTCGTTGGCCTGGACCTCGTCAATCGTGCCTTCGGTGAGGATCTTGCCGTCGTGCATGACGGTCACCCCGGTGGCGAAGCGGCGGACGAAATCCATGTCGTGCTCGACGATCATCACTGTGCGCGTTTTCGCGATCTCGGTCACGAGGTCACCGGTCTGCGTGCGCTCCTCCTTGGACATACCTGCCACCGGCTCGTCGAGCAGCAGCATCCGCGGGTCAAGCGCCAGCAGCATCGCGATCTCGAGCCACTGCTTCTGGCCGTGCGAGAGCTCGCCGGCCTTGCGGTCTCCCTGGTCGGACAGGCCGACGGTGTCCATCGCGCTCTGCACCTCCGCGGAGACGCCCTTGCGCTGGCGCAGCAGCTTGAACAGGCTCTTGCGGAAGCTCGCGGCGAGGTCGATGTTCTCGATCACGGTGAGGTCGTCGAAGACCGTCGGGTTCTGGAACGTGCGACCGATGCCGCGCTTGACGATGTCGAACTCGCTGGTGCTGTCGATGCGGTCGCCGTCGAAGGTGACGGTCCCGGATGTCGGGTTGATCAGACCGGAGATGACGTCGATACAGGTCGTCTTGCCCGCGCCGTTGGGGCCGATCAGGAAGCGGACCTCGCCTTCCTCGACATCCATCGAGAGGTCGTCGATGGCGTGAAAGCCGTCGAAGTTCATGATGATGTTGCGGATCTCGAGCAGCGCCATCAGCCGGCCGCCCCTTCGGTTGCGGGCTTGTCAGCGGGCGCCTTGGAGGGGCCGCTCGGCGTGAACTCCTTGAGCTTGCCGATCGTGCTCTTGATCAGTCCGGCGAGGCCGGCCGGGAAGTAGGCGACGACGACAATGAACAGCAGGCCGAGGAAGTAGGTCCAGAACGACGGGAACTTCTCGGACAGTCCGGTCTTCGCCCAGTTGACGACGAGCGCGCCGACGACAGCGCCCCAGAGCGTCGCGCGACCGCCGATCGCGACCCAGATGACCATCTCGATCGAGGGCACGATGCCCATCAGCGCCGGCGAGATGATCCCGACGATCGGCACGAACAGAGCGCCTGCGAGGCCGGCCATCCCGGCGGCCACCGCATAGGCGATCGTCTTGATCGTCGCGGGGTTGTAGCCGAGGAAGCGAACGCGCTCCTCCTGGTCGCGCGAGGCGATCAACAGGCGACCGAAGCGGCTGCGCACGAGCTGGCGTCCGATCACGTAACAAATCCCCAGCGCGATGATCGCGATGTAATAGAGCGAACTCGTGGACGACGCGGTGTCGTTGAGGTCGATGCCGAAGAAGTTCGTGAAGTTGGTCAGACCGTTGGTGCCGCCGGTGGCACCCTGCTGGCCGATGATCAGGATCACGAACGCCGCTGCCAGCGCCTGGCTGAGGATCGCGAAGTAGGGACCGCGAACACGTCGACGGAAGATCAGGCTGCCGAGCAGGAACGCGAACAACATCGGCATGATGATCACCAGCGGGATCGCGAGCCACGCGTACTTCAGCGGCTCCCAGATCAGCGGCAGTTCCTCGACGCCGCTCCAGGTCATGAAGTCGGGCAGATTGCCGGGCCCGGCCTCGGCGAGCTTCATGTACATGCCCATCACGTAGCCGCCCATGCCGAAGAACACGCCCTGGCCGAGCACGAGCATTCCGCCGTAGCCCCAGGCGAGGTCGATGCCGATCGCGATCATCGCGAAACAGGCGTACTTCGCCAGCAGGTCAAGGCGGAACTCCGACAGCAGTGACGGCGCGATCAGCAGCAGCACCACGGCCGAGAGGATCAATCCCATCTGTCCGCGGGCGAAGCCCGAGAACTTGTTCTGAGCCGGGGGCGGAGTCGCGGGATCGACGTGGAGGTCGAGGTTCGCCGCGTCTGTGCCGACGACGTCCCCCTGGATGCTGTCGGTCATGCCATTGCCCTCGTGCGCTGGACGACGATGCCCTGCGGTCGGAACTGAAGGAAGATGATGATCGCGACGAACACCAGCACCGACGCGAGACTTGATGTGGTCAGGTACTCGGTGTAGGAGTTGAAGATCCCGATCGCGAACGCCGCGATCACGGCGCCACGGATTGAGCCGAGTCCGCCGACGATCACCACGAGGAAGGCGTTGACGATGTACGCGGTGCCGAGCGTCGGTCCGATTGAGCCGAGCAGCGAGATGCCGACGCCCGCAACGCCCGCCAGGCCGGAACCGATGAAGAACGTGCGCCGGTCAACCGGGGGCGAGGAGATTCCGCTGGCCTCAGCGAGCGGGCGGTTCTGAACGACTGCCCGCATTCGCGTGCCGTTGACGGTCTTCGTCATGAACAGCCAGATCGCAAGCACCGAGAGCAGCACGAGGCCGATGATGAAGAGGCGCGTGTACGACATCGAGACGCCGCCGATCTTCACCGCGCCATCGAGGAAACCGGGTGGAACCACCTGCACGTTTGGCGCCCCGAAGATGTCGCGCGCCAGCTGCTGGAGGATCAGCGCGACGCCCCAGGTGACGAGCAGCGTGTCGAGCGGACGCCCGTAGAGTCGCTTGATCAACACGATCTCGAGCAGCAGACCCATCGCGCCGGCGACGACGAACGAGATCGGGAGGCTGAGCCAGAATGCCGCGCCGGCGGCAATTCCGAAAGTCACCTGCAGCACGTAGCCGGTGTAGGCGCCGGCCATGATGAATTCGCCGTGCGCCATGTTGATGACGTTCATCTGGCCGAATGTGAATGTCAGTCCGAGGGCGATCATCAGCAGGAGTGAGCCTGTTGAGAGGCCAGCGAACAGCTGCGAAAAGAATGTCGTCATCGCGGTGGGTTCTTCGCTTTTGGTTGGGGGAGCGGGGTGCCGAGAAGCACATGGGGACGTTCGCGATCGACTCTAGGTTTGGATGTCGGTGCCTCGTTTGTACCGGCGTCCGAAAACGTCTCGTGATTTTTGGCAACTTGTCCTCCCACGTTTTCGTCGCCCCGACTTACGTTCTGTGGGCTTCTAGTGACGCGCGGATGAGCTCCCCCGATTCCGCGTGCTCGGCTCCCCAGATGTCCGTCGGTACCCGGATGTCCTTTTACCCCACGCAGATCCGAAAGGACAGAAATGAATAGTTCCCTGATCAAGAGGCTGGCGCTGCTCGCGCTGGTTGCTATCGGGCTCTTTGCAGTTACAGGTTGTGGCAGCGACAGCGAGGAAAGCTCATCGAGCGACACCGCTTCGAGCACCGCAGAGCCTGGAGTTGATGGCGACACGATCAAGGTCGGAATCCTCCACTCGCTCTCCGGAACCATGGCAATCAGCGAAGTTGCTGTCGCCAACGCAGAAAAGCTCGCGATCGAGGAGATCAACGCCGACGGTGGCGTCCTCGGCAAGAAGCTCGTCGCTGTCGAAGAAGACGGTGCGTCCGACTGGCCGACGTTCGCCGAGAAGGCGCACAAGCTGAACACCGAGGACGGCGTGGCTGCGGTCTTCGGAGGCTGGACTTCCGCCTCTCGCAAGGCGATGCTGCCGGTCTTCGAGAAGGACAAGGCGCTGCTCTACTACCCGGTCCAGTACGAAGGACTCGAGTCCTCTCCGTACATCTACTACCAGGGCGCGACGACCAACCAGCAGATCATCCCGGCGCTGGAGTACATGAAGGAGAAGGGCGACAAGAAGGTCTACCTGATCGGTTCGGACTACGTGTTCCCGCGCACCGCGAACAAGGAGATCCAGGCCTGGGCGAAGGCCAACGGCATGGAGATCGTCGGCGAGGAGTACACGCCGCTCGGTCACACCGAGTACGAAACATCGATCAACAAGATCAAGGCCGCGAAGCCCGACGCCGTGTTCAACACGCTGAACGGTGACTCGAACGTCGCGTTCTTCAAGCAGTACAAGGACGCCGGTCTCTCCTGTGACGACACGCAGGTGATGTCCGTCTCGATCGCCGAAGAAGAAGTCGGCGGCGTCGGCGTGGACAACGTCGAAGGCTGCGAAGTCGCCTGGAACTACTACCAGACGCTTCCGGGCAAGACGAACGCGAAGTTCGTCAAGGCCTACCAGGACAAGTACGGCAAGAAGAAGCACACTGACGACCCGATCGAGGCCGGATACATCGGCGTCTACCTCTGGGCCATGCAGGTCGAAAAGGCCGGAACCACCAACGTGGAGAAGGTCAAGGCGGCAACCGACGGCATCAAGATGGACGCGCCGGAAGGCGAAGTCACAATGGACGCCGAGAACCACCACCTGTGGAAGACGGCCCGAATCGGCGTCATCAACAAGGATGGTCTGATCGACGAAGTCTGGAACTCAGGCAAGCCGATCGAGCCCGACCCGTACCTCAAGGGCTACAGCTGGTGGAAGGGATAGTCCCTCAGCGACCCTGAAAGACGAGTAGTGACTGCGCGGGGGTGGGTCTTCGGATCCGCCCCCGTTCGCAGTTTTTCAACCGCACCAAGGAGCATTCACCCCATGCATCTGATTCTCGACGACAACGGCAATCCCGTCCCGCATCACGACCACTACCACCCGCTCGAACCCGGCGATCGCGCCGTGCGCATCGGAATCGGTGGACCGGTCGGAAGTGGCAAGACGGCGCTGGTTGCGTCGCTCTGCAAGGCGCTCGGCTCCGAGCTGAAGATCGGGGTCGTCACCAACGACATCTATACGACCGAGGATGCAGACTTCCTCAAGCGCGAAGGCGTGCTCGAAGACGGGCGCATCGTCGCGGTCGAGACCGGCTGCTGCCCGCACACCGCGATCCGCGATGACATCTCGATGAATCTCGACGCCGTCGAACGCCTGGAGGAATCGCTCGGATCCGATGTCGATCTGATGTTGATCGAGAGTGGTGGCGACAACCTCACGGCGATCTTCTCGCGCGGCCTCGTCGACCGGCAGATCTTCGTGCTCGACACCGCCGGCGGCGATGACGTTCCGCGCAAGGGCGGGCCCGGAGTTCGCGACGCGGATTTGCTGGTCGTGAACAAGACCGACCTTGCCCCGCTCGTTGGCGCCGACCTGGAGATGATGGAGCGCGACGCCAAGGAGCGCCGCGGCGATGCACCGACGATCTTCGCGAGCCACGCCGGTGGCGGGGTGTCCGACGAGATCGTCGAATGGGTGCGCGCGCAGGTGGCCGTTCGTTCCGCCGTCTGAGGTACCGCCCCGTACCGTCGACTAGCTTTGCGGGTCGATGGCCGGGGAGCATTCGAACAATGACTGGTTCGCGGTTGGCGCGTATGCGCTGGTGGCCGCGGTCAGTCAGATGCTCTGGCTCACGTACGCCCCGATCACGACCGAGAGCGCGGCCCACTTCGGCGTCTCGGAGGACGCGGTCGGCTGGCTCGCACAGATCTTCCCGCTTCTGTACGTGGTGCTCGCGATCCCGGCGGGACTGCTGCTCGACCGGTGGCTGCGCCAGACGCTGATCGGCGCCGCCGGACTGATGCTCGCCGGTGCGGCGATCCGCCTGGCGGGAAGTGGCTTCGAGCTGGCTCTGGCCGGGCAGATTCTGATCGCGATCGCTCAACCCGCTGTGCTCGCCGCGGTCACGAAGCTCGCGGCCGAGCGCGTCGACGAGGATCAGCGCACGACCGCGATCGCGATCGGATCGGCCGGGGTGTTTCTCGGGCTCGTGCTGGCGCTCGTGCTCGGCGCGGTCATCGGCGCCGACAACCAGCTGCGGCCGTTGCTCACGATCAACCTCGCGGTCGCTGCCGTCGCCTTCGTGGTGGTCGCGTTCGCGCTGCGGAGCGCCTCGGAGCGCGAGTCCGATGAGTCCGCGGCGATCAGCCGCGCAGAACTCAAACGCATCTACACAGACCCGGTGCTCAGCCGACTCGGCGCGATGATCTTCATCGGCATGGGGGTGTTCAACGCACTCGCGACCTGGCTTGAGGTATTGCTTGAGCCGGCGGGCGTATCGAGCTCCGCGACGAGTTGGATCCTCGTGGCGATGTCGGTCTCCGGCATTTTCGGCGCCATCCTGCTTTCGCCGCGCGTGTCCGCGCGCGGGAGCGAGCGCGGTTTTCTGCAGGTGGCCGCGTTGGCAGGAGCCGCGGCGTTCCTGCTGATGACCGCGGTTCATGCGGACGTGATGATCGGCCTCGTGCTGGCCGTGGTCGGCTTCTTCCTGCTCGGCGCCCAGCCGGTGATCCTCGAGATCTCCGAGCGTCGCGCCGGTCACGCGGCAGCGAGCGCTGCCGGAGCGATCCTGCTGGCCGGAAACCTCGGCGGGATCGTGCTTGCCGTGCTCGTCCAGACGATCAACGGGCACCCGTCGGCGTCGTTCATCGTGCTGGCAGCGGCGATGCTGCTGATCGCGCCGATCGCGCGCTCGCTGGCGCCGGGGTTCAACGCCCGGGCGACTTGACCCACTTCAATCGCCCGGGCATGGACTCTCAGGCCGACGCTTGCGCGAGCGATGTCTCGCCGACCGGGACACGCGTGCGGGTTCCCACGGTCAGGAGGTACTCGCGTGCCCATTCCACGCCGCCGCCCGGCGCGCGGAAGGTCTCGAAGTACTCGATGCACTCGCGCTCGAGTTGCGCGTACTGCTCGTCATCGAGCGAGTCGGCCAGCACCTTGGTGGGGCCGTAGTCCTCGCGGAAGACGCGCCAGAGCGCTTCGCCGCTCGGCTCGCGGTGCACGGAGATGCCGCGGGCGTAGCCGAGGTTGAAGCACTCGCCGAGCAGGTCGTTGACGTGCTCGGTGTCGCCCCAGTCGAACGGGCGGCCGGCGCCGGCCGGAGTCTGCTGGTACTGCGAGAGGATCTTGAATAGATCCGCGACGCCCTCGCTCGGGTGCCAGGTGAGCAGCGCGATGCGACCGCCGGTGCGACAGACACGGGCGATTTCGTTCGCCGATGTCGCGTGGTCCGGCGAAAACATGTGACCGAACGACGAGGTCACGGTGTCGAACTCGCCGTCGGCGAACGGCATGTCCTCGCAGTCGCCGGTGCGGAAGTCGATCTCGACTCCGGCGGCGTTTGCGCGATCAGCTGCGGCCGCGACCAGCTCGGGCGCGATGTCCTGCGCGGTGACGGTTGCTCCGCCTTCGGCGGCGCGGATCGCAATGTTGCCCGTGCCGGTGGCCACGTCGAGCCAGTTCTCGCCGGACTCGGGCTCGCAGACCGAGAAGAGGTGCTCGTGCGCCTCGATCAGTGCGTCGGTCACGCGCTGGTACGGGCCTGCGCCCCAGACGACGCTGTGTTTCGCTTTGAGTTCTTCAAATGCCATGGTGTTCTCCAGATGGATTGGGGTTTGGATTCGGGACGATCCTCCATCGCCGTGGGCGGAAATTCTTCGCCCGGACCGGCCAATTCTCGGATTGGGACGAAGATGGCCCGAAAAGGCCATTTCCTTCATAAGCCGCTAGAACACTGGGTAAAATCGCCCTATGACCCCTCCAGTGCTGAAAACTGGTGACGCCGCTCTGCTCGAGCGCTGCGACGCAAGCCTTGACGCACTGGACTGGCCGGCCGCGGCCGCCACGGCGCGGGAGTGTCTGGAGGAGTCTCCGGGACTGCCCGAGGCGCTCGAGCGCCTTGCGCGCGCCTCGCGCTGGATGGACAATCTCGACGAGGGGTTCGCCGCGTTGGAGCAGGCGTTCGCCGGATATCGCGAGCGCGGCGACGATCTCGCCGCCGGGCGCGTCGCGTCGACGCTCGCCTTCGAGAACGTGATCGCGCGCCGCGAGCTCGCGGTCGCAAACGGTTGGTTCGCCAGGGCCCATGAGCTCCTCGACGATCAGGCAGACCCGGGCGGCTGGGGGTGGCTGCGCTACCGCGAGGCACAGATGGCGCGCTACGTGGACCACGACCTGAACAACACGCTGGCATTGGCGCTCGAAGCGGTGCCGGCAGCGCGCGAAGCCGACGATGTGGTGCTCGAGGCGGCCGCGACGGCGCTGATCGGATTGGTGCAGGTGTGCCTCGGCGAGGTCGAGCAGGGCATGACGAAACTCGACAAGGCCGGAACGGCCGTGGTCAGCGGCGAGGTGACCACGCGTGAGGTCGCCGGCGTGATCTGCTGCGACGTCATCTTCGCCTGCGAGCACGTGCGCGATTCCGAACGGGCTCACCAATGGCTGCGTGCGGCATCGAAGATCGGTGACGACGGCGACCTGACCCCATTGATCGGCGCATGTCAGATGCATTACGCGACGCTCTTGATGTGGGAGGGCGACTGGGACGGCGCCGAGCTGGCGCTCAACCGCGCACGCAATGCCTTCGAGGTCAGCGGCCAGGCCTTCATGACCGAGCACGCGGCGCGCCTGGCGCAGCTGCGCACGATGCAGGGTCGCTATGACGATGCATGGGCGATCTGCGAAGCGCTCTCGTGGACGGCAGCCGCGAAACTCGGCCAGGCGCAGATCGCGTTCGCACGGGGCGACAACGACGCCGCGCGCGATCTGCTGAACGGCTTCTTTGCGTCCGCCGACGGTGTCGGCTGCGAGCGTTTTGCCGAGGCGTTGAGCCTGCGCGTCTCGCTGGCGCTGGACAATGGCGACCGCGACGAAGCCACCGCCACCGTGCAGGAGTTGGAGGAGCTCGCCGAGTCGGTGCAGACCTCCGCACTCGCCGCGACTGCCGCGCTCGCCCGTGGTCGGGTCACCGCCGATGCCGGCGACCCGGCGTCCGGGCGCGCCCAGGTCGAGCAGGCGATCGGACTCTGGATGGGCGCTCGCGCTCCGTACGACGCCGCCAAAGCGCGACTCGCGCTCGCCGACATTCTCGCGACCGACGGCGAGGTGGCGCTCGCCGAGGCCGAGCGCGCCCGGGCCGACGCCCTGTTCGCCGAGCTGGGCGCAAAAAGCGACAGCGCTGAGCTTGATGTTGTGATCAAGAAGACCGGACCGCTGAGCACGCGTGAGCGTGAAGTACTGGCGCTGGTGGCCGAGGGCCTCGGTGACGATGAGATCGCCGAGCGACTCATCCTCAGTCCGCACACAGTTCACCGCCACGTCGCGAACATCCGGCTCAAGCTCGATCAGCCCACGCGCGCCGCGGCAGTCGCGCACGCCGCAAAGCTCGGCCTGCTCTGAGCGTCAGCGCTCGAGCGGCTTGAAGCGCCGCAGGCGCAGCGCGTTCATCACGACGCAGATGTCACTGAGCGCCATCGCGGCTCCGGCGATCATCGGGTTGAGCAGTCCTGCGGCGGCCACGGGAATCGCGGCGACGTTGTAGGCGAACGCCCAGGCGAGGTTCTGACGGATCGTGTTCATCGTGTCGGTCGAGAGGCGCAGCGCGTCGATGATCGCGAGCGGGTCGCCGCTGACCAGCGTCAGGTCCGAGGCCTCGATCGCCACGTCGGTCCCGCCGCCGATGCTGATGCCGAGGTCCGCCTGCGCCAGCGCCGGTGCATCGTTGACGCCGTCGCCGACCATTGCGACCTGAACGCCCGTCTGCTGGAGTCGTGCGACCTCGGCTGACTTGTCGCCCGGCAGCACCCCCGCTATGTAGCGCTCGATCCCGAGGTCACCCGCGATGTGCGCTGCTGTCGCCTCGTTGTCGCCGGTCAGCAGCACCGGTTCAACGCCGCGCGCCTTCAGCTCGGTGACGGTGCGGGCGGCGTTCTCCTTCGGAGCGTCGCTGAGGATTGCGACGGCGCGCACCGCTCCGTCCCATCCTGCGGCAACGGCGGTGTTTCCGCGCGCCGCGGCGGATTCGAGCGCCTGGTCGAGTTCCGGGGTCGAGTCAAAGCCACGATCGGCCAGCAGCTGCGGGCGACCGACCAACACGTGCGTGCCGTCGATCATCGCCTCGACGCCGAGCCCGGCGTGATTCATGAATGACTGCGCGACCAGCGCGTGAGCGCCCTGCGTGCGTGCGGCTTCCGCGACCGCGCGGCCGATCGGGTGCTCTGATCCGTCCTCGGCGGCGGCCAGCAGCCCGAGCGCGCGGGGCTCCGCGCTGCCCGCGGCGAAGGCGAACTGCTCGACCGTCATCTGACCGCTTGTCAGCGTGCCGGTCTTGTCCAGGGCGATCGCCTTGATGTCGCGCACGTGCTCGAGCACCTGCGGTCCTTTGATCAGGATCCCGAGCTGCGCGCCGCGCCCGGTGCCGGCCATCAGGGCCGTCGGAGTCGCGAGTCCGAGGGCGCACGGGCAGGCGATGATCAGCACGCTCACGGCGGCGCTGATCGCAAATGTGGTGGAGTCGCCGTACGCCAGCCAGAAGGCCAGCGTGCCGAGCGCGATCACAAGGACGGTGGGGATGAAGACGGCGCTGATGCGGTCGGCCAGGCGCTGGGTCTTCGACTTGCCGGACTGTGCGTCGTTGACCAGGCGCGCGATCTGCGCGAGCACGGTGTCCTCGCCGACGCGTGCCGCCTCGACGACGAGCCTGCCGCCGGCGTTGATCGTGGCGCCGACGACCTCATCGCCGGGGTGCACCTCGACGGGCACGCTCTCGCCCGTGATCATGCTGGCGTCGACGGCGCTCGCGCCCTCGATCACGGTGCCGTCGGTGGCGACCTTCTCGCCCGGGCGCACGACGAAGCGGTCGCCGGGGTTGATCTCGGAAACCGGAACGCGGCGCTCGCTGCCGTCGGCCTTCAGGAGCGCGGCGTCTTTGGCGCCAAGTCGCATCAGCGATGCGATTGCAAGCCCCGCCCTGGCGGTCGCACGGGCTTCGAAGTAGCGACCGAGCATGATCAGCGTCGTGATCACCGCCGCCTCTTCGAGATAGATGTGCATCCCGTCCTCGTCGCGCCCGGGCAGGAACTCAAAGCTCATGTTCATGCCGATCTCGCCGGCCCCGCCGAAGACGAGGTTGTAGATCGACCAGGTCAGGGCGGCCAGCGTGCCGATGCTGACCAGCGTGTCCATCGTCATGGCGCCATGGCGCAGATTGACCCAGGTGGAGCGGTGGATCGGCCAACCGCCCCAGAGCACCACGACAAGCGTGAGCGCGAGCGAGATCCACTGCCAGTAGTCGAACTGCAGGCCGGGGATCATTGAGAAAGCCAGGACCGGGATCGTGAGCAGCGCCGAACCGATCACCCGGGTGCGCAGTGCGTCCGCGTCGGCATTGATGTGCGCCGCATGGTCGTGGGCGTCGCCGCGCTCATCGAGACCGGCTTCCGAGAGCCGCGGCGTGAACCCGACCTTCTTGATCGCGGTCGTCAATTCGCTTGTCTGCGTGCGGGCGACGTCGTATTCAACGGTCGCCTGCTTGAGCGCGAAGTTGACCGACGCTTCGACGCCCTCAAGGTTGTTCAGGGACTTCTCAATCCGACCTGCGCAAGAGGCACAGTCCATTCCCTCGATCGGGATGTCCAGACGCGTCCTGGTTTCGGTGGCCATCGTTTCAGTCTATACCCCAAGGGGGTATACTGGAAGCATGCATGACAAAGACCACGGTTACTCCGGACACAAAGACCAGATCACCAAGCGCCTGCGGCGTGTTGAGGGCCAGGTTCGCGGCATCGAAAAGATGGTCGACGAGGATCGCTACTGCATCGACGTCCTGACGCAGATCAGCGCCGCCCAGGCCGCGCTCGACAAGGTCGCACTCCAGTTGATGGAAGACCATGCGGCGCACTGCGTGGTGGGTGGCCCCGAAGACCTCAAAGAAGAGCGCACCGAAGAACTGATGGGCGCCGTCGCCCGCCTGATGCGCCGCGGCTGACCCGCTTCCCCGGGATAAGGACGTGTGTACAAAAGGCCAACTTCTGGCCCCGGGAACCTTGGTAGGGTCGATCACATGAGTGATTTGACGCCTGAGGCAATAGAAAAACTGTCGATTGACACGATCCGGACGCTCTCGATGGACGGCGTTCAGAGGGCGAACTCGGGTCACCCCGGGACGCCGATGGCGCTGGCGCCGATCACGTACACCCTCTTCACAAAGGTCATGCGGCACTCGCCGCACAACCCGCTCTGGCCCGCACGCGATCGCTTCATCCTCAGCGCAGGCCACGCCTCGATGCTGCTCTACAGCACGCTGCACCTGACCGGGTACGGCGTCTCGCTGGAGGACCTCGAGAACTTCCGCCAGCTCGGCAGCCCGACCGCCGGCCACCCCGAGTACGGCCACGCCCCGGGAATCGAGATGACCACCGGACCGCTCGGGCAGGGCATCGCCCATGCCGTGGGCTTCGCGCTCGCGGAGCGCCTGCTCCACAGCAGGTTCGCCACCGACGACTTCGACCCGGTCGGCCACTACACATACGTGATCGCCAGTGACGGCGACATCGAGGAGGGCATCAGCTCCGAAGCCGGCTCGCTCGCCGGGCACCTCGGTCTCGGCCGCTTGATCGCCTTCTACGACGCCAACCACATCTCGATCGAAGGCGACACCAACCTCGCGCTTTCCGAGGACACCGCCAAGCGCTACGAGGCCTACGGCTGGCAGGTCATCCGCCAGGGCGAGGACATCGCCGTTGGCGACATCGAGGGTGCGATCGAGGCAGCCAAGGCCGAGCCGAACAAACCCACCCTGATCATCGTCCGCACGCACATCGCCTTTGGTTCTCCGAACAAGGTGGACACCGAGGGCGCCCACGGCGCTCCGCTCGGCGACGAAGAGATCAAGCTGACCAAGGAGGCCTACGGCTTCCCGAGCCTCGAGCCGTTCTTCGTCCCGCCAGAGGTGAGTGAGCACTACTCCACGGTGGCCGAACACGGCGATCTCGCATTCAAGGAGTGGGAGGGCAACTTCGACGCCTACCGCGCCAACCACCCCGAGCTCGCCGCCGAATTCGACCGCCTGCAGGTCGGCGAACTGCCCGACGGCTGGGACGCCGAGATCCCGACCTTCTCACCCGACGACAAGCCCGTCGCCACGCGCAAGGCATCTGAGGCCGTCATCCAGTGGGCCGCCAAGCAGGTGCCTGAGCTGGTCGGCGGATCGGCCGACCTCGCGCCCTCCAACCTCACCCTGATGGCGGACGCCGGCTCGGTCCAGGCGGGCGATTGGGGCGGACGCAACCTCCACTTCGGCATCCGCGAGCATGCGATGGGCGCGGCCGTCAACGGTCTCACGCTCAGCGGCCTGCGCGGCTACGGCGCGACGTTCCTGATCTTCAGCGACTACATGAAGCCGGCCATGCGTCTCGCCGCGCTGATGGGCATCCCGTCGATCTACGTCTTCACGCACGACTCGATCGGACTCGGCGAGGACGGCCCCACCCATCAGCCGGTCGAACAGCTCTGGTCGCTGCGCGCCACGCCGAACATCGACGTGATCCGCCCGGCCGACGCCAACGAGACCGCGCTCGGATGGGCGCACGCGCTGCGCGCCAACGACCGCCCGAGCATGTTCGCGCTGAGCCGTCAGAACCTGCCGATCCTCGGCAACGTTCCCGCCGACGCGATCGAGAAGGGCGCGTGGGTGGTCAAGGACACCGAGGGCACACCCGACCTGATCATCATCGCCACCGGCAGCGAGGTCTCGATCGCGCTGGACGGGGCAAAACTGCTCGACGATGCCGGCGTCTCCACGCGAGTGGTCAGCGCGCCATGTCTTGAGCGCTTCAACGAGCAGCCGCAGGATTACAAGGACAGCGTCCTGTTGCCGGACGTCAGGGCACGCCTGTCCATTGAGGCCGGAAGCACGGTCGGTTGGCACCGGTACGTCGGTGATGCGGGATACTCGATTGGAATGGAGAGTTTTGGCGCATCGGGGCCGCAGCCCGCACTCTACGAGCACTTCGGCTTCACGCCGGAGAAGGTTCTCGAGCACGGCAAACGCGTGGCGGAAGCCGCGCCCACGCCCGGCAGTGTGCAACCGGAATTGGCCTGAGGGAGAAAGAAAATGAGCGTCAACACCATCAACGAAAGACTCGCCCGCCTGACCGCGCTGGGCACCAGCGTCTGGCTCGACCAGATCGGCCAGGGCCTGATTGACCGCGGAGAGCTGAAGCGCTACGTGGACGAGTACTCGCTGCGCGGAGTCACCAGCAACCCGGCGATCTTCGAGAAGGCCGTCCTGGAGAGCGACGACTACGACGCGATCATCACCGACGGCTTCGCCGCCGGTAAGTCAGCGATGGAGATCTACAAGGAGATCGCGGTCTCGACGGTCAAGTCCGCGACGGACGTTCTGCGCACGGTCTGGGATGACACCAACCATCACGACGGCTTCGTGTCGCTCGAAGTCGCGCCCAACCTGGCGCGAGACACCGCCGGCACCACGCTTGAAGAAGCCCGCATGTACTGGGGTCTCGTCGACTCACCAAACCTGATGATCAAGATCCCGGGCACGCCCGAGGGTCTCGAGTACATCGAGGAGGCGATCTACGAGGGCATCAACATCAACGTGACGCTGCTGTTCTCGGTCGAGCGCTACTCCGATGTCACCGAGGCCTACATCAAGGGTCTCGAACGCCGCTATGCCGAGGGCAAGTCGCTCGACGTGCATTCGGTCGCCAGCTTCTTCGTCTCGCGCGTCGACACCGTCGTCGACAAGCAGCTCGACGAGAAGGGTCGCCCGGACCTCAAGGGCAAGGCGGCAGTCGCCAACGCGCGCGCCGCCTACATCAAGTTCAAGGAGATCTTCTACGGCGAGCGCTTCGCGACGCTGAAGGCAGCCGGCGCACCTGTGCAGCGCCCGCTCTGGGCCTCGACCGGCGTGAAGAACCCGGAGTACTCGGAGGTGCTCTACGTCGACACCCTGGCCGGCCCCGAGACCGTGAACACGATGCCGCTCAAGACACTCGAGGCCACGGCCACGATCAGTGACGTCTCGACCGTCACGCTCGACGAGGATCCGGCGCCGGTGCTCGCAGAACTCGAAGCCGCCGGGATCGACATGCATCAGGTGACCGAAGACCTGCTCGACGCCGGAATCGACGCGTTCGTCCACTCCCTCGACGGTCTGATCGAGGGCATCGAGAAGCAGGGCACACCAGAGTGAGCGTCGAGCAGGGCCTGACGACTTCCGAGCGCGTCTGGGCGCGCGATGAATCGTTGTGGGGCGGACCGGGCGTGCCCGAGATCGGCAACCGTCTCGGTTGGCTCGACATCGCGGACCGCATGGCCGAGGCGCTCCCCGACCTTGAGGCGTTCGTCGCCGCGGTCCACGCCGACGGCCTGACCAACACCGTCCTGCTCGGGATGGGCGGATCGTCGCTCGGCCCTGAAGTCCTGAATCTTTCCTTCGGCGGCAAGCTCTCGATGCTCGACTCCACCGACCCCGCCGCAGTCCTGGGCACGGTCAGTGCGGCGGATCTGCCGAAGACGATCTTCGTCGTCTCGAGCAAGTCCGGCGGCACGATCGAGACGCTCTCGCACTTCAAGCACTTCTACGAGCTGACCGGCGGAAACGGCGCTCAGTTCGTCGCCGTCACGGACCCCGGCTCGCCGCTTGAGTCGCTGGCCGACGAGAAGGGCTTCAGGCGCGTCTTCCAGGCCGACCCGAACATCGGCGGTCGCTACAGCGTGCTCAGCTACTTCGGACTCGTACCCGCTGCGCTGGCGGGCGTCCCGCTGCGCGGGGTGCTCGAGAGCGCGATCGATGCGGCCAAGAGCTGCAGGCTGATCGACGGCAACCCCGGCCTGCTGCTGGGCGAGAAGCTCGGCGAGCTCTCGCTGGCCGGACGCGACAAGCTGACCTTCATCGTCGATGCGCCGATCGACAGCTACGGCCTCTGGGTCGAGCAGCTGATCGCCGAGAGCACCGGCAAGCACGGCAAGGGCGTGCTGCCGGTTGCCGGCGAGCCGATCACGCCGCCGGATCTCACCGGCGAATACGGCGTCGACCGCGTATTCGTGCATATCGCCGATGCCGCAAACCCCGACGGCGACAACGCCGCAACCGTGGACGCGCTCGAGCAGCGCGGCCAGCCCGTCTTCCGCATGACTTCCGGCGGCCCCGACGATCTCGGGCGCTTCATGTTCCTCTTCGAATTCGCCGTCGCCGTGATCGGCCACGTGCTCGAGATCAACCCGTTCGATCAGCCGAACGTGCAGGAGGCGAAGGACGCCACACAGCGTGTGTTGGCGGCTGCCGCCGCATCGGCTGACGGAGTGACGGCTCCGTTCGACGACCCGATCGCCCTGAACACCTTGGTGGCCGGCGCCGGACCGCCCACCTACTTCGCGATCATGAGCTACTCACAGCCGGATCCCGCCTTCGATGCGGCGATCGACGACCTGCGGCGCGTGATCCGCGCCAAGACCGGTTCGGCCACCACGTTCGGATACGGCCCACGCTTCCTGCACTCGACGGGGCAACTGCACAAGGGCGGACCGCCCGAGGGCAGCTTCGTCCAGCTGGTGCACGACGGCCCCGAGGACGTCCCGATCCCGGGCGAGAGCTTCAGCTTCAAGACGCTCAAGCACGCCCAGGCGATCGGCGACCTTGAGGCCTTGAAGCAGCACGGACGCCCGGTCGTCCGTCTCAAACTTTCCGGGGATCCTGCGCAGGCCGTTCGCGACCTCACAGCAAGCCTCGACTGACCCCAAAAAACCACAAGGAGAGCGGTTCCCCAATGTCAGACAACAGCGTGCAGATCGGATTTGTCGGGTTGGGCAAAATGGGGGGGAACATGGTCCACCGGATCAAGCGCGACTCCGATTTCAAAGTCGTCGCCTTCGACTTCAACGCGGAGGCCGTGGCCACCGCGGAGGGTGTCGGCGCTGAAGGTGCCTCCTCACTTGAGGAGCTGGTGAGCAAGCTCGACGCTCCGCGCATGGTCTGGGTGATGGTCCCGTCGGGTGACGCGACCACCGAGACGGTCAACAAGCTCGCCGAGCTGCTGGAACCGGGTGACACGATCATCGACGGCGGCAACTCGCGTTGGACCGACGACAAGGAACGCTCCGCGCGGCTTGAGCCGACCGGCATCAAATACGTCGACGTCGGCACTTCCGGCGGCGTCTGGGGGCTGCAGGAGGGCTACTGCATGATGGCCGGAGGGCCCGATGAGTCGATCGCGCAGCTCACACCGATCCTCGACGTGCTCGCCCCGCCGTTCTCGGAGCAGCACGGCCCTGGCTGGGGCCACATGGGTCCGGTCGGCGCAGGCCACTACGTGAAGATGGTCCACAACGGCGTGGAGTACGCATTGATGCAGAGCTACGCCGAGGGCTTCAACCTTTTTGACGCCTGCGAGTACGACCTCGACAACGCGAAGATTGCCCACCTCTGGAACCAGGCCTCGGTCGTGCGCTCGTGGCTCTGCGAGCTGGCGGCGTTGGCCTTCGAGCAGGAGGGCAACGATCTCGGCGAACTCGAGCCCGTCGTCGCGGACTCCGGCGAGGGCCGCTGGACCGTGGAGGATGCGACCGACAAGCGTGTGCCGGTGCCGGCGATCGCGCTGAGCCTGTTCGAGCGGTACTCAAGCCAGGGTCACTCGGACTTCGCGAACAAGGTCAACTCGGCGCTGCGGGCGCAGTTCGGTGGCCACGCCGTCGAGCGCAAGAGCTGAGGGCGCAGATGAATCCGGATTCGATCGTTCCCCCCGCGGTCTCCGATCAGGAGATCAACACCACGCTGAAGTCCGCGGCGCTCCCGAACCCGCTTGCCGAGGGCCTCGAACACACGCCGGTCGATCCCACGACGATGGTGATCTTCGGCGCGACCGGTGACCTCGCGCATCGGAAGTTGCTCCCGGCGATCTACAACCTCGCCCACGAGGGCGCGCTGCCCGAACGCTTCAACCTGGTCGGCTTCGCCTTCGAGGACTACACCGACGAGACATTCCGCAAGATGATGGCCGAGTCGATCGAGGCCCACTCCCGCCGGGCGCCGAAGCCCGAGGTGCTCGACGCGCTGCTTCACCGCACGACGTACATCACCGGAAGCTTCGACAACACCCCCGACTTTGAGACGCTGAAGAAGTCGCTGGACGAGCTCGATCATCTCGCCGACGAGCCGCTCAACCACCTCTTCTATCTGGCCACCTCGCCGACGTTCTTCTCGACCGTCGTGCGACAGCTCGGTGAAGTCGGCCTGGACAAAGAGCCGGACTCCGAAGTGCGCGTGGTGATCGAGAAGCCGATCGGTCGCGACCTTGAGAGCGCCCGCGCGCTCAACCGCGAGGTCCTCGACGTGCTCGACGAGGACCAGGTCTTTCGCATCGACCACTACCTCGGCAAGGAGACCGTGCAGAACATCCTCGCCTTCCGCTTTGCGAACTCGATGTTCGAGCCGATCTGGAACTCCAACTACATCGACTACGTGC
>JAEMSX010000080.1 GCA_016462645.1 Thermoleophilaceae bacterium
CGATATGTATACTCGCCGCGAACTTGCCGCCGAGCTCGTTGCGTTCCTGACGCAGCGGGGCGGGGGAACCACTGTTCGAAGGTTTCACTCCAGGAACCCGAGGACCGGGGCGAATCGACCTCACGTCTCACCTGAGATGCACCGGTCGTAGCGCGACTCTTTCAGCGCGAGCCCTTCAGCTAACTCCGTAGGCCTGTTCGAAAGAGAAGCAAAAGCAGTACCCACGCATAACTTGCCTTCGCCTCGCGTTGACATTCACGTACCCCGGTACACGCTGCTCGCAGCACTTATCGCCACCATGCTGGTTGCGCTCGCCGCTGCTTGCGGAACTGCCTCTGCGGCGGACGCCGGACCGAGTTCATCGACCGGCTCGACCGGTGGATCGGGATTCGTCGTACAGCCGCTCACCGCGCCGAAGGGTGCGTTCGCCGGCAAGCCCGCAAAGCTGAACGGCCATCTGGCCGGCGCGACGGGCGAGATCACGATCACGGCAAAGCGCGGCAAGGCCGACTGGCTTCCCGTCGGCACCGCCGAGGCAGACGCCTACGGCGACTTCACCTTCAGCTGGACGCCGCCAAAGCCCGGCCGCTACAACTTCCGCTTCACCGAGCCCGGCGTCGCCGCATCGGTCAACGGCGGAGACCCGCAGGGCACGCTCTCGGTCTACCGCCGCCAGAAGGCCACCTGGTACGGACCTGAGTCATACGGCACGCGCACCGCCTGCGGCATCAAACTGACGGCGCGCACGCTCGGCACAGCGCACAAGACGCTCCCGTGCGGTACCCGAGTTGAGTTCTTCCTGCGCGGAAAGCGCATCACGGTGCCGGTCATCGACCGCGGACCGTTCGCCAACGGGGCCACCTGGGACCTCACGCTCACGGCGATGCGGCGCCTCGGAAGCAGCAGCACAGAAGTGCTCGGCGCGCTTCCGCTCTAGACAAATCGTTTCAAATGAAAACGATTCTGCGTCAGTTTCTCGGAAATAGGTTCTAGAGTCTCCCCCGAGCGGTACGCCCCACACTGCTCACACGGACATGGCCGAAAAAATCTCTTTCCTCATCGTCGACGATCACCCCGTCCTCCGACAAGGCATCTCCGCGGTGCTGAAGTCGCAGTTCGACGGCGCGACCGTCCGTGAAGCCGACAGCTACGACCAGGCGGTCGAGCTCGGTGAGAAGGCCACGCCGGACGTGATCGTCGCCGACCCGAACCTGGGCGGCCTCGACGCAACCTCGACAGTGTCCAAACTGCGCCGCAGCATCGGCGCCCCGATCGTTGTCTTCGCGGACAACGGCGACATGCGCGTGCTCGCGCAGGCCCTGAAGGCCGGAGCGCGCGCCTGCGTGCGCAAGGACTCCTCTGCCGAGGTTCTGGCTGAGGCGATCACCGCGGCGCGCTCAGGCAAGTTCTACATCGACGAGGCGCTGGCTGACGGCGCCACGTACGGCGGCGAGGACGGGGATCTCACCCTGACCGACCGCCAGCGCGAGATTCTTCAGATGTTCGCCGACGGTTTCCACACGGAGAAGGTCGCCGACGCTCTTGGGCTTTCGACTGAGACGATCCGCACGCACACCAAGCGGATCCTCGCCAAGCTCAATGCCAACACCCGTACGCACGCAGTTGCGATCGCGGTGCGGGCACAGATTCTCGACTAGCTCGCTTTTCTCCAAACGGTTTCCAATCCGTAACATCCCTGTTCCGGCAGGCGCATACCTTGGCGTGCATGTTGCTACCCACACGTATTCGCCGAGTTCTTGCCCTTTCGATTGTCGCTGTCGCCGCCGTGGTTCTACCGGTCGCGAGCGCGGAGGCCGACCCGATAACGGGTGTGGACCTCTCGAACTACAAGCGCATCGGTCGCCACGCACTTCCGACGCCGACGAGTGATCCTGCGCCGGTCGGCAGTCTGCTCGCGCAGGAATCCTCAAGCGTCACGTACAACTGGGACACGGACACACTCTTCGTGATCGGCGACGGCGGCACCTCGATCGTCCAGGTCAGCAAGAGCGGCGCGCTGATCGACTCGATGTCGCTGGCCGCGGGATCAAGTCCGGCCGGCAACGAGTTCTACGACACCGAGGGCATCGCCTACATCGGTGGCGGCGAGTTCGTCATCACCGAGGAGCGCTACCGCCAGATCGACCGCTTCACGTACGTTCCGAACACCACGCTCGGTCGCATCGATGCCAAGACCGTGAAGCTCGGCACAACGATCGGCAACGTCGGACTCGAGGGCATCACTCGCGACCCGATCACCGGTCAGTTCATCCTCGTGAAGGAGGCCTCGCCGGAGGGCATCTTCGCGACCGGGGTTGACTGGGACGCCGCAACCGCGACGAACGGGTCGCCGAGCACCGTCGATTCGACAAACTTGTTTGATCCTGCGCTGCTGAACCTCGGCGACCTCTCGGACGTCTTCGCGCTCGCGAACGTCTCCGCGCTGACGGGTCAACCCGACGCTGGCAATCTGTTGGTCACCAGCCAGGAATCCGGCAAGGTCAAAGAGGTCTCGCCGGCCGGAGCGGTGCTGAGCACGCTGACGATCAAGAAGGATGCGGACAACCCGCTTTCGGTGCCGGCCCAGACGTTTGAGGGCGCGACGATGGACAACGACGGCAACCTCTACCTCGTGAACGAGCAGGGCGGTGGCGACGCGCAACACCCGCAGCTGTGGGTGTATGCACCGTCGGTCGACCCGAACCAGGCGCCGACCGCGATCACGCTCCCGAACCCGGTCACGTCGTTGCCGGAGAACGCGAACACCGCCTCACGCGTCAAGCTCACAGATGTCGACATCACCGATGACGGGATCGGCAACAACGACCTCAGCGTGACCGGCGCAGACGCGAGTTCTTTTGAGGTGGACGACAACGGCCTCTACCTGAAGGCCGGCACCGCGCTCAATGCGGCCGCCAAGAGCAGCTACTCCGTGCAGGTCGCCGTGGACGACACCGCTGTCGGCACCACGCCGGATGCGACCAGCGCCACCTACACGCTCACCATCGAACCGGTCGGCGCGCCCGCAGGCCTTTCGGTCGCCGTGACCGAGGTGTCGCCGTGGTCGAGCGGCGGCAGCTCGTACGCGGCCGACTGGTGGGAGCTGACCAACACCGGCACAAAGACGGTCTCGCTAACCAACTGGCGTGTGGACGACGACTCCAACTCCTTCGCCTCGGCGCTTGTTCTGGGCGGCGTCACCGCGCTCGCGCCGGGCCAGTCGGCGGTATTCATCGAGGGCGACGCCACAAAGGCAGCCGCGTTCACGACCTACTGGTTCCCGGGCGGCGCTCCGGCCGGATTCCAGATCGGCTACTACTCGGGCAGCAGCATCGGCCTCAGCTCGGGCGGCGACCAGGTCAATGTCTTTGACAACGCAGGAACGAAGCAGGCCGGCGTCTCGTTCGGCGCGTCCACGACCGGATTCACGTTCGACAACACCGCGGCGCTCGGCGCGCTCACCACGCTCAGCGCGGCGGGCACCAACGGTGCGTTCACGGTGGGAACTGAGACCGGCTCGCCGGGCTCGAGCCCGATCGCGGCTCCGCTGGTCATCTCGGAGGCCGCCCCCTGGGGCAGCAGCAGCCTGCAGGCCTACCAGGCCGACTGGTGGGAGATCACCAACACGAGCTCCCAGACGATCGACCTGACGAACTTCAAGTTCGATGACAGCTCCAACCTGGTCGGCTCCGCCGTTGCCCTCACCGGTGTCACCTCACTGGCACCCGGAAAGTCCGCGGTCTTCCTCGAGGGCGACGCGACGAAGGCCGCCGCGTTCACGACATCGTGGTTCGGCGTGAGCCCGCCCGCCGGGTTCCAGATCGGCTACTACAGCGGATCGGGCGTCGGACTGAGCAGTGGCGGTGACGCGGTGAACATCTTCAACGACACCGGCGATCACGTGGCCGGCGTCCAGTTCGGTGCTGCGACCAACTACAAGTCGTTCGACAACGCCGCCGGGCTGAACTCATTCACGACGACGCTCCCGACGATCAGCGCGCTGAGCGCCGACGGCGTCAACGGTGGGTTCACCAATCACGACGAGACGGGGTCCCCGGGTCGCATCACCAACCCGCCCGCGCTGCCCCCGCTGAAGGTGACGGAAGTCTCGCCGTCCTCGAGCTCCAACGGCGCCTACCAGGCCGATTGGTTCGAGGTCACCAACACCGGTGGCGTGGCAGTCGACATCACCGGATGGAAGGTCGACGACGGCTCAGCGACTTTCGCGAGTGCCGTGGCACTGACGGGCATCGGCTCGATCGAGCCCGGCCAGTCAGTGATCTTCCTTGAAGGCGACGCGGCGAAGGCGAACCAGTTCAAGACGGCGTGGTTCGGCGAGTACGTCCCCGACGGTTTTGCGATCGGCACCTATTCCGGCAGCGGCATCGGCCTCAGCTCCAGCGGGGACCAGGTGAACGTCTACAACGCTGACGGAACGCTGATCACCGGTGTCGCATTCGGCGCCTCGTCGGCGGCATCCTTCGACAATGCCGCAGGCGCAGGAGCGAGCACCCCGCCGCTTCCGACGCTCAGCACGTTCAGTGTCGCGGGCACCAACGGTGCGTTCACCGCAGGCACCGAGACGGGATCTCCGGGTCGCCTCACGAGCGTCGCGCTCGGTGCCCGCCTGGCGGGATCCACTCCGACCTTCCCCGTGCAGCCCGCGCAGACGATCGGTGTCGGCCAGTTCGTCACGTTGACGAACACGGGCGATGCGAACGTGACGATCAGCAAGGTTGCGATCAAGGCGTCAGACGCCCCGTCGACCGGTGACTTCCTGCTGACCGACGACCCGTGCACCGGCACTGTGCTGCTGCCTGGAGAGGTCTGCCTGGTTCAGATCCGCTTTGCGCCGGGTCGTGAGAACGCGACCTCGAACGCGACCCTGCAGGTCTCCTCGAACGCGCTGAACAGCCCGCGGGTTGTCACGCTCACGGCGACCAGCGGTTCGCTGCCCGTCGGGCCTCAGGGGCCGACAGGTGAAACAGGAGCGACTGGGGCCACCGGCGGTACCGGCGCGACAGGCGCGACCGGATCAACTGGCGCGACTGGACCGAAGGGCGACACGGGGCCGGCAGGCCGCGATGGAACCGTCGCGTTCGCCGCGCGGTCGGCACGAGTGACCGCCAAGCGCGGCGCGAAGCTCCGTCTTCGCTTCACGCTGAGCAACGACACGGCCGGGCCGCTTGGAGCGCTCACGCTCACGCCTTCCGCGCCGAACGGACTGAGCGCGACCAAGCTCCGCCCGAAGAGCATCGCGACCGTCGCTGCCGGCGACACGCGCTCGCTCACGGTCACGCTGCGGATTGCCAGGCGCGCGCGTCTCGGCACACAGCGAGTCAAGGTCAGTGTTGAAGTCGGCGGGATTCAGGTGATCCGCACGACGGTGCTGGTGAAGGTCAAGCGCGCCACCTGAGGGTGAGCGCTTGACCGATCAGCCGTAACGCTCGCCGGTGATCTCGCGCAGCTTGGCGCGGTTGTGCGTGGCGAGCACGCGGCGCACGGTGCCCGAGCGTGAGCGCATGATCAGCGACTCGGTCGTGGCCTTCTTGCGCGGGTAGCGAACGCCTTGGAGCATGTCGCCGTCGGTCACGCCGGTGGCGGCGAAGAAGACGTCTTCGCCCTTGACCAGGTCGTGCTCGGTGAGGATTCCTTCGAGGTCGTAGCCGCCGTCGAGGGCCTGCTGCCGCTCGTCGTCGTTGCGGGCGTAGAGGCGGCCCACGAGCTTGCCGCCCATGCAGTGGATCGCTGCTGCGGCGATGACGCCTTCAGGCGTTCCGCCGATGCCCCAGAGGAGATCGATCGGTGAACGCTCGGAAACGGCCATCAGGGCGCCGGAGACGTCGCCGTCGGTGATGAAGCGGATGCGCGCGCCGGCCTTGCGGATCTCTTCGGCGCGGGGGTAGTGACGTTCGCGGTCGAGCATGATCACGAGTACGTCGGAAACTGTTTTGCTCTTGCGGGCGGCGATCAGCTCGAGCGTCTCGCCGATCGGGCGGTCAAGATCCAGAAGGTCGGCGATCTCGTCGGTGCCGGCCATCTTCTCCATGTAGACGCATGGACCCGGGTCGAACATCGTGCCGCGCTCAGACA
>JAEMSX010000081.1 GCA_016462645.1 Thermoleophilaceae bacterium
TCCCGGTGAAGATCTTCCTGATGAACAACGGCTTCCTCGGAATGGTCCGCCAGTGGCAGGAACTCTTCTGGGACGGTCGCTACAGCCACGTCGACATGGGCAAGCTCCCGGACTGGCTGAAGCTCGCAGACGCCTACGGCATCTGGGCCAAGCAGGAGACCGACAAGACCAAGCTCGTCTCGACGCTGAAGGAAGCGATCGAGCACGACGGCCCGGCGTTTGTCGACATCCGCGTGACCAAAGAAGAAAACACGTATCCGATGATTCCGGCCGGACAGGCAGCAAGGGACATGGTGGGCTGACATGGGCGATCCAGGAACCAAAGAAGTCTTCAGCCTCTCCGACCTGCAGGCCACGGGCCAGCGCACGATGGGCCGCAAGCACGTCCTCTCGATTCTCGTTGAGAACGAGCCCGGAGTGCTCGCCCGCATCAGCGGTCTGTTCGCACGTCGCGGCTACAACATCAACACGCTCGCCGTCGGTCCCACCGACGACGACAGGATCTCGCGCATCACGCTGACGATCGACGGTGCAGAGCACCCGATCGACCAGGTGACCAAGCAGCTCCACAAGCTGGTGCACGTGCTGAAGATCCGTGACCTCGAGCCGCACGACACGGTGGCCCGCGAGCTCGCGCTCTTCAAGGTCGATGCCGACGCGCACACGCGCCAGGAAATCAGCCAGCTGTCGGACATCTTCCACGGGCGCGTCGTGGACGTCGCCCGCAAGTCGATCACCGTCGAGGTGACCGGCAGCGACGAGAAGATCGAGGCATTCGAATCGCTGGTCAGGCCCTTCGGCCTGATCGAGATGGTCCGCACCGGCGAAATCGCCGTGCAGCGCGGACGGCACGAGACCTAGAGCTGAGTGATGGCATTCTGGGGACGATCGAGGCGGGCGTCAGGCCCGTCCGCGTCCCCGGAGCTGTCGCAAGGCTTTGATGCGGCTGCCTACGCGCGGCTTGCCGGGCGCACCGAAGATGCGCTGAGGCTCGCACGAGCCCGCGGGCGCGGCGTGATCGCATCCGTCACGGTTGCCCTGCCCGCTGGGATCGATCCGTTGGCGCACGTTGAAGTCGCTCATGAGGGCGATGAGCGCTGGTCCGGCTTTGCCCAGCCGGCTCGCGGCGACTTCTCGATGGCGACACTGGGCGCGGCCGCCGTTGTCAGCGCCGCAGGACCACGGCGCTTTGAGGATCTTGCTGCCGGATGCGGCCATCTCCTTGAAGCGGCGTTGATCGATGACTTGTTTGATGATCCCGATGCGCCGTCTGGTTCGGGTGTCGTCTGGATCGGCGGCTTTGCCTTCCTTGACGACCGGCCGACCGCCGATGTCTGGCGCGAGTCGCTCGCCGCCGAGTTGGTGCTGCCACGAGCGTCGATCGTCCGTCGCCAGACGGCCCGGCTGACCCTGTCGGTGCAGATGGCGCCGGATTCCACCGTGGCCGATGAGCTGGCACAGGTTGAGTCGCTGGTTGAGCGTCTTCGTCTCGATGAGGACCTCGGAGCACAGGTATTCAGTCCGGGAAGCGGCGAGGCGAGCGTCACCTCGGTCGCCCCGCCGGAACACTTCGAGCGCGCCGTGCAGGAAGCATCGAAGGAGATTCAGGAGGGCGTCTACGAAAAGATCGTTCTCGCGCGCGAGGTCAATCTGCGCCGGGATGCAGCGATCGATCCCTTCAACGCCGTGCGCGGGCTCAAGGAGTCGTTCCCGGAGTGCACGACCTTCGCGATCGGCCGGGCCGAGAGTTGCTTCGTCGGCGCGTCTCCGGAGCTGCTGATTCGCCGCGAAGGTCGACGTGCTTCAACGATGGCGCTGGCCGGGTCGATGCGCCGCGGCGCAGATCCCGAGACGGACGCTCATCTTGGCGCCCAGCTGATGATGAGCGACAAGAACCGCGAGGAGCACGCGATCGTCGTCGAGCGCATCGAGCGCACACTCGGCCGCTACTCGGCCTGGATCGCGGCCGGTGAGAGTCCGGAACTAGTGAAGTTCAAGAACATCCAGCACCTGGCCACGCCGATCCGCGCGCAGCTCACCGAGCCCCGGCCGGTGATCGAGCTCGCTGGTTTCCTGCACCCGACGCCGGCGGTCGGCGGCGAACCGTGGGACTACGTCCGCAATCGGATCAAGGCGCTCGAAGGCTTTGACCGTGGCTGGTACGCCGGCGGGGTCGGGTGGACCGATCTCTTCGAGGACGGCGAGTTCCATGTTGCGCTGCGCAGCGCGCTGATCGAGGGTCCGCAGGCGCGGCTCTTCGCGGGCTGCGGCATCGTCGGAGATTCAGATCCAGCCGCAGAACTCGCCGAGACGGAGACCAAACTCCAGGCGGTCCTGCCGGTGCTCTCGCAGAGCTAGTGAAAGGTGCCGGTCTCGGTCAGCGCTGCGCCGACTGAGTCGAGCACGTGAGCCGCGACGTGATCGTGCGCGGTCTTGTTTGCTGCGCGATCGGTCTTCAGGTGCACGAAACCGGGCTGCTCAACCGCTGCGGCAAGCTCATCCGCGTTGCGCGGCGCGGTGTAGGCAAATCCGTACGCCTTGACGACCGCCTCGACGTCCACGCCCGACGGTGTCGCGATCAGTTCCTCAAAGTGCTCCTGGTGCTCGGCCACCGGCAGGAACGAGAAAATCCCGCCGCCGTCATTGTCCACGCAGACGACCGTGAGCGGAATCCCGTGGCGCTGCGCGATCGCGAGCGCGCTGGCGTCGTACAGAAACGCGAGGTCACCGGTCAGGACGATCACGCGGTCGCAGTTGTATGGCGCGCGCACGCCGAGCGCCGTGCTGATCACCCCGTCGATGCCGTTGGTCCCGCGATTCGAGAGGTAACGGACGTCGTCGCGCCCGATCGGGCCGTAGGCCTCGACATCGCGGATCGGCATCGAAGATGAAATGAAGATCGATGCACCGCCCTGCAGGCCGCCCAGCAGTGAGCGGTACACAGCCGGCTCGAACGGAAACGGCTCTTCGCTGAGCGCGTGGTCGATCGCCGACTGCGCCGCGCGCTCAAGGCCCGTCCAGGCGCTGGTCCAGCTGGGATTGGCCGTGTGGCTCTCCACGCGGCCGGCTGCGGCCGTGAACGTCGCGAGCGGGTCGCACACCCACACGCTGCTCGCGCTGCGCGTCGGGTCCTGCCAGCCGCCTCGAGGGTCAAGCACGATCTGACGGCAGTCGACCTCGCACAGCCAGCTGCGGAGCGGCTTTGATGTCGGCAGCTCGCCGACGCGGACGATCAGGTCGGGCACGAGGTTGTGGGTGACCGGCTGCGAGCGCAGGATCAGGTCGTACGCGGCGATCACCGGCGTGTGCTCGGCAAGCTGCGCGCGGCGCATCTGCGAGAGCGAGTCCGCGAACACGGGGATTCCGGTCGCGGTCGCGAAGTGCGAGATGGTGAGCGCGAGCTCGGGCTGGTGCTGATCGCCGACCACGATGATCGGGTGCTTCGCTGCGGCGACTGCGCTGAAGAGGTCCTGGGCCAGAGGCTTGGCACTGGCCTCTGCGGTCCAGCGCGCACCGTCCGGGCGTCCGACTGCGCCGAGCGAGCCGGCGGCCTCGCCGAGATCGGTGCTGATCGGGCGGAGCGGCTCGCGCAGCGGAAGATTGATGTGCACGGGCCCCGGGTTGTTCGCAGACGATTCGGCCACGGCTCGCGACCCGAGCGCGCGGAAGTGACGTAGGGTCTGATCGCTCACCGCATGGTTCCCAGCTTCGACAAACCAGCGCACCGCGCCGCCGTAAAGGTTGATCTGATCGATCGCCTGGCCTGCGCCGACGTCGCGCAGTTCGGGCGGACGATCCGCGGTCAGCACGATCAGCGGGACCCCCGCATGCGAGGCCTCGATGACCGCGGGGTGGAGGTTCGCCGCGGCGCTGCCGGATGTGCAGGTGACGATCGCGGGCTTGCCGGTGGACTTGGCGATGCCCAGCGCGAAGAATCCGGCCTGGCGCTCGTCAAGAACGCTCCAGGTCTTCAGGCCGCTGTGATCGCCGATCGCGTAGGCAATTGGCGCGTTGCGCGAGCCCGGCGCGACAACCGCATGCTCCACGCCGCCGCGCACGAACTCGTCGATCATCACGCGCAGCGGGGCAAATGTCTCGTTCGTCAGATCCATCAGGTGTGATTGTGGCCGCTCCGGACTACCCGCTCGTCCTCGTGCACGGATTCGCGCAGACGCCTGCGTCCTGGGAAGCGACGATCGAAAATCTACCGACCGGGCTGCACGTCGTTGCGCCGGAGCTTCCCGGGCACGGCGAGACGGCGCTGACTCGCGGCGAGCCGTCGCCGGAGTTGGTGCGCGAGATGCTGCTTGAGGCGGTCTATGCGCCTGCAGTCGTCTGGGGCTACTCGCAGGGCGCACGCGCGGCGTTTGATCTGGCGCTGAACTCGCCCGAATCGGTCGCCGCGCTGATCATCGAGAGCGGCGTACCCGGGATCGAAGACCCGATCGCCCGCGCCGATCGCCGCAGCCGCGACTACGCGCTCAGCACTCGTATTGAGGCGGGAAAGATCGAGGACTTCGTCAATCTCTGGGAGCGCGTTCCGGCGCTGGGCGAGCAGTCGCAGGCGCTGATCGAGCAGCAGCGGCCAGATCGACTGCGGCAGGATCCGGTCGCCCTGGCCGCGGCCCTGCGCGGCATCGGCCAGTCTGCCTACGAGCCGATGTGGGATCGCCTCGGCGAGATCACGCAGCCGACGCTGCTGATCACCGGCGAGCGCGATGTCACGTACTCGCGTCGTGCGGACAGGATTGTCGAATTGATGCCTGATGCTCGTCGGGTGACGATCCCGGACGCCGCTCACGGGGTCCACCTGGCCCAGCCGCAGCTCGCGGCGGCTGCCGTTGAGCAATTCCTCGAGTCGCTCTCAAGCGGTTCTTGATCCATGGTCCCGTCTTCTGGACGGGAGTAAGGAGCGGAACGGGCTTTGCTCAGCGAGTCTCAGCTGATCGAAAGATCGAGCAGCGCGTCTTCGTCGAGTTCGATGCCGAGGCCCGGCGCGTCGGTGAGCTGGAGCGCGCCGTCAATCACCTCGGGCAGCCCGAAGGCGTAGCTCTCCTCGAAGAGCCCGCCGGTCGCCAGTCCGTTGGCGACCGAGAAGTCCGAGCGCGCGGCCGCGAAGTGCAGTCCGGCGGCGAGCCCGACCGGCCCGTCCAGAGTGCTTGTCACAAAGGTGAGCAGTCCGGCCTTCGAGGCATTCCCGGCAAGGATCGACGCACTTGTGATCCCGCCGACCTGCGCCAGCTTGATCGCCACGCCGTCGCACGCGCCGTTGGCCACATGCAGGTCAAGATCCGCCACCGTGCGCACGCCCTCGTCGGCAACAATCGGCACCATTGACGCGTCACGAACACGATGCATCGACGCGAGGTCATCCGGCGCGACCGGCTGCTCAATCAGCTCAAGCCCGAATTCCTGGAACTCAGCGATCTGGTCGATCGCTTCGGCGGTGTACCAGCTGCCGTTTGCATCCAGGCGAATCAGGGTCTGGAAGCCGACGGCGTCGCGCAGCGCCTCAAGCCGCTCGCCGTCCTCAGACGAGAACCCGACCTTCAGTTTGATCGTCGAGAACCCAGCCTCAACCGCGCGCTCGCCGAGCGCGGCGACTTCGTCAGGATCGAGCGCCGTGATCGTGGCGTTCACCGCCACATCCTCCTGAACACTGGTTCCGATCAGCTCGGCCACGCGGATCTCTTCGCGACGGGCGAGCAGATCGAGCAGTGCGATGTCAATCGCCGACTCGACGGTTGCCGGAAGCTTCGTGTCGAGCGTGAGGCCATGGTCAAAGATCTCGGCATCGAGCAGCTGCTCGCGAGCGCCGCCCTCAAAGGCGGCGATGAGATCTTCCAGCGGAGGAGCGATCGGATCCGGGTACGGCGTGATCTCACCGACGCCGGCGCGGCCGTCCTCGTCGGTCAGGCGCAGCACTCCGAGGTCGCGATAGTCGGTCGAGTTTCCGCCGGAGATGAAGGGCGTGCGCAGTGGCAACCTCAGCGCAAATAGCTCGACCCGTTCGATCTTCATGGGTCAAGCGTAAAACGATCGCACTACGCGAGCAGCAATCCGATTGAAAGAAGCACGCA
>JAEMSX010000010.1 GCA_016462645.1 Thermoleophilaceae bacterium
GGCCTGCTCACAAGCTCCCAGCAGATTGGCGGCGCCGTCGGCATCGCCGCGCTGGTGACGATCGCGACGACGGTCACCAACAACGCCGCGGCAGAAGGCACCGCCCGCGCCGCAGCCCTGGTCGAGGGCTTCCACTCAGCGCTCTATGTGCAGGCCGGGATCCTCCTGCTGGCCGCACTGGTGGGAGTGGCGATCGCCGGAGTTGCTCGTGAGAGCGGCCGCATCGAGGCTTTGCCGGTGCCGGCGTAGTTGGTTGGGCTTGCTGTTGCCTCTCGCTTGCCATGTTGATGGCGGCGAGGGGTGATGGCCGTTTGGGTAGATCGGCGAGTCGCTCGCGGTCCTTCTTCCTTGACACCGCCGGATCGGGCGGTGCCTTGGAAAGAAGACCGCTTGAAAAGGCGTTACGACTTCCAACGGTCCGCCCCAAGCCCCGACCCCCTGGAAAAAGGACCGCACGCGCCGCTCCGCACCACCCAAATCGGCAGCCAAACCCGCGCTACCGCGCCAGAAGAATCTTCCGCACCCGCACCGTCGAAGCCCCATTTGTCCCGGCCACGCTCACCCGCAGCCGCGCAGCGGTTGTCGCGCCACCCAACGCCCGAATTCGCTTCCGCACGCTGTGGGGCACGGCGACCTTCACCGTCATCCGCCCGCCCGCGGCGATCATCGCCGTGTCAGACGTCAGCTTCACGACGCCAGGACGACCGGGCACACGGAAGCTCGCGCCGACGGTCGAGATGCACTGCGCCTTCGGGCAGCTCACGCGCACGGAAATGGAACCGGTCCGCGCCGGGTGCTGTTTGCGCTTGAACTTCAGTCGCGACAGCGGTGCGAGCACGTTCACGCCCTGCAGATCCACACAGGTTGTGGCGACGAGCTTCTGCGCGTCGGCCAGGCGCAGCTGGTAGCGGCCGCGGTACTGCGCGGCGGGGCGTTCGATGTCGGCGATCCAGACGCCGTAAGTCTTGGATGAAGCAGCCGGGTCGCCCTTGCCGTTGGACTTGTAGTAGTTCCGCACGGCGATCGCCTGATCGGTGAACCACTTCATCTGCAGGTCCGGCTTCTTCAGGTATCCCGCGTAGGCGCCCTTGTTCCAGATGCTCGTGCGCATCTGAAAAAAGCCGACGCTGTCGGCGTCGCCGTAGTTGAGGTTCTTCAGGCCTGACTCGACGAGTCCGGCCATCACGGGCAGCTCGCCCGGAAGCTCGCGTGCGGCGGCGGCGTTCGCCATCCAGTTCGCGAACTGTTCGGCCGTGGCCGAGTTGCCCGGGTAGGCGACGGGTTTGCCGCAGGTCGCTGCCTGGGCGGGCGCACTCCAGACCGCGCCGATCGCCGCCAGGGAAGCGGCGGCGATCAACGCGATCGGGATTGTGCGAATCGAGCGGTGTTTCAGAGTCACCCGCGCGAGGCTATTCCCCGGAAGCTCCGGAGCCGCCGGCGGACGAGCTTGAGGACGAGTTGTTGTCGGCCTCGGTGCAGACGCCCTGACCAGAGCTGCAGATCTTGTAGAAGATCCCTGGCTGCATCGGAGTGCGGCTGCTGACCGTGTACGGCACATCGCTGCTCGGGCCGTTCTCCATCTGCACCACGTACGGAGCTGTGGTGCTCCAGGAGCTCAAACCACCCAGCGCCTGCGACGCGCCTTCGGCCTCGCCCTCGGCCTGGCCTTCGGCCTTGCCCTTCTCAGTGCCCTCGGCGATGCCTTCGGACTTGCCAGCTTCCTTGCCGGCCTTCTCGCCTTCCTTCTGGCCCGAGGCGGTGCCAGCGGCCTCGCCTGCGGCGTTGCCCCGCTTGGCGCCCTCGGCGTAGATCTCGTTGTAGCCGTCCTTGCCCGGCTCGTAGTTCTTCTTTTCCAGCGCCTTGCCGCCGAAGAATGCGGCGACGATCAGGATCGCGCCGACGACGCTGAGGATGGCGAGCTGCTTCTTGCGCTTCTTGTCGGCCTCCGCGAGCGGATCGACCGGCTGCTGATACTGCGGTTGCCCCGCTGGCGGCACTGGCGGCTGACCTGCGGGCGGCTGGCCACCGGGCGGCGGCTCGTAAGGGGGCTGGCCTCCGGGCGGCGGGGGCGGAAAGTTGCTCATGGTGTGATCTCCTGGGCGGTTTTGACAGTTTGGATTCGGTGCTCTGTCGGTCGTTCTCGCGAAGTGGCCGCGATCCTTCCGGCGCATTCTTTCGACAACGTCCGATGCGTGATGCGACAAGACCGCATATTGTCCATCCCGGTGGATCGAGATGGCTGAACAGGGGACAGCAAGTTCGTACGGCGTTTCGGCGTCGATCGCAGAGCAGGCCGCAATGCTGCGCGCCGGCCAGACGACATCGCGCGCCCTCACCGAGGCCGCACTCGAGCGGGCTCACGCAACGCAGCCGACGCTCAACGCCTTCAAGCTGATCCTTGACGAGGAGGCGCTTGCCGCTGCCGACGAGGCAGATCGCCGCATCGCCAATGGCGAGTCGTCCACCGTGCTCGGTGTCCCGACCGCGGTGAAGGACGACATGGACCTCGCCGGCCACCCCAGCGCGTTCGGCTGCGAAGGGGAGTTCACGCCGTGCACCGAGGACGGCGCGATCGCGAAGTTCCTGCGCCGCGAGGGAGCCGTGATCATCGGCAAGACGAACTCGCCCGAGCTCGGTCAGTTCTCTGTCACGGCAGGACCGGGCTTCGGAATCACGCGCAACCCATGGAGCCTTGACCACACGCCGGGCGGATCCTCCGGCGGGGCGGCCGCGGCAGTCGCCGCCGGTGTGCTCGGCGCCGCAGTCGGCTCCGACGGCGCAGGATCCGTTCGTATTCCGGCCAGCTGGTCAAACCTCGTCGGGATCAAACCGACGCGCGGTCGCGTCTCCACCTGGCCGGACCCGGAAGCATTCAACGGCATCACCGCGATCGGACCGCTCGCGCGCACGGTCGAGGACGCGGCACTGCTGCTTGACGTGCTGACCGAGAACGACCCGCGCGAGCTGCACAAGCTGCCGAAACCCGAACGACCCTTCGCCGAGAGCGTTGGCGCGGACCCCGGCCGACTGCGCGTCGCCGTCTCATTCAAGATCCCCTTCAGCGGCGTGCCGACCAAGCTCGATCCGCGCGTTCGCAAACAGGTTGAGGGGATCGCAGGAACGCTCGCCGAGCTTGGCCACGATGTGCACGAGCAGAACCTCAAGTTCGGCAACGTCGGATGGAGCTTCCTCCCGCGATCGACCGCAGGCGTGGCCGAGTGGGCCGACCGCGTACCCGACAAATCGCTGCTCGATCACCGCACGCTCGAAAACGTCCGCGTCGGAAGCGTCATGAAGGCGGTATTGCCGTTTGCCCGTGGCTGGGAGGGGGTCGCGCGCCGTCGCATGGGTCGGATCTTCCGCGACTATGACGTCGTGATCGCACCGACCACTGCCGCCCCGCCGCTGAAGGCGAACGCACTCGAAGGATTGAACGGTTGGGCGACCGACAGGCTCTTCGTCGGTGCCTGCCCGTACGCGTGGCCGTGGAACGTCGCCGGCTGGCCCGGCATCAGCGTGCCCGCAGGATTCGTCGAGGGCCTTCCCGTCGGCGCCCAGTTGCTCGGCCAGGCATGCAGCGAAGACCGCTTGATCGCGCTTGCCGCTCAGCTCGAGGGCAAGCTCGCCTGGGACCAGCTGCGCCCGCCCGGCTTCGTCGCCTAAGCGGCGCGAACTTTCTGCACCAGCACCGAGGCGCTCTTCAGGTCGTCCTCGAAGTGTTCGCGAATCGCGGTCTCGACCGAGTTCGCGTCGTTGATCGTGCTGTCGTAGACCACCACGATCGACTCGTCGTCGGCTTCGAGGAAATTGGTCTCGCCGAAATCCGTGTAGCGCGTGGCGCCGATCCCGATCAGCACGCGACCGGGCGAGCCCGCCGCCGCGAGATAGATCCCGACCGGCTCAAGCGGTGAGTCCTCGCCGCCGGTCTGTTTGTTGATCCGCTCGACGATCCAGTCCAGCAGCGTGTTTCCGTAGTACGAGTACCCGGGCAATGGGCTGTCGACGCCGTAAACGTGGGTCGTCTCGCCGCGGCGCAGAAAGCAGGCGAGCCGCAGCGTCGCCGTCGCGCCGTCCGCATCGAGCTCGCTGATCTCGAACGCCCGCGCTGCCATGCCCTTCGAGGCGCCGCCCCAGTTCTTCTTCTCGCTGATCTTGTCGGCGCCCTCGCGGCGGATCGAGCAGTCGTTGAACGCCGCGAGCGCGCGCGGGCGCAGCGCGACGGGCGCGCCGTGGGAGTCGTAGACAATCGCGCAGAGCACGCCGGCCTCGGGTTCGATCTGAACGTTCAGCGGGGCGTCGCTCGGTGGCAGCACGAGCTCGTTCGCGGAGAGCGGGAAGGCGCCGAGGAATCCGGCGTGCCCGGGCAGATACCACGGGAAGATCCCTTTGGGCGCGGTGGCCGGAGCGTCAACGCCCGCAAAATCGACGGACTCGCCGGCCTGCTCCAGGTGCCCGGCGAAGTTACCCGCGACGCCGAGGCCGAAGCAGTCGGTCAGGTCCGAGGTCGGAAGATCGATCATCGCCCTTGCGGCGACTAGAGGCCCTGCGCGGAGGGCGGCGTGGAGGGCGATTCCCGCTTGGCCTCGTCAACTGCCTTGACGATGTCTTCGGGGTTGGCGATGCCCTCGAACGTGAATGACGCGTCGTCGGTGCCGGCGGTGTCGAAGTCGACGCGGCCGACCTGCATCACGCGCTCGAGCGGGCCTTGTGACGTGTTGACGTTCTGGACGCGGTTGATGTCGGTCTGCTGCACGTTCTTGGAGAGCAGTCCGGTGCGGATCCGCAGGCGCTCGTTTGTGATCGTGTAGACGGTGGTCACGCGCAGGATGAAGCCGACGAGGATCGTCCCGGCGACGAGGATCGCAAAGACGAGCACCGCCCACGTCTGCGACCAGGCAAACCAGAGAATCGCGGCGATCACGAGGTCGGCGGCGATGTTCTTGACATAGAACGAGAGCACGCCGCGCCAGGAGGGGTGCCCTTCGAAAACGATTGATTCTCCGGGGTGCAGGTCCATGCGCGGCAGATTACCTGCAGGGCAGGCCCGAAGCCTTCAAGTATGCGGCTTTGCGCGCCGATCAGATTCGAATATGTATCGCTCGGATGCCCCCGCACCCGCGGCCGTGGAAACGGACGCCAAGGCCGACGCGCGCGCTCGCCGGCGCCTCGCGTTGTTCTACGTCGGCAGCATCGTCGCGATGATCGTGATCCTGCTGGTGCGCGGGATGATCGTCGATCTCTCGCGTCAGAAGGTCTCCGACTACAACACGCTGGCCGCTGTGATCATCGCGCCGCCGCTGATGTTTCTGGCCTGGCGCGTCGTCTCCAAGACCTTCCGCGGGATCCAGGCTGCCACTCACAACAGCGATCTGGCGGTCAAACAGAAGGCGATCGCCGCGGCCCTGCGGCTCCCGGCCCGCGGCACGAAGGTCTACCTTGCGGCCTGGCTGATCGGCTATCCGCTGGCGTTCGCGGTCACGCTCGCATTCACGCCGCTGCGCACGGAAGAGATCACCTCGTACTTCACCGACTTCATCGGCTTCATCCCCGTCGCCGGCTTCCCGATCTACGCCGTGATCGAGCGCGAGACGCGTCCGCTCCTGCGCACGCTCTACGCGCAGACCGCCGGAATGGAGGGGCGTGACGCCCTGATGCCCAAGCCGTTCAGCATCCCGTCGCGCGTGCTGCTGGCAATGGGTTCGCTCGCTCTCGCGATGGTGATGTTCACGCAGGGCAAGGTGATCGCAAACGCATTCGGCGCGAACGTCGCGTACACCAACGAAGGTCAGGTGCTGGTCTGGCAGGTCCCGGTCTTCGTGTTCATCGTCGGCATCGTCGGCGCGGCCGTGGTGATCAGCCTGCGCGGCTCGATCGAAGAACTCGCATCCCAGCTTCATGCCGCGGCCGACGGAGATCTGCGCAGGACTGGCGCGGTGACCTCGACCGACGAGCTCGGCTCGCTGATGCTCGAGGTCGATCGCATGCAGGCGTCGCAGGCCGCACTGATCAGGTCTTCAAGCGAAGTTGCCAGTGAGGTGACGCTCAGCGCCGCGGCTGTGGCCGACGGCAGCGAACAATCGGCGGTCGGAGTCGGCGAGATCGCGCACGCGATGCAGGAGGTTGTCTCCGGCGCGCAGGTGCAGTTCGACCAGATCTCCAGCGCCCATGAAGCCGCGGCCGATCTCGAGCGCGCGCTGACCGGCGCCACCGAAGAGGTCCGCCGGGCGACATCGCTCTCGACCGAGACCCGCGAACTGGCCGACGCCGGGTCGAGCAGTGCGCTCGAGGCGCGCGAGGCGATGGAATCGATGGCCGATCGGGTGGGCGAGGCTTCTGCCGCCGTTGACCGCCTCGGCAGCGACACCGCCGACATCGGAACGATCGTGGAGACGATCGTCACGATCGCCAATCAGACCAACCTTCTGGCGCTCAACGCGGCGATCGAGGCCGCGCGCGCCGGCGAGCAGGGGCGCGGCTTCGCGGTCGTCGCCGAAGAGGTGCGCAAGCTCGCCAACGAGTCGAGCGACGCCGCGGCTGAGATCGCGGATCGCATTCGCGGGATCGAGCGCACGGTGGTCGAGACCGTGCGCGCGGTCGGCGAAGGACGCGGCGAGGTCACGCGCAGCGCCGATGTCGTCGATGCGGCGGGAACGCGATTCGCCGAGATCGCCGGCGCGCTGGGCGAGATCGACAACCACGTACACGCAGTGGACGCCCGCACCAACGAGGTCGCGACCGCAACCGCCGCGGTGCGCAACGCGATCGAGGAGATCCTGCGTGTGACCGAAAGCGTCGCGGCGCTCGCCCAGCAGACTTCAGCCAGCACTCAGGAGGCGTCGGCGTCTTCCGAGGAGATCACCAGTTCAGCCGACACGCTGCGCTCGATGGCGCGCAGCCTTGAACAGCAGATCTCGGTCTTCAGGGTCTGAGCAGCTAGGAACGCAGCAGCGCAGGGAGATCGGCGATTGAGTCGATGATCGCCGCCGGTCCGAACCCGCGGTCGCTGGCGATCCCGTCTCGGTACTTGCCGGTGCGCACCAGCACGCCCTGGATGCCGCAGGTCTGCGCGCCGTTGACATCGGCCTCGATGTCGTCGCCGACCATGATCGCCGAGTTCGCATCGACGCCCAGGCTTGCGAGCGCGGCGTTGTAGAAGTCGTTGGACGGCTTGCCGACGGTGATCGCGGTACGGCCGGTCGCATACTCGAGCGCCGCGGCCCAGGCGCCGACGTCGAGCATCAGGCCGTCGCCGTGCTGCCAGTAGCGGTTGTGCTGGAGGGCCATCAGGCGTGCCCCGTCCATCAGCAGGCGGAAGATCTCATTCATCGTGTCGGCATTGAAGCGGTCGGCGATGTCGCCGAGCACGACAACGTCCGGCGCCTGGTCCGCGCCGGCCTCATTGAGTCCGGTGAGATCCTCCCGCAGCGAATCGCTCACGTAGAGGCGGGCATTGGAGATGTCGTGCGTGGCGCAGTACTGAACGGCCATCGCGGCGGGCGTGAGCATCTCATCGACGCTCGCGTCGATTCCGATCTCACGGAGCCGCGCCGCGACTTCCGCGCGCGAGCGCGAGGTGGTGTTGGTGACCAGGCGCAGGCCGCTGGCGATCTCGCGCAGTTCGGTGAGCGCTTCCACGGCGCCGGGGATCGGCTCATCGCCGACGTGCAGGACGCCATCGATGTCAAGCAGGACCGCCGGGTCTGGACGCAGTGCGAGGGGGCTCACGCTGGACAAATTAGGCGATCCTGCTGATCAATCGGTTATCCCGCTGTCAGATCTGCGGTGACCTGAGTTAGACGGAAGTTGTTGCCCGACGGGTCGCGGAAGCCGACGTCGATGCCGTACGGCTGCTCGAACGGCGCGTCGGTGAACTCGACACCGCGGCCTTTGAGCTCTTCGTAGTCCTTGTAGACGTCGTCGGTCGTGAAGAAGACAGTTCCTGCAAAGCCTTTGCCCATAAGCACATTGATCTGCTCCTTGGTTGCTGCGTCGATGATCGGCTCGCCGGGGATCGCCATCAGGGTGATTCCGGTCTCGGCGCCCGGAAGCCGGACGGTGAGCCAGCGGAAGTCGCCCATCTCGGCGAGGGTGACGTCTTCGTAGAGCTCGAAGCCGAGCTTCTCGGTGTAGAAGGCCAGTGCTTCGTCCTGGTCGTGGACCCAGAGTTGTGCGTTTTCGAGGTGCATTTTCAGTTCCTTTTTGGTGAAGGGGGTTCGGTTGAGTTCCAAACTACGAGCCGGTTCAGGGCTTTGCTTCTCCATTTGTGCTGAGTGCGGCGCGGCCGTACATGCGCGAGATGCAGGCGGGGACCATCGCGTACGCGGCGGCCGGCGGATGCTTCCTGCGGTAGGCCATCGGCGGCATCCCGAAGTGCTTGGTGAAACTCGAGGTGAACGATCCGACGCTCTTCAGCCCGACGTTGAGACAGATCTCATTCACAGGCCGGTCCGTCTGCCGCAGCAGCATCGCTGCGCGTTCAAGTCGGCGGGCGAGCAGGTACTGATTGGGCGGCTCGCCGAAGGTGCGCTTGAACTCGCGCGTGAAGTGCGCGCGGGAGAGGCCCGCCGCGGCCGCCATGTCGCTCACGTCGATGCCGTCGTGGTAGCGACCATCGGCGAGATCCTTGGCTTTGAGCAGGTGGCGTTCCGGGCTGACGGCGACCATGCGGTCAATCTAACGGCCAACTCGCTTGTCGGGTTGCTCTGAATCGCACGCTTCAACTTGTACCGTCCTGATCATGAGCGACTACCCCCATCTCCTTGAACCCCTCGATTTCGGGCACACCAAGCTGCGCAACCGCGTGGTGATGGGCTCGATGCACGTGAAGCTCGAGGACCGAGCCTCAGACATCAAGAAGCTCGCCGCGTACTTCGCAACCCGCGCCAAGGGCGGCGCAGGGCTGATCGTCACCGGTGGCTACTCGCCCAACCGCCGCGGCTGGTTGCTGCCGTTCGCAGGCGAGATGGTCTCTGGCCGCGACGCGCGCCGCCACCAGACGGTCACGAGCGCCGTGCACGCCGAGGACGGGAAGATCGCGCTGCAGATCCTCCACGCCGGTCGCTACTCGTACCACCCGTTCTCATTGAGCGCGTCTTCGAGCAAGTCACCGATCACGCCGTTCTCGGCCAAGGGCATGAGCGCGCGAACCGTCGAGAAAACCGTCCAGGACTTCGCCGACGCCGCCGTGCTCGCGCGCGAAGCCGGCTATGACGCCGTCGAGATCATGGGCTCCGAGGGCTACCTGATCAATCAGTTCCTCGCCCCGCGCACCAACAAGCGCGACGATGACTGGGGCGGCAGCCCCGAGAACCGCCGCCGCTTCCCGACGGAGATCATCAAGGCAGTGCGCGAGAAGGTCGGCGAGGACTTCCTCGTGATCTACCGCATCTCGGCGCTGGATCTGGTGGACGACGGCCAGACGATCGACGAGATTCTCGCGCTCGCCGATGAGATCGAGCAGGCGGGGGCCTCGATGCTCACCACCGGCATCGGCTGGCATGAGGCGCGTGTCCCGACGATCGTCACCTCGGTGCCGCGCGCGGCGTTCATCGAGCAGACGGCGACGATCCGCCAGGTCGTCGACATCCCCGTGGTCGCCTCGAACAGGATCAACATGCCCGAGCAGGCCGAGCAGCTGCTCGCCGACGGCAAGGCGGACCTAGTGCAGATGGCGCGTCCGTTCCTGGCAGACCCGGAGTGGGTCAACAAGGCGGCGGCCGGCAAACCGCAGCTGATCAACACCTGCATCGCGTGCAACCAGGCGTGCCTGGACCACACCTTCAAGAACAAGCGCGCGACCTGTCTCGTGAATCCCCGCGCGGCCTACGAGACCGAGC
Source organism: Thermoleophilaceae bacterium (assembly GCA_016462645.1). Lineage (GTDB taxonomy): Bacteria > Actinomycetota > Thermoleophilia > Solirubrobacterales > JACPNS01 > JACPNS01. Next base: position 9,837 of record JAEMSX010000010.1, read on the forward strand.
TGATCCTCGCCCCGACCGACGCGCCGCGCCGCATCGCGGTTGTCGGCGCCGGCCCGGCGGGTCTCGCCTGCTCGACCGGACTCGCCGAGCGCGGGCACGACGTCACGCTGTATGAGGCCAGCGATCAGATCGGCGGTCAGTTCAACCTCGCTCGGCGCATCCCGGGCAAGGAGGAGTTCGACGAGACGATCCGCTACTTCGACGCTTTGCTTGACGAAGTCGGCGTCGAGCGCCGCTTCGGCACGCGCGCGACTGCTGAGCAGTTGAAGACCGAAGGATTTGACTCGGTTGTCGTGGCGACAGGCGTCGAGGGCCGCACGCCGGCGATTCCCGGGGTCGATCACGCGAAGGTCCGCTCGTACACCGAGGCGATCGAGGATCCGAGTGGCAACGGCAAGACCGTCGCCGTGATCGGAGCCGGCGGGATCGGCTTCGACGTCTCCGAGCTGCTCACCAACGAGGAGTCACCGACGCTTGACCTCACGGCTTGGAAGCAGGAGTGGGGCGTGGCGCCCGAACAGGAGACGCGCGGAGGGATCGTCGAGCCGAAGGTTCCGCCGTCACCGCGCAAGGTCGTGCTGCTCCAGCGCAAGGATGAGTCACTCGGCCGCGGGCTGGGCAAGACCAGCGGCTGGGTCCACCGCGCCGTGCTGCAGAAGAAGCAGGTCGAGATGATCAAAGGCGCGCGCTACGACAAGATCGATGACGCCGGGCTGCACATCAGCCTGGGCAAGGAGCACGACGAGTCGCGCACGATCGATGCAGACACGATCGTGCTCTGCGCCGGTCAGGAGTCAGTGCGCAGCCTCTACGACGAGCTGGTCGCCGCGGGCGTTGACGCGCACCTGATCGGCGGTGCGGATGTGGCGGCTGAAGTCGACGCCAAGCGGGCGATCCGCCAGGGCACGGAACTCGCGGCGACGCTTTAGCCGGCGCTCAGGGGTTGAACACGCGCGCCGCGCGCATGTCCACGCGCTGAAGGCCCGGCCTGAACGGCACGTCTTCGATCAGCAGAAGCTTGCGCTGCCTGTCGCCCTGGCTCAGCGACCCGTCGGCGCGTACGACCCGCCACCAGGGGAGATCGTCCTCGATTGCCATCGAGAGCACCTTGCCCGCCTGGCGCGGCGCCCCGGGTGAGACATCGCCGTAGGTGCTGACATGTCCCTCGGGAATGCGGCGCACTGCGGCAAGGATGCGATCGATCCGGTCTTCAGCGGCGTCGGCCGCTAAATTTCCGCTCATGAAAAAGCTCCTCGGTTTGCTTCTCGTTGGTCTGATCGCAGCGATTGCCGTGCCGTCCGCAGTTCTGGCTTCGCCAGGAGACACCGCGACCGTCGCCAAGAAGAAAAAGAAAACGTACTGCCAGAAGGCGGCCAAGTCGGTCAAGGGGAAGCTCAAGGGGAAGAGCCACGGATTCAGCATCTATGTCGAGGGCAACGGCTCGCTCATCCTGATCTGCCAGGACAAGCCGAAGTTCTACGGAGAGTTCTCGATCACCAAGGGCGACAAGCTCTCCAGCTTGCGCGTCAGCCCGAAGAAGTGCGCGGTGGTGAAGGTCGCCGGCGGCGGCCACAACGATCAGGTCTATCTGTTCAGCTTTGACTTCTTTCTCTCCGGAAACGGCCAGGCGTCGATCTACACGGTCGGATACGGCCAGGCGTCGGGCACGAACGTCAAGCTCGCGCTCTCGAGCAACTGCGTCGCCGCGTTTGGCAACCGGGTCAACGGGCTCCCACAGGTTGAAGTCCAGGGCACGAACGCGTTCGGCTACACCGGCCAGATCAAGATTCCGACGGGCGCGAACATGACCGACAAGGAACTCGCGGCGGTGCAGATCAAGGCCGCCGGCGCCACGGCGATCGTGACGTGGACCGAGGGCGGAGTTCCCAAGTCCTACACGTACGCAAAGCCCGCGGGCTTCTAGCCGCCGCACGCTCACTCGAACACCATCACCTGCGGCGGATTGCCCGCGAGGATCTCTTCGCGCATCATCTGGCAGATTGGGCAGTCGTCCTCGATGTCATCGAGCGTCATCGCGCGGACGGTCGGCTCGGCGCCGAGCGCGGTCGGGTCGCCGATTATCTGAATCGTCTCCGCGGGCTCCAACGGTCGCTGCATGCGACCGCGACGGCTCGCTTTTCTGGTTTTGTTGGTTGATTTGCTCATGCCGTCCAGTCAACAGATCGGCGGGTGACAGTTCAAGACTCGTCTGCAACTCTTTGGTGACGGCGATGAAACGATTCAGCAAAATCGCGCTCTCGGCCGCCGGTCTCGCAGCGATCTACCACTTCGCGTTGCGAGAACGCGTGCTCAACTGGGGCACGACCGACGCCGAGGTCGCGGCCGTGCTCCCCGGGGATGAGCTGCTCCCCGAAGCCGACGGCGTCTCCACCCGCGCGATCACGATCGACGCACCACCGAGCGCGGTCTGGCCCTGGATCGTGCAGATCGGGCCGAAGCCTCGTGGTGGCGTGTACACGTACGACTGGATCGAGAATCTCCTCGGCCTCAACATGCAGAGCACGCGTCAGGTGCTCGAAGAGTTTCAGCACCCGACGCTCGGCGACGAGATCGGCTTCGGCGGCAACAAGATGGTCCTGGCAGAACTCGATCCGCAACGCTCGCTCGCCTGGCGTTCGAGCGACGGAAACTGGGTCTGGTCGTTCACTCTGATCGAGGACGAGGGCCGTACGCGCTTCGTCAGTCGAAACCGCTTCCGCCTGCCGCGCGCGATTGACAAGATCGGGATGGTGCCGATGATCCCGGGCTCGCTGGTCATGGAGCGCAAGATGCTGCTCGGCATCAAAGAGCGGGCCGAGTCCCTGAGCGCCTGAGCCGGGCGTATTCTCCCGGCATGGAATCTTCAGAGTCGGCAGAACAGAGCATCACACCGAAGCGCGCCGGACTGGTTCTCGCCGCGCTGATCCTGGTTGCGGCGGTCGCGAACCTCAACCTCGCGGTGGCGAACGTCGCCCTCCCGTCGATCGGCAAGGACCTGGACGCCTCGCAGACCGGACTCGACCTGATCGCGGTCGGCTACTCACTCGGTCTCGCGGCCTCAGTGCTCTACCTCGGCGCGATCGGCGACCGCTACGGACGCAAGCTGCTGCTCGTGCTCGGTACCGCGATCGCGATTCCCGCTTCGATCATGGCGGCACTCTCCGGCAGCGTCGAAGTGCTCTTTCTCGCACGCCTGATCGGCGGTCTCGCGGCCGGCATGGCCTACCCGACCACGCTGTCACTGATCACCGCGCTCTGGGCCGGCGCACCGCGGACCAAGGCGATCGCGCTCTGGTCGGCGCTCGGCGGCGCCTTCTCCGCGCTCGGGCCGCTCGCATCGGGCGCGCTGCTCGAGAACCACGACTGGGGTTCGGTCTTTCTGATCACCCTGCCGCTCGCCGTGATCGCGCTGGCGATGGCGATCAAGTTGATCCCGAGCCACGTCAACGAATCAACCGAGAAGGTGGACAACTTCAGCGGCGTGATGTCAGTCGTTCTGATCGGCACGATCGTGCTTGGCCTGAACTTCGCGGCGGTGCCGGGAGAGACTGCGCTCGCGCTCGGTCTGATCGTGTTCGGACTCGCAACCGCCGCCGCGTTCTTCATGCGTCAGCGTCGTCTCGAGGTGCCGCTCTACGACATCAAGGTCGCTTCGCGCCCGATCTTCTGGGTCGCGGCAACGGCCGGAATCATCATCTTCGGCTCGCTGATGGCCGCGATGTTCATCGGCCAGCAGTTCCTGCAGAACGTGCTCAGTTATTCGACGCTTGAGGCCGGCGCCGCGATCCTGCCCGCGGCGGTCTTCATGGTGATCGTCGCCCCGCGCTCGGCGAAACTCGTCGAGGCACGAGGCGCGCGCTTCACGATGCTGTTCGGGTACGTCTTCTGCCTGCTCGGATTCGTCACGATGCTGCTGCTCTGGAAAGACGGCATTCCGTACTGGAAGGTCGCGCTGGCGTACTCGTTCATGGGCATCGGGGTGGGACTCGCCGGCACCCCGGCTTCGCACTCGCTGACCGGAGCGGTCCCTGTGCGCAAAGCCGGCATGGCCTCCGCCACGGCAGACCTCCAGCGTGACCTCGGTGGGGCGATCATGCAGTCGATCCTCGGCGCGCTGCTCACCGCCGGTTACGCGAAGGCCGTCAGCGCCGCCGTCGCTTCCGCCCCCAACGCCGACCAGGTGACCAGCGCCACCGAGAACCAGCTGACGAAGTCGTTCGACGGCGCGGCCGCGATCGCCGAGCAGTATCCGCAGTACCAGGCGGCGATCATCAACGGCGCCAAACAGTCGTTCATCGACGGTCAGGATCTGGCGTACACGGCCGGCATCGTCGCGGTGCTGCTCGGGGCTGCCCTGGTCTTCTTCAAATTCCCGAAGAAGGAAGATGAGCAGCGCACGCTGCTCGAATATGCGTCCGAGGATCGCGCCGCGAACGCCGCGACTTAGCACTAGGATCTTCGCGCACCTTTCAGCAGCAAACACAAGCAGAGGACTTGGGATGACAGAAGAAGCGTTGGACGCAATGGGGCCGGTCGACTACATCGTTGTCGAGTGGACCGGACAACAGCCCAACGGCGAGGCGATCCCTCACCTGATTGACCTGGTCGACCGCGGCATCGTTCGCATCCTCGACCTCGCGTTCGTGACCAAGGGCGAGGACGGCACGGTCGCGCAGATCGAGCTCAACGAACTCGGCGCCGAGTTCGCGATCTTCGACGGCGCATCGAGCAACCTGCTCGACGACGAGGACATCAACGAGGCCGCGAGCGCAATCGAACCCGGAACTTCCGCGGCGATCCTCGTCTGGGAGAACCTCTGGGCCGCGCCGTTCGCCTCGGCGCTGCGCAAGAACGGCGGCCAGCTGGTCGCAAGTGGCCGGATTCCGGTTCAGGCGCTGCTCGCAACCCTCGAGGCCGCAGAGGCCTAAACCCCAGATTCGACTGAGAAAGGCAACACCATGCCAGGATTAATTCGCGGCGTCGCCCGCACCGCAGTGATCGCCGGAACGGCGACGCACGTCAGCAACAACGTCTCCCGTCGCCAGGCCAATCGCTGGGCCGAGCAGGAGCAGTCGCAGCCGGGCTACATGGCCCCGGTTCAGCCGCAGCAGTACGAGCAGGCACCGCCGCCCGCGGCAGCACCGGCCGAAGACCCGATCGAGAAGCTCAAGGAATACGCCCAGTTGCACGACCAGGGCATCCTCACGGACGAAGAGTTCGCGGCCCAGAAGGCCAAGCTGCTCGGCTAAGTACTCGCGGACAGCGGGGCGTCGGATTCTTCCGGCGCCCCGAGTTCCACGCCCGGAATCTTCGGCAATCTCTGGGCGATGATCAGGCCGATCGCCGCCAGCAGAGCAGCGAGCAGGATCGACTCCTTGATCGCCTGAATCTGCGCGTCTTCGTAGTAGGCGATCAACTTGTCAGTGTCGGATTTCGGCAGGCCGCTGTCTGCTGCCGCCTGGTTGAGCTGGTCCTTGGTCACGATGTCGATCCCACCAGCGGATGCCTTGGCAACAGCCGCCTGGGACTGGGCGCTGAGCGACTGATCCGCCTGCGCGGCACTGTTGAAGCCGCTGCTCAGGCTCGAGATCATGATTGCGCCGATGAGCGCCACGCCCAAAGACGAGCCGATGTTCTGCGCGGTGCCCTGAAGGCCGCCGGCCTCTCCGCGCGCCTTGTCTCCGACCGACGACATGATCACGTTTCCGAGCTGTGAGGCGACCAGACCGAAGCCCGCTCCGAAGATCGCCATTCCGATCGCGAACAGCAGGTCGTTGAGCTCCGGGTCGATCGTCGTGACCAGAACCAGCGATCCGAGAATCACGAGCACGAGGCCGACGCTGACGATTTTCCGCGGCGAGAACTTCACCGCGAGCTTCGGGCCAGAGAATGCCGCGACCAGCATCGCGACAGACATCGGCGCGAGCTTCACGCCGGTCTCGAATGCGTTCTTCAGCAGGACGTACTGCAGGTAGATCGGGATGATGAAGAACACTCCACCGATCACCATCTGTTGCGCGGTCAGCATCGCCAGGCCATTCCGCAGCTGGAGCTTGTGCAGCAGGTCGGGATGAACGAGCGGGGAGCCGTCACGCGCGATCAGCCTGCGCTCCCAGCCGAAGAATCCGCGCAGCAGGAAGCCTCCGGCGGCAACCATGAACGGAACCACCGAGAGTCCGAACGGGGTGATCTCCCTGCCGTTGATCGTCAGCGCGCCGGTCGGCTGGATCAGGCCCCACTCGGCCGACTTCAGCGCGGCGAGCACGATCAGGCCGAATCCCAGCGATGAGAGCGTCACGCCGACGAGGTCGATCTTCGACTTGATCGGCTTCTCGGTGTCGGCGATCGTCTTCATGAACATCACGATCACGACGCAGACCAGCGTCTCGGACGCAAACACGACGCGCCACGTCCACTCCTCGGTCACGAACCCACCGATCAGCGGACCGGCCGCGGCGCCTGCGGCCGCGATTCCGCCGAGCGCGCCGTACGCAGTCGCGCGGTCGCGCCCCGTGTAGTTGGACGCCGTCAGCGAGATGATTGCCGGCATCACCAGCACGGCACCGATGCCCTCGATTCCGGACCATCCGAACAACAGCCATCCGACGTTCGGGCTGAGCGCTGTGATCAACGATCCGAGCCCGTAGGTGATCAGGCCGATCCCGAAGATCTTCCTGCGGCCGAAGATGTCGCCGAGCTTTCCGCCCAGCAGCATGAACGAGCCCATCACCAGCGTGTAGAGGGTGATGGCGAGCTGCACCATCGAGATCGAGGTGTCGAGATCCTCGACGACTGCGGACACGGACACGTTCATCACCGTGGTGTCGAGCACCATGATGAACTGCGCCGCGCACATGATCATGAGCACGCGCCAGTGTCTCATCGCGGGGATCCTATGCCTTGGGCGCGTTCCACATTTGCTCGATCTCTTCGAGCGTGCGGTCCTTCGTCTCGGGCACCTTGCGCCAGACGAAGGCGAGCGCGGCGACGCAGAGCGCGGCGAACAGCCAGAACGTCTCCGACTCGCCGAGCTGCTTGACCAGCGTGAGGAAGAACTGGCTCACGAGCCACGCCGAGAACCAGTTGACGGCGGTCGCGATCGAGACCATGCGACCGCGCACCTCGCGCGGATAGATCTCGTTGATGATCGTCCAGACGATCGGCCCCATCGACATGGCGAACGATGCGATGTAGACGACCAGCGCGACCAGAGTGATTGCGCCGGCATCAGACGGCCCCTGGCTCGAGGGGGCGTGTGAGATGTCGCCCAGCTCCTGGAAGGCGAAGCCGACCGCGGTCAGGCTGATCGTCATTCCGATCAGGCCCGCGATCAACAGGGGCTTGCGGCCGAGCCGGTCGACGAAGAAGACGGCGATCAGCGTGGCGAGCACGTTGACCGCACCGATCGCCCAGGTTGTGGCGGCGGTCTGCGACGCGACCGTCGAGAACCCGGCGGCGTCGAAGATCTTGTCCGCGTAGTAGATGATCGCGTTGATGCCGGTGATCTGCTGAAAGACCGCAAGTCCGACACCGACGATCAGCGGCGTGCGCCAGCGCTTCGAGAACGCCACGCCCCAACTCGCCTGCGTCTCACCGGCGACATCGGCTTCGAGTTCGGCGATTGTGGCGTCCGGGTCCGGGTCGCCGGCGACTTTGGCGATCGCGTCGCGCGCGTCGTTGCGACGGCCGACTTTCAGATACCAGCGCGGCGAATCGGGCAGCGGGAGCACGAGGATCACGAGGGCGACGCCGACGACGGCGGAGACGCCGAGCATCAGGCGCCAGTCCGAGGCGCTCATCAGTTCGTCGACGAGGTAGGCGAGGAAGATTCCGAAGGTGATGCCCAGCTGATAGCCCGAGACGAACATTCCGCGCAGTCGCGAGGGCGCCATCTCGGCCGCGTAGAGCGGCGCGGCGACTGAGGCCACGCCGACGGCGAAGCCGACGACCAGGCGGCCGACGACGAGCACCTCGGTGCCCGGGGCGAGCGCCTCGATCAACGCGCCGATCGAGAAGAGCGAGCCTGCGAACAGCAACGTCGGGCGGCGCCCGATCTTGTCCGCCATCACGCCGGCGACGAGCGCTCCGACGAGTGCGCCGAGCGTCACCCAACTGGTGATGATCTCCGTCGCGGTGGTGCCGACGTGGAAGTCCTTGCCGATCCCGAGCAGCGCGCCGGAAATGACGCCCTGGTCGTAACCGAAGAGGATTCCGGCGACCGAGATCACGGCGCCGACGAGCAGCATCCACTTCGTTATTCCGCGCTGGGTCTCGCCGCGTTGCACGACGCAAAACCTAAGGGTTGCGGCGGATGGGCAGGGAGTAGGCTGGCGAGATGCGCATCCTTGTACTCGGTGCCGGCTTCGGCGGCCTCGAACTCACCACGACGCTCGCCGAGGAGTTCGGCGGCGAGCTCGAGATCACTTTGATCGACAAAACTGAATCGTTCGTCTTCGGGTTTTCAAAGCTCGACGTGATGTTCGGCCGCGTGACCGAGGAACACGTCAAGCATCAGTACGCCGACTTCGTCAAGCCGGGCGTGAAGTTCGTCCAGGCCGAGATCACCAGGATCGACGGCGCCGCCAGACGCGTGGAGACGAGCGCCGGCGAGTTCGAGGCGGACATCCTCGTCGTCGGACTCGGAGCCGATCTCGACTGCAGCGTGACGCCCGGACTGGCAACAGGCGCGAACGAGTTCTACACCGAGGCCGGCGCGTTCGCAATGCGCGAGAAGATCGCTGCCTTCGGCGGCGGCAACGTGGTGATCGGCGTGATCTCCGCGCCTTTCAAGTGCCCGCCCGCACCGAGCGAGACGGCGCTGCTGATGCATGACCAACTCGTCAAGTCCGGGTTGCGCGACACGTCGACAATCTCGCTGGTCATGCCGTTCGGGCGCCCGATCCCACCGTCGCCCGATGCATCGGCCGCGCTGCTCGAGGCGTTCGCCCAGCGCGACATCTCCTGGCGCCCGCAGACCGCGATCGTCAGCGTCGACGACGCGCGCGGCGTGGCGACGACCGAGGACGGCACCGAGATTCCCTACGACCTGTTCCTCGGCGTTCCGCACCATCGCGCGCCCGCGGTCGTCCTTGCGTCGGACATTTCCGAGAATGGGTGGATTCCTGTCGATCCGCTCACACTGGAAACGCCGATCGACGGGGTCTACGCGGTGGGCGATGTTGCCGCAGTCGGCACCCCGCGCGCCGGAGTCTTCGCTGAGGGCCAGGCAAAGGCGGCCGCCGCCAGCATTGCCGCACGTATCCGCGGCGAAGCATCAGACACGAAGTACGACGGCCATGGTGTTTGTTACCTCGAGTTCGGCGAGGAACAGGTCGGGATGGTCGATGTGACTTTTTTCGGCGAGGACAAGACGGCCACGCTGACTGGTCCGTCCGAGCAGTACGTGGCCGACAAGACTGAGTTCGGAACGAGCCGGATCAAGCGCTGGTTCGGCAACGACTGGGTCGCGACCTAGTCACGCCCGCAGTTCGAACATCAGCTCGTCGACGTAGCACCAGCTCCAGCTCTCGCCGGGCTCGACCGAGCGGATGATCGGATGGCCGCTCGACTCGAAGTGGGCGGTGGCGTGCTTGCCCTCGGAGTTGTCGCAGCAGCCGATGTGACCGCACTGCTGGCACATGCGCAGGTGCACCCAGCGCATTCCCAGCTCGAGGCACTCCTCGCATCCAGCGATCTCCTGCGGCGCGCCGAGAATCTCGACAGTGTCCAGATGGGTGCACTCAGCCATCGGCCGAGACTATCCAGCCGGCGCGGATTCGAGCGCGCGTTCGCGCCAGTACAGAAACAGCGGCAATGCGAAGCAGAGGCCGATGAAGATGTTCGCCGGGATGATCCACCACCACTGGCGGATGTCGTGCTGCCGGGCTTCGCCCGAGGCCCAGAACCAGAACACGAGCGAGGAGAGCGTCACGTCCATGAAGACGGCGAGCGCGATCGTGTTGTCGACCGCCGCGTTCAGCAGATCGACGAGGTCGAAACCCTGGTCGGCGACGTAATAACCGATCAGGATCGGCGGGACGAAGAAGCCGATGATCGTCGCAAAGAGGTAGACGCGGGCGCGCATGGGACAAACCTAGTGCGCGGCGATGCCTAGCGCGCTGACGTGTACTGGTCCAGCCCCGCGCGGGCCTTCTTCTGCACCGCGCCGCGGATGATCGGCGTCCAGCCGAGCAGCAGTCCGCTCGCTCCGAGCGCCTGGCGCGACCAGTTGTAGAAGCTGAAGTCGTCCATGTGCTCGGAGATCTTCCCGTCCTTGAAGCGGAAGTGGGCGTGCACATCGTTGACGACCTTGCGGCCGGTCTGCGTGAAGGTGTAGGTCGCGATCCAGTGCGCGGTTCCGGAATCCTCGCTCGCGTCGTGTTCGGCGAGTTCGATCACGAGGTCGTCGGCGCGCTCGGTGAGCATCTTCCACATCAGCCCCGGCTCGTCGCCCTTCAGGTCCGGGAAGACCGGGTCCGAGAACTTCGCATCGGGTGCGTAGCACGAGGCCATGGTCGCCCCGTCGCGGGCACCGAAGGCGGCGTAGAAGTTGGTGATCAGGGCGTCGTTGGCGTCAGAGCTCATTCCGCCATGTTCGCAGCCCGGGCACACGTCCCGCGGGGATCTGCAGGACGTGTGCCGGGATGCGATTGCCCCTCGATCGGGGCGCCGGGGGACTCAGCGCCCGTAGACCTCGAGCTCGTTGATGGAGTAGCCCTTGGATGTGTTCTGCCTTGCGGTGCCGGCGATACGCACGTAGCGGGCCGACCGCGCGGTGAACGGATGGTTCTCGACGCCGCCCTTGCCGGCGGTCACGGTCGCAACCGTGGTCCATGTCGAATTGTTCGTTGAGACCTGCACCGTGTACTTGGCCGCGGGTCCACCGCCCCAACGCACGATCGCGCGCGCGACCGATTGCGTGCTGCCGAGATCGACCGTGATCGACTGCGTGTTGCTCGACGCGCTTTCCCAGTATGTGGTGGGATCCCCGTCGACGGCGAATGACGGCGGCTTCGCGAGCAGTCCGAGCAGGCCGCGGTTGTAGCTCGTCGCGCTGACCGACTTCTTCAGGGCGAGGTTGCTGACGTTGTCGCCGAACGCAGCCGGGAACGAGACGACCTGCTGGTAGGTCGGTCGGTTCTGCCACGAGATCAGCGGGTCATTGATGCCGCCGAGCGGTGACTGGTTTATCGCGTCGGCGCACCACTGATCACCGGCCGAGCAGATGGAGTCCGCCGGATAGATCTGCGCCGGCGTCTGGCCGACAGCGGTGTCGAGGCTCGCCAGCAACGCACTGCGGCAGGCCGCGAGGTTGCCGTTCCCGCAGAACGTGACCGGGAACCTGCCTTGCACGGGCCTTCCGAGGATGCTGCGCAGATCCTTGTCCACATAGCCCCACCAGCCGTACTGGAAGGAGGAGCCCTTGTGGGTCTGGGCCTGGTTGCTCGACGGTCCGCCCAGCGTGGACGTCTGACCCTGCTGGCCGCCCGAGGGCGACTCGTTGATCTGCATCGCGTTCACGACGGACTGGTAGAGCTCGGGGCCCATGGTGCCCTTGAACTGGGCTTCCACAAGCAGCGGCCACCAGGCGTCGAACACCTGGATCGCGTGCTGGTACGCGTAGACCTTCGAGCCCGCACTTGACTCGACGCGCTTGGCGCCGGAAGCGAGCCAGGCCTGCAGCTCAGCAACCGTCTGCTGCTGGACGGGGTTTGTGACCGACTGGCTCGTCAGGACGGCGATCAGCTCGGGCAGCACTTCCTTGGCCCGCATGTCGGTGACTGCGGCTTCCTCCATCACTGCGGTCAGCTTCGCGCGATCGAACTTCTGTCCGCCGGCGAGCGCGGTCTTGATCGGCTTGTCCAGCAGATCGACGCGCTGCACCGATCCGAAGCTGAAGTTTCCGTCGGCCGCGCTGAAGCCCGGTGCCTGCTTGTTGTTCCAGCTGACGTAGTAGTCCTGGTTGACCGAGTTCGGGTGCTCCGAGACCGGGGCCAGCTGCGAGGTGTTGTCGGCTGGATTGAAGCCCGGCCACTCGTACTTCGCTTCGGCCTTGATCGGCAGGTTCGGATCAGTCTCGGGCGCGCGGACCGGATTGCGACCGGAGTCGAAGTAGGCCGCGTCCTTGCTGTTGACGTAGAACCAGTTGAATGCGTAGTCGATGTTCGAGGCCGCGGTCTTGAAGCCGTCGGCGGTGCTCATCAGGTTCGGGTCGTTGAACATCTGGAACCCGATCACCGAGTCGGCATCGTGCAGATAGGTCGAGCGCAGCACCGTGAACGCGGTCGGCTTGCCGGCGACCTTTCCGCGGAATGAGACCAGGCCGTACTTCGTGCGGTAGGTGGTCATCGTGTACGAGCCCGCTGCAGTGCTGTCGGCGAGCGTCGGCGACCATGAGTTGTCGACCGACAGCGGCGTCATCGCGATGCAGTCGCCGCGGTAGAGATAGTGGTTCGACTTCGTCGTCGGCGTGCCGCCGCCGGGTTCGCACAGCGTGACCGCGTAGGTGTCGGTCATGTCGTGCTCGCTCGATGTCGGACTCCACGCGTAGCTCGGTCCACGACCGATCTGAACGTAGAAGTTCAGGCCGGCGAATCCGACTCCGCGGGCGCTGATGCCCGGGCCCTGGAGCTCCTGCTGGATCAGCAGCTGCGGCGAGAAGTACCCGGTCTGCGGGCCCATGACCGCCACGGGGTGCCCGTCCGTCGTGCCCGTGCCGGAGACCACGAGGGCGTTCGACATCCCTGACTTCGCGTCCGTGCTGCCTGCCAACGGGAGGCTGGCGAGGCCGGCGAGCGTTGAACTCGACGAGTCAGCGGCCGATGCGCTCGCGCCTGCGCCTGCGGAGATGATCGGCGCGGGGGTCACGCTGCCGGCATCCGGCATCGCGACGCTCGTGGTGTTCGCCGGCGCCTGGCTGTACGGGAACTGTGCCCCGTTGTGAATCGTGGTCGTCGCCTCGGGGTCCTCCTGCTCGCGCAGCGCGGACCAGACCTGTGCGCCTTGTGCGGCGCCGTACTTGCTCTCGGAAGCGATCTTGACCAGCGCTGACTGCATCTCCTGCCCGCCGCCATTGCCGAACAGCCCGCCGATCACGTCGGCGATTGCGATCAGGTCGGTCTCGGTGAAGTGCTTGGGCTTGCCGTTGCCTGTGACGACGTACTCGCCGGGATAATTGTCCTGCGTGATCGATTGATCGATGTAGGCGTTGACTCCTTCGAGGTATGCGTCGACATCGGCTCGCAGCTGAGCGCCGCGCATGCCTTCGCCCTCGAGTGCGGTGACCTGCGCGTCGAGGTCCTCCTGGGTGTAGGGAGCGACCTGCCAGAGGTTCTGCTCCTGGGCGCGGTTGCCCGCAGCGCCGCCCGCGAAGCTGCTGAGCTTGCCCTTGCCGAGATGACGGAAGGCGTCCATCACGAACAGTCGCGCCTGGGCGCCGGCCCAGCCTGCGCCGAACTCAGTGCCTGCGCGGGTCGTGCCGTAGATGTGCGGAACTCCGTACTGGTCGTAGTTGATCGTCACGTCGGATCGCGGCTTGACCGTCTTGTTGACGGGTGCCGACGGAAAACCGAACGAACCGTCGCCGAAGTAGCTGCCCAGCCCACTGTTGGCGAGGCTCTGGTAGCCCTGGATCAGGTTTGAGTACGGCGGCAGCTGATCGACGAAGTTGGCCGGACGGGTTCCGAGCGCCTTGTGGCCGAGGATGTCAACCAGCGTCGCGTTGCCGTTTGCGCCGGGCGGCAGGATGTCGTTGCACTGGCCGAGGCAGTAGTCCGGAAACGTGCTCGCCGGTTGCGCCGCGGACGCGGCCCCGGCCGGAATCATCAGTGCCGCGAAAGCGGCAATTGCGGCAAGCAGCAGCCTGCCGGTGCGCGCGGTGGCGCGCAACGTCTTGAAACAGGACATTGTGAGTTCCCCCTGAGGATCTGTTGCGCCGGAACTCCCCGTTCCGGGCGTGAGTGAGTGTTTGAATCAGACGCCGCGTCCGCGCGGATGGCGGAGGCGGGTCACCGAGTTCTGTGTTCGCGGATTGGTCAGATGCGGTCAGCCACTGGGCTGCTCTCACCGCCTTTCCGCACCTCGCGCAGCCGCTGCGACCACGTCCTGCGTTCGGAATCGTCCATTGCGTAGGCGATGAAAAGGGAGCGCATCGAGTCGCGCAGCTCGCGCGCGTGCGACTCGTCGTCGTGCGGGAGCGCCAGGCGTCGGAGCGCGAAGCCGTCGGCGAGCGCGACGAACGCGCGAGCACCGACGTCCGGCTCGCGGGCTCCTGCAACGCGCAGCGCTTCGGCGGCGAGGCGCTCGAACGCGTCCATCGCGTTCGCGGCCGCGGGAGCCATCGCCGGGTTGCGCGCCGCGGCGAGATAGCAGTCGAACTGGGTGATCGCGATTGAGTCGGGCAGCTGAGTCAGCGCGTCGGCGATCAACTCGGCGAGCTCGTCGGCGCTTCCACCGCTGGATGCGATCAGGTCGGCGAAGTTGTCGAGCAGCTCCACCTGTCCGGCGACCGCAGCCGTGACGGCTTCTTCGATCAGTTCATCGATCGAGGCGAAGTAGTAACTCGTTGAAGCGAGCGGAACGTCCGCTCTGCTGGCGACAGCGCGGTGGGTGACCCCGGCGATCCCGCTCTCCGAGATCACCTCGATGGCGGCCGCGATCAGCGCAGCTCGGCGTGCTTCACCACGCGCTTGTTTGCCAGTCGATCGACCATCGGTGTACCAGTCAGTACCAGTCATAGCGGCCAAGCTACCAGAAAACTTGGACATTTGTTCAGGAAATTCACGGATCGGGCGGATCCAAGCCGCATTACGCTTGCGCGATGGCCCAATCGCTCAGCCCCATGCTCACCCAGGATCAGCTGGACACCCTGCTTGAGCACGGCGAGGAACGTACGGCCGAGCGCGGCGACGTGCTCTTCAAGATCGGCGACGCGCGCTATCCGTTCATCGCGATCATCGAAGGTGAGGCCTCGATCCGCGATCGTGATGGCAACGAGATCGTCCGACACGGAGCGTCGCGATTCCTCGGAGAGACGAACCTGCTCTCCGGTATGACGGTCTACCTCGACGCGGTGGCCGAGACACCGATGCGTTACATCGCCGTCGAACGCGAAGCGCTGCGCGAGCTGCTCGCCGACGAAGGACCGCTGGCGGACCTTTTGCTCTCCACCTTCATCGCGCGACGCGAGGGGCTCCAGGTCTATGGCGGGGTGGGCGTGGAGATCTTCGGATCGCGCGATTCGGCTGCCACACGTGCGTCGGTCGATTTCCTGCGCGCGTCGCGTCTGCCGTACACCTGGCACAACACCGCCAACGGCGAGGGTCTCGACGAAGTGGCGGAGCTCGATCCATCGCAGATGCCGCTGGTCCGCCTCCCCGGCGGAACCGACCTGTACGCGCCGAGCAACGGCGAGATCTCGCGTCGGCTCGGAGTCGGGCGAAAACTCGATCCGCGCGAAGAAGTCGACCTGCTGATCGTCGGCGCCGGTCCGGCCGGGCTGGGCGCGGCGGTCTACGGCGCATCTGAAGGACTCAGCACGCTGATCATCGACTCATCGATCCTCGGCGGGCAGGCGGGAAGCTCGCGCAGGATCGAGAACTACCTCGGGTTCCCTGCCGGCATCAGCGGGGCAGAGTTGACCGTGCGCGCGGTCACCCAGGCGCGCAAGTTCGGCGCGCGGACGGCGAGTCCGTATCGCGCCATGGAGCTTCTCCCGGGCGAGGATCAGCACCTCGTCCGGCTCGACGACGAACGCGAGGTGTCCGCCCGCGCGGTCGTGATCGCGACTGGCGCCGCGTACCGCAAGCTCCCCGTCGCCAATCTCGATCAGTACGAGGGCGAGAGCGTCTTCTACGCGGCCGGCCCACTCGAGGCGCAGCGCTGCGGCGCTTCACGCGTGGCCGTCGTGGGCGGTGGAAACTCCGCCGGCCAGGCCGCGATCTGGCTTGCGCGCGGAGGCGCGCTCGTGACGCTGCTGCACCGCCGCGCGGACCTCGCCGAGACGATGTCTGACTACTTGATCCGCGACCTTGAGCGCTACGGGGTCACGGTGCGCGACAGCAGTGAGGTCGCGGAGCTTCACGGCGACGATGGTCAGCTCGAGGCCGTGACGCTGAAGGACGGGGAGCGCATGGCGATCACCACGCTCTTCCTCTTTCTCGGCGCAGAGCCGTGCGCGGACTGGATCGGTCCCGCGGTTCGCCGCGACGAGCACGGCTTCATCCTCACCGGGCCGGACGTCGGTTCCGATTCACCGCTGGAGACGAGCACCCCGGGCGTCTACGCAGTCGGCGACATCCGCTCGGGTTCGACAAAGCGCTGCGCCACTGCCGTCGGCGAAGGCGCGATGGTCGTCAGCCTCGTGCACCGGCGCTTCGCCTAGGCGTCGACCGTCTGGTTCTCCGGCGCAAACCAGCGCGCCAACCGCTCCTTGCTGAGCACCTCAGACGGCTTGACCTGCCGGCTGAATGAGTCGCGCATGTCCTGGCCCGCGTCGGGCTCGCTCGCCCAACCCTTGAACGCCGCAGGCGAATTCGGGAACTTGCCCCAGGCGAAGGACCAGTCGTAGTGCTCGGCAGCGCGCGCGTCGCGCCAGGCCTCGTACCCGGCGAGCTCCGGGTCGCCGCCGGTCACGCCGTCGGCGACGTGAATCGCCTGTTCGATCGCGTCGCCGATTCCCTGCGCGGTTCCCGGGTGCTTGAAGTGACAGGCGTCTCCCACCAAGGCCCAGCCGGGCCCGTTGGTCTTGCGGAAGTACCCACGCATCAAGGATTCCGGCGCGACGAACAGCTCGCTGACCATCGTCGCGTTCTCGAGCACCTCCGGGTCGAGGATCTCCGGGAAGCTGCGCAGCGTCTCGAGGTAGCGATCGAGCAGCACGTCCTTCGAGCCGTGCGTGTAGTCCGGATCGCCCCAGGCGGTCAGGAGATGCTGGCCGTCCTCGGCCGCCCAGCTGCTGAGGATCGCGTCCTCACGGATCGCGGACGTGGAGTAGCCGTCGTTCGGAATCCCGCGCCAGAAGGCGAGCAGGTACGAGACCTCGCCGGACTGCTGGCCGGTCTGCTCGATCCCGAGTTTGCCGGCGACCTTCGACGCGCGGCCGTCGGCGCCGAAGACCCAGTTCGCGTGGATCTCCTCGCCGTCCTCCAGGACGACGCCGGTGGCCGGGTCGCCCTCAGTTCCGGATCCGATCACGTCCACGACCTTCGTGCCGAAGCGACCTTCAACCCCGGCTGCGAGGGCGCAGTCAACGAGCACCTTGTCGAGCGCCGTCCGCCGCGGAGCGATCAGCCCGTCGTGACCGTCCACGGGGGTGAAGCGGCCCTTGCTCTCATGGCCGTAGCCGACGATGCGAAAGCCGAGCCGCGGAACGTTGTGCGCGGCGTGCAGGGTGGTGAGGATTCCGAGTTGATCGAGCCGGGCGATCGTGTTCGGGAAGATCATCAGCGTTGAGAGCGTGTCGCTCGGGAACTCGTCGCGGTCGACCATCACCACGTCCCAGCCCTTCTTGGCGAGCGACAACGCGAGGGTCGATCCGGCGCAGCGTGCGCCCACTACTACGGCATCTCGTTTCTCCATGGCGCACAGTTTTCCAGCTTTACGGCGTTGTTGCGTGAATCTGGGTAGGTTGATTTGAACTACTTAACCGGAGGGGAGGCCGAGATGGCCAAGTACGTGGACGGATTCGTGATCGCGGTCCCGAAGAGCAAACTCGACGACTACAAGAAGCTGGCGCGAGCTGCCTCCAAGGTTTGGATGGATCTCGGAGCGCTCGACTATCAGGAGCTCGTCGCCGACGATGTCCCATACGGCAAGGAGACGTCGTTTCCGCGCGCGGTGCAGCGCAAGAACAGCGAGACCGTGGTCTTCTCGTGGATCACTTACAAGTCACGCGCGCATCGCGACAAGATCAATGAGCAGCTGATGAAGGATCCGCGGATGGAAAAGCTGATGGCGGACGCCGAAGGGGTCTTCGATCCGTCGCGGATGATCTACGGCGGATTCACCTCGCTGGTCTCGGCCTGAGTTCAGGCGAGCAGCGAGTCCGGCACGAAGTAGCAGGGCTCCATGTCCGGCTGCGGGACCTTCAAGCCGACGTTGTCGACGCTCGGCACGCGTACGTGTTTGAGGTGACCACCGTTGGCGAGGATCCAGTCCTCAGCGGCCTCGGGCTCAAGACCGCTGGTCTCGAGCGTCATCTGCGTGAAACAGGTGAAGCCGTCGGTGTGGACGAAACTGAGCGGCTTCAGCTCGTGAAGCTTGGCGATGATCTGTTCCTCGGTGTTGGGCATCAGCCAACCTTACTGCGGCGGTTTGTGCGCGACGACGATGAAGTGCGCGCTCGCTCCGAGAATGCTCGGCTCGGACTCGACGCGACGGATCGCGGCGAGCAGGCTCTCGGTGCGGGAGAGGTCGGTCAGCCAGGGCGACGGGTCGATCCACGACGCAGGTCCCTCGACGGCGATCGTCTGGTCGTAGTAGAAGCCGGCGAATGAAATGTCGTCGCGGAGCTGGTCCGGGAGATGGAAATACGCGGTCGTGAACCACTCGGGATTGCGCTGCGGATTCAGGTGGGTGCCCTCGGCGAGATCGCGCTCGACGATCGCCTCGAACTCCGGATCCGCGAGAAAGCCCTTGGCGATCCCGTCGTAGGTCGAGGCGAACCGCGAGATCCCGGCGCCGAGCAGAATCCCGCCAGGCCGCAGGATCCGCAGCGCTTCGCGCAGGGCCTGGTGGCGCTCTCTCGGCTCGATCAGGTGGTAGAGCGGCCCCAGCAGGAGCGCTGCGTCAACACTCGCATCGGCAAGCTCGACCTTGCGCGCCTCGCCGACCGCGGCACGGGAATCGTTGCCCTCGATCTCCCCGAGACCCGCTGCGGCCTGGCCCACGTGCGACTCGATCGGATCAAAGAGATGAACCGTGTGGCCGGCTTCCGCAAGCGGCACCGCGTAGGTCCCCGGGCCACCGCCGATGTCGGCGATCACGCCCGGCGTGGACGGCAGGAAGCGCTGAAGAATCTCAAGCGTGCGCATGAATTCGATCGGAACGTTCTTCAGGCGGTCGGCTTCGACGCCGTCGGCGTAGTGCGCGGCGATTTCGGCGGGGGTGTCGGGCAGGATGTCGCTCATGCGGCGCACGATACCGATGCCACTGGCCATGTGAGCTTGGGCAGCCAATGGTCGCCCTGGCGAGCATGCCGGCCAAAGCGCGGAACCCGAATAAGTTTCCGGTTATACGAGAATTGCGATAAGATCTCGCGAGTACCCCCGCGTACCTGAATTTTGGTCAGTGCGGGGTAGACCATGTGACCCGAGGGGGGTCACATGGAAACAAACCTCTGGGGAGGGAAATAGTCCACATGCGTTTTCGCACGTCTGTCAAACACTTGCTGCTCGTGGCTGTCGTCGCATCGGTAGCGGCGCTGATGCTGCCGAGCATGGCCAGCGCGGCCTCGGCAAACGACGCTTTCTACAAGTACACGGGAAGCACGCCGCTCGCCAACTACGCGCCCGGCACTCCGCTCAAGACGCGGAACATTCCGTACCACATCCTTGGTCTCGCGACTCCTCTGCGCGCGACCCAGATCCTTTACCGGGCAACCGACGCGCAGAACCGCCCGACGGTCAACGTCACCTCGGTGGTGCAGCCGTCGTGTTTCCTCTGCCTCAACCGCGAAAAGGTCATCTCGTACCAGTCCTTCTATGACTCACTGAATCCCGAAGACCAGCCTTCCGTGCAAATTGCCGGCGGTCTTTCACTCACCGGCATCATCCCGCAGATCGAGACCGCGCTCTTCGCGCCGTTCCTGCTTCAGGGCTACTCGATCGTGGTCTCCGACACCCAGGGCCAGACCGCGGACTTCGCGGCCGGACCGGAATACGGAACGAACACGCTCGACTCGATCCGTGCTGCGATCAAGTCACCGCAGGTTGACCTCTCAAGCAACGCGAAGGTCGCGATGATCGGCTACTCCGGTGGCGCGATCGCGACGGAGTGGGCAGCGGAACTCGCGCCGACCTACGCACCCGACCTGAACAAGAACCTGATCGGCGCCGCCTTCGGCGGCGTGCTGGTCGACCCCGACCACAACCTGCCGTACGTCGGCGGTTCGTCGATCTGGGCCGGGGTCGCGCCGATGGCGCTGATCGGAGTCGCGCGTTCCTACGGCATCGACCTCCAGCCCTATCTCAACGACTACGGCAAGACGTTGGTGACGAAGCTGGAGAAGGCCTCAATCATCAATGTCCTCGGCCAGTACTCGGGCCTCAAGTGGACTGACTTCGTCAAGCCGCAGTACGCCAACCCGCACAGCATCCCGGCGTACGTCCAGGCTGCCAACAAGGTCATCATGGGCACCGGTGGCACGCCGAAGATCCCGATGCTGGTCGGTCAGGGCACCGGGGGTGAGCTTGAAGGCACGCCGGCCAGCGCCACGTACGGCAAGGGCGACGGCGTCATGCTTGCCGGCGACGTGCGCTCGCTGCTGCGCAGCTACTGCGCGAAGGGCATCAAGGTGAAGTACAACGAGTACGGCGGAAGCCACCTCACCAGTGCGCTGGAATGGCTGCCGCAGGCAATCAGCTGGACCTTCGACCGCTTCAGCATCTTCAGTTCGCTGACGCTGCCGAACAACTGCTCGAGCATCAAGCCGGGCAACTCGCTCGCACCGGCGGTCTACACGCCGTAGCCAGCCGCGCAGCCGATCATGAGCGCCCGTCCCTCGACCGACTGAGGGGCGGGCGCTTTCTGTTTCCGACTGCCCTTGCCAAATCGCGAAACCCGACTTATATTGGTTCACCGAGTGGCGGCCGGGGGGGGCGCCACGAGGGACTGAGGTCACGCAAGGACGCGCGACTCGAACTGACTCCCGGGGGGGACATTCCGGAATGGATTCTCAGGCAATCGCTCTTGAAATGCCGATGCTCGTCGATACCGACGCGCCGCGGCGTGAGCTCGTCGTCTTTCTCTCGCTGAGCACGGTCGCTGTCTGGGCATTCGCCGTGATTTCGTCAGCGCAGGCACTCGTCATCTGAACCGAGGCCCGACCACGCCCTTGGCGGCGAGTTCTGGCTCGCGTCGTCTAGTGATGAAAATCGTGCACCAATGCGTGCCCCTTACCGCGCCTGAGCAGGGCGCGGTTGACGAGAAACACGAACGGGAACGCAATCGCGAATCCGAGCGCCATCGGGCCCCAGAAGAGCAGCTCGTCCAGCGCGGCATCCATCGCCCCGGGGAACAGCAACATCGTGAGGTTCTCGATGATTTCCATTACGGTGATCGAGAACGTGTCGGTCGCAAGCACGATCGGGATGATCGCCCCCAGCGCGAGGTTTGCGCGAAAGAGCGGGATTGACGTGAGCAGGTAGCCGAAGAAGAACGCGAGTGCGATCGCGAGGACAAGCGATGGCATCACGCTCCAGCCAAGCGCGTTGGAGATGACCAGCCCCAGCACCTCGCCGATCACGCAGCCGGTCATGCAGTGCAGGGTCGCGCTGACGCTGAGGCGGTTGAGGCTCTGCTCTTCGTGAGCGTGGGTTGCGTGGGCTTCCATCATCAACCTCCGATTCTGCCGGCGTTGTATGAGGAACGGAATCGGCGCAGCCGCAGCGCGTTCGCGACCACTGAGATGCTGGAGAACGCCATCGCCAGCCCGGCAATCAGCGGGTTGAGCAGACCGGCGGCCGCGAGCGGCAGCGCGGCGAGGTTGTAGCCGAATGCCCACGCGAGGTTCTGTTTGATCGTCCGCAGGGTGGCGCGCGAGAGCCTGATCGCATCGCCTGCCGCGCGCAGGTCGCCCGAGACGAGCGTCAGGTCACTGGCTTCGATTGCGACGTCGGTTCCGGTGCCGATCGCAAGCCCCAGATCCGCCTGTGCGAGCGCCGGTGCGTCATTGACTCCGTCACCGACCATCGCCACGACACGTCCCTCCGACTGCAGGCGGGCGATCACGCTCGCCTTGTCGGCCGGCAGCACCTGGGCGATGACTTCGTCGATTCCGACTTCAGCGGCGACTGCGTTCGCGGTCCCGGTGTTGTCTCCGGTCAGCAGGACCGGACGCAACCCGAGCTTCTTCAGGTTGGCGACGGCCTCGGCGCTGCTCGGCTTGACGGTGTCTGCGACAACGAGCATGCCGCGGACTGCTCCGTCCCACGCGATCAGGACCGCCGTGCGCCCAGAGCTCTCGGCTCGGCGCTTGGCCGCTTCGATCTCCGCGGGCATCGCAAGACCCCAGTCCTTGAGCAGTCGCTCGCCGCCAATCTGCGCGCCGCGTCCGAGGGCGATGCCCTCGACACCGAGTCCGGCGCGGCTGACGAACGATTCGACGGCAGGCAGCGGACCAGTCTCAGCTTCAGCGGCGACTGCGATCGCCCTCGCGATCGGGTGTTCGGACGCGTCTTCGAGCGCGCCGGCGATCCGTAGGAGCTCCGTTCGATCTGTCGCCTCCGCCGTCACGACGTCGGTCAGGCTCATCTTCCCGGAGGTCACGGTGCCCGTCTTGTCGAGCACGATCGTGTCGACCTTGCGAGTTGACTCGAGGATCTCGGGACCTTTGATCAGCAGCCCGAGCTGCGCGCCGCGTCCAGTGCCGACGAGCAGCGCAGTCGGAGTGGCGAGTCCCAGGGCGCATGGGCAGGCGATGATCAGTACCGACACGGCGGCGGTGAAGGCGAACGCAGTGCTTTCGCCCGAACCGATCCAGAAACCCAGCGTCGCGACGGCGAGCACGATCACCACGGGCACGAAGATCCCGGACACCCGGTCAGCAAGCCGCTGCACCGGTGCCTTCCCGGTTTGCGCGTCGCTGACCAGCTGCGCGATCTGCGCAAGCGCGGTGTCGGCTCCGACTCGCGTCGCGCGCACGACCAGGCGGCCACCGGCGTTGACGGATGCGCCGACGACCTCGTCGCCCGGCTGCTTCTCGACCGGTACGGATTCGCCGGTCAGCAGCGACTGGTCAACTGCTCCAGAGCCGTCCTCGACGACGCCGTCCGTGGCGACCTTCTCGCCCGGCCGGACTATGAAGCGGTCGCCGGCCTTGAGCTGTTCGATCGGGATCCGGGTTTCGCTGCCGGATTCGTCGAGCACCGCGACGTCCTTGGCACCGAGTTCGAGCAGCGCGGTCAATGCGGCACCCGCGCGGCGCTTCGCCTTCGACTCGAAGTAGCGACCGGCGAGCACGAAGACCGTGACCGCGGCAGCGACCTCGAGGTAGATCTCGTCGCTTCCGGACGCCGAGAAGCTCAGCTTCATGCGCATGTCCGGCATTCCGGCATCGCCGATGAAGAGCGCGTAGAGCGACCAGAGGTAGGCCGATATGACTCCGACGCTCACCAGGGTGTCCATCGTTGCGGTCGCGTGCTTGAAGTTGGTCCAGGCCGCCTGGTGGAACGGCAGGGCGCCCCAGATCACGATTGGCGACGCCAGCGTGAGCGACAGCCACTGCCAGTTGTCGAACTGCAGCGGTTCGATCATCGCGATCGCGAGCACCGGGAGCATCAGCGCCAGCGATATCCGCAGCCTCGTGCGGAGCGCGTCCGTCTCGTCCGGCGGCTCGGGGGATGATTCGTCTCCCGCCGTGCTCGCCAGCGACGTTCGATATCCCGCGGCCTCGACGGCGTCGACGAGTTCTCCCGCCGCTACTGCCTGCGGATCAAAGGCGACAGTCGCGGTCTCGGTCGCATAGTTCACGGTGGCGCTGACGCCATCGAGCTTGTTGAGCTTGCGCTCGATGCGGTTCGCGCACGACGCACAGGTCATTCCGCTGATCGGCAGATCAACCCGCTCCTGCTGAGAAGTCGTCTGGTCGGACATGACTACTTCACCTCCTCGGTGAAGGCGGCGGTCTGCACACGGCCGCTGTCCTTGAACTGCAGGAACAGCCTGTATGCGCCCGCGGTGGGGAACGTCGCCTCGAACATGATCTCGCCGGGCGCGCCGGCGTGTTCCTCGGGGTGGACGTGGAGGAACGCCAGGTCGCCGTCACGCAGGGCGACGAGGTGGCCGTCCGCACCCAGGTACTTCTCGACTTCGACGGGACGACCGTCGCGAGAGACTTCAAAGCGGAGGCTCGTTGCCTTGCCGGGACGACTGTCGGAATCACTGAGGCGCACGCGGTAGCCATCATCAGTGGCGGCGGCTGCCGGCGCCGGCAGCGGCTTCAGCTTCGACTCGCCGTCGACGCGCAGATCGGAGGCGAGCGTCACCGGCTCGCCTTCGCGGAGGAAGTCGGCGAAGAGGCGGTAGGAGCCCGCCTGCGGGAGCGAGACCGCGGCGCTCCAGGTGCCGTCCGCTTCCATCTGCGGGTGAAGGTGCTGGAAGCCGGTCAGATCGCGTCGAACCACGATCAGATGCATGGGCTTCGTGTGTGTCGGTGTGAAGTCGCGGACCGTCGCGCCGCTCGTGTCGACGATGCGAAATCTGAGTTGCTCGCGTGCACCGCGCATGAGCTCCGGTGTCTCGACGATCAGCCGCACGCCGTGGTCCTCGACGGCGAGGCCGCGCACCGCGTGAGCGCCGGCCGCGCCGCCGCTCATGCTCATCGCGCCTTCGCCCTCGTCTGCGTGTTCCGATTCGGCGGCCCGCGTGGGCTTCTCCGGATCGAGCGCGCGGCCCACGCCGATCGACGCCACGAACACCAGCAGCAGGAGGCCGGCAAATGCTGCGAGCTTCAACGCGGCGCTCATGACTCGACCACCGTGTATCCGGCGAGTTCGACGGCCGCGCGCACAGCGTCGTCGCTCACGCCGGAGCTGCCCGTGGTGACGGTGACCTCACCGCTGCTCAGATCGACCTCAACAGCTTCGACGCCCGGAACCTCGGTGACTTCTTCTGTGACCGATGCGACGCAGTGCGAGCAGGTCATTCCTGTGACCACGTAGGTCCGAGATGGCTTGGTTTCAGTTGAGTGGTTCATTTCCTGTACTCCTTCAATATACGGGGTGGGGGTATCCGGTGAGGCCAATATAACAGATACCCTAGGGGGGTATCGGGAAACTTCAAAAAAGTTTTCGGCGGTGATTCATGGTTCCAGCATGGGGCGTAGCCTGTACAGACGTGTGGTGGAATCGCGAACTCGCGAATTGCCGCCCGCGACTTGGCGCATCGCTGGCGATCGCCGTTGCCGCGTTGAGCGGCTGCGGTGGCAACGACGCGACCGCGCCTGCGCCGCCCGCGTCGTTGCCCACTGCGCAGCGCTCGGGATACTCCGGCTGCACTCCTCCCGGTGCGTTTCTGCGTCATGGCTCGCGCCGCGAACAGAAGGTCGCGCTCACGTTCGATGACACGCCCAGCGCTACGACGCTGGCGCTTGCGAAGGTCCTCAGCGATCACGATGCGAAGGCGACATTCTTCGTGTTCGCCAATCAGATCGGTGACCAGGCCGGATCGCTGCGACGCCTGATCGTCGACGGCTCAGAACTCGGGAGCCACTCGTACAGCCACCTGAATATGACTGAACCTGGCGTCGATGTCGGGCAGGAGGTGCGGAAGGCGAACTCCGCGATTGAAGCTGCCACGGGATTCACGCCTTGTCTCTTCAGAGCGCCATACGGCAAGCTCGACCCGGTGCTCGTGCGGCAGCTCGTGCGACTGGATATGACGATGATCGGTTGGGATGTGGACCCTGCGGACTGGGAACACCCGGGCGCCGAAGTGATCGCCTCACGCGTCCTCAAGGACGTGCGACCGGGGTCGATCGTGGTGCTGCACGACAGCCCAGAGACGCAGGGCCAGACGATCAGGGCGCTGCCCGCGATTCTCGATGGTCTCGCGACAAAACGCCTCGAAACAGTGACCGTGACGGAGCTGCTCGGCGGCAGAATGCTCAGACAGGGGTAAACGGTGTTTCGTTTCTGCCGATAAATCCGTATTGTTGCCAACGAGGGGCCAGTCACGAACTTCGCATTCAGACAAAGCACGACCGTGATACCGCAGGGCGATGTGAGCGGATCCAGCACGTCAGAGGATGGCGGTCGGCTCCAGGCTCCAGCGTGGCTGCTGGCACTGGCCGCCCTGGCTGCGGCCAGCCTCGCTTCGATGGCCCTGATCCTGGCTTTTCAAGCCCAGGGCGAGCGCGCGACGGTCGCAAACCTGCTTGACGACGCTGCTTTGCTGTTCGCGTTGGCCGCCGCGACGCACGCGTCCCTGCACACCTTGTCCACCACACGGACGATGTGGCGGCTGCTTGCCGTGGGTCTCCTCTCATGGGTGATCGGTGAGGCGATCTTCGACGTGCGCACTCAGATCCTTGACCGCAGCATGGACGAGTCGATCGCCGACGTCTTCTACGTGCTGTTCTATCCATTCGCCCTGGCGGCGCTGTGGGTGCGCGACCGTGAGGCCCGCAGCGGCCGCCTTGACGTCCGCATGCTCGACGCACTGATCGTGGCCGGGGCGGCAGCGCTGGTCGCCTACGACCTCGTGTACGACCAGAACTTCGACAGCGCGCCGACGTCGGCCGGTGACATCGCGCGCGCCGCATACCCCGTCTTTGACGGTCTGCTGCTCTGGGTGATTGCGTACCAGGCCTATAACCCTGCGATCGTCTGGGATCCGACACGCTGGCTGCTCGCCGCGGGGACTGTCGGGCTCCTGGTCGCTGACATCTTCTGGAATGTGCTCGGTGCGCTGGAGTACGCAATCGCGGTCTCCGCCGCGATGCTCTGCATCGGCGCCGCGGCAATTCTGACGCCCGAGACGACCAGTCCGCGTGACCCCACGCGCCGACTGCCGTCTCAGCTGGTTCCGGCGATCGTCCTCTCGGCCGCGATCGCCGCGATCGCGGCAACGCTGGTCGTGAATGTCTACAGCGACGCGCCCGTCCTGATCGTCGGAGCGATGGTCGTCATGGGGATCGTGCTCGTGCGGCTCCTCGCGACCCTGGCGCTGAATGACCGACTGCTCGTCGAGAGCGAGGAGCGGGCGGTCAGCGATTCGCTCACGGGCCTGCGAAACCGCCAGTACTTCGTGGAACGACTTGATGTCGAAGTGCAGCGTGCAGACCGGGATGGAACGCCGGTTGCGCTGCTGATGATCGACATCGACGACTTCAAACTGATCAACGACCTGGCCGGTCATCGCGCCGGCGATCGCGCCCTGGTCTCGATCGCAGAGGCCATGAATGCTTCAAGTCGCGCCACCGACATCGTCTGCCGTCTCGGCGGCGACGAACTGGCGATCATCGCGCCGGCGACGAGCGCGTCTGAAGCGATGGGCCTGGCCGAACGGCTCCGCGCGCGCGTCCATGCGATCGTCATCTCCGAGCTCGCGGACCAGGGCGGGGTGTCAGTCTCGATCGGCTGCTGCGTCTATCCGGACATCTCCGACTCGTCGACCGAATTGATCGAGCGCGCCGACGAGACGCTCTACGCCGTGAAGCAGAGCGGCCGGGATCGCGCGGCGATCTACGACCATGCCGCAACGCATCCGCACGACGATGCGTGGCAGCTGGCGCGAACAAAGGCCGAACTTGCCGCGCGCAACGCGGATTTCCGCGCGGTGTTCGCACACGCCCATGAGGCGATGGTCATTACCGACGAAGACGGGACCGTGTTGATGGCCAACGCCGCCAGCGTGCGCATGTTCGGTGCCGCGCGTGAGCAGATGATCGGCCGGAGCGTCATGGAATTCGTCAGGCCGGAGCACAAGTCCGAGCTCGCCGACCTGATCGCGAACACCCAGACCGCAGGCGAGGCGGAAGGGAAACTGCATCTCGTCGTTCCCGGCGACGAGCATCTGCTGGTCGCGTTCTCGACGTCGCGATTCGCACCCGGTCGCTACCTGACGATCGTGCGCGACATCTCAGAGTCCGAAGAGGCCGCGGAGCGTTTGGCGCGGAGCGAAGCGCACTTTCGTGCAGTTTTCGAGAATTCGATCGATCCGATGTTCGTCACCGACGACGCAGGCATTGTCCGCGATGCAAATCGTGCGGCAGCGCTGCTTGTCGAAAGGTCTCTGCCTGAGTTGATCGGTCAGCCCGTCGAGCAACTGATGGAGGCGGGCTCAAACATCGACGTGACCGCGCTGAGAGCGGATCTGCGTTCCGTCCAGGAACAGCAGGGGAGCCTCACGACGCGCGACAAGAGCGGCAAAGTGAGGACGTTCGAATACACCGCAGTTGCGGACTTCGTGCCCGGCCGCCATCTCTCGATCGTGCGCGACGTCTCCGATCGCGCGTCTCTGCCCGAGAAACCCGAATCCTGATGGGCGGGAAACCGCAACGCGCGCCTGAGGTCGTCCCCAAAGTCATCGATTTGGAGGTGCCTCATCCGTCGCACCGCGGTTGGGACGAAGGGCGCTTGCCCCGGGGTTCGATCCTCAACTTCGTCTACCTGCGGGTGAAGACACGGTTCTCGATCAGCATCGTGATTGCGCTCGGTTGGGCCGGGCTCTCGACGTATCTTGCGACGCGCTGGATCAACGACTTGGCGGAGGTGTTCACGATGCCGGTTGCGATCGCAATCGTCACGGGGATAGCGATCGTTCCCGGGTATCTCAGTGCCCAGCTCCTGATTGCAATTTTCTTCGACCGCCCTCGCTCGATTGAGAACGTCGAACTGAGCTATCCGTCGATGACCCTGCTGATCGCCGCGTTCAACGAGGAGGAGTCGATCGAGGCGACGCTCGACGGCGCTCGCAAGCAGGACTACCCGGGACCGTTGGAAATCCGCGTGATCGATGACGGCTCGACCGACTCCACGCGCGAGATCGTGCGCGCGATCGAAGCGGTGGACCCGCGCGTGCAGCTGATGGTCGCTGAGCACGGCGGCAAGTCCAGCGCACTCAATCACGGGCTCTTCGAATCGCGATCGCGCTACGTCGCAACCGTCGACGCTGACACCCTGCTGATGCCGCAGTCTTTGCGCAGGGCGACAGCCCGCCTGCTCGTGTCTCCGGCCGACACGGTGGCGGTTGCCGGCGATGTGCTCGTGCGAAACGCGCGCAAGAACCTGATGACACGGATGCAGGATTGGGACTACGTGCTCGGGATCGCATCGGTCAAGCGGCAGCAGGGTCTGGTTCGTGGAACGCTGGTGGCGCAGGGTGCGTTCAGTGTCTACGACGCGCGAAAACTGCGGCGCATCGGTGGATGGCCGGACATGATCGGTGAGGACATCGTGCTCACGTGGTCGCTCTTCGTGCACGGTGGGCGGGTCGCCTATGAACCGACCGCTGTCGCCTACACCGATGCGCCCGAGCGGCTCCGGATGTTCATCCGCCAGCGCAAGCGCTGGGCGCGCGGGATGATCGAAGGTCTGCGCGCGCACGGCGGAACGTTGATCGCCAGGCACCGGGTCTACTCGTACGCGGTGGGCGTGAACTGGGGGTTCCCATATCTCGACTTCGTCTTCACGTTCTTCTGGATCCCGGGGCTCGTGCTCGCCTTGACCGGGAACTTCATGATCGTCGGCCCGATGACGCTGGCAGTGATCCCGCTGAACGCACTCGTGACCGCGATGATGTACCGCCGGCAGCGCACGGAAGTCGAACGCGTCGGGCTTTCCCTGCGGCGGAACTTCCTCGGCTTTGTCGCCTACTTCTTTCTGTACCAGCTGATGATGTCGCCGATCTCGACCTGGGGCTACTTCGAGGAGCTCTTCAGGCGCGACCGCGCGTGGTGAATCGGTAGCGGTCGCCGGCCTGCGGGCACAAAAAAACGTCCGATCCCGCCTTGCGGCGGTTTCGAACGTATGGGTTCTTATCGGCAGCTCGGCCGAGAACCTTTAGCTTTTTCTGCAAGTTTTCTCAAATTTGTTGAAAAACCGCTTGTACAAGCCAAATCTGATCGAGGAGATGCTCGGAGCGCAGGGGATGGCTCAGCGAATTCTGAAGCTGATCGATCTGGCCGCAGATCTTCCGCCATCGGGAGTGCTCGCGACGGCCGTGAGCCGGTAGCTGCCGGGCTTGAGCCGCTTCCCGCTCAGCTTCTCCGCGAACGGGATCGAATTGATCCCCGCAGCCACGTCCGCGGTCTTCACGCCGACCAGCTTGTAGAACGAACAGCGCTTTCCCCTGCTCGTGGCCGACTTGCATCGACCGCCCGACCTGCGACCGGCCGTCTTGCGCGCGAAGGTCAGCTTGAGCTTCGCGGCGCCGGACGTCGTCACGTAGATCCGCTTGTTTCCGCTGGCGATGTCCAGGACTGAGATGACCGGTCGAACCGCAGGAACGATCGTTTTCGGTCCCGGGCAGGCGCCATGCGTGGTTGCGTCGGCGGAACAGAGATCCTGCGTGGCATCGCCGTATCCGTCCGCGTCAGCATCCGGCTCGATGTCAGCGTTGATCAGGAGCCCGATGTCGTCGATGGTGTTCGCCGGGGCCTGCGTGGAATCGTCCGCAAGAACCGGAGACCAGAAGTCCCAGAGCGAGTCGTGCGCTGCGGTGTTGTAGAGAACCTGGACCGTGGCCATCACACCTGCCGAGTCGTTGTGGATGTCCACGCCGATGCGGTTGCCGGCTGCAATCGGAAGCCTGGTGTCGAACTCGTGCACGCCGTCAGCGGTCGGTACGGCCTGCGGCGATTCGCTGATGATCGAGTGATCGCCGTCCAGCACCTTCAGCGCTGCGCGGAAGGTTGTGGCACCGGCTGAACGCAGCCGCCAGCGTGTGATCACTCCGCCCGCCGGGGCGACCAGCCCGCCAGCGGCCTGGTCTGCGGCGTTCAGCGTGTCCTGGCTCGCACTGCACGTCACCGGCGTCGCCATCGCCAGACATGTCGAGTTGTCGGGTGCGTGGGAGAGGTTGTTTCCGATCGTGACCGCACCGCCGCTTGCCGGGAGCAACGCGATTGCGAGCAACGAACAGATGAGGGCGCCGAGCGCGTTCTTCGGGATACGCATGGGAGTTGCTTCGACCGCGTGGCGACCGCCCTTTAGGCGGCCGTCCATCGCGGTCAGAGCAACGCCGGTGAGCGCGTTGTACTAAGGCCTCAGCTTCGCGACCAAGCCCGCGTGATCGGACGGCCAGAGGCCGCTCGCCGTGCGGTTGTCGGGATCGAGTCCGATCAGGCGCGATCGCCTGACGGTGATTGCGCCCTTGGTCATCACGTGATCGATGCGCTGGTTGAACAGTCCCGCCGGACTCGGGTCGTCGACGAGTTCACCGAAGCCGAACGTGTACCCCGGGTCGCCCGGGTTGGCAACCGGCCAGGTGTCCGTCAGGCCGCCGGCCAGCAGCGCGCCGAACGCGAGGTTGCCCGGAGACGGCTCGTTCGGGTCGGAGTTCATGTCGCCGACGAGGACGACCTTGCCGGGTGCCGAGCCGACCGCGCCGGTCGGCGCGACCAGCTCGCCCGCCTGTTGCGCGCGGAAGCCGGGGTGGAACGACTCGAGGTGCGTGTTGACGAAGCGGAACTTCCTGCCCCTGGCGTTCACGTCGACCGACACCCACCCGCGCTTGACCTCGATCGTCGCGCCGACACCAGTGGTCACCGAGAAGTTGTTCACGAAGTTTGCGCCGGCCGGGTTGGACAGCGACACGCCCGGCGAACCCCAGAGCGGCGCGAGAATCACATCGCGGTCGATCAGGCGGAAGTCCTTGTTGTAGGGAGCGCCGGCCGGTGACTCGATCGAGATCTGCTGCTGGGACTTGACGACCTTGTACGGGGCCCCGTACGCCGCCAGCCAGTACTGGAGCGACGCCAACTGGTCGTACTCGAGCGTCGTCGCATCGGCTGGATCGCCGAGCGGTCCGCTGAGCCATTGCGAGACCTCCTGAAGCCCGACCAGGTCAGGGCGCGTGCGCGCAATCTCGCGAGCGATCAGCCTGGCGCGCGCGGGAATGTCCGAGTGGATCACATTCGTGTAGATCTGCGCGTTGGCCGCGAGCAGATCCGGAATCGTCGTCGCAGCGATCGACCGCGTGAGGTCGGCGCCGAAGTACATGTTGCGCGTCATCACCGTCACCCCGGACTTATGCGTGGCAGGTGGCCAGTGATGCCCGTGATGCGATCGATGTGCCGCGGCCGTCGACGCGAACACCGCCGAGACGCACACGAGGGCGAACAGGAACGTTGCCGTGCGCATCGGGCGCACGCTGAGCTTTGAGCGGACCATGAAACTCCCCAGTCTTCAATCCGTTTGTGCCGGGCAGCGCGTCAAAGCCAAGCGGATGGCGCTGATGCAGGCACCTTGCGGCCATCGTAACGATCTGCCGCCGATCGCGGCACAGGGCTGCTTGAGCTTCGCCTTCAGCCGGTCACGCTATTCGGCGAGATTCACGCACACCGCGAAGGAGACGAGTTTCCAATTCGTGGTGAGCGGGGTGATCTCGTTCGCGTACGCGATCCAGCTTGAAGTGTTGAAGGGGTAGCCCAGATCCATCGGCTGGCTCACCGTCAGGGCAACCGGGGGAATCGATGACACAGCCGTCGCGGTCGCGCCTCCACCGATGACCTTCTTCGTGCCCGGGCAGTCGGCAATGACCCCTTTGAGATCGCTGGCATCGTTCACGCTTTCCGCGGTGACGGTCTCGCGTCCGCTGATGCCGACGGGGCCGGTCGCGCCGTTGGCGCCGGTCGCGCCCTGCGCGCCCGGGCTGCCTGTCGCACCGGTCGCGCCCGCGTCACCGCGTGAACCGGCGATGCCCGGTTGACCGGTCTCTCCCTTTGGTCCCTGCGCGCCGACGAGTCCCTCGGGAAAGACCGACGCCGGGAACCTGGCCCGCTTGTCCAGTGCCAGCAGCCGGCCGGCTCGAGGCCTCTTGGTCGCATGCAGGCCGTCGACCCTGTCGGCGTTGATGCCGCGAGATTGGGTCGCGGCTGAGCGGTCGACCGCGCTGACCGATCCATTTCCACTCAGCGCGATCATCGTCGCGATGAGCGAAAGCCCGAGCGCGACGAGTGGAATGACCCGCGTGAAAATGCGATCGAAGAAGTCTGACCGGTGCACGCTGCAAAGCTAATCCCGCTCACTCTCAGGATGTCAGTAGTTCTCCACATGGCCTGCGTAGTTGCCACGGAAGTGCCGCACGATCCCCGGGCGTAGCGTCGGCCGTGCAGGTTGAAGTTACGGAGGTGAATCGTTGGAGTACGCGGATCGCACCGAGGCAGGTCAACGCCTCGGTGCACGAATGAAGGCCTTTGCCGAAGAGCGGCCGGTCGTCGTCGGCATGCCGCGCGGGGGTGTGCCGGTGGCGATCGAAGTCGCCAAGGCGCTGGGCGCGCCATTCGACATCGCCGTCGTGCGCAAGCTCGGAGCTCCGGGCCAGAGTGAATTCGCGATCGGCGCGATCGCCGAAGGCGGGATCATGATCGTCCAGCCGGCCGCCCGGGAAATGTCGGGGGCCAGCGACGAGCAGTTGGCGAGGATCGTGCGGAAGGAGCGGGCCGAGCTCGAGCGGCGCGCCAATGTCTATCGCGCCGAGTGCCCCATGCGCGACCTGAACGGCCGCACCGTCATCCTCGTGGACGACGGGCTCGCCACGGGGTCGACGGCGATCGCAGCAGCGCGCAGCCTGCGCGCGCGCGGCGCAGAAAAGGTGATTCTCGCGGTGCCGGTGTGTCCGCCCGAAAGCCTCGAACAACCGCTCGACGATTCAATCGAGCGGGTCGTCTGCCCGTTCACGCCGAGTCCGTTCTTCGGGGTCGGACTGTGGTTTCGAGACTTCGAGCAGGTCGGCGACGACGCGGTGATCGGGATGCTGCGCGAGGCCGTCGATCTGGGAGGAGAAGGCCCGGTCGAGGTGCCCGTGAGCGCGGAGCAGGTTGAGATTCGCGAAGGTGCCGGCGTTCGGCTGCTCGGCGACCTGACGATCCCTGAGCACGCGCGCGGACTGATCGTGTTCGCGCACGGGAGCGGCAGCAGCCGCACCAGCCCCCGCAACCAGATGGTCGCGCGAACGTTGAACCACTCGGGCTTTGCGACCCTGCTTTTCGATCTGCTCGACCCGGTCGAAGCGGACGATCCACGCAACACCTTTGACATCCCGCTGCTCGGCAGACGGCTGGTCGTGGCCACCGAGCAGATGCTTCAGCGCTCAGACCTTGCTCAGTTGCCGGTCGGGCTGTTCGGCGCAAGTACGGGTGCGGCAGCCGCGTTGTGGGCGTCCGCAGAACTTGAAGGACGAGTCTCAGCGGTTGTTTCGCGAGGCGGCCGACCTGACCTGGCGATGGAGCGGCTGGAGAAGGTCACGGCTCCGACGCTTCTCATCGTCGGCGGTGAGGATCACACCGTGATCGGGCTCAATCGTGCCGCAGCGCACCGCATGTTCTGCCCGACGGAGATCCTGATTGTCGAAGGCGCGGGACATCTCTTTGAGCAACCCGGTCAGCTTGAACGGGTGGCCGGCGAAGCAGCCGGTTGGTTCGGAATCCACATGCGAGAGCGGGTGACCCATGAGCTTGGCTGACACGCGACTGCAGCGAGAGCTGTTGCGACTGGCCCGGCCGCTGCGCGGCCGCGAGGATCTGGCGCCCCTGGTCGAGTCGGTCGCCGATTCCGAGGTCGTGATGCTCGGCGAGGCGACACACGGAACCAAGGAGTTCTACGAATTGCGCGCCGAGATCACCCGCAGACTCGTGGCCGATCACGGCTTCGATTTCGTCGCGGTCGAAGGTGACTGGCCCGATTCGGCACTGATCGATCGATTCGTGCGGGATGCTCCCGACCCGGATGAGCGCGACGCCCAGAACGCGCGTGATGTGCTCGCCCGGCTCGATCGCTGGCCGACCTGGATGTGGGCGAACGAGGAGGTCGCTGTACTCGTCGACTGGATGCGTCATTTCAACGACCTTCACGCGCCCGATCGCCAGGTGCGCTTCCACGGTCTCGACATCTACTCGCTCTACAAGTCGATCAGCGCCGTCATCGCGTACCTCGAGGATGTCGACGCCCCGATCGCCGACGAAGTGCGCGAACGCTACGGCTGTTTCGAGCTGCACAGTCCCGATGAGATCGCCTACGCACGCTCGACACTGCACTTCCCGCGCGGCTGCGCAACGCAGGCGGTCCAGAACCTTCGCGCGCTGCTCGAGGTGGACGTGCCCATCGGTCGGCCGGACGGAATCGAGCTCTTCAGCGCGCGTCAGAACGCGCGGGTGGTGCGCGACGCAGACCGCTATTACCGGACGATGCTGCACGGCAATGTCGATTCCTGGAACATTCGCGACCGACACATGATGGAGACGCTCGAGTTGCTGCTCGCCGGCGGGGCCGCCGGTCGAAAGCGAGCGGTCGTCTGGGCGCACAACACTCACATCGGCGACTACCGCGCCACAGACATGGCGTCCCACGGTTTCTTGAATCTCGGCGGTCTGGCCAGGGAGCGTCTCGGCCGTTCTGCGGTGTCCCTTGTCGGATTCGGGACGCACAGCGGCCGGGTGGTCGCCTCGCATGCGTGGGACGGCCCGACGGAGAGCGTCGACGTGCCTCCTGCGCGGCCCGGGAGCTACGAGTTCGCAATGCACGAGATCGCGGACAAACTTGGAAGCAGCGACATGTACCTGGTCTTCGACGAGCAGTCACGTCATGGGCCGCTCGCCGCCGTCGCCGACAACCGCGCGATCGGGGTGGTCTACGACCCGCGACATGAGTCGCGCGGAAACTACGTTCCGACTGCGCTGGCCGATCGCTATGACGCGTTCGTCTTCGTCGATCGCAGCGCGGCTCTGCGTCCGCTGGTCACGTCCGCGCACCGCCACGAGCTTCCCGAGACCTATCCGAGCGGGGTCTGAGAGAGGCCGCCGCGGCGGTCTCAGTGGTTTTCCGCAATCGGTCTGACGCGTTGCACGGATGCCTGGTTTTCGGGCCGTGCGTAGCGTGCGAAACGACTGGCTATCCGCACTCTATTTGGGAGGTTTCAGAACCATGGCCACCACACTCGCACGCAGAAATCCGCTCCTTGACGTCTCGGAGTTCAGGGGCCTCATCGAACCGTTGTTCAGCGACTTCGAGGCCCAGCTCGGCGTCTCACAGAGCTGGATGCCTGCCGTCGACGTGATCCGCAATGAAGAAGGCGTGAAGATCCATGCCGACATTCCCGGGATCAAGCCCGAGGACGTGAAGATCGAAGTCGAGAACGGCACGCTGACAGTTTCCGGCTCCGTTGAAGAGAGCAAGGAGACGAAGGAGGACGGCGGCAAGTTCCTGCGCCGCGAACGTCGCTACGGAAGCTTCTCGCGTTCGATGACGCTCCCGGCCGGGATCGATCGCGAGGCAATCGACGCGACCTGTGAGAACGGGGTCCTCGAAGTCTCCATTCCACTTCCGCGACGCTCCGACGACGGCAAGATCGAAATCAAACCCAAGAGCGCCTGAGCGGGCGCGGCGGACGATGCCGGCGCGACGGCCGGAAAGGGTCGCGTACCTCGACAATCTCAAGCTCCTGCTGGTCGCCGTGATCATTGCCGCACACGGCGCGGTGGCGTACGGAAGCCTTGAGAGTGCGTGGCCCTACCAGGACGTTCAGGAGACTCAGCTCGGCGGGGCCGCCGATTCCGTGCTGGCGACGATGGTGATCCCGGCCGCGCTTTTTGCGATGGGCCTCTTCTTTCTGATCTCGGGCCTGGTCACTCCCGGGTCGGTGTCGTGGAAAGGCCCGCGGAAGTTCGCGCGCGACCGACTGGTCCGGCTCGGCGTGCCGCTGCTGGTGTGGACGCTCGTCCTCTGGCCGGGCGCGATCTGGCTGGCGCATCTTGCGGCCGGAGAATCGCGCTCGTTCTGGTGGCAGGTCGCGCACGGCGATCCGTTCCTCGACACCGGCCCGATGTGGTTCGTCGAGGTGCTTCTGATCTACTCGCTGGCCTACGCCGCGTGGATCAGACTGCGCGATCGCGCACCGACCAGGCCCGAGGACGCGACCATGTCGCTTCGCGACAATCCGTTGTCTGGACGCACACTCGTCGTGCTGGCCGTCTGCATCTCCGTGGCCACTGTGCTCGTGCGACCCGTTCTTCCAGCCGCAAGCGGACAGATCGGCCAGTCCCATCTGTGGCAGTGGCCGCAGTTTGTCGCGCTGTTCGGGCTGGGCATCGTGGGCGCCGAACGCGAGTGGTTCAATCCGCTCCCTGACCGGCTTCGGCGCAGTTGTGGTCTTGCGGCGCTCGCCTCACTGCTTGCTTTTCTGTTCGTCGCCGGCATGATCGCGGCGCTGGGAGTTGACGGGGATGTGATCTTCGATCCCGGGATTCACTGGCCGGCAGTCGCATTGGCCGCACTTGAAGGTCCGATGGCGGTCGGCGCATCGGTGTGGCTGCTTGGCGAGGCTCAGCTCAGACTGAGTACCCGACCCGGACCGTTTGGACAAGCGATGGTGCGAAGTGCGTACGGCGCGTTCCTCTTCCAGGGGATCGTGCTGCTCGGGTTGATGATCGCGCTGCGCCCGATCGGCGTTCCGGCCGAGGTCAAGGCTTTGACGGCTGCGACGTTCGGTGTGGTGGGTTCGTTCGCGCTTGCCTGGCTGCTCGTATCGCGCACCGGGATCGGCCGCGTCATCTGACGCAGCCGATCCCGCGCTTGGCGGGGTCAGGAGCCAGCTGTCAGGCGGGTGCTGCCTGAAGCTCTTGCTTAGGAGCAAGTCCGCCGTAGAGCGCGACCGACAGCGCCGACATCCCAACGGCGAAGCACGCGGCCCCGGGCACGTCGGTGCCGAGCAGGTGCATCGCGATGAAGCCGCCAATCGCGGCCCCCGCGCCCCAGGCCGGAATCAACCCGGCGCGTACGGCGGCGATCGTCCCCACCGGCAACGCGAGGATGAATCCGATCGAACCGGTTGCGCCGAGCACGATCAGGCCCCACATTCCTTCCATCGCGTCCTGGATCTCAAGGGACATCGTCGCCGACGTGGCGTTTGTCAGCGCAGAGTCGTAGAAGTCGGCGATGATGAATCCCGGGATGGTCGAGATGCCCAGAAGCGCGAGGATCCACGCGACGTTGGCAAGCCACCCGCCGCGGCCGCGGATCTCGGTCGCGAGCACGAGCACGGTGGCCAGCCAGAGCGTGTAGCCGAAGTGGAAGCCGAACGACTTCCACTGGAGCATGTCGGGGTCGGCGGCGTACGCGGTGAGCATCGCCTTTCCGGTCTCGGCGGGGGCGGGGTCAGTCGCGGCGCCGAGCACGATCAGCGCCCCGGCCAATGCCGGAGCGACGATCAGGAACCAGCGGCGGGCCTGTACGGCGGAAGATGTCATACGAACTCCTTCGGTCGGATTGCAGTCCCCGCGACGCTAGGCCCGCGCGGCCGCCGGTTCGTAGCGCCGTGGGAGGATTCCGCGTCAGCCCTCAGGATGATTCTCGCCCGGGTGGATCAGCCCCGCGGCGAACGCCATCACGACAAGCTGAACTCGGTCGCGCGCCCCCAATTTGCCGAGGATCCGGCGCACATGGGTCTTGACGGTTGACTCGCCGAGAACCAGGTGTTCCGCGATCTCGCCGTTCGAGAGTCCGAGTGCGATCAGCCGCCAGACCTCGCGCTCGCGTGCGCTCAGCTGATCTGCGCCGGGCAGTGCGATCGGCGTATGACTCTGCTCGGTGAAGGCGTCGATCAGGCTGCGCGTCACTGTCGGCGTGAGCATCGCCTCGCCGCGCGCGACGGCGCGGACGGCCTCCACGATCTGCTCCGGCGGGGCGTCCTTGAGAATGAAGCCCGCGGCGCCGGAAAGCAGCGCCTCGCGCACCAGATCGTCGTCGTCAAAGTTGGTCAGGATCAGAACGTGAGCATCCGCGCGTGCGTCGCGGATCAGTTCGGTGGCGGCGATGCCGTCACGGCCCGGCATGCGGATGTCCATCAGTACGACGTCGGGTGAGAGCCGCTCGACGGCTTCGACCGCGCCGAAGCCGTCCTCGGCCTCGCCGACGACCTCGATCCCCGGTTCCGGACGCAGCACAAGCCGGAGGCCGGCGCGCACGACGGGCTGGTCGTCGCAGATCAGCACGCGGATCAACTTCAACCCGCTTCCACCGTCGCCGCGGCGCCAAGAGGCAGAGCGGCGCGGAGCTCGTGATCCGTCCCGCGCGTGAGTTCAAGGCTGCCGCCGAGTCGTTCCGCGCGCTCGCGCATTCCGACCAGACCGAATCCTCGGCCCTGGCCTGCGGCCGTCGGCATCGGGTTGACGATCTCAATCATCAGGTTCTCATCGTCCTGCTCGAGGGTCAGCCGCACCGGCTGATCGGCCGCATGCCTGCGTGCGTTGGTCAGTCCCTCCTGAACGATGCGGAAGGCCGCGCCGGCGACGGACGCGGGCACCGCACCGACCTCCCCGGGCGTTTCGAGCGTGATCTCCATGCCGGCACCGCGCAGCGACTCGACGAGTCGCTCGATCGCCGGGAGCGGATCCTCGAGGCGCGCGTCGTCGTTCTCGCGCAGCTCCCCGAGCACGCGACGCACCTCGACCATCGCCTCGCGCCCGGTCGCCTCGATTGAGGCCAGCGCGTCGGCGGCGCTGGCAGGGTCCGAGTCGACGACGCGTCGAGCCCCGCCGGCCTGCAGCACCATCGCGCTGAGGCTGTGGGCGACGACATCGTGCAGGTCCCGGGCGATCCGCAGGCGTTCGTCGCTGGCCGCAAGTTGGGCACGGATGTCTGCCGACTCGCGCAGCTGAGCGGCCTGCGACTTGAGCAGAGCGTGCTGCTCGCGCTGACGCCGGAACGTGGCGGCGGCGATGAACACACCGGCGATCAGGACGCCACCCCAGAGAGTCTCCTCGACGATCTCGGAAGTCGTCGTGCGGTCGGCCACGGTGATCGAGGCGTTGGCGACCACGATCGTCAGCCAGGACCAAAAAGCTGAGCGCCCGCGTGATCCCGCCGCCGCAACCAGCACGCATGCCCAGAAGACCATGCCGCCGACCGTGTAGCTGACCTGCAGGTCCGGCTGGACGATCTGCGGCAGCATGAACAGCCAGAGTGCGATCAGCGGCGCCGCCACCGGGTGGCGCCCGCGCAGCAGCAACATCGCCGGCGCTGCCGCCGCGACGAGGCCGGCGTCGAGCGCGAGCGGGTCACTCGCCGCAGCCGAGGCCAGCGAGATCGCGCAGAGCAGCACGATCATCCCGTCGACCGCGTGCATGCGCAGCAATCGCGGAGTGCGAGCGGAAAAGAGCGATTTCATCGAGGCCGATCGTAGTGCCGCGTCTGGTGGCGCGAGCACCGCCGAGACGGCACAAACTGCGGCGACGTCCTCGCTCGGCTCGGTCCGCCTGCTTCGGCCACGGGCACCTCAAGTCGGATGTCGGTTCACCGCTTCGGAACTCGCGACGGGTTGCTGCGCGAGATTCCCGGGCACGCCTGCGAGCTGACTTCTCTGGGAGATAGCCTCAAGCGGTGCCCCCAGGAGACCTACTCGAGCGCGGCGATCCGGAGCTTCCGGCGCTCGTGTTCCTGCATGCGGCCGGGACCGGGCCGGAGATCTGGCTGCCGCAGCTTGAGCACTTCGCTGAGCATTTCCATGTCCTGGCGCCAGACCTGAATGACGACGCGGTCGACGCGGCGTTCAGCGTCCCGACCGCAGCGGCCGCCGTCGCGGAGTTGATCGACACGAAGGCCGGAGGGACGGCGATCGTCGTCGGGATATCGCTCGGCGCGTTTGTGGCTCTGCAACTGGCTGTCGACGATCCGGAAAAGGTTCAGGCGTTGGTCCTCAGCGGCGGACAGTCGCGTCCCGCCAGAGCCGGACTGTTCCTGACTTACGTTCTGCTCGCGCTGGTGCCGAAGCGATTCACGATTCGGCCCGGCGGATCCAAGCGCGCGCTGCTGCGCAGCTATCGCAGCTTGTTCAGCTGGGACCTTCACGATCAGTTGAAAGACGTGAAGGCCAGGACGCTGGTGCTGTGCGGCACGAAGGATCGCCCCAATCTCGCCGCCGCGCGCGAACTCGCCGCGAAGATCCCGGGCGCAGAACTCAAATTGATCGAGGACGCTGGACACCTTTGGGTTGGCGGTCGGGCGCGGGAGTTCAACGAGATCCTCACGGCCTTTGCCGATTCGCGCTAGTCGTCGCGCGGATCCCCGGTGTTGCGGCTGTCGCACCGAGCTTCGGACCCGAGGCGAGAAATCGTTCACGCGCTCAGCCCTGAGGGGCGGTGTCGAGGTACGCCGCAGTCAGCGCCACTGCTTCGTCGAGCAGCTCGTCACGACTGATCTCAGTCTGGTCGAGCACCCAGTGGATCGCAAGGTTCTCGATCGCGACCACCATCACCCACGCCTTCACCTGCGCGGCGGCGCGGTCGGTGACCTGGCCGTGGAGGACCATCAGCGTTGCGGCGAGATCACGTATGCGCCGCTGCATTGTCCGGTACTGGACGAGAACCCGGGACCTCGGCAGCTCTTCCAGGAGCACCCGGAGCAGTGCTGGGTCGGATTCGAGGGCCGTCAACAGAGCATCGATGACCGCTCGCGCGTTTGCCGGGCTGAATTCGTCGATGCGGTCGCTCAGCGACAACTCGATCTGCGTTGCGAGGTCCTCCCAGTACTGATCGATCACGACATCGAGGATCGCCTGCTTGTCGGGGAAGTACTGGTAGAGCGAGCCCGGGCTTATCCCGGCCGCGGCGGCAACGCGATTGGTCGCGAAGCGGTCGTAGCCCTCATTCACGAGCAGCAGCCGCGCGGCCGTGACAATCCGCTGCACCATCTCACGCGACCGCGCTTGCTTGGGTTCTTTGCGCATCAATCGCGAACTATATGCGAGCAATCATTCGCGTTAGCCTTTTTGTATGCAGACCGAACAGATGCTCACGCACGGCGCGACCAGGCTTCCGTCTCGATTCCGGGAGAACGAACCTCGCGCTCGAAGGCTGGCCAGGCCGCTCCTGCGTTTCGGCGGTATCGGCCCCGAGATTGACGAGTCCTTGATGGCGCGTATCGGAGCGGCGCTGATGCAGCGGGATGAGCCCGGCGCAGCCCTCGCGGACGCGATCAGAATGCGAGTCGACGGACCGGCTCGGGTGACGCAGCAGCAGTTGCGGGCCGCGATGAGGAGCGGAATCGCTGGCGTCGAGGCTTGCCCGCCGGCGCTCGCGGAGTTCATGGCGGTCGTCAGTCACGTGCCGGACTGGGTCGATTGGGAGCTGATCGATCAGGGTGCATCGGTGCTTCGACGGATGGGCCCCAACGGCCGCGACGTTCTGGAGCAGCTGGCGCTGGTCGGGGGATATCGCTTCGGTGGACCAGGCGATCTGCTCGTTGCGACCGGCGGACTCACGGGTGGCCGCACGCTGCGGCGGCTCGCCGAGACGCAGCATTGGACGGTCACGCTCGCTGAGCCCGGATCGCTGCGACCGGGAACTGAGTCGTGGCGGTTGACGGTCTACGTCCGGGCGATGCATGCGCTGGTGAACTCGACCTACGAGTCGAAGTGGGACGTGGATCGCTGGGGCCTGCCGATCAATCAGGCCGACCAGCTCGGCACGTTGGGCCTGTTCTCGGGGACCCTCCTGCTCGGGTGCAGAATGCTGGGCGTGCCGATCTCGCAGTCCGACGCACACGCCTTCATGCACATGTGGAAATACGTCGGATGGCTGATGGGCGTGGACCCGTCATTCCTGACCGATGACGAGCATGAGGCACACCGCCTCGCCTACCACGTTCTGCTTGCCGCTCCCAACGTCTCGGACGCCGGCCCTCTGTTGGCGCAGAGCGTGCACGTGGCCATCGGCGAACGTCGATTCGATCGCTGGCCTGCGGGCCTCCAGCAACTGCGTGGTCGTCTCGAGCGGGAGCGATTTCTGAGCATGCTCAACGGGTTCGTCGGCGTGGAGGGCATGCGCGAGCTGGACCTCCCGCGGCGGTTGCCCTGGGCGCTTGCGCTCGTTGTGATGCAGAACGTGATCCGGTACCGCGTGATTGACCGATTGCACGGCGGACCGGATCGACGCGAGCGCATCGGCCGGGAAGTCGCGCTGGCTCTGGTGGCCAGCTATTTCGCGGGCGAGCAGGCAGACGTCGGAGACCTCCCCGGTTGAGCGGTTCGCCGAGGGTTATGTTTCGCAGATGGCTGCGGCGACTTCGGACCTGACTGCCGATGGCGCGATCGATTGGCTGTTGGCGGCGGACGAGCCCGGCGTCAGGTTGATGGCGCGCAGGGACCTGCTTGGCGAATCCGTTGCTGCCGAAGACGCGGCGGAGGTGATGAGCGGCCCGAAGGTGCAGGCGTTGATGTCGGGTCAGATGCCCGACGGCGGCTTCGGCGTCAAGCCCTACAGCAAGTGGTCGGGTGCCCATTGGCGCCTCGTTTCGCTCGTGGAACTGGGCGTTCCCCCGGGCGAGCCCAACCTGCTTGCTGCGGCCGAAACGGTGTTGGAGTGGCTCACCAGCGAGAAGCACCGCGGCGGCATCCAGGTCATCGATGGTCTCACCAGACGCTGCGCGTCGCGAGAGGGGAACGCTGTCGCGGTCGCGTGCCGGCTGGGGATGGCAGGTGACCCTCGCGTGGAGTTGCT
Organism: Thermoleophilaceae bacterium; assembly: GCA_016462645.1. Taxonomy (GTDB): domain Bacteria; phylum Actinomycetota; class Thermoleophilia; order Solirubrobacterales; family JACPNS01; genus JACPNS01. The sequence goes on from JAEMSX010000010.1 coordinate 53,206, forward strand.
CGCCCGGAGCCTGGTCGAATGGCAGTGGCCGGACGGGGCGCGTGACGCAGCCCTCAGGACCGCCGAGCTGTTGGTCCAGCATCGTCTCTTTCGATCGCTCAAGACAGGAAGGTCGATCGATTCACGCTGGCTGAAGTTGAGGTTTCCGCCGTACTGGCATTACGGAATCCTTCAAGCGTTGACGATCCTCACGCGGCTCACCGACGGCCGCTGGCCGGCCGAAGGCAGGTGGTACAAGCACGACGTCCTCGACTGGGGCGGCAGTGGTCCGAATGAGATGATCACGTTGAACGCCCTGCGGGTGCTGGCTGCGACAGGCAAATAGAGGGGGCACGGTTCAAACCTGCGCCGTGGCCGTGAACGCGCGTCACCAATTTCGGCGTGGTCGCCGCAAGAGGGAACGATTGATGGAGTCGATCGGGGGGCCGAACGTCGTCAGTCGCGGTCGATGAAATGTCAATGAGCATCGCCACCCAACCGGCACCAAGTCTGACGAGTGACGCGCAGGATCTGGATTCGATCCTGCAGCACCTCGAGGCCTCGAAGCGAGCGTCAGTTGCGACAACTCGCTTCGTGAGAGATGCTTCGCCGGCAGGATAAGCAAACGGAAGCTGGCCTGAACCCGCGCTTTCTCTGGACGGTCGCGGCGCTTCTGTGGCTGACGCTCGGCTCGGTGCAATGCGCGTCGTGGGCATTTCATCTGACCCCGATCCGTCTGCCGATGGGTACGTTCTTGCTCGGCGGCGTGATGGCGCTGATGCTCGCGGTCACCTGGTTCGTATGCGGGTTGCGGGGAGTGCCGATCGACCCGTGGTACCACGCGCCCCTGGCCGGTGGATGGCTGATGATCGTGGCCGCCAGCTCGTTGGACCCCAACCAGCACAGCGCCGACGTGGTCTATCCGATGCTGCCGATGCTGGTTGCGTTGATGATCTTCCCGGCCAACCGCTCGTGGCCGTATGTCATTGCCGGCGTCGCGGGTTCCTGTGGCTTCGTGATCTTCGGCCAAGACCCGACTCCGCTGCCGCGGTCGATCATCGTCGGCGTTCTTGTGGTCGGTGCCGCCGCCATTCTGTTGGTGGGCCACAGCCAATTGCACGCGGCGCTCAAGCGCAATCGAAGCCTTTCGGAGACGGATCCGCTCACCGGGCTGCCGAACTCTCGCCGATTGATGACACGCCTGCATGATGAGTTCGCCCGTGACGCGCGCGGGGAGGACGGCACGTTCGGAGTGCTCGCTCTTGATCTGGACGCCTTCAAGACCGTGAACGACACGCTCGGCCATTCGACCGGTGACCGTGTGCTGGTCGAAGTCGCCCGCGCGATCGAGCGCGAGCTCGAGCCCAGCGACATGGCTGTTCGCCGCGGTGGGGACGAGTTCACCGTTGTGGCGCTCGAGCATGAAGGCCGTCGCCTCTCGTCGTTGCGGGAGCGCATCGCCGAGGCGATCAGCGAGACTCGGAGCCAGCTGTGCCCGTCGATCGAGCCGCGCGCCAGCGTGGGTCTGGTCATGCACGAGGCCGGTGAGCGGCCGGAAGACCTTCTGCACCGCGCCGATGACGCTCTGCACGAAGCCAAACAAGAGTCACATGTTCGCCGCGGAAACCCGGAGCGCCAATACGGCCAGGTGTTGGCATTCGTCAGAGCTGATGTTCCCAACGGGGAGGACCGTGAGCTGCTCGGGTCCGAGGCCAACGAAACGACGTTGAGCTACGACGAGATGGTCCGCACAGCGTCCTGGCAGATGCTCGCCGCGTGTTACGCGATGATCGCCGCGTGCGTGCCGCTGATCGGGATCACAGGTCGCGGCGATTCGCTTTCGCCGGTTGTGATCTCGGGTGTCTGTCTGGCTGCTGCGGCTGGAGCCGCGGCATGTCTCGTCGGCGGCCCGCGGACCAACCGCAAGGCCCCTCTGCACGTGGCGATCATCGGTGCGATCGTTCTGGCCGTGGCGCTGGTCAGTGCCTCCGGGGCAGTGCTGAACGCGACCGCCGACATTCTGATCATGCCGGCGATGTTGGCCTTCTATGTCGTCGGGCGCCGCGCAGCCCATCTGTACGCGCTGACGGCGCTGGGGCTTTACGGGTACTTCCTCTCGACGACGTCGTATGACCTCACGGTCATTCGCACAGTGCAGACCGCTGCGGTGGTACTGCTCGTCGGCGCAATCCTGCCGCGCACGCTGAAGCAGACCCGCGCCGCCTGCGACGAGAGTGAGCGCCTGTCGGGAATTGACGCGCTGACCGGACTCGCCAATGTGCGTCGCATGCACCAGCGTCTGAACGAAGAGCTCGCGAGGGCGGCGACAGTTGGCGGTCAGGTGACGATCTTCATGATCGACCTCGATGACTTCAAGCTCGTCAATGACCGCTACAGCCATACGGTCGGAGATCGCATGCTCGAAGCCGTCGGAGCGAAGATCATGGGAGAGATGCGCGCGTACGACCTGGCGGTTCGGCGCGGCGGGGACGAGTTCCTGATCGTGATGCCGCACGGCGGCGAGCTCGATGCTGCCGCGTTCGCAGAGCGGATTGCCGAATCGATCGCAGAAGTCCGTTTGAAGATCTGTCCGGACCTCAATCCGCGTGCGAGCGTCGGATACGCCACCGCTCGACCTGGCGACTCCGCGGCAGAGCTGATCGCCTGCGTCGACCAAAAAGAGAAGTCGGTCAAGCTGGATCACCGCGAGGACTTGCTGCTCGCTGCCGGCTAGCGGGCAGCTCAGACGCTCGTTCAAATTTGAGATCCTCGGCGGGCGTTTGCCGATGAAGGCGAAGGGCGTTCCGGCCACGCTCATGCGCAGACCAGCCGCCCAGCGTTCTCTGTAAGACTCATCTGATGGAACACGAGCCTTTCGAGTTCGGTCGGCGTCCGGAACTCGCCGCCGAACTGGCGGAGTTGGACGAGCCGGGAGTGGCCGGTGGCCGCGTAGTGGCTCAACACAGTGGTCGCTGGCTGGTCAATATGGTCGGCAGCGAAACCGAGCCGCAACTGCTGTCGGCACGTAGTCGCCTGAGGCAGGACCCGCCCACCGTGGGAGACTGGGTTGCGGTCGATCCCGAAGGAGCCATCGTCGCGGTGCTTGCGCGGCATGGAGTTCTCGTGCGGCGCGCCGCAGGCGAGGCCACCGCGGCTCAGGTGTTGGCCGCGAACGTCGACCTCGCACTGATCGTGGAGCCGCTGCCAGACCCGAACCAGCGTCGGTTGGAGCGACTGGTATCCATCGCCGTCGCGGACTCTGTGCCCGCCGCATTGGTGCTCACGAAAGCCGACCTCGATCCCGATGGAGACGCAACCGCCGCGCGGCTTGCGCGCCAGCTCCCGGTGACTTCCGCGCTGGCGGTCAGCGCTGTGGACCGCACCGGCTTTGACGCGCTGCTGAAGTTGCTCGAGCCGGGGACGACGGCAGCTCTGATCGGTCGCTCGGGAGCAGGTAAGTCGACACTCGTAAACACCCTGCTCGGCGTCGAGCGTCAGGCGACGCAGCCTGTTCGGGCCAGTGATGGCCGCGGGCGGCACGTCACCGTGACGCGCGAAATGATCGCGCTCCCGGGCGGAGCGCTGATCATCGACACGCCGGGACTGCGCGAAGTTGGCCTCTGGGACGGGGCTCAAGCGGTGTTTGCCGAGATCGACCGACTCGCTGCCGACTGCCGCTTCGCCGATTGCCAACACGAGAGTGAACCCGGCTGCGCGGTGCGTGAGGCCGTCGATCCCGCGGAGCTCGCCGCGTGGCGCAAGCTGGCGCGCGAGCAGGAAGAACTGGCCGATCGCAAAGCCGTGGCCGCCGAGCGCAAGGAGCGAAGCCGTACGTTGAGCCGCCGGATCAAAGCGATGAAACGAGCCGACCGGCATCATTGAGAATGCCGCCGTACCAGGCTGCTCCACTCCGCGGCATTGCCTGATCCAGTCCGCGCACGAGGAGCCGCGAAGAACTCACAACTTCGCCGGCGACTGCCCGCTGGCCCCGGGCCTCGACGCCGCGACCAGCCGGATGTGGGACGATGGATCTGCCGTCGACCCGAATTGAAAGGAAGGTGGGGCAGTGTCCGGGACGTCCGAGAGGAACCGAGTCGTCGTCGTGGGATCGAGTTTCGCGGGTATGACTGCGGCGCTGGATCTGCGCAAGCGGCTTGACCCGACTTACGAAGTCGTCGTCTTCGATCCGCGCGCCGATTTCACGTTCATTCCGTCGCTGATCTGGTTGCCGTTCGGTCTGCGTGAACCGGAGGACATCAGCTTCCCGTTCGCCCCGATGTACGAGAAGAAAGGCATCCGGTTCGTGAACGAGGCGGTGACGGGGATCGACGTCGACGCCCGCACCGTCTCCAGCCTTTCAGGCGACACGCTCGGCTACGACCGCCTGCTGCTTGCCACCGGTCCACGGCTCGCTTTCGAGAAGGTGCCGGGTCTCGGCCCGGTGGGCGGCCACACCCAGTCGGTCTGCAACATGGAGCATGCGCTGCTGACGCGCGCCGCATGGGAGGGCTTTCTCGAGAATCCGGGTCCTGTGGTGATCGGCACCGCCCAGGGCGGGTCGTGCTTCGGTGCCTCTTACGAGTTTCTGCTCAACACCAAATACCGCATCAAGAAAGCCGGGCTTGAAGACGTTGCGCCGGTCACCTTCATCACGGCTGAGCCGTTTCTGGGCCATTTCGGATTGGGCGGCGTGGCCGACTCCGAGCAGCGCGTGGAGAAGTTCTTCGGCAAGCTCAACATCGAGGGGATCCCCAACAACACGATCAAGGAAGTGCGCGACGGCGAGATCGAACTCGAGGGTGGTCGGGTACTGCCGTTCGCGTTCTCGATGATCGTGCCGCCGTTTGCCGGCGTCGACGTGGTGGCTCAAACCGAGGGACTCAGCAACCCGATGGGTTTCGTGCCCGTGGACGACGAATTCCGCCACAACGAGATCGACTCCATATTCGCCGCCGGCGTGGACATCGCGATCAAACCGCCGCACGAGACGCTGGTTCCCGCCGGAGTGCCGAAGACGGGTCACATGAGCGAGATCATGGGGCGTACCGCGGCGCAGAACATCGCTGCCGATCTTCAGGGCGGCGAGCGCAAGAGCCTGCCGCTCGGCGAGCTCGAAGCGATTTGCGTGCTCGATGCCGGAAACAGCGGAATCATCTTCAAGGCCGACCACGTGCTCGGCGACTCCGAGCACCCGCGGGTGATGGCAGGGCCGCAGGCGCACTGGGCAAAGCTCGCGTTCGAGCGCGTCTTCCTCGAGACCCGCAAGCGAGGCTTTGCGTCGATCTGATCGGCCGATTCGACGCGCTCATACGGCCGGATCACTTCAGAATGAATGCCGCAGGCATTCCAACCGGCACTGCGCGGTCTCCGCTATGCAAAAAGGCCGCCCAGAGGGCGACCTTTTTTCATAGCGGGGGCAGGATTCGAACCTGCGACCTTCGGGTTATGAGCCCGACGAGCTACCAGACTGCTCCACCCCGCGGCGTTGACCTCAACATAGCAAAACCCCTTCAAATAGGGCGAAACACGTCCGGACGTCCAGAGCGTGCCACACGGCGCACGCCACTACCCGTATGGTTGGGTCGTGGTCACCTCCGGTCTGGCTGAATCCCGGCTTTTTGAGTTCTCGCGGCAACTGCAGTCGGTTCAGAACTACGAGGAACTGCTCGTCGCGCTCTCGGATGAGGTGCGCGACGCCATTGGGTACAACTCGTCCTGGATCTCGATCGTGATGCCTGAACGCGGCACGTTCAAGACGATGACCCCACGGGGGACGATGGTCGGTGACATCTGGGACGACGCGGTCGAACTCCCGATCGCAGGAGACGAGTTCGTGACCGAAGTGGTCGAGTCCCGACGCCCGGTGATCATCGAGGACGCACAGTCCGACCCGCGTGTCAATCGCGAGGTTGTCGAGGCGTTGGGACTGCGCACGATCGTCACAGTGCCGCTCACGCTGATCGACACGACGTTCGGCACAGTCAGCACGGGGACGTTCGGTGATGAGGGCGTCCGGCTGCCCAGTGATGCCGAACTTGAGTACCTGGGTGAACTCGCGAAGATCGTCGTGCTTGCCTCCGCTCGCATACTCCTGGCGCGCGAGCGCGAGGAGAAGATTCGCAATCAGGCGGAGACCGACCGCCTGCTTGCCGATCGGCAACGCATCGAGAGCCTCGGTGAGCTTGCCGGTGGCGTCGCCCACGATTTCAACAACATGATCACGGTGATCCTCGGGGCGGCGCAGGTGCTGCGCGGCGAACTCAAAGAGCCGGAGCAATTCGCAAACCTGCGCCTGATCGAGAACGCGGCCGAAAGCGCGAGCGACCTTGCCAAGCAACTGCTCGCGATCGGAAAGCGCCAGGAGCTTTCCGCCGAGCCGACTGACGTGGTTGACCGCGTTCGATCGATCGGAGGCATGCTCGGACGCGTGCTCGGCGCATCGATCACAGTGGAAGTTGTGACCGAGCCCGACCTGCCGGAGGTCTTCGTCGACCGCCGCCAGCTTGAGCAGGTGCTGATGAACCTTGGCCTCAACGCACGCGACGCGATGCCTGACGGGGGGACGCTCACGATCAGCGTCGAGTCCGACGAGATCGACGAGGAGTACGTCGAGACGCACCCATGGTCGCGGCCCGGAAAGTACGTTCGGATCACGGTCGCGGACGACGGCGTCGGGATGAGCGAGGACACGCTCCAGCACATCTTCGACCCCTTCTTCACGACCAGAACCGACACCGGTGGCACCGGTCTCGGGCTGTCCGTTACGCGCGCAATCATCGAGCAGCACGGCGGTCTGGTGCGGGCTTCGAGCAAGCTCGGTTCGGGCACAGCTGTCAGCGTTTATCTGCCCGCCCTGCCGGTCGGATAGATTTAGCCGCGATTCTGACCCCCGCAACGCGAAGAGTTACCGCCAAATGCACTCGAAGAACGGCCGTAAGCACAAGTCCTTGATCACGCTCGCTTCAATGGCGATGCTCGCCCTCCTGGCGCTCGTCCTCAGCGGCTGCACCACCGGTACCCCGGCGAACACGTGGGTCCAGCCGAATCAGAACGCGCAGAACACGCGTTATGTCGGCGGTCGAATCAACACGAAGACCGTCGCGATTCTCGGCGTCGCGTGGGCTGCTGACATCGACACCAAGGCCGGCTTCGGCAACGCGGCGCCCTCGCCCTACATCACCGCAAAGAACGTCTTCGTCCAGACCCCGGGCGGCGGAATCAAGGCCCTCGACCTCAACACCGGCGACCCGGCGGTCGGCGCGACGATCGCGGCCAACGCCGTTCTGCGTCCGACCTGGCTCTCACGCCTGAAGGCCGGCGCCCTGCGCAAGATCAAATCACCGGTCTCACCGATCCTCACCACCGGCAACGATGACGCCGAGATCGTCGTCGGCGCCGCCGGCTCGAAAGTCGCCGCCGTGAGCAACACCTCGGACGCCGAGTGGACCTCGACGATCAAGGCCGTCGGCAACACCACGCCGAAGGTGATCGCAAACATGGCCGTCGCCCACGACAGCGTCTACGTGCCCGTCGCGAACCTTCCGAAGGACCTCGCCTCACTCGACGGTGAGCAGCTCACCAAGAAGCTCCAGGGCAAGTCCAGCAACAACGGTCAGCTCGTATCGCTCAACACCAGCAACGGCGACGTCAACTGGACCAAGAAGCTCGCGTCCGTGCCGCTCGGCGCCGCGACCGTGGTCAACAACATCGTCTTCACCAGCACGCTCGACGGTCACGTCTACGGCTTCAACGCCGGCAACGGCGACACCGTCTTCGAATCGAAGCTCCCGGCAGGCGCAGTCGCGCCGCTCGCCGCCTTCGACGGCACGCTGATCGTCCCGGCCAGCTTCGTTCACCGCAGGGGCCAGAAGGCCCAGGTTGTCGCCTTCACGATCGGCGGACTCGGTGAGGTCGGCGGGGCAGCAGCTCCGAAGATCAAGGCGCAGGCTGAGACCAAGACCGCCGACTCCGCCAAAAGCGAGAAGGCCGCCGGCGGCGAAGCCGCTGCCGAAGGCGCTGACGGCGCCGCACTCTTTGCGGCCAACTGCGCCGGATGCCACACGCTGAAGGCCGCCAACACAAGCGGTACGGTCGGCCCGAACCTCGACCAGTCAAAACCGACCGAGGCTCTGGTTGTCAATCGCGTAACCAACGGTCTCCGCGCGATGCCGTCCTTCAAGGGCACGCTTTCCACCGAAGAGATCGCGGCAATCGCGAAGTACGTCTCTTCTGTGGCCGGCAATTAACGCTCCGTTCAGAAAGTTTGGGGTTCGCTTAGGGGGTCACCCCTTATGAACCGGCCTGCGGCAGGGCCCAGGATGTAGGCACAGGGACGGTTCGCCGTCCTCAAGCCCACCGATCCAGGAGTTCCCGCAATGTCGTTCCACCCCTCGAAGTCGCTCCGACTGGCGTTCCCCGCGCTGGTCGTCTTCGCGCTGATCACGATCGCACTGGCGCTGCCCCGCTCAGCAGACGCCGCCCCCAAGTGCGGCGGGAACTCCAAGATCTGGGTTGTCAACGGCAAGAAGGTCTGCCTGAAGACTGCCCGCACGAAGGCGGGTCATGCTGGCGTCCAGACTTCCTCGCGGCTTGCTCGTTGGTTTGCCGAGGTGTCCAGGCCGGCCGCGGGCAGCAGGCTGAAGGTTCCGGCCAAGCTGCGCGCTGCCGCGCCAAAGGCTTCTGCTGCCGCGGTGAAGCTTGCGACCCGCGCCGCCTCGATGGACAAGAAGCCGCGGATTGCCGCCAATGGAAAGCGGGCGTTCGCCGCCGCGGTCGGGGCAGTCGTCGACACGATCAGCGTGAAGGGTCCGTCCCAGACGCTTCCCAGTGGCGTCGAGCTCACGTCGCAGATTGACGTGCGTGAGTTCGCGGACGGTTCAAAGAAGTTCAACGTCACCGTCGACTCGAGCTACAACGGCTACACGGTCCGCTATCAGCCAGTGGTCGAGGAAGTCATCGGCGTGGTTCCCGAAGTCGAATGCCCGACCGCCGCCGGACTGCTGACGATCGACCACAAATCCAGCACCGGCGGAACGATGATGGTGCTCAAGGGCAAGGGCGTCATCGCTGCCGTCACCGAGAAGTTCCACGACACGCTTCACGCGACCGGACACGTCGGGCGTGACGCCAAGCTGCATGACGTCGACGCCAGGGTCACCATGAAGGTGGAGCACTACGAGCGCGGCCTGCAGATGGTGATTCAGCTCGCCGGTGGGTTCAGTGTCCCGCGCGAGGGTGATCCGGCAGCGACGGGACCGCTCAGCGCCGACATCAAGCTGAAGGTCGCCGGTGCCTCCTCCGCCGAGGAAAAGGCAGCCGCCAAGCAGCTGGCCGCCCAGTCCGCCAGCAGCAGCGCCACGATCAACTCTCTCGGCTCGCAGGCCGAGGTTGCGCGCTGGCGGATGATGCAGGACGAGTACAAGTGGTACTCGTTGCCCGGCCGCTGCGCCAACCTGCGCTACAGCCCGGACTCGGTCGCCAAGCTCGCGGCCGGCAAATCACTTCAGGTCTCCGGCCGCGTGGAGGCCAGCTCCGGTGGCGAAGCCTCTGGCGAGTTCACCGTCTTGAGCGTCGAGCGCGGATCGTTCACCGTCACGAAGGCACAGTCCGACCCCGGCGCGCCGGCGCGCTTCGCCGCCAAGGCCGCAAGCCCGGACGCCGAGAAGCTCACCGTCGGCGCCGACGTGATCGCGACCTCTACGGCTGGACGCGCGCAGTGGGGTTGGTACGCCAAGGACGACCTCAATCTGCCCGAGAAGATCAGCGGCACGATTTCCTCCACATCGACGACTCCGGGTACATACGACTTCTTCCACTCCTGGGTCGTCTACACGCTCGATGAGGTGTACGTGAGCGACAACGGCTACATCTCGGCCTGGTACAAGCTCACCACCGCCGACCAGGACGAGGTCCAGCAGGACATCGGCGTCGGATGCCGCTGGGTCGGCAAGGGCTCGGGCGGCAACATCGAGGCCGGGGACATCGAGCTGAACAAGCCGCCCGGGGGCGAGTGGACCCACGCGGTGATGTACGACGTCGAGGTCCCGAACACGACCTTCGTGCCGACCGACTGCGGACCCGAGGCTCCGCCGTCGTTCACCGGCACGCTCGTGGGGTTCGTCAACATGGCGATGCTCGGGGGCGGGTTTGAGCCTGTCGGCGACGGCTTCCACCTGGATGCGGTGCGCACATACACGGACCCCGCCAGCCAGCGGTCGACGGTCGCTTCCTGGTCACTCGAACCCGGCGACCCGCAGTAGTCAGCTCTGACCATGCGCCACGAGGTCTCGCGCGGCAAGCGTGAAGACCTCGGAGAGCGCCGGGAACGGCTGGATCGTGCGGGCGAGTGCCGATGCCTCGGTTCGCGTCTGCACAGCCAGCGTCGCCTGACCCATCCAGTCGGCGGCGTGCGGACCGACTGCGATAGCGCCGACGATGCGGCCGGTGCGCTGATCGCCGACCAGGGTGAGGAACTCGTCAACGGCGTCGCGCCAGTCGGCGCGGACGATCGAAGAGGCGGCGGTGTCGGCGACCGAACCCGTACCGAGCGCGACTGCGATCCCGTCGGCCGCGGCGCTCTCCGGCGTGTGGCCGACGCCGAACGCATTCGGGTCGGTGTAGACGACCCGTGGAATCGCGTGGTAGTCAGCGTCGTAGCCGTGGCCGAGGATCTCGGCGGCGACCAGTCGTGCCTGGTACTTGCCGGTGTGGGTGGTCATGTTGATCGCGTTCACGTCGCCGATCGCATAGATGCCGGGCGCGGCGCGCAGGCGCTTGTCCACTTCGATCGCGCCGCGTTCGAGCTTGACCGGCAATGACTCGAGGCCGAGCCCGTCACTTGCCGGATTGCGTCCGGTCGCGACCAGCAGCTCGTTTCCGCGCAGCTCGGTCCCGTCGGCGAGTACGACGCGTTGCTCATGCTCTCCGCCGTGGACCTTGCTCGCGGTGACGCCGGTGTGGATCTCGACGCCGTCCAGTTTCAGCGCGGCGGCGATCGCTGCGGACAGGCGCGGGTCCTCGCCGGGGAGAATGCGGTCCGCGCCTTCGATCAACGCGACGGACGCCCCGAAGCGCGCGTAGGCCTGCGCGAGTTCCACGCCGACGGCGCCACCGCCCAGTACGAGCAGCCGATCGGGAATCTCGTGCGCGCCTGTGGCTTCGCGGTTGGTCCAGAAGCGGGTTTCCGAGAGACCGTCGATCGGCGGGAGCGCGGGCTTTGACCCCGTGGCGATCACGATGTTGTCGGCCTGCAGGCGGCGGTCCTCGACGTCAACTCCGCCGTCGCCGACCAGCCGCGCCGAACCGCGCACGAGCTCGATCTCGCGGTCGGTCAGCCAGGTCGCGTAGCCCGCGTCATCCCAGTTGCTGACCATCCGGTCGCGCCACTTCAGTGCCTCGGTGACGTTGAGCTCGCCGGTGATCGCCTCGGCGGCGCCTGGCGCGCGTCTTGCCGCCGTGAGCAGCTCCGAGGGGCGAAGCAGGGTCTTCGAGGGCATGCAGGCCCAGAAGGAGCACTCGCCCGCGACGCGCTCGCGCTCGATCACCGCGACCTTCTGGCCGCCGGCCGCGAGTTCGCCCGCGACCACCTCTCCTGCGGGACCTGCGCCGACCACGATCGTGTCGAAATGCTCGCGTGGCACTGAATCGTCTCCAATCATGCGCGGGCGCCGCCGACCAGCGCGTGTTCGTGGAATCTGCTCGCGGCGGGCATGTCACGGCAACCTACACGTTCGGCTCCGGCCATAATCCCCCGATGGGTGACGCCGCAACGCCAGGAGACGCAGTCCGCAGACTCAGTGGACACACGGCCTGGACGCGCAACATCGCGGCGCCGCTGCGCAACTACCTCGACACAGAGGTCTCCGGCGCCTTCGTCCTGCTCGCCGCGTCAGCCGCCGCACTGATCTGGGCGAACGTCGCGGCCGGCTCGTATGAGTCGTTCTGGCACACCGATCTTTCCTTCACGCTGGGCTCGCACACGCTCGGCGGCGACCTGCACTACTGGGTCAACGACGGCCTGATGACGTTCTTCTTCCTCGTCGTCGGGCTTGAGGTGCGCCGTGAGTTCGACATGGGAGAGCTGCGCGAGCGCCGCCGCGTCGCGATCCCCGTGATGGCGGCGATCGGCGGCATGGCGCTGCCCGCGGCGATCTACCTCGCCTTCAATGGCGGCGGCCCGAACGCGAACGGCTGGGGCGTCGTGATGCCGACCGACACGGCGTTCGCCCTGGGAATGCTCGCGCTCTTCGGTCGCAAGCTCCCGGCGCGGCTGCGCGTGTTCGTCCTGACGCTGGTGATCGCCGACGACGTCGGGACCCTGCTCGTGATTGCGTTCGCCTACAGCTCGGAGATCTCGGCCCAGGCGCTGACGATCACTGCACTGCTCGGCGTGCTCGCCGTGGGGATCCGCTCCTTCTGGAATCCGCTCAGCAAGCGCCCGTACGAGCTGATCGGCATCGCCATCTGGATCGCGATGTCCCAGTCGGGGGTGCACCCGACGATCGCCGGTGTGATCATCGGACTCGCGATCTCCGCCAAGCCGCCGGCGCGGCAGGACCTCGAACGCGCCACGGCGATCACGCGTCTGTTCCGCGAACAGCCGACGGCCGAGCTCGCGCGCAGCGCGCGGCTGTACGTGCAGAACGCAGTCTCCGAGAACGAGCGACTGCAGTTCGGGCTGCATCCGTGGACGAGCTTTCTGATCGTTCCGATCTTCGCGCTCGCCAACGCCGGCGTCACGCTGACCGGTGGTCTGCTTGAGGAATCGCTGAAGTCCCCGGTCACGATCGGCATCGTCTGCGCGCTCGTGTTCGGAAAACTGCTCGGGATCGGCCTGACGACGCTGGTCGCGGCGCACCCCAGGCTGGGTCGTCTGCCGCTCCCGGTCGAGATTCCGCCGGTATTCGGAGCAGCCGCGCTCTGCGGCATCGGCTTCACGCTCTCGCTGTTCATCGCGGGCATCGCCTTCGAAGGGCAGACGCTCGATGAGGCCAAGGTCGGCATTCTCGCGGCGGCCGTGATCTCGACTGCACTCGGCGCCGTGATCATCGCGATCACCAATCGCATGGCCGCGAGCGGCCGCACGAGTTCCGTCACGCCTTCCGCGCTGCTCGAAGACCTAGCGCGACCGGTCGACTTCGAGCGCGACCACATCCGCGGCCCTAAGGGCGCGCGCGTGACGCTGCTCGAGTACGGCGACTACGAGTGCATCTACTGCGGTCGGGCCGAGGACACGGTCCGCACGCTGATCGAAATGTTCGACGACGAGCTCACTTACGTCTGGCGCCATCTGCCGCTGCAGGACGTGCATCCGCGCGCGCAACTCGCCGCGGAGGCAGCCGAGGCCGCAGCCGTTCAGGGCAAGTTCTGGGAGATGCACGATCTGATGATCGATCACCAACACGACATCGAGATCCGCGACCTGCGCAACTACGCCGAGCAGATCGGCCTCGACATCGACCGCTTCTGGGAGGACCTGCGCAGCCGCGACTACGCCGAGCGCGTCGCCGAGGACGTCGAGAGCGCCGACGAATCACTCGTCACGGGAACGCCGAGCTTCTTCATCAACGGTCGCAGGCACGAGGGTGCCTATGACATCGAGACGCTGACCGCGAAGGTCCGAAAGGTCCTCGCGGCGGGCGGTCCGATCCAGCCGGACTGACAGCTAGCCGAGCAGCTTCTTCTTCGCCGCGGCGTATTCCTCGTCGGTCAAGGATCCGCTCTTGTGCAGCGTGCTCAGCCGCTCCAGTTCATCGGTGTCGCCGACCGGCTTGACCGCAACCTCGGTGGTCTTCTCGCCGCCGCCGCGGAAGCTCGGGAGGTCAGTCTTGCTGGCCTGCTGCTTGACGAAACCGGTTGCGCCGCCCCACTGCTTCTTGACCCAGTCGCCCGCGGCGCCGAAGTCGGCCTGCTCGGCGTCGGGGAACTCGTGACGCGTGATGCGCACGAGGGCGATGAATCCTGCGATCGCGAGCGCGATGTTGATCGTCAGGCCGACTGCCGTGCGGAAGCCGTTCACCGGCACGAGCCAGAGGACGATCAGGAAGAGCAGCAGCGCAGTCGCAATCGAGAGTGCGAGGTAGTCGCGGAAGTACGGCGCGAGGAACCGGCGCACGGTGATCGCCCATGTGTACGGGCCGGCCACCATCGCGGCGAGCAGCACGAGAATTCCGGTGAAGAGCAGCGAGCCGGCCATCCGACGCAGGAGCTCGACGGCGATGTTGTAGACGTCGGTCACCGCCGGCACCACCGCGCTCGTCTGCGCGAGCGAGTCGACCACCGGAGTGCGAGCGAGCGAGCTTGTGATCAGTACGAGCAGTGCGACGACGATGAACGAGGTGCCCATCCAGATGACGGCGCGACGACGACGACCCTTGGCGAGCGCGATCGCGAGCACGTAGAGCACAAGCGCAAGACCGGCAAAGATCCAGCGCAGGTCCTTCACGACTGTGTAGGCGTTCTGAACGGCGGCGAGATCGCTCGACTGGTAGATCGTGATCGTGGCGGCGCTGGCCGGAATCTTGTTCGCGAGCTCACCGCTGAGGCCGACTTTGTTGGCGACGTCCGTGAGGATGGAGCGCGCGTTGATCGTGACGGTCCCGTTGGTCGTCGAGACGTTCTCATTTCCGCCCTCGAGGATCGTGATCAGTTGCTCGTGGGAGAGCTGGTTGGCCTCTTTCCATGCGGCCTGCACGACCGGGAGATCGAGTGCCGACTTCGTGCCGCTGAGCGCGAGCGAGCGCAGTCCGCTGGTGGCGGGACTCGCGAGGACGTCCCAGTCCTTCGGAAGCTGGTCCTTGAGCTCCTGCTCGACATCAACGCTGGTGAAGAGCTGGTCGACGAGGTAGTTGGCCAGCGCGGTGCGCACGGCAGGCTGCTGGATCACCTCGGTCGAAGTCTCCGTCCACTGATCGGAGTCGAGCAGCTGGCGGTTCGCCCAGAGTGAGATGAATGCCAGGAAGAGCGCCAACGACGCCAGAACCATGACGGTTCCGAGACCCCATCCGAGCTTGTAGGGGGAGTATCCGGGTCGCGTGTCCTCGGCCGCGGGGCTTGCAGGGACGTCGGTTGCCGTGGCGGCTTCTGTGTCACTCATGCGGGCCATGCTACGACATGCGCCACACTTTGGTCATCTTGTCGCAGAAGCAAATGCATGTCGGATTCGCTGGTCACTCGACCACGCTGGTTGAGCTCGACGGCGTCCGCGTGCTGAGCGATCCGCTGTTCCGCACTTCGTTGCTCCACCTGCAGCGCCACGCGCCGCTCGTGGATCTCGATCGCTATGCGAATCCAGATGTCCTGCTGATCTCACACAGCCACATGGATCACCTCGACAAGCGGTCGCTCAAGCTGGTCGACAAGACCGCGCGGACGATCGTCCCGAACGACTCGGCGAAGATGATGCGGTCGCTTGGATTCAAGGACGTCGTCGGCGTGAGCGACGGCGATGAGGTCGAGGCCGGCGGGTTGCGCGTGCGTGCGGTGCACGCCGATCACCACGGCAGCCGGATGCCCTGGAACGCGACCGCCGAGACGATCGGCTTCGTTGTCGAGGGCTCGCAGTCCTTTTACTACGCCGGCGACACCGACCTGTTCGACGAGATGGCCGAGCTCGCTCCGGCGGTCGATCTCGCGCTGATTCCCGTCTGGGGATGGGGACCCAAGCTCGGAGCCGGACACCTCGACCCACTGCGCGCCGCGAAGGCCGTCGAGTTGATCCAGCCACGCATCGCCGTCCCTGTCCACTGGGGCGGATACCTTCCGGCTGGAATGATCAAGCGACGCCCCGATCTACTCGTCGAGCCGCCGCGCAAGTTCCGGCGCATCGTCGAAGAGTCCTCGCTGACCGACGCGCGCGTAGCCCTGATCGAACCGGGCGACTCAATCTCGATCGGTAAAGACGGTTCGATTGAGAAGCCGGGTGACGAAGCGTGACGGGACGGGCCAAGGCGATCCTCGGCACGGTGTTGCGCGGCCTCGGGTTGATCGCGTTCAACGGCGCGATTCTGTGGGGGCTCTCGCAGTTCCTCAGAGGATTCGAGCTACCGAGCTTCGGCGTCGCTTGTCTCGTCGCCGCGACGATCCTGCTCTTCAACGCTCTGCTCTGGCCGCTGATCATCTCACTGGCGCTGCGCTTCGCGGTGTTCACGATGGGCCTCGGTTCGATCCTGATGGCGGCGCTGGTGATCGAGCTTGCGGCGGAGTTCGCGGACAACATCACCGTCTCGGACTGGGCCGCGGTCGTCGTGGTGCTCGTGTTGACGGTCGCGAACATCCTGCTCACGACGATCTTCGGACTCGGCGAACGCGACTGGTACTACGAGCGCGTCGTGCTGCGGTCAATCCGCCGCGTGGTCAAGCGACAGGGGCGCGAGATCCAGCATTCCGATGTGCCCGGCGTCTTCTTTCTTGAGATCGACGGCCTTGCGGAGCCGGTCTTGCGCCGCGCGATCACCAACGGCCACTGCCCGACGATGGCACGCTGGATGCAGGACGGGAGCCACCGGATCGTGAAGTGGGAATGCGACCTCTCCTCGCAGACCAGCGCCTCGCAGGCCGGCCTGCTGCTCGGGAGCAACGAAGGCATCCCGGCTTTCCGTTGGTATGAGCGCTCGACCGGTCAGCTCGTGACTTCGAGCAGCGCGAAGGACGTCGCCATGGTGGAGGAGCGCCTCTCGACCGGCAAGGGACTGCTGGCCTATGGCGGCACCAGCCGCGGCAACCTGATGTCCGGTGACGCACCGCGCTCGCTACTGACGCTCAGTCGCGTGCGCGACAAGCTCTATTCGCGCGACTTCTACGCCTACTTCGCCGACCCGTACAACCCGTCGCGCACGATCTCGCTCGGAATCTGGGACGTGATCACGGAGAAGATCGAGGCGCGTCGCCAGAAGCAGCTCGACATCCAGCCGCGCGTCTCGCGTGGCGGCATCTACCCGCTGCTGCGCATGGGCATGACGGTCGTGATGCGCGATTTCAACATCTTCAGCCTGATCGGCGACATGTTCGAGGGCGTGCCGACCAGCTACGCCACGTTCGTCGGTTACGACGAGGTCGCCCACCACTCCGGAATCGAGCGTCGCGACGCGCTCGACGTTCTCCGCCGCCTCGACCAGCAGTTCGCACGTCTCGAACGCATCTCCGAGTTCGCGCCGCGCCCGTACAAGTTCGTCGTCCTCTCGGACCACGGTCAGAGCCAGGGCGCCACCTTCCTGCAGCGCTTCGGCGAAACCCTCGAGTCGGTCGTCGAGCGCTCGATCGCGGACAAACACGACGTCGCGAAGATTGCCGCCGTCGACGAGGCCTGGGGCAACATCGGCGGAGCCGTCACACAGATCACGAACGCCGAAGGCGCAACCGCCACGGTCGTGCGCAAGCAGGTCGAGCGCCGCGAGCCCGGCGCCGACGAGGCGCGCTTCGGTCCTGAGGTCGAATTGCACGAGCTCGAAGCCAAGATCGAGGGAGAGAGCGACAAGCCCGACGTGATCGTGCTCGCCTCAGGCAACCTCGGTCTGATCTACTTCCCGGAGCAGAAGGAGCGCCTCACCCGCGAGGGGATCGAGAGCGCGTTCCCGGGCCTGATCACGACGCTGGCGACGCACCCCGGTGTCGGCTTCGTGATGGTTGATTCGGCCGACGGACCGGTTGCGATCGGCGCCGACGGCCTGCAGCGCCTGGCGACCGGCGAAGTCGAAGGCGCGGACCCGCTCGAGCACTTCGGCAAGCACGCGGCAACGCACCTCGCCCGCAACAGCGGATTCGACAACGCACCCGACATCTACGTCGTCAGCATGTTCGACCACGAATCCGGTGAGGTCGCGGCATTCGAAGAGCTCGTCGGCTCGCACGGCGGGCTTGGCGGAACGCAGTCAGAGCCATTCGCGCTGGTGCCGTCCGAGTGGTCGCAGGCGCCCGAGGAGATCATCGGCGCACGCGCGATGCACCTGGAACTGGTCCGCTGGCTCGAAGAAGCCGGTGTCCGGCCGAAGGAAGACGCGTGAGCGATCGGCAGTCGATGTTCGACGCCGAGTCAAGCCCGTCGGAGGGGCGCGACTGGGGCGTTCTCGGCACGATGGCCGGATGGTCCTGGCGGATTCTCGTCTGCGCAGCCGCGCTGACCCTGATCGTCGCGATTCTGATCGAGCTGAAGTTCGTCGTGGTGCCGTTGCTGCTGGCGCTGCTCATTTCGTCGGTGCTCGCCCCGCTCACCGCCTGGTTCGAGAAACGCGGCATCTCCCGTGGATTTGCATCCACGCTGACTGTGTTGGTGGCGATCGCCGTGATGGTCGGCTTCGCGCTGCTTGCGATCCCGCCGTTCATCAAGAACATCGACAGCTTCAAGCACGCGTTCGACAACACCGGCGACGAGTTCTACAAGTGGCTCGACGGTCCGCCCTTCAACCTCGATCACGAGCAGATCGTCGATCTCAAGCAGAGCGTCGCAGAGGCGATCCCGGAGGTCAAGGACTGGCTGATCCAGGGCATCAAGGCCGCGGCACCGTTGATCGCGCAGACGGTCGCGTTGGTCGGACTGACGATCGTGCTGACCGGTTACCTGCTGGCTGGCGGCGACCGCTACTGGCAGTGGGTGCTGGGCTTCTTCAGCCCGGTCAACCGCCCGGGAATCAACGAGCTCGGCGAGACCGCATACAGGAAGCTCGCCACCTACTTGCAGGCAACGGCGCAGATGGCCGCGCTCTACGGCGTCGGCGTTGGGCTCTTCGCGTTCATCTTCGGCGTCAAGCTCGCGCTCGTGCTCGGAATTGTCGTGTTCCTGCTCGCGTTCCTGCCGATCATCGGCGCCTGGATCTCCGGCGCGCTGGTGGCGGCCATGTCGTTCGTCTCGGGCGGCCTCTGGACGATGATCGGAATGATCCTCGTGCTGCTGGTCCTTTCGCAGATCAACAGCATCTTCGTGCGGCCACGGATCGTCGGCGAGCGGGTCTCGTTGGTCCCGGTCGTGACGCTGACGACCGTTCTCGCGGGAACGACGATCGGCGGCGTGATCGGCGGAATCCTCGCGGTGCCGCTGGTGGCGACCGTTTCAGGAGCGCTCGGTCAGGTTCGCCGCTGGCGTGCCGAGGGCGGCGTGCCGACGGCCGACCCGATCAGCGACAAGCGGCTCGACCCCGACGTCGAAACCGTCTAGGCGGCGGCGAGCGTGAGCGCGACGCCGTAGAGGATGTCGTGCTCGGAGACGACCACCTGGTCGAGCTTGAACGCGCGCAGAGTCGAAAGCAGAATCGCCGCGCCGGCGACGATCGTCGGCGCGCGGTCGGGGTGGAGGCCGGGGACTTGGCGGCGTTCTTCGAGCGGCATTCCCGCCAGCATGTCGAGGAGTCGTTCGGCGGCTTCGGTCGTGATCGGGTAGCCGTGCACCTTCCAGGGATCGAACGGCACAAGCGCCTGGTCGACTGCCGCGAGCACGGTCGGTGTGCCGGCAACGCCGATCCCGTTCTCGATGTCGCGTCGGAACTCGGTGGGGACGGCGTCGAGGATGATCGTCTGTGCTTCGTCAAGCAGAAGCTTGATCTCATCCTTGGTCGGCGGGTCGCTGTGCAGCCAGCGTTCGCTCTGTCGCACGGCGCCGAGTTTGGTCGATTCGTGGAAGAGCAGCTCTCCGCCGGAGCCGACGATGAACTCGGTCGAGCCGCCGCCGATGTCCACGACCATCGAGCGACCGGCTTTGTCGAGCGCGTCTCCGGTCGAGGCACCGAGGAAGGTCAGCTGAGCCTCCTGGTCACCGCCGATCACCTCGATCGGGATGCCGTGGCGCGTACCGACCTGGTCGGCGAAGTCATGACCGTTGGACGCCTCGCGCACCGCGGACGTGGCAACACCGCCGATCCTGTCGCAACCCGCGAGCACCATCTCGGCGGCGTATTCCTCGAGCGCGTCCATCACACGCTCGATCGCGGCGTCGTTGAGGGCGCCGGACTTGTCCACGCCGTCGCCGAGTCGCGTGACGATCGACCGTCGCGAGATCTCCGAGATCGCGCCGTCATCGACATCTGCGAGCAGCAGACGAGTCGAATTGCTGCCTATGTCGATCGCTCCGATTCGCATCTGTCCCAATCTCTTCCGGGCGCGATCCTAGAATCCGCCCTCATGAGCAACAAATCATCCAAGTACGGCAACCCGGCCAAGGCCGCCGCCGCAACCTACGAGCCCGCCGTCCGCCCACTCAGTTTCGCGACCGTCGTGCTCGCCGTGGCAGGAGTCCTCAACCTGATCGAGGCGGCCGCCGCCTTCGGCGGGGACAGTCGCTTCGACGTCAACCGGATCTTCCTTGAGTCACTGACCGGCTGGGGGGTCGCCGTGCTGATCATCGGCCTGCTGCAGCTCTACGCCGCGCGTGAGATTCACCTGCGCAAGCCGAGCGGCCTGCTGTGGGGCATCGGACTCTCGTGCCTCAGCGGCATCTCGCACTTCATGATGATCGGTGCCTACCCGCTCTGGGCGATCACCGTGATGCTCGTCAACTTCGCCGTGATCTTCGCGCTCACGACCAACGACGACGCGTTCTAGCTGGCACTCGCCGCGGTCGCGGCGTAGTCGCGTGAGGAGCAACCGTTCCTCCTCAGGTACCCCCTGAGGAGCAACCGTTCCTCCTCAGGTACCCCCTGAGGAGCAACCGTTCCTCCTCGTGCGATCACCGAGGAGAAGCCGTCTCTCCTCGGATGTATTGGTTACGAATCCGCAAAATCTTTCCGATCGGGGGTAAATCGATGTACGTCGAAGCCTTAACCAGGCATGAATCGACAATTCCTGAAGCGGTGGCCGAGCAAAGCAGAGCTGCGTATCGCCCGACCGAACGCTTACGCCCATGTCTACACCCACGCAGTCGAGGGACTGAATCCGTTTTCGAGCGATGAGTTGAAGTCCGCATGGCTGGACACGCTTCGACGTCGGCTGCCCGGAACGGTCGGCACCTACCGCGGTCCCGAGGTGTTCTCAGACATCGACGTCATCGCATTCGCAACGCAGTCGAATCACCCGCACCTCGTTCTGCGCCAGGGCGAAGACCAAACGGCGATCGGGAGGTTCGTCGCAAACTCACTTCGGGCCTTCGCTCTGCACCACAATCGAGTCACCGGCCACACGGGGCAGGTGTTCCTCCGACCCTTCGACGCGAAACACCTCGCGACCAGGAATGATGTGAGACGTGCCATCGCCTACGTCCACCGCAACCCCAAACGCCCCGATCTAATCAACAAGTTCACGAGTCACCCGGACTATCTCGCTTCAAACTCGACCGGCTTCGTCAACGTGGAGCGCGGCCTCGCAGTCTTCGGTGGACGCGACGAGTACGCCGACTACTTCGAGAAGTACTGCCGCGCGAAGGACGTCGAAGAAGGTCGCTGATCAGGCCAGATTGGCGCTGCGCGGATAAACCACCGCAGGGTCAGTCAAGACGTTCACGACTGCCGGCTTCCCGCTCTCGAATGCACGCTCGAGGGCGGGGCGCAGTTCGTCCGGCGTCTGCACGAACTCGCCGTGACCGCCGAGCGTCTCGGCGATCGTGTCGTAACGCATGCCGGGCGTGAGCTCGGCCGCGACCGAGTAGCCGTAGAGAAACTCCATCGGGTGTTTCTCAAGCGCCCAGATGCCGTTGTTACCGATCACCGCGACGGCCGGAATGTTGTGGCGCACGAGCGAGTCGAAGTCCATCCCGGCAAAGCCGAAGGCACCGTCGCCCATCATCATCACGACCTGCTTGCCGGGCTTCGCCAGAGCGGCGGCCATCGCATAGCCGGGCCCGGTTCCCAGGCAGCCATACGGCCCCGGATCCATCCAGCAGCCGGGCTCGTACGTGTCGATGAACTTGCCGGCGTAGCTCACGAAGTCGCCGCCGTCACAGACGATCGTGGCGTCGCGGTCGAGCATCGGAGCGAGTTCGGCGTAGACACGGACGGGGTGGAGGGGTGAACGCGAGTCTTCAAGTTCTGCGGTCTCCGCGGCGCGCTTCTCGGACTCGACACCGCGCAACTGTTCGATCCAGGAGCGTCGCGAGTCGGTGAACTCCCCACCGCCGGAGCGCAGCGCCGACAGCGAGGCCGCGATCCCGCCGACGAGTTCGGCGGCGATCGGTCGCTCGGTGCGCTTGCTCGGGGGAGATGAGTTCAGGACGATCAGCTCGGTGTCCTCGCCGAACGATCCGCCGAAACCGAGGCGGAAGTCGAGCTGCGCTCCGATCACGAGCGCAACGTCTGCGCCTTTCAGGGCGGTCGAGCGGGCGCGCGCGAAAAAGTGGGGGTGATCTGCCGGCAGGCAGCCGCGGCCGAGGCCGTTCAGGAAGACCGGCACGCCGAGTTCCTCCGAAAGTTGCAGGAGCTCCTGCTCGCCGTGTCCCCAGTAGAGACCCGTTCCCGCCATCACGACCGGTCGCTCGGCGCCGGCCAGCAGCGCGGCTGCGCGATCGATCAACGAGCCGTCTGCCGCCGGGGCCGCGACGGGGTCCGGCACGGCGAAGGGCTCTTCGGTCACGGCGCCTTCCATGAAGACGAGGTCCATCGGCAGGTCGACGAATGCCGGTCCGCCCGGAGTGCCGCACGCGGTGTCCAGTGCGCGGTCCACGGTCGATGCGATCGTTTCGGTCGAAGTGACCGTCTCGGCGAATCGCGTGACCGGACTCATGAACGGAACGTGGTCGATCTCCTGCAAGGAACCCTGGCCCCAGCGAAACGCCGGCGCTCGGCCGCCCAGCACGAGCATCGGGGACTCGTTCTCATAGGCGCCGGTCACGGCGCTCATGCCGTTGGTCACGCCAGGTCCGGCCGTCAGCGCGCAGACGCCCGGCTCGCGCGTGACCTTCGCCCAGCCTTCGGCCGCAAATGCTGCCGTCTGCTCGTGCCTGACGTCGATGATGTCGATGCCGCGTTCGCGGCAGCCGTCATAGATCGGAAAGATGTGTCCACCGGAAAGCGTGAACAACTTGCTCACTCCCGCTGCCTCGAGGCGGCGCGCGACCAGCTTTCCGCCGTGTTCAGGCGTGGGTGCTGCGGTCCCGGATGTCTCCCCTGTGTTCATCCGAGAGCGCAGCCTATCGCCTGGAGCGGGTAAGAATCCGAGCGATCTGGACGCAATTTTTCCTCGCTGGACCCTGTCCACTGGACGAACGGCCATCAAACCCTGTACGGGCGTCCAATATTTCCAAAATCGACCCCATGGCCTCGTGACTTCTGCTTAGAATGGATGTACTGGTTGCAATCTGCATCTGCGATTGCATTCGGGCGTGGACACATAGATTCCAGACGCTGACAAGCCCCTGTCGCGAAGGAATCGGGGTCGAACATTCGTCCATTTTTATGGACGGGACGTTTAGCTCAGTTGCACCGGGGGGAAATCAAATGATGATCTGGGAAGTGCATGTATGTCAGTGATTGAAATCCACAATGACGACGCTCTGGAAACGTCCGATGAAGTGCGGCTGCTGATTGAGACATGCCGCCAGAAGAACGTCGCGACCCTCGGCGAAGCAATGGCCCTGGCCGTCGACAGCGGCGTTGAGGGTGTCGAGCCCGAGGTGCTCCGCGGCTGGCTCGAGCGCGCCGATCTTGACGTCCTCGACGAGATGGACGAGGCCCACGAAGGTGAGGCCAACTGGACTGCCGCGATCGCCAGGCGCACCAAGTCCTCCCGCCGGCTCGCCGACAGCCCCGCAGCCGAGGCGACGACCACCGACTCGCTCCAGCTCTTCCTCAAGGAGATCGGCCGCGTCAACCTCTTGACCGCCGCCGAGGAAGTCCAGCTCGCAAAGCGCATCGAGCGCGGTGACATGGATGCCAAGGACAAGATGGTCGAGGCCAACCTGCGCCTTGTCGTCTCGATCGCCAAGAACTACCGCAACCAGGGCCTGAGTTTCCTCGATCTGATCCAGGAAGGCACGCTCGGCCTCGTTCGCGCCGCCGAGAAGTTCGACTACCGCAAAGGCTTCAAGTTCAGCACGTACGCAACGTGGTGGATCCGCCAGGCGATCGCCCGCGCACTCGCCGACAAGGGCCGCACCGTGCGTATCCCCGTGCACGTGGTCGAGCGTCTGAACAAGATCACCCGCGCCGAGCGTCAGCTGCTCAGTGAGTTCGGCCGCGAGCCCACGATCCTCGAGATCTCCAAGGTCACCGAGATCAAGCCCGACGAGGTCGAGACGATCAAGCGCCTCTCGCAGACCCCGATCTCCCTGGAGAAGCCGGTCGGCGATGAAGAAGAATCTGAATTCGGCCAGTTCGTGGCCGACGAGAATGCCCCGGACCCGTTCGACGCCGCCGCCGATTCACTGCGAACCCAGAATCTCCACAGTGCCCTCGCGAACCTTTCATATCGCGAGCGCAGAGTGCTGGAATTGCGCTTCGGAATCGGTGGCGAATCGCCCAAGACGCTCGACGAGGTCGGCAAGGTCTTCAACATCACGCGTGAGCGAGTCCGTCACATCGAGACCCACTCGCTGCGCAAGCTGCGCAAACTCAGCTGGTCACAAGGACTCCGTGAAGTTGCCTAGGGGCGTCGGCGGAGTCGCGTAGCCCGGCAGCCCGACAGATGGGCCTGCGTGGAGCCGCAAAGCGGCGGAACGCAACTCCGACACAGCAATAGCGGCGCACTGCGGGTTTCCGACCCGTGAGTAGCCCTAAAGCGCCGCCATTGGTTGCCGATAGGCATAGCAATGGTTGATGTAGATGCAGCTCTGAAGCACATGTTCACCGAGGGTGGATCGGACCTTCACATCAAGGTTCCGGCCCCCCCGATGATGCGCCTCAACGGCGAGCTCATGCAGGTCCCGGGCACCGACAAGGTCATGCCCGACGACTCGCTGGCCGTGCTGAAGCACATCACGCGCGACAAGCCGGAGAAATACACCGAGTTCGAGCAGGTCGGCGAGGTCGACTTCGCGTACCCGCTGCCCGGCGTCGCCCGCTTCCGTGTCAATGCGTTCACGCAGCGCGGCTCGTGCTCGATCGTCATGCGCGGTATCGGCATGGACATCAAGACCATCGACGAACTGATGCTTCCGCCGGCCGTCAAGCGGCTCGCCGAAGAAGAGCGTGGCGTGGTGCTCGTGACCGGTACGACCGGTTCCGGTAAGTCAACGACGCTGGCCGCGATGATCAAGCAGATCAACGACGCGACCGCCAAGCACATCATCACGCTTGAGGACCCGATCGAGTTTCTCCACCGCGACAGCAAGTCGATCATCCAGCAACGTGAGATCGGCGCTGACACCGAGTCCTTCGGCAAGGCCCTCCGTCGAATCCTGCGTCAGGACCCTGACGTCATTCTGATCGGAGAAATGCGCGACGA
>JAEMSX010000082.1 GCA_016462645.1 Thermoleophilaceae bacterium
ACCTTGTACTTCTTCTCGCCGTCCTGACCGGTCAGCTTGATCGTGTCGCCGGCCTCGAGGTTGCGCCCGCGTTTGAGCTGGCCTCCGACCGTGACCTGACCGCGGTCGAGGCGGCGCATGACCGTCGCGGCCGAGACGCCGTTGTATTCCTGGCGCACGATCTCACGGCGCTTGTCGGGGTTGAAGCCGAAGGCCTGGAAGTCGCTGCCCTTGAAGCCCTTGGGCACGTAGAGCAGGCGCACGCCGGTCGCGGTCTTGACGCCCTCGAGTTTGTCGATGCGCTCAAGCGCGCGCTGGGAGATCGAGGTGCGCGTGCCCATCCCGCCCTGCTTGAAGTCATTGGGCTGCACGGTGTAGTCGTTGAGCAGGTGCTTGTCGAGCTGCTCGGAGATGCTGCCGATCAGGCTCGCGCCGAGGCAGCCGATCGCGCCGACCAGGGCGACACCGATCATCAGGCCGGATGCCGTCGCGGCGGAACGGGTGGGGTTCGCGCGTGACTGGTCTGCGGCGAGGCGCCCCTCGATCGGCGTGACCAGCTTGATCGCGTACGAAAGTCCGTTGACGATCACCGGGATGATCACGGGAGCAACCACGATCACGCCGGCGAGCAGCAGGATGATGCCGATGATTCCGATCGCGGCGGTGCTCGCCGGGATCGTGCTCGACGAGGCGAGTTTGAAGACGCCCCACAGCCCGATCGGGATTGCGGCGGCGGCGAAGCCGATGCGCGGCATCCGGTCGATCTTGTCGGCGCGGTGATCTGACACGACGGCGCGGATCGCGGGCACGCGGCCGGCCTTGATCGCCGGGCGCAGGGCGCCGACAATGGTCGCGATCATGCCGATCAGCGGCGCGAGGATGAATGCGAGCGGTGGGTAGGTGACCTCGCCGATCGGGACGTTCACGCCCTTGACCAGCTCGGTCATCAACTTGGTCAGGCCCAACCCGGCAAACAAACCGAGCGCGCAGCCGATCAGTCCCAGCAGGATCGCCTCGAACAGGATCATCGAGACGATCTGACCCTGCGAGGCACCGATCGTGCGCAGCATGCCGATCTCGCGCATGCGCTGCGCGACGGTCATGTTGAACGAGTTGAGGATCAGGTAGCCGCCGACGAACAACGACATCGCCGCGAAGAAGTAGAGGATGACGTTGAAGGCGCGCATCTGCGAGGCCGCCTCCTCGCCCTTCTCCGACGGGGTCTTCACGTCGACCTTCTTGCCGAGCTTGCGCTCGAGTCGTCGCTGCACGGCCGCGGCGTCTGCGTCGCGATCGAGCCGCACGGCGATCTGGCTGTAGCCGGACTCGATGTCGAAGACCTCACGCGCGCGTTCGATCGGGATGCTCGCGAAGCCCTGTCCGCCGAACTGCACGCCGCTGCCGTAGTTCATGATCGCGACGACGCGGAACTTCTTCTTGCCGTCCGGGGTCGCCAGCCGCAGGGTGTCGCCGGGCTCGAGCTTCTTGCGCCGCGCGAATTCACTGTCGATCGCAAGATCGTTGCCGCCGCGGATCTTGCGGCCTTCATCGATCTTCGCACCCGTCAGATCGGGCGCCGTGGGATCAACACCAGACGTGTTGATCTGGTCGGTCTGCTTTGAACCCGCCTTGCCGTCACGCACGATCGAGAGCACGCTGGCGATGCTCGCCGCGACTTCTTTGGCGGCGGGGTCAGCCTGAACCTTGGCGAGCTTGTCGCGCTTGACCGTGCCGTCGAGCGTCGGCGGCGTGACCAGCAGGTCGGTCTTGCCGTAGACGGACGTGTAGAGGCTGTCGAAGGTTCCGACCAGCGTGGTGGAGAGCGAGATCACCGCAAAGATCAGCCCCACGCCGAGCACGATGCCGAGCGCGTTGAGCAGACTGCGGAGCTTGTGGGCCTTCACGCTCCGCCATGACATGGCGAGGATCATCGGGGTGACCTACTCGTCCGGGTTCGTGCCGAGCTTGGCGAAGTACTCGAGGATCAGGTTCGGGTCGCCGCCGGGGACCTGGTCGTCGAACTGACCGTCGCGCAGGAAGACCACGCGCGAGGCGCGGCTGGCTGCCACCGGGTCGTGGGTGACCATCAGGATCGTGCGGTCCTGTTCGCGTTGGAGCTTCGTCAGCAGGTCGAGCACGGCGGCGCTGTTCTTGGAGTCGAGGTTTCCCGTCGGTTCGTCGGCGAGGATCAGCTCGGGTTCGCGCATCAGCGAGCGCGCAACGGAGACGCGCTGCTGCTCGCCGCCGGAGAGCTGCGAGGGCAGGTGGTCGGCGCGCTCGTCGAGGTTGACAAGTGCCAGCAGTTCGCGGGCGCGTGCGCGCAGGGAGTCGGCGTTCTCGCCGGCGATCAGCGAGGGCAGCATCACGTTCTCCTCGGCGGTGAGCGTGCCGAACAGGTTGAAGAACTGGAACACGAAGCCGATGTGGTCACGGCGGAAGCGCGTCTGCTCGGCGTCCGAGAGCGCCGCGTAGTCGGTGTTGCCGATGCGCATGATCCCGGAGGTCGGGGTCTCGAGCGCGCCGAGAATGTGCATCAGCGTGCTCTTGCCGGAACCTGAAGGACCCATCACGGCGACGAATTCGCCCTGACGGATCTCGAGGTCGATCCATTGCAGCGCGCGCACGCGGACTTCGCCGTTGTCGTAGACCTTGGTCAGTCCGCGGACCTCGACCGACAACGGAGCGTCGGCCTTCGGCTGGTGCGGGATCCACGAAGCGGGGCCGGGAACGACCTGGCCGCCCTCGGTCTCGTCGCGCATGTTCAGCTGCATCGTCACGCGCGGCATGCCGATCTCGGCGGGCAGCGCGTGCAGGTGCGTCGCGAGCGTGAAGATCGCGTCCGGGTCGCCTTCGAGTTCCGCGCCGTCGGTCTTCACGGTGAAGTTCACGCGGCGCTGGGCGGCGAGCACGCGGTGCATCGCGCCGAGCAGCTGGTCGGTCATCTGCTCCGTGCAGTCGAGCGTGTCAAACGCGATCTCGGCGCGCGTGATGCTGCGCGGCGGCGGGGTTGCGTCGTAAGCGGGCATCAGGTGATCACCAGACATCGCCGGTCACCTCCCAGCGCTCGAGCTCGGCAGCGACACGGTCAGACAGAGCACCGCCCGGGCCGAGCTTCGCGGGGTCGGCCATGAACGACAACGTCAGGCGGCCCTCGAAGAACCCGAAGGTTCCCGTGATGTCGGTGCGCATCGGCGCGGCCAGCAGGTACATCTCGTGCGGCACGTGGTTTGCGATCCCGGCCTTGTTCTGGTGGAACATCTCGCCGACGTTCGAGGCGACGCCGTCGAAGCCGGTCTGCACGCGCGCCGCGATGCGGTGCGTGATCGCGTTCGGCATCAGGTTCATCGCGTCGACCATTCCGGCCGGGCGCGTTGCGTTCGCGGTCGTCTCCATGTCGGCGACGGCCGTGTCGATCGCAGTCTTGATCGACTGCTTGACCTCTTCGAGGTCGCCGTAGTACTGCTCGCCGGGGAGATCGACGATCGAGGCGATCACGGTGTTGTTCGGGCGGTCTTCCGGAGCGACGCCCATCGCGTCAAGCGCCATGCTGATGTCGACCGGCAGCAGGATGCGCAGGCGGTCGAGCGGAGCGTCGCCGCGGGCGCGACGCGCCTGGCGCAGCAGGTTGGCGAGCACGGCGATGAACAGCGTGTTGCTCGATCCACCGTGGGCGCGGGCCTGCGTGCGCCAGAGGTTGTAGTCGATCCGCGCCATCGTCGCGGTGCGACGGCTGGTCAGCGTGCCGACCGAACGCGGACGCGGACGCATCGCGCGCACTGCCGGGCCGAGCAGCGCAAGCTCATCACGGTTCTTGGAGCTGATCGGGGCGAGCATCGCGTCGCGACCGAGCCGCGCGCTGCCCTGCAGGCCACGGCGCACGCGCGTCATCACGTCACCGAGTTCATCGCGCGTCGATGTCCAGAGCGGGCGGGACGTCGGCTCGTTGTTCAGCTCGCGGGCATCGTCAAGCAGGTCGGAGAGTCCGGTCACGTCGGCGTGGTCGCCGAGGATCAGCTCGAACAGGCTGCGGGCGTCGCCAAAGGCGTGGTTCATCCAGGTGATCACCATCGTGCCGCCATCGTCGGTGCGGGCCGAGACCTGACGCCAACCGGTGTCGCGGGCCGGGTCCGGGCGCTGGCTGATCACCGCGTCGACGAGGCGCGAGAGCTCGGCCGGCGAGTGCGGCTCGGTCTCCATGCGGATCGACGGCGGGATCGGCGAGGGCACCCAGCGTGCGCGCGCGCCGGGCAGGCGCGGCTTCTCGACGCGGCGGCCGAGCCCCAGCGGGTTCTGCGCGATCGCGAGCGTGTGCTTGGCGAGCTCGTCGGCCGAGATCTCTTCTTTGAAGATGCGGATCAGGCCGAAGCAGGGCGGGTGGATCTTCGACCGACTCGCGGTGACGTACATCTCCGAGTGGTCATCGAGCGGTTTGATCAGGGCCTTGTTGTTCATATCTCGTCTGCTCGCTTTTTTCAGCTGATGCCCCAGGCCGCGAGTTCTTCCGCGAGCCATTGGCGCAGGTCCGTGTTGTCGCCCATGCGGGCCGGATCGGTCATGAATGCCATGGCAATGTCGCCGCCGCTGCGCGTGAGTGCGCTCATCAGCTCATTGCCGATCGGGAACCCGATCATTTCTGTCTCGACTGCCTCGTGCTCACCGAGAAAACGGAAGTTCTCGGGAAGCTCGCCGACGTTTGAGGCGCAGCCGTCAAACGCGGTGGCCGCCTTGGCGGCGAAGAAATAGGTGAGCCGCTCGGGGAAGAAACGCGCGACATCGTTGGCACCACGCATCGCGGTGGGGGTGAGCGAGTCGGCGATGTAGGCCTCTTTGGTGCGCGCCTTGGTCTGTCCGAGTTCGGTGTGCGCAGGCGCGCCACCGGGGAGCACGAGCGCCGCGGTGATCAGGAGGTCTTCGGTGCCGGGCTCCTTGCCGATGTTGGCGAGCTTGTGGCGCTTCTGCTCTTCGGGGATGTCCATCGGGATCACAAGCTGGAGGTTGCGATCAACCGGCCCGCCGCGAGCGATGCGCGCGCGGCGCAGCATGTTCGCCGTGATCGCGGTGAGCAATGTGTTGGAGCTGCCGCCGAACGCTGCCGCGGCGGCCTCGACCTCGGCCGCCGGCGCGCGATAACACGCGTAGACGCGGTCGGGCGAGAGGTCCTTGCGCGTCGGGTCGCTGCCGCGCGCCGCGCGAAGTGGGGTGGGAAGACCAGGAGCAGCCGCCTTCGGGGCGCTGCGAGCCTTCTTGATCGCAATCGGGATCGCGCGCAGCGCCATCCCAAGACCGACGAAGCCGAGGCGAATCCGGTCCCAGATGCCGCGGAGCTCGGCGAATGCCGAGTAGTCGTACTCGTGCGTGAAGGTGAATCCGGTGGACCCGGTGAGCGGGTCGTGCTCAGCCGAGTTGAAGCAGGCGTCCATGATCCCGCGCGCGGTGCCGTAGAGGTGGTGCATCAGCACGAGCACGATCGTGTCGCCGTCCGTGGTCTCGCAGGCGAGCATCGCCCATCCGTGATCGCGTTCGGGGTCAAGGCGACGACCGAGCACGCTGTCGACCCATGCGCGCCAGTCTTCAACAGGCTCGGAGTTGAACTCGACGGGCGCGACGTTCGCGACCTGAGTCCAGCGCATCCGTCCGCCCGGGAAGCGCGACTTCTTCAGCCGGCGACCGAAGGCGTACGGGTTGGTTCCGATGCGACGGGCCTCGGCCTCGAGGTCGTCGATCGACACGCTGCCATCGAAGCGCTGCAGCCACGCCATGTGCGGGTAGTTGGTGCCGACCCGCCCCGCGCGCAGCGCGAGGTTGCCCCACTCGATCAGCGGCAGCTCAACGCCCGGCACGGCCGGCGGCGACGAAGCGGTGCGAAGGTCCGCGTCCGTTGTGATCGGCGGGGTCACCGGACGCGCGCCTCCAGGCCCCAGGCGGTCAGCTCTTCGTGCAGGCGCTCGCGAAGCGGTGCGCCGGCGCCGAGTCGGCTCGGGTCTGCGACGACCCCGATTGCCAATTCGTCACCGACGCTGGTCATCGTGAGAACAAGGTCGCTGCCGAGCGGAAAGGCGACCATGTAGCTCTCGAACGCTG
>JAEMSX010000146.1 GCA_016462645.1 Thermoleophilaceae bacterium
ACCTGCTTGCGCGCGACGAAGCGATCCAGCCCGCGGTACGCCTCGGGCGCGTTGTCGTTGACGGTCGCGTCGAGCGCGAGCACGCCGATGATCGGCAGGTCGTGACGCTGGCCGACGGCGTAGTCGTTGGCATCGTGCGCCGGCGTCACCTTGACGACGCCGGTGCCGAATTCGCGATCGACGTACGCATCGGCGATCACCGGGATCGTGCGGTTGCACAGTGGCAGCGTCACCTGCTTGCCGACGAAGGTGGTGTAGCGCTCGTCGTCCGGGTGCACCATCACGGCGGTGTCGCCGAGCATCGTCTCGGGCCGGGTGGTCGCGACGACCAGCGAGCCCGAGCCGTCCGCCAACGGGTAGCGGATGTGCCAGAGGAAGCCGTCCTCTTCCTCGCTCTCGACCTCGAGGTCGGACACCGCGGAGCGCAGCACCGGGTCCCAGCTGACCAGCCGCTTCTTGCGATAGATCAGTCCTTCTTCGTACAGCCGGACGAAGGTCTCGTTCACCACCGCCGACTGCGTGGCGTCCATCGTGAAGTACTCGCGCGACCAGTCGACCGTGTCGCCCAGGCGCCGCATCTGCGAGGTGATGACGTTGCCGCTGTGCGCCTTCCAGTCCCACACCCGTTCGATGAACTTCGCGCGGCCGATGTCGTGGCGGCTCAGGCCCTCGTCCTGCAACTGCCGCTCGACGACGATCTGCGTCGCGATGCCGGCATGGTCGGTGCCCGGCAGCCACAGCGTGTTGAACCCGCTCATGCGGTGGTAGCGCGTCAGCGCGTCCATGATCGTGTGGTTGAAGCCGTGCCCCATGTGCAGCGTGCCGGTCACGTTCGGCGGCGGCAGCTGGATGCTGAACGAGGGCCGGGCCGGATCGAGCGTCGGCGCAAACGCGCCGGGCTCGTTCCACTTGAGCGCCCAACGGGCCTCGATGGCTTTGGGTTCGAAGGATTTGGCGAGTTCGGTCATGGTGGCGTCAGAGGATCTTGGTGTACTCGAAGGCGCGTAGCGCTCGATCGAACGTGGCAGTGTGCGTGCATCCCGCTCCGGCATTCTTCGCCACGATCAGGCAGTCCGCGAAGTCAGCGCTGGAGCGCTCGTATCCCGTCACGGCCTCGCTCAAGACCGCGCGGTTCTCGAAAGCGAGTCGAGCGTTGTCGAGCAGGCTGCGCAGCGTTTCGATCAGCTCGGGTTTGGTCGCGTCGTACCTGGAGCCGAGTGTCCAGACGGTCTCTGCCAGCACGACATCGTTGACGAACAGCGGCTGGCCGGCGGCTTCCGCGCTCTCGGCAACTTGCTTGGCGCGCCTGACCTGCGATGGATCATCATCCAGCAGCAGGCGCAACAGCACGTTGGTGTCGATGCCGATCACGTCGCACGCTTCTTCGCGGATTCGCGGCGGATGCGGTCATCCTTCTCGGCCAAGGCGCGACCGACCGATTCCTTCTGCTCGGCGATGGTGTATGCCTTCCCGCCCGGGCGCTTGAGGATGCCGAAGAGAGAAGACAGGGAATTCTTCATCGGCCGGACCGTCACGCTGCCATCGGGCTGCAATGCGAAATCCAACTTGGCGCCCGAACTGAGATTCAGCGCGTCCCGGATCTCCTTCGGCAAGGTGACCTGTCCCTTGCTGGTAAGCGTGGCAAGCATGGTGGCTCCTGTA
>JAEMSX010000147.1 GCA_016462645.1 Thermoleophilaceae bacterium
AGATCGACTTCTCCGACGACATCCTCGACGGCTGCGTGCTCACCTACGGCGGCACTCTGAAGAAGGACGCCCCCGGCGGATCCTTCGCCCCGCCCGAGCCCGAGGCCGAGCCGACCGAGAAAGCTGAGGCCTAACCCATGGATTACGCAAACCTGCTCCAGCAGCTGACCATCCTGGTGCTGTCGGCGTTCGTCGGCTTCGAGGTCATCTCGAAGGTCCCGGCAACGCTGCACACGCCGCTGATGTCAGCCACCAACGCGATCCACGGCATCGTCGTGGTCGGCGCTCTGCTCGTTGCCGGCGCCGCGGCGCAAGGCACCGTCCAGATCATCCTGGGCACGCTCGCCGTGTTCTTCGGCGCGCTGAACGTGACCGGCGGATTCGTCGTCACCGACCGCATGCTTGAGATGTTCAAGAAGAAGCCCGCGAAGAAGGAAGAGGCATCCAAATGAACCTCATCTTCGCTCTGAAGCAGACGATTCTGCCGGACATCTTCACCGACCAGAACATCATCAACCTCGCGTACCTCGTCGCGATCGTGCTGTTCATCGTCGGCCTGAAGAAGCTGACCAACCCGACAACTGCCCGCCAGGGCAACCAGATCGCCGCGATCGGCATGTTCATCGCGATCGTCGCGACTCTGCTCGACCAGCACATCGTCACCTACACCTGGATCGTCATCGGCGCGGTGCTCGGCGCGCCGCTCGGATTCATCTCGGCCCGCAAGGTCAAGATGACCGCGATGCCCGAGATGGTCGCGCTGTTCAACGGCGTCGGTGGTGGCGCGGTCGCGTTGATCGCGCTCTCCGAGTACTACGCCTGGACACACCACACGATCCTCTCTGAGCACGTGATCACGACGGACGTCGAGGTCGCCTCGCTGTTCTCGCTGATCATCGGTTCGATCAGCTTCTGGGGATCGGTTGTCGCGTACCTGAAGCTCTCCGAGACGATCGACGGCAAGCCCAAGTCGCTCCCGGGACAGCAGTTCATCAACGCAGTGCTCGGCCTGGGCGCGCTCGGCATCGCCGGATACGTGCTCTCGTCGAGTGGCATGGACTCGTACTCGCTGATCGTCGCGATCGCGGTGCTCGGCGGAATCCTCGGGCTGTTCTTCGTGCTGCCGATCGGCGGCGCGGACATGCCGGTCGTGATCTCCACTCTGAACGCAATGACCGGTCTGGCCGCTGCGGCCGCCGGTTTCGCTCTGGGCAACAACGCCCTGATCGTGGCCGGCATGATTGTCGGTGCTTCGGGAACGATCCTGACCAACCTGATGGCCGTCGCGATGAACCGCACGATCGCCGGGGTGCTGTTCGGCTCCTTCGGTTCGAGCGGTGGCGGCGGAGGCGGCGGCACGGCTGAAGGTCCGCAGGGCACCGTCAAGTCGACTGACGCAGCTTCGGCCGCGATCCTGATGGCCTACGCCCAGAACGTCATCGTCGTCCCGGGTTACGGCCTCGCCGTCGCCCAGGCCCAGCACGTGGTCAAGGAAATGGCCGACGAGCTCGAGAGCAAGGGCGTGACGGTCAAGTACGCGATCCACCCGGTCGCAGGCCGCATGCCCGGTCACATGAACGTGCTGCTCGCAGAGTCGGACGTTCCCTACGACCAGCTCGTCGAGATGGACGACATCAACCCCGAGTTCGAGCGCACCGATG
>JAEMSX010000028.1 GCA_016462645.1 Thermoleophilaceae bacterium
CAGCACCTCGGCGACGACCGCGTCCGCACGATCGCCATGGACGCGACCGACGGCCTGCCCCGCGGCACCGAAGTGCGCGACACCGGCGGACCGATCAGCGTTCCGGTCGGCAAGGACACGCTCGGTCGTATTTTCAACGTCCTCGGTGAGGCCATCGACGAGAAGCCCGAAGTCGAAGGTCAGCGCAACCCGATTCACGCACTCGCCCCGTCGGTCGAGGAGCTCTCGCCGACCCGCGAGATGTTCGAGACCGGCATCAAGGTCATCGACCTGCTCGCCCCGTACGCCAAGGGCGGAAAGATCGGTCTGTTCGGTGGAGCCGGAGTCGGCAAGACCGTTCTGATCCAGGAACTGATCAACAACCTCGCGCAGGAGCACGGCGGTCTGTCCGCATTCTGCGGCGTCGGCGAGCGCACGCGTGAGGGCAACGACCTCTACCACGAGATGACCGACGCAGGCGTCATCGACAAGACGATGATGGTCTTCGGCCAGATGAACGAGCCGCCGGGAGCGCGTCTTCGCGTTGCCCTTACCGGCCTCACGATGGCTGAGTACTTCCGTGACGTCGAAGAGCGCGACGTGCTGCTGTTCATCGACAACATCTTCCGTTTCGTCCAGGCCGGTTCCGAAGTGTCCGCACTGATGGGCCGCATGCCTTCACAGGTCGGCTACCAGCCGACGCTGGAGACGGAAATGGGTCAGCTGCAGGAGCGAATCACCTCGACGCGTAAGGGCTCGGTCACCTCGGTGCAGGCCATTTACGTCCCGGCGGACGACCTCACCGACCCCGCGCCGGCGTCGGTGTTCGCCCACCTGAACGCAACGACCACGTTGTCGCGTGCGATCTCGGAGATGGGCATCTACCCGGCAGTCGACCCGCTCGACTCCACCTCCACGATCCTCAAACCCGACGTCGTCGGCGAAGAGCACTTTGCTGTTGCGACTGCCGTGCAGGAGACGCTCCAGCGCTACAAGGAGCTCCAGGACATCATCGCGATTCTCGGAATCGACGAGCTCTCCGACGAGGACAAGGTCACTGTCGGCCGTGCGCGTCGTATCCAGCAGTTCCTCTCACAGCCGTTCCACGTCGCTGAGTCGTTCACCGGTTCGCCGGGCACGTACGTCAAGGTCGAGGACACGGTCCGCGGATTCAAGGAGATCGTCGAAGGCAAGCACGACGACCTGCCGGAGCGCGCCTTCTACATGAAGGGCGGAATTGACGAAGTGCTCGAGGCAGCGAAGAAGTAGTTCATGGCCACCTCGTTTCCAGTACAGATCATGACGCCGGAAGGCGCAGCCTACGAGGGCACCGCGGAGATGGTTTCCACCCGCACCCTCGTCGGTTCGATTGGTATTCGTGCCAATCACGAGCCGCTGATGGCGATGCTCGACCCGACCGAGCTGCGCATCTACGAGAGCGAGACCGAGATCAAGCGTTTCGCTCAGGGTGACGGCTTTCTGCAGATGGCAGAGAACTCGCTGCTGATGCTCGTCGAGGAAGCGATCCCGGTCGAGGAACTCGACGTTGCTGATCTCACCGCCAAGCAGGAAGAGGCGCAGGGCCGCCTCGACGCGGCTGAGGATGGTTCGGCCGCCCAGGAGCGCGCCGAGCGCGACGTTCGCCGCTGGACCCGCTACCTCGAGATCGCCAACTCGTAGCTCCCGCGGCGCCTCCGCGCGTCGCACGTTCAAAACCTCGCAATTTCCGACCGACAATGGGCACCCGGTGCTCAATGTCGGTCGGTATTTGCGTACTTTCTGCTCAGGACGCGATGCGCAAGGTCACCCAGTACACCACCGGTTCACCGGACGTGCTTGAGCTCGTCACTGACGCGCCCCGCCCTCTGCCTGCCCCAGGTGAAGTTCTGATCGAGGTCAAAGCGGCCGGCGTGAATCCGGTCGACGCCAAGGTCCGCGCCGGATCCGGCCTGCTCGGCGAGCCGCCCTTCACGCTCGGTTGGGATGTCAGTGGCGTGGTCGTCGAGGGCGACGGCTTTGAGCCAGGCGACGAGGTCTTCGGGCTCGTGCGCTTCCCGCGGGAGGCCGCTTGCTACGCCGAATACGTGACGGCGCCATTTGAGGAGCTGTTGCTCAAGCCGCCGACAATCACCCACGACGAGGCCGCCGCGATCCCGCTCGTCGCCGAGACCGCATGGCAGGCGCTGGTCCATGCCGCGAACGTTCAGCCCGGCGAGCGCGTCCTGATCCACGCCGGCGCCGGCGGCGTCGGACACGTCGCGATCCAGATTGCCAAAGCGCGCGGCGCGCACGTCATCACCACGGCCAGCGAGATCAAGCACGACTTCGTGAAGGCGCTCGGCGCCGACGAGGTGATCGACTACCGCGAGAACGATTTTGCGGCGGAGCTCGCGGGCAGCCTCGACGTCGTCCTCGACACCGTCGGCGCGGGAACCGCAGCAGAATCGCTGCCCACGCTGAAGCCGGGCGGCCGCCTCGTCACGATCGTCGAGTATCGCGACGAATCACTTCCGGGCCTGGCGGAGGAGCACGGCGTCGAGTACCACGGCATGCTCGTCAAGCCCAGCGCCGACGACCTCTTCGAGATCGTCAAGCTGATCGCCGATCACAAATTCAAGATCGAGCTCGCCGCGGTGCTTTCGATGGAGCAGGCCGACAAGGCCCACGAGTTGATCGAAACGCATCGCACGACTGGCAAGATTGTTCTGATCCCGTAACCTCAAAGCATGGATGAGGCAGATCTCGCCAAGCGCCTGATGGCGTACGACACGTCGACCCCGGAGGGGATCACGACCGGCGTCAGCTTCATCAAGGGGTGGCTCGAGTCGAACGGCTTCGAGATCGAGGAGATGGAGGTCGCCGGGCTGCCGGTGATCATCACGAGCACCAAGGGCACCGGCCCGGTGCTGGTCTTCCACGGCCACATCGACGTCGTTCCCGGAAAGCCCGGCCAGTTCAAGCCGCGCGTCGAGGGCGACGACCTGATCGGCCGCGGCGCGTACGACATGAAGGCTGCGCTTGCCGCGATGATGTGCGCGCTGCGCGATCTGCGCGAGCAGGAAGGCGTGGAGGTCCGCTTTCTCTGCGTCGCCGACGAGGAGTCCGAGGCGATGGGCATTCGCGGCACCGATGTGCTCGTCGAGCGCGGCTACGGCGGCGACTTCGCGATCACCGGTGAGCCGACCAACCTTCACGTCGGCGTGCAGGCCAAGGGCGTGCTCGCACTCTGCCTGACCGTCAGCGGCACCGCCGCGCACGGCTCAACCCCGTGGCTGGGCGACAACGCCGTGCTCAAGGCCAACGACGTCTTCCGTCGCATCGAGGGCATGCCCTTCGCCCGCCAGAGCAGCGACTTCTTCGATCGACCCAGCATCAACCTCGGCAAGATCGAGGGCGGCGACGCGATCAACAAGGTGCCTGACACCTGCGTCATGCACGTGGACATCAGGTACGTCCCGGGCCAGGACCCTGAACAGATTCTCGCGGACATCCGCGCGATCGACGACATCGCTGTCGAAGTCGTTTTCGAGCGCGAGCCCGCCTACGTCGCCAACGACAACGAGTACGTCGTCGCGCTGCACCAGTCGCTGGCCGATGCAAACGTCGAAGAGGCCGAACTCGTCGGCCGCGACGGCAGTTCTGAGGCCACAGCGTTCCTCGCCCAAGGCATCCCGGCAGTCGAATTCGGCCCCGTCGGCAGCGGCCACCACGGCCCGCACGAGTTCGTTTCAGTGCGCTCGCTGGCGGACTACCGCCACGCTCTCGTTGGCTTTGCGCAGCGGGTTGCCGCCCAACAGACCGACTCGAGAAGTCACATTCGCGCTGTCTGAACCGGTCTCTTCAGCCGCCGAGCGTGTTTCACTACTGACTACGCGCGCGGCGTGACCCCTTCCGCCGCGCAGAGCATTCCCCCGCAAAGAACTCCACTTGTTTGACGATCAAGAATCCCAGTCGCCCAAGCGACGCTTCATCTATGGCTCGCTGCTGCTTGTGGTTGTGGCCGCGCTTGTCAGCTCGGTCATGGCCTTCGCCGCCCGCGACTCAGTGCTGCCGCAAGCGATCGCCGGCATCGCGCCGACCCCGAAGTACGAGGGTGGACCGCAGACCGTCCTGCTGATCGGCGCCGACACGCGCAAGGGCGACAAGAAGCTCGGCGTCAAGGCGCGCTCGGACACGATGATGCTCGTGCGACTCGATCCGGACAACAACGTCACCACGGTGCTTTCGATCCCGCGTGACCTGCGCGTGAAGATCCCCGGTCACGGGACCGACAAGTTCAACGCCTCGTACTCATACGGCGGCACGAAGCTCGTGATGGAGACGATCAAGGACACCTTCGGGATTGAGGTCCAGCGCGTCGCGGAAGTCGATTTCCACGGATTCGCCCAGGCGGTCGACGCTGTCGACTGCGTATATGTGGACGTCGACCGCAAGTACTTCAACAACAACGTCGGCAAGGTCTACGCCGACCAGTTCGCGGCGATCAACATCAAGGCCGGCTACCAGAAGCTCTGCGGCTACCGCGCGCTCGACTACGTGCGCTTCCGCCACTACGACGACGACATGTACCGCGAGGCACGCCAGCAGGGCTTCCTGCGTCAGGCCAAGCAGCAGGTCGGCGTCGGCAACCTCCTGACCAATGCCTCGAAGCTCTCCAAGGTCGTCAACCGCAACATCCGCACCGACCGCTGGCTCACCAGCGGCGCGAACTTCCAGAAGTTCCTCCGGCTCGCGGCGGAGTCATCGGGCAAGCCTGTCTTCCAGGTCGCGATCCCGAACTCGACGACGCCCACGATCGGCGGCGCCTCGTACGTGGTCGCGAGCAACGCTTCGATGAAGAAGGCGGCAGACGTCTTCCTCGAGGGTCCGCGCCAGAAGGGCGCAAATCACAAGGCCGACGCGGCGGGGTCCGACGAAAAGCCCCCGGTCAAGCGCGCCAAGCGCTCGGGCAACCTCCCGGCCTCGATGAGCTACGCCAAGGACGCCGGCAAGAAGCAGGCCTTCTTCGCGTCGGTCGGCATCAATCTTCCGGTCTTCTATCCGACCGCGCTCGTGAACGGCGCGAGCTACGTGGATACGAGCACGCGCGGCTACCGCATGACCAAGCCCGACGGCAAGCGCGTCTCGGCCTACAGGATCGTCGCCAAGATGAACAGCGCGAGCGGTGAGTACTACGGCGTTCAAGGCGTCAACTGGGACGATCCGCCGATCCTCAAGAATCCGTCGGAGTCGCGCAAGATCGGCGGCCGCACCTACGACCTCTACTACGAGGGCAACAAGCTCGCGCTCGTCGCCTTCCATCGCGACGGCGCTTCGTACTGGGTGGCCAACACTTTGCTGCGCAAGCTCAAGGAGCGCGAGATGCTCGCCCTGGCGCAGTCGCTGCGAGTCCAGGGCTGATCTGCGGCCGGGCCGCGCCCGCGACCTCTAACGTAACTCCCAGTGTTTGACGAACCAGAACGCTTTGCGCCCTGGAAGCGCTTCCTTCTCGGCTCCATGCTGCTGGTGATCGTCGCGGCGTTCGTCGCATCGCTGACCGCGTTCAGCCAGCGTCAGGACGTCGCCGAGACGATCAAAGAGAAGGCGATCAAGGGCAACATCAGCAAATACCTCGACGGTGCCACCGGCGGCCCGCAGACGATGCTGCTGATCGGCTCCGACCGCCGCAAGGGCGACAAGAGCGCCTATGGCGCGCGCTCGGACACGATGATGCTCGTGCGCCTGGACCCGAGCAAGAACGTCACGACGGTGCTCTCGATTCCGCGTGACCTCCAGGCGACAATCCCCGGCCGTGGAGTCGCCAAGTTCAACGAGTCCTACTCGGACGGCGGACCGAAGCTCGTGGTCCAGACGATCAAGGAGACGCTCGGCCTGAAGGTCAATCACGTCGCCGAGGTCGACTTCCACGGATTCGCCCAGGCCGTCGACGCGATCAAGTGCGTCTACATCGACGTCGATCGCAAGTACTTCCACAGCAACGTCGGACTCGTCTACGGCGAACAGTTCGCGGCGATCAACATCAAGGCCGGCTACCAGAAGCTCTGCGGCTACCGCGCGCTCGACTACGTGCGCTTCCGCCACTTCGACAGCGACATCTACCGCGCCGCACGCCAGCAGAGTTTCTTGCGGCAGTCCAAGCAGCAGGTCGGCGTGGCGCAGCTCTTCACCAACGCGAAGAAGCTGAAGGAGATCCTCGCGGACAACATCAGCACCGACGACCGCCTCGCAAGCGGCAAGAACCTCCAGCGCTTCCTCACCCTCGCCGTGAAGTCTGCGGGCAAGCCGGTCTACCAGGTGCAGTTCGATGACCTCGCAACGCCGACGATCGGCGGAGCCTCGTATGTGACGGTCTCAAACGCAGGCCTGAAGAAGGCGGCGCGTACGTTCCTGAAGGGTCCGCGTCAGAAGGGCGAAGTCCCCGCAGAGACCGGTTCGACCGCGGCGACTTCCGCGCCCAGGAAGAAGAAGGCCCGCGTTCCCGGCCTGCCGGGTTCGATGAGTTACGCGAAGGACGCCGGCAGGAAGCAGGCCGGGCTCGCGAAGATCCGCATCAACATGCCGGTCTTCTACCCGACTGCGATCGTCAACGGCGCCGAGTACCAGGACGCGAGTACGCGCGGATACCGGATGACGACAGCGGGGAGGGGCCGCAAGCGCGTTTCCGCCTACAGGATCGTCGCGAAGCTCTCGGGCTCTCCCGGTGACTACTACGGCGTCCAGGGCGTCAACTGGAACGATCCGCCGATCCTCAAGAATCCGTCGGAGGTGCGGCGCATCAAGGGTCGCGACTACGAACTCTTCTACGAGGGCGGCAAGCTTGCGCTGCTCGCGTTCCATCGCGATGGCGCCTCGTACTGGGTGTCCAACACCCTGCTGCGCAAGCTGACCGAGAAGCAGATGCTGGCGCTTGTCACGTCGCTGCGGCTCAGCGGCTGACCGGCGTCCAGCTACTACCCTTGCTGGCATGTCGAATGTGCCCGGAAACAGTGAAAAACCGCCAATCGGCGTAATCGGCGCCGGCTGGGTCGGTCTTGTGACCGCCTGCTGCTTCGCAGAACTCGGCCACGAAGTCGTGGTCCGCGAAATCGTTCAGGAGAAGGTCGACGTGCTCAGCCGCGGCGAGCTGATCATGCACGAACCCGGACTTCCTGAGCTGCTCAAGAAGAACATCGACCACATGACCTTCACGACCGACATGGGCGAGGTGCTGGACCGCACGCGCCTGATGTTCGTCTGCGTCGACACGCCGCCCACGTACTCGGGCGATGCTGACCTTTCCCGCGTGCAGCAGGTCGTCCGCGAAGTCGGCGACAGCAACGATCACGCGCTGATCATGAAGAGCACCGTGCCCGTCGGCACCGGCGCCGCGATCCGCCGTGACAAACACGACCTTGCCTACGTCTCCTGCCCCGAGTTCCTCAAAGAGGGAACGGCAGTTGACGACTTCATGCGTCCCGATCGCGTGGTCGTGGGAGCGGACGCGGGAGACTGGGCCGGCGACGCCGTCGAAGCGCTCTACCGCCCGCTCGGCGGTGAGATGGTCCGTACCGACATCGCTTCGGCCGAGATGATCAAGCTCGCCAGCAACGCGTTCCTCGCGACCAAGATCAGCTTCATCAACGAGATCGCCAACGTCTCCGAAGAGGTCGGCGCAGATGTGACCGAGGTCGCCCGCGGCATGGGACTCGACACCCGCATCGGCCCGAAGTTCCTGCAGGCCGGCATCGGCTACGGCGGAAGCTGCTTCCCGAAGGACGTCACCGCCCTGAAGCAGCTGGCAGGCAACAGCGGCTACCACTTCCAGCTGCTCAACGCCGTGATCGAGGTCAATGAGCTGCAGAAGCGCCGCGTCATCGGCAAGCTCAAGAAGCACCTCGGCGACTCGCTCGTCGGCAAGAAGATCGCGCTGCTCGGACTCTCGTTCAAGCCCAACACCGACGACATGCGCGAGGCCAGCTCGCTGGTCCTGAGCGCGCGTCTGCGCGGTGAGGGCGCAATCGTCTCGGCGTTCGACCCGGTCGCCGCCGAGCGCGCTTCAGAGCTGCTGCCCGGCGTGGAGATCGAGAATTCGCCGCTCGCCGCGCTCGAAGGCGCGGACGCGGCGGTGATCGTCACCGAATGGCCCGAGTTCGCAGAGATCGACCTTGCCCAGCTGCACGCAACGATGCGTACGCCACTGATCATTGACGGTCGCAACCTGCTTGACGGCAACGCGGTTGCCGCCGCCGGGTTCGCCTACGAGGGTGTCGGTCGCCCATCGGTCGGCAGCCTCGACACGGCAACCGACAACAGCTCGCAGGCGCCCGCCGCGCTCGGCGCGACAACGGAGTAGGTCTCTTTCATGCAGGCTGTGATCCTGTCGGGCGGTCAGGGGACGCGTCTGCGTCCGCTCACAAGCACGATGCCCAAGCCGGCGGTGCCGATGGTCAATCGCCCGATGCTCTGGTACATGATCGACTGGTTGCGCCTGCACGGCGTGGAGGACGTCGTGATGTCGATGGGCTACAAGGGCGACGGCCTGCGTTCGGCGCTGGATGCCGCGGGGCACGACGGCGTCTCGATCACCTACGTCGAAGAGCCCGAGCCGCTCGGCACCGCGGGCGCGGTGAAGTTCGCCGAGCAGTACCTCGATGAACGCTTCCTGGTGCTCAACGGCGACACGCTCGCCGACTACGACCTCTCCGCCGAGATCGCCCAGCACGAGAGCACGGGCGCCCGCGCGACGCTCGCGCTGGTGCCGGTCGAGGATGCGACCGCCTACGGCGTCGTCCTCCAGGATTCCGAGCGCCGCGTCGAGGCATTTCTCGAGAAGCCCAAGGCCGAGGACGCGCCACCGGACCCGCGCATCAACGCCGGCGCCTACGTGCTCGAGCGCGACGTGCTGGAAATGATCCCGGCGGGCGAGAACAGGTCGTTCGAGCACGACGTCTTCCCGCAGCTCGTCGGCGACGGCATCTACGCCTTCGACGCCGACGGCTACTGGCTCGACCTCGGCACGCCCGAGCGCTACGTCGAGGCCACGCGCGATCTGCTGAGCGGCAAGGTGCACTCGTACCTCGACGCGCTGCGCGACGCGGATGGCAATGTCATCCCCGCCGGCACGGATCTCACGAAGGTCGAGCTGCACGCCCCGGTTGTGCTCGGCGAAGGCGTGACCGTCGGCCCGGGTACCCGACTTGGCCCCAACACCGTGATCGGCAGTGGCGCGGAGATCGCCGCCGACTGCCGCGTCGAGCGCTCGGTCGTGATGGAGGAGTCACGGATCTCCGCCGGAGCGAGCGTTGAGGATTCGATCGTCGGACCATCGGTCGTACTCGGTTACGGCGCCA
Organism: Thermoleophilaceae bacterium; assembly: GCA_016462645.1. GTDB lineage: Bacteria > Actinomycetota > Thermoleophilia > Solirubrobacterales > JACPNS01 > JACPNS01. The sequence continues at coordinate 9,309 of JAEMSX010000028.1, forward strand.
GCGTGCTCGATGAGAGCGTCATCGGCGAGGGCGCGTACATCGATCCCGGCGCGACGGTCGGCAACGGCGCGCGCATCGAGGCCGGAGAAGGGATCGCCGCATGAGCGCGAACGCACTGGACTCCGCCGGCATCGCCGCGGTCGACGCAGCCGGCCTGCTCGGCGACATCCTTTCGATCCCCGACCACATATCCGACGCGATGTGGCGCGCCGAGAGCGCGATGCTCGAGCCCGGTTCGGCCGACTCGCTCGTCGTCTGCGGCATGGGTGGCTCCGCGATCGGCGCGGACCTCGCCGCTGCGGTGATCGGTTCCGCCGCCACGAAGCCGATTGTCACCAACCGCAGCTATGACCTGCCCTCGTGGGTCGGTGAGGGTGACGCGATCGTGCTGTCGTCGTACTCGGGCTCAACCGAGGAGACGCTCTCCTGCTTTGAGCAGGCCCGCGGCTCCGGCGCCAAGCTCTACGTGATCAGCTCCGGCGGCCTGATCTCCGAGATCGCGCACGCCGAGGGGATCCCCGTGATCGGGCTTCCCGGAATCTTCCAGCCGCGCGCCGCCGTCGCATACGGCGTCGTCTCGGTGATCGAGATCGCGATCGCCAACGGCATCGCGCCGTCCAGCATCCGCAAGGACCTCGAAGCCGCCGCAGAGCTGCTGCGCGGGCTTGCCGGCGAGTGGGGGGCAGACTCCGACGAGTCGCACCCGAAGAGGCTCGCGCGCCAGGCCTTCGGCCGGCTGCCGATCGTCTACGGGGCCGACCTCACCGCGCCGATCGCCTATCGCTGGAAGTGCCAGATCAACGAGAACGCCAAGCGCCCAGCCTGGAGCGCCGAACTCTCAGAGGCCAATCACAACGAGATCTGCGGCTGGGAAGGCGCATCGGAATCCGGCGGAAACGCCGCCTGGTTCCTGACCGACGCCGACCAGAACGAGCGCACGGCCGAGCGCGTGCGCATCACCTCCGAGATCGCCAGCAGTCACGGCGCGCGCTCGGAGATCATCCCCAGCATCGGCGACACGCGTGCCGAACGACTCTTCTCCCTGGTGCTGCTCGGCGACCTGATGTCCTTCTACCTCGCCGTGCTGCACGGAGTCGATCCTTCGCCCGTGCCGCTGATCGAGAACCTCAAGGATCAGCTCGGCCGCCCGACGAACGCGGGCTGAGGCGAGCAGGCATGGCCGCCGCTGTCGAAATCGCCGATCCCGCACTGGCCGACGCCGGAGTCCTGCGCGTCGAGTGGGCCGGCAATGAGATGCCGGTGCTCACACGCATCGCCGAACGCTTCGAGCGCGAACGGCCGCTCGCGGGAACGCGCATCGCCGCCTGCCTGCACATCACCGCCGAGACCGCCAATCTTGTGCACGCCTTGATCGCCGGCGGGGCGGAGGTCGCGCTCTGCGCCAGCAATCCGCTTTCCACGCAGGACGAGGTCGCCGCGGCGCTCGCCGAGCGCTACGCCGCACAGGTCTATGCCGTCCACGGCGAGGACGCCGCCGCGTACCTGCGCCACATCGACGCCGTCTGCGACATCGCTCCGCAGGTCACGCTCGACGACGGCGCTGACGTGATCGGCGCGCTGCACAGCTCGCGCAAGGAACTGCTGGGCGACGTCATCGGCGGCACCGAGGAGACCACGACCGGCGTGATCCGGCTGAAGGCGCTCGAGCGTGACGGCAGCCTCGCCTACCCGGTGATCGCGGTCAATGAGGCCCAGACGCAGCACCTCTTCGACACGCGCTACGGCACCGGCCAGTCCACACTTGACGGAATCATGCGCGCGACCAACCTGCTGATCGCCGGCCGCGTCGTCGCCGTCATCGGTTATGGCTCGTGCGGCCGCGGCGTGGCTGAGCGCGCCAAGGGACTTGGCGCCAACGTGATCATCTGTGAGGTCGACCCGATGCGTGCGCTTGAGGCCGTGATGGACGGCTTCACGGTGCTGCCGGGAATCGAGGCCGCCGCTCGCGCCGACGTGATCATCACCGTGACCGGCAACCGCGACGCGGTCGCTGGCCCGCTCTTCGACGTGATGGGCGACGGCACGATCGTCTGCAACGCCGGCCACTTCGACATCGAGGTCAACAAGTCGGATCTTGAGTCGCGCGCGGCCGCCCGCGCCGAAGTGCGCCCGCTGGTCGAGCGCTACACGATGGACGACGGCCGCCGGATCTATCTGCTCGCCGAAGGTCGCCTTGTGAACCTCTCTGCCGCCGAGGGCCATCCGCCCGCGGTGATGGACATGAGCTTCGCCAACCAGGCGCTGTCGGTCGAGCACCTCGTCAAGCACGGCGCGGAGCTCGCGCCGCGCATCTATCCCGTTCCCCCCGAGATCGACACGACGATCGCCCGCCTCAAGCTCGAGTCACTCAGCGTGACGATCGACGAGCTGACCGAGGCACAGAAGAACTACCTGACTTCCTGGGACACCTGAAAGGATCTGATTCATCATGAAAGCAATGGTTCTCGCTGCCGGACTCGGCACGCGCCTCAAGCCGATCACGTTCGGAATCCCGAAGCCGATGGTTCCGGTGATCGACCGTCCGTGCATGGCCCACCTGCTGGCACTGGTCGAAAAGCACGGCTTCACTGACGCCGTCGCCAACCTCCACTACTTTCCGGACACGATCCGCGACTACTTCGGCGACGGATCTGCCTTCGGAGTCAACATCGAGTACAACTTCGAAGAGGAGCTGCTCGGCACCGCCGGCGGCGTCCGCGCGGTCGCAGACTCGCTGACCGAGGGCGGCGAGCCGTTCCTGATCATCAGCGGCGACGCGCTGACCGATGCCGATCTCACCAAGCTCGTCGAGCGCCACAAGAGCGCCGGGGGAGTGGCAACGCTCACCGTCAAGCGTGTGGCAGACACGCGTGAGTACGGCGTCGTGCTGCACGATGAGCACGGGCGCATCACCGGCTTCCAGGAGAAGCCAGACCCCGAGGACGCGCTGAGCGACCTCGGCAACTGCGGCATCTACGTCTTCAGTCCCGAGATCTTCGACTACTTCCCGGAAACTGAATTCGTGGACTGGGCGCAGGACGTCTTCCCGGTCCTGCTCGAGCGGGACATTCCCTTCTTCATCCACGAGATCGACGAGTACTGGAACGACGTCGGCTCGTTGCGCGAGCTGCGCGAAGGCACATTCGACGCGCTCACCGGCGCACTTGACCTCGGCATCGAGGGGACGGGGTCGAGCGACGGAATCCACACCTCGACTCCGGGCGCGCTCGACAAGGCTGAACTTGTCGATGGTCCGGTGTGGGTCGGCGAGGGGGTGACGATCGGCGATGGCGTGAAGTTGCAGGGTCCGGTCGTGATCGGGGACGGTGCAAGCATCGGCGCGGGCGCCGCCGTGAGGGACACAATCGTCTTCCCCGGCGGCGAAGTGCCGGCCGAAACGATTTCGATCGGAGCGATCCTCGGGCAGGGGGACATTGTGTCCAATCTGCGCCGATTTGGCCAAACGACCAAAACTTAGGTCGCCAATCTGCGTTAATAGATGTACTTGTTCTTTAAGAAAGGCTTCTCTGTGCGCAAAAAAATTGCTCTGCTCTCGCTCGCCGCCGCATTCGTCATGGCTCTTGTCGTCGTGCCGACCGCCAGCGCCCGCTACATCTACGTGACCGTCAGCTACGAGGCCACGGACCTCTGCCGCACGGCTCCGGATGTGCTCACCTACAAGCTTCAGTTCAAGGCCAAGATCAAGCGCAGTGGCGTTGCGAAGCCCGACAAGGTGCGAATCGGATACCAGGTGCTGGACGCCAGCTCGCTCCAGGTGCTGCGCTCGGGGACGACCAACCTCAAGCGCTCGAAGGGTTACAAAGCGAAGTCTTCGCGTATCTCGGCAACTGCCGGCGAAAGCCTTTCGTACCACCTGAACATGAAGTACACGGTTGAGGGCAAGTCCTCGAAGTCGAAGATCACGTCATCGGACCAGGTGCCGACGGTCGAACAGATGGACGCCGCAGGCGTCCCGAATTGTTGAGTCGGCTGACTCGATGATCCTCAAGGCCGCCCTCCTGTCCGTCGCGCTCTGTTGCGCGACGGCGCTGATGGCGGGACCGGCCTTTGCCATCCAGCCGGCAGGCACCGTCGATCTGAGCAAAGTCAAGGCCAAGGGCGAAGTCAGGGACGTGATCCTTGACTCCGCCCCCAAGGTCGCCGGCATCGCCAAGAAGGTCGCCCGCGCGTCCTACGCGGACTCTGCCGGTCGCAACATCACGATCGACTCAACTGTCCCGAGTGCCGACCTCAACGCCGTTGCCGCGGTGCTCAACTCGACCTACCACGGCGACGAGATCAAGGATGTCGTGATCCACGTCGTCACGCTCTCCCAGATTGCGACGATCTGCGGCACGGCACAGGCGCTCGCCTGTTATCTCCCGACCGATCCAGCCCGCAATGGACTCGGTCAGCTCTGGTTCGGTGCTGACGACGCCGACTGGAAGCACTCGCTCGTGCATGAGTACGGGCACCACATGGACAACCAGCTCCTGAACATCGCGCACCTCAACGACTTCGGAATCGGCAAGGGCTGCGGTATCGATTCAGACGGATCGCGCAACTGGTTCGTCGTGCGCGTGCTCGGCGGAAAGCTCTCAAGCAAGTTCGCCTGCAACGCGACGAGCTGGGAGAACCTGCTCCCCGAACTCTTCGCCGAGGACTTCGTCGTCCTCAACGGCATCATCGGCTGGCAGCTCTCGACCGCATCGGCGCCGTCGAGTTCGGTGCTCAAGGCGATGAAGGCCGACATCGACACCGCGCTCAAGCTCCAGCGCATCAAGAAGACGAAGTCGATCAAGCACGCCCACACCTACACGAAGACGATCTCCACGCCGAATGTGAGCTTCCTCTACGTCTACGTCTCCGGTGCAAAGGGCCGCGACTTCGACGTCTGGGTCTATCCGCACAAGAGCAGCAGGCTCTGGTCGAAGGCCAAGACCAAGGGCCGCACCGAGACCTACTTCGACATCATCGATGCCGGTCGCTGGGACGTGAAGATCTCTGCGCGCAAGAAGACCGGCAAAGCGAAGATCACGATCGAACTGCTTTAGCTGTCAGGGAAGAACCTGACGGCGAGGATTTTTGGCCGCGTGCGCTCCAGCGTGGTCGCGCCATCGGGGTCGACCACCTCGTAGCGCTCGACCAGATAGTCCACTTCCATGCGCAGGCCCTCGTCGATCTCCTTGATCGCTGAGTCGCGCAGATCGCCGGTCAGCTCGAACGCGTCGGGCTTGTGGTGATCGTCTCCGTCGATGTTGACGAGCAGATGGCGCTCCTCATCGCCTGAGTCCCAGAAGAACATCACCGTCCCTGAGGCCGTAACTGTTTCGCCCGCATTCACGAACGGAATTCTTACATTCCGGTCTTGAATCGTGCGCGGCGCGCGGTCAGGGTGGGGTGATGCACCGCCAACTGCTCGATCGCGTCGCCGCGCTGATCGCCCCGCCCCGCTGCGCGGGCTGCGCCGCTGCGACGGAGCCCGGCGTGTGGATATGCGCGGGTTGCCGGGAGCAGCTGCACGCCATGCGGGTGGGGAGGGCCGATCAGTCGACGCTCGCCGCGTTCCCGTACGCAGGGGCCGCGCGACCGCTAGTCGCCGCCGTGAAGTTCCAGGGAGCGGTCGCGCTTGCGGGCGAGCTGGCCGAGCTGATGCGCCCGCGCCTGCCGTCCTGGTTCGAGGAAGCCGAGTGGATCGTCCCGGTCCCCGCGCATCCCGAGCGCAAACGCACGCGTGGCTACAACCAGTCTCTGCTCCTCGCGCGGGCACTCGCCAGAGGCACTGATCTGCGAGTCGTCGACTGCCTGCGCCGCACCGCCCTCGCACCACCGCAGTCAGAGCAATCCCGCGCCCAGCGCCTGAAACTGCCCCGCCGGGCGATCACGGTGGAGGAGCGCGCGGTTCGGCAGAATCACCCCAGGTCTTTAGCCGAGTTTCCGACGAAAGTTGTGGTGTGCGACGACGTGGTCACCACAGGCGTTACATTGGAGGTATGCGCCCAGGCGATCCGCGATTGGCACCACCCGACAGGCACGAGCCTGGTCCGGTGCGTGGCTTTTGCAAGCGCCGGGTGACTAACACGCACGAGTGACCGGATTGCACCGGCGCCACTCGCGCCGTGAGCCTTCGGACCTCGTCCAGGCTGCATGCGATCCGATCAACTTCCAAAACACAAGGAGTTGGTGGAACATGCAGATTGAGATCAAGTCACGAAACGGGATCGCGATCACTGACGAACTGCGCGCGCACGCGGCGAGGCGCTTCGAGAAGATCGATCGAATGGTCTCGGATCTCGCGCGCCTCGAGCTGGAGCTGATGGACGAATCAAATCCCGCGATCGCAAACCACTTCTGCGTCGACGCCACGCTCTACGTGAAAGGCAAGACGCTGCGCGCAAGTGACAGCTCGTTCGATCTCAAGCACGCCATGCACGAAGTCTCCGACGAACTCGCTCGCCAGGTCGACAAGCTCTCGGCCAAGCGCCGCGCCCGTCGCACCGCGCACAAGCAGTCGGCCAAGCAGATGGGGATGGAGCAGCCCGGGATGAGCGCCTGAAATTGAAGCCTTGGTTGTGCCGCGCTCCGAGAGGGAGGAGCGCGGCTTGGTGGGGGTAAAGTAAGCCCTTATGTCGCTTATTGACCGCGCCCTCCGTATTGGAGAAGGCAAAAAGTTCAAGCAGTTCGAGAAGCAGGTCGAACTCGTCAACGCATTCGAGCCCGAGATGGAGCTGCTCGAGGATGAAGAGCTCGCCACGGAGTTCGCTGAGCTGCGCGAGCGCGCACAGAACGGTGAGAAGATCGATGACCTCCTCCCGCACTCGTTCGCGCTGACCCGCGAGGCCGGCAAGCGCACGATGAACATGCGCCACTTCGATGTCCAGCTGATCGGCGGCATGGTCCTCCACCACGGCGACATCGCCGAGATGAAGACCGGTGAAGGCAAGACCCTCACCGCGACGCTGCCGGTGGTGCTCAACACTTTGAAGGGCGAGGGCGTCCACGTCGTCACGGTCAACGACTACCTCGCCAAGCGCGACGCCGAGTGGATGGCCCCGATCTACGAGATGCTCGGACTCTCGATCGGCATTCTTCAGTCCGACGAATACGACTGGAACTACAAGCGCGCCGCCTACGAGGCCGACATCACGTACGGCACCAACAGCGAGTTCGGATTCGACTACCTGCGCGACAACATCGCGCACAGCCGCGAGGAGCAGGTCCAGCGCGGTCAGAAGTACGCGATCGTCGATGAGGTCGACAACATCCTGATCGACGAGGCCCGCACGCCGTTGATCATCAGCGGCCAGCCCGAACAGGCCGCCGACTACTACAAGCAGTTCGCAAAGCTTGCCAAGCAGATGGTCGTGGGCGAGAAGCCCAAGGAGATCTCGGCCAAGGACCGCGTCTGGGTGGCCGACTTCGACTACGAGGCCGACGAGAAGTACAAAACGGTCTCGATCACCGAGCTGGGCGTCGCCAAGGCCGAGAAGTTCCTCGGCATCGAAAACCTCTATCTCGCCGAGACCGGCACGCTGGTCAACCACTTGATTCAGGCACTGAAGGCCGAGTCGCTATACATGCGCGACATCGACTATTCGGTGATCGACGGCGAAGTCAAGATCATCGACGAGTACACCGGCCGCATCCTTGAGGGCCGCCGCTGGAGCGAAGGTCTGCACCAGGCGATCGAGGCCAAAGAGGGCGTCGCGATCCAGGAGGAGAACCAGACGGTCGCGACCGTGACCTACCAGAACTACTTCCGTCGCTACGACAAGCTCGCGGGCATGACCGGTACCGCGCTCACCGAGGCGACCGAGTTCATGAAGATCTACGAGCTCCAGGTCGTCGAGATTCCGACCAACCGCGAGATGATCCGCCTGGACAAGAACGACCAGATCTACAAGACCAAAGAAGGCAAGTGGTCCGCGATCGAGCGTGAGATCCTCGCCCGCCACGAGGCCGGTCAGCCGATTCTCGTCGGCACGATCTCCGTCGAGACCTCCGAGCAGCTCTCAAAGCGTCTGAAGAAGAACGGCGTCCCGCACGAAGTCCTCAACGCCAAGCCCGAGTACGCCGAGCGCGAGGCCGAGACGATCGCCCAGGCCGGTCGTCCGGGCGCCGTCACGATCGCGACCAACATGGCCGGACGAGGCGTGGACATCAAGCTCGGCGGAAACGCCGAGGAGCTCGCGCACCACGAGCTGCAGAAGCGCAGGATCGAGCCAGAGACCGAGGAGTGGGATGCGGCGTACGCCGAAGTCCTCCCGCAGATGGAAGAGCGCGTCGAAGCCGAGCGCGAAAAGGCACTTGAAGCCGGCGGACTCTACGTGTGCGGCACCGAACGCCACGAATCCCGCCGCATCGACAACCAGCTGCGCGGTCGATCAGGCCGCCAGGGTGACCCGGGCGAGACCCGCTTCTTCCTCTCGGCAGAGGACGATCTCGTGCGCCTCTTCGCCGGTGACCGCATCTACAAGATCCTCGACCGCCTCGGTGGCGTTGACGATGAGGGCAACGAGGAGCCGATCGAAGCCGGAATCCTCTCCAAGCAGATCGAAGGCGCGCAGAAGAAGGTCGAGGAGCAGAACTACCTCTCGCGTAAGCGCGTCCTTGAATACGACGACGTGATGAACCAGCAGCGCGAGGTCATCTACGAGTTCCGCGACAACATCCTCGAGGGCGCGGACATGTCGGTTCAGGCCCGCGAGAGTCTCCACGGAGTGATCGAGCGCCTCGTCGCCGACTACACCCAGGGCGACGCTCCCGAGCACTGGGACATCGTCGAGCTCTTCAGCCAGATCGATCAGATCTTCCCGATCTCATTCGGCCCCGAAGACATCAACGTGATGGGCATGGAGCGCCACGACCTCGTGGACACGATCGCCGAAGAGGCCGTCGAGGCCTATGAGGAGAAGGAAGAGGAGCTCACGCCCGAGCTGCTGCGCGACCTCGAGCGCCACGTGTTGCTCGAGATCATCGACGAGCGTTGGCGCGAGCACCTCAACGACATGGACTACCTGCGTGAAGGAATCCACCTTCGTGGATTTGCCGAGGTCCAGCCGATCATCGCGTACAAGAACGAGGGCTTCACGATGTTCGGTGAGCTGATGGACTCGATCTGGGACGAATTCGCCCGCGTGATCTATCACTACGAGCTGACCGATGAGGGCCAGCGCGAGCAGGCACGCAAGCAGCTCGAAGACTCGTCCAAGACTTCAAACACCCAGCAGTTCAACTACACCGCGAGTGACGGCCCGAACTACGGCGTTGCAGCGGCGGTGGCGGCGAACATGGCGGAAAGCGAGATCGATGCTGCCCCGGCGCTTGCCGACGCCGCGCCGGGCGTGATCCCGCGCCCCGCGCGCACATCTTCAACTGCCGGAGGCGGCAAGGCGGCTCCGGCCGGCTACGACCCCGACGGCAACCCGATGAGCCGCAACCAGCCCTGTTACTGCGGCTCGGGCAAGAAGTTCAAGAACTGCCACGGCAAGTAGCTCCGCGCACGGCATAGCATTTCGTGTTAGTCTGACTAACATGAATACCGCGACCAAGCGGAGCTACGCGATGGGTGCGCGCGCCGAGGCCGCCGCGGCCACCGGCGAACGCATTCTCGACGCGGCCGAAGAGCTCTTCTGGTCGAAGCCGCTCGACGCGATCTCGCTCGATGAGGTCGCCGGTCGTGCGGGCGTCACCGTGCAGACGGTGATCCGCCGCTTCGGCGGCAAGGAGGGCGTGATCGCGGCCGCCGCCGAGCGCGCCCGTGAGCGCGTCTCAGCTCAGCGCGCGACAGCTCCGGTCGGGGATGTCCCCGGTGCGGTGGCCGTGCTCGTCGATCACTACGAAGCAGTTGGCGATCAGGCGCTGCGGCTGCTCTCCGATGAGGATTCGTCGCCGGAGCTGAAGGACATGGTCGAGCAGGGTCGCGAGCTGCATCGCCAATGGTGCAGGCGGGTGTTTGCGCCGACGCTCTCGGGGCTCTCGGGTGTCGATCACGCGCGGCGCGAGGCGCAACTGGTTGCCGCCTGTGACGTCTACACCTGGAAGCTGCTGCGGCGGGACGCCGGTCTCAGCCGCAAGCAGACCGAGCTCGCGCTCACGGAGCTGATCGAGCCGCTGACGAAGGGGCGCTGATGGCCCGCATCCTCGCCTACACCTCGCCGGCCCGCGGGCATCTCTTCCCGCTGATGCCGATCCTCCTCGAGCTTGCCGCGCGCGGACACGACGTCTCACTGCGGACGCTCGCCTCCGAGGTGGCGCTCGCTCGCCAACTGGGGCTTGATGCCGCTCCGATCGATCCGCGGATTGAAGCGATCGAGCACGACGACTTCGGCGCGAGGAACTCGCGCGCCGCCCTGACCCGCGTGGCAGACGTCTTCACGCGCCGCGCCGCGCTTGACGGACCGGACTTCGACGCGGCGATCGAGGCGCACGAGCCAGACGCCACGATCATCGACTTCAACTGCTGGGGCGCGATGAGCTCCGCCGAGGCGGGCGGCAGTGCATGGGCGACGTTCTGTCCGTACCCGACGATGCTGGGCTCTGCGGACGCGCCGCCGTTCGGACCGGGGTTCGCGCCGGCGCGCGGGCCGGCCGGGCGCATGCGTGACCGACTCGCGCGACCGATGATCCTCGGCGCCGTGGAGAAGGCCTGGTTGCCGGGCCTCAATGCGATCCGCGCCGAGCGCAATCTGAATGCACTGAAGAGCGCCGACGACCTGGTGCTCGCGCCGCCGCTGATGCTCTACATGACCGCCGAGCCGTTCGACTACCCGCGCAGCGATTGGCCGGAGAGCTTCGTGATGGTCGGCCCGTGTGCGTGGGAGCCCGATGCGGCGGCTCCGCCATGGGTTGACGAGCTCGATCGTCCGGTCATCCTCGTCACGACGTCATCGGAATTTCAGGACGACGGCGAGCTGATCGAGACGGCGTTCGCGGCGCTCGCGGATCTGCCGTACGAGATCGTCGCGACGGCTCCAGCCGGCGACGCCGCGAAGTTCCGCGCTCCGGAGAACGGTCGCGTCGAGCAGTTCGTGCCCCACGGCAAACTGCTTGGTCACGCGGTCTGCGCCGTGACGCACGGAGGGATGGGGGCGACGCAGAAGGCGCTCGCACGCGGAGTCCCGGTCTGCGCGGTTCCGTTTGGACGCGACCAGCTCGAGGTGGCGCGGCGCGTCGAGGTCTCTGGGGCCGGTAGCCGACTGTCGGCGAGACGGCTCTCGGTGGACAAGCTGCGCGCGAAGGTGCTTGAAGCCATCGAGTTGAAAGCCGGCGCCGAACGCATCGCGGCCGCCTATGACGCCACCGGTGGCGCGGCCGCGGCTGCTGACGCATTCGAGCAGCGGGCTGTTCAGGCGATGAGCTGAAACTCGCAGCGCGGGCCGCTGACTCGGGACAGCCTCGCGTCCGTGGTGAGAAGCGGCGCCCCCAGCATCTCGGCGATCGCGACGTACGCGGCGTCCTGAGCGGTGACGTTCTCTCGGAGTTCCCAGATTCGGTTGAGCAATGGCTCGTGAGGGATCCGCTCGATGACGAGTTTGCTGAGCGCCTGAATCGCATGTCGCGCGGCTTCCGCGGACATCTCGCGGGCGGCAACCTGCCTGCGCCAGCCCGAGAGCGCCTCGATGTCGATGTGGGCGGGGGCGACGAGATCGTCCGCTTCCAGCATGTAGGTGGCTCGCAGCCCCCTTTGGCCGACCCCGGAGAATGCATCGATGATCACCGACGCATCAACGACCTTCACGCCCAGCCCTCGTCGATCCCGCGGAGGGTGACCTCCAGGGGAAGGTCCGGCGCATCCGCGTCGTGGTTCGCACGGATCTCATCCATCAGCTCAGAGACCGTCGGGCGCTCGGCCTGCGCGGTGAGATAGTCGCGCATGTACTCCTGAAGGGATTTCCCCTGCTTCGCTGCTCGCACCTTCCAAGTGCGAACCGTCGCATCCGGGAGGTTTCGGATTTGGATCGTCGCCATGCAACCATGATAGCGGAAAGAGCGCTAAATTAGCGCTACAAGCGCCACAAAAGCGCTAAAGCCTTGCACCAGCACTCATGGGTAGCGCTGATCGATGCGAGGAAATGTGACTTGATGACGGCTCCGTTTGCGAAAGGCCTTCGGTTCTGGGCGGTTTGCGATCTCCGCGCGCCAGGCCTCGGAACTCATGAACGCCGGCGCGTCGCCGCGCAGCAGCGCGAGCGAATCCTCCGACAGTGCGTGTGTGCGGCCGGCGATCACCGCGCGCTCAAGCTCGAGCAGCCGCAGCCACATCTCGGCCGCGAGCTCCGCATCGCCGATCGCGTCGTCGGACGATCCGGGCACGTAGCCGAGGTTGGTCTCGGCGAGCCGGTACGGGTTGAGCACGCCGTAGTCCCCGCGCAGCGGAAAGCCGGAGACGCCCTCAGCGTCGACGATGTCCGAGACGCAGGGGTAGAGCGCGCTGTAGATGTCGATCGTCCGCGGGATCAGCGGCGCGACGTCCACGAGTGCACCTAGCGCGAGCCAGTCGAAGCGCAGGCCGTTGAAGGTGAGCAGGGGCGCGTCGAGCGCGGCAAGGTGCTCTGCCGAGCCCAGGAGATCGTGCGACGGGATCAGATATCGGTCGGTGACGATCCCGCCGTCAAGAACCACGATCCCGACGTGCGTCACGGGCAGCAACTCCGGCTGCGGATCGCGATGCTTCCTGCCCCAAAGCACGCCGACGCTGACGGCCGCCACGCGCTCGGGTATGCGAACACCAGTTCCCATGCGCGAAGACTACGAGGCGCCGAGGACGTCGCCGATAGCCTTCATTTTGAATGGCGCTTGACGAACACGAACTCGGACAACGGATCGCGGCGATCGAGAAGCAGCTGAGGTTGCTCTCTGACGCGCTCGACCGGCCGACCGTCGTCGCGCGCGTCGAGGAGCTCGAGGCGCAGATGGGCGGAGAGGGCTTCTGGGACGACCAGGAGAACGCCGCCAAGGTCAACGCCGAGTACGCCCGCGCCAATCGCAAGCTTGAAGAGTTCGACGCCGTCTCATCTGAAGTCGAGGATCTCCGTTCGCTGGCCGAGATGGCGCTGGAGGACGAGTCGATGGGCGACGAGCTGGAAGAGCAACTCGCGGATCTTGAGAAACGCATGTCCGTGCTGGAGGAGGCGCGGCTCTTCACCGGCGAATACGACTCCGGCGACGCCGTGGTCACGATCCAGGACGGCGCCGGCGGCACCGACGCCCAGGACTGGGCCGAAATGGTCCTGCGCATGCAGACGCGCTGGGCCGAGAACCGCGGCTTCAAGGTCGAGCTGAAGGAAGTCGCCGCCGGCCAGGAGGCCGGCATCACGCGTGCCACGTTCCTAGTGCACGGCGAGAACGCCTACGGCCTGTTCGGCGCAGAGCGCGGCGTGCATCGCCTCGTGCGCCTCAGCCCGTTCGACAGCGCGCACCGCAGGCAGACTTCTTTCGCCGGTGTGGAAGTCGCGCCGCTCGTGGATGACAACGTCGAGGTCGAGATCGACGACTCCGATCTTCAGATCGACACCTACCGAGCGTCGGGCGCCGGCGGCCAGCACGTCAACAAGACCGACAGCGCCGTGCGCATCACGCACCTGCCGACCGGCATCGTCGTGCAGTGCCAGGACGAGCGCTCGCAGGGCGCCAACAAGAACAC
>JAEMSX010000083.1 GCA_016462645.1 Thermoleophilaceae bacterium
TCTTGTGGCGGCTGGCGCGGTTGATGAAGTGACGCGTGAGGTCGCTCGGAAGCTCTGCGCTGATGGCGTGGTCGCTCAGCGCGCGCTTCTCGATGGCGTTGGCCTCATCATCCTCGCCCTTGATGATCGTGACGTCGGCTTCAACAAGACGCGAGCGCAGGTCGTCCAGCAGAGCCTCTTCAAGCTCGTGGACTTCGACGAGCTCGAGGAGACGCTCTTCCGTGACCGACTCTGCCTCAAGCAGCGCGCCGATCTCTGGGATCTCAAAAATGTCTTGCGTGAAAGTTGCCAATTTGTGCCTTGCTCTCTGTGTGTTTCTGCGTGGGGTCTGTATCTGCGGGCTGCATGCCAAATGAGACTTCCGACCGAAATCGGCGCTCGCGTGTCTCTGAAAAGATGAATTGGCGCCACAGGTGGGGACTTGGGGGGCGGGCGCCGGACTGTTTACTGCTGGGTAATACGGGGATTGTTACTAAATGTTACAAGCAATGCCTGATGGATGTTTCAGTTCGCTCGAACTTCCAAAATACCTGTTCCAAAGCGAGTTTGCTTCGCGGTATCTGTCGCGACGTCCTTGCGGGGACTTGATCGACCCACAACCGGTCGCTCTGTTGATCTCGGCCGCTGAATTCCGGTCCAAGTGCAACACACGCATCATAAGGAATGTTCTCGTCAATTGCAAGCCCAATATTGGGAGTGCGAGCTGACTTTCAACCATTCGCCCAGGTACGCACCTGTATAAACGCCGAAACGGCGAAAAGGTTTCGTCTGGGTCGGTTTTCAGCCTGTTAAACCGGTGTTGATGAGTGCGCGGGCTCACTCACGGGCACGGGCCACTCGAGTGACTCGCGGCGGCGCAGGCGCTCGAGCATGCGGATCAGCAGCGGCCCGGCAAGCATGAAAAAGGCGAAGTTTGCGACCGAATGTGCAATATCGAACGGCAGCGAGGTCGTCAGCTGTACCCAGAAACTCGTTTCGATGTCCGAACTCGCGAGATTCACAGCGGAGCCGAAGTTGATGATCACGGCGTAGACCGCGCCCGCGGCGGCGCACCAGAGCGCCATCGGTAAGCGCCGAGTGAGGCTCGACCCGGGCTTCATCCCGCCGCGAGCGAGCAGCGCTCCGAGCAGTCCGCAGAGCCCCCACGCGAGCATCTGCCACGGCGTCCACGGCCCTTGCGAGAAGTAGAAGTTCGAGACGAGAGCGGTCAGCACGCCCACCATCCAGCCCGGCGCGAAGCCGAGCGCAAAGCCGGCGATGATCACTATGTCCGTCGTCGGCTTGACGTTCGGGAACGGTGCAAACAGCACCCGTCCGATAACCGCGAACGCGACCAGCGCCGCCACCGCCGCAACGATCCGTGCCGGCGGTCGCGACCGCTCAAACCAGGCGAATCCGGCCGCGAAGACTGTGAGCAGCAGGACTGCGCTCGCGAGTTGCCACCCGGCTGCGGTGCTCACAGAAGCTCCGCCCCTTCGGCTGGCGTCAGCGCGCCACTGCCCGGCAGCAGGTTCGCGACCGCGGTCGAGAAGTGCCATCCCCCGCCGAGCACCTCCGCGGCCGGACCGTCGGCGAGCAGCGCGCCGCTGCCGAGCAACAATGCCCGCTGCGCGAAGCTCGCGGCAAACTCGGCGTCGTGCGTCGCAACAAGCACGGCAGTGCCCCGAGCGGCGATCGCGCGCAACAGCATGCTCAGCTCATGCTTCCGCGACTGGTCCATCCCCCGCGTCGGCTCGTCGAGCAGGAGGACCGCGGGATCGGACTGCATGACAATCGCCAGCGCGAGTCGCTGTCGCTCGCCGCCGGAGAGATCGCGCGGATCGCGACCGCCGAACCGGTCGAGGCCGAACTGTGCGAGTGCGGCCGGTGGCGCCTCGTCGGCGACGCGTTCATGGATCAGGTAGTCGTTGGGATTCTGCAACAGCAGCGCGACCTCGCCGGCGCGATCAACCGTTCCCTTGCGCAAGCGCTGTACGCCGTGCGCGAGTCTCAGCAGCGTCGATTTGCCGGACCCGTTAGCGCCCATCAGCACTGCGCGTTCGCCTGCGTGGAGCGCGAACGCCACGTCCGAGAGCACCGGCGCGGCGTCGCCGTAGCGATGGCCGACTCCGCGCAGGTCGAGCACGACCTCACCGCCGGGTTCTGTCGCGTCGCGTGCTGCGGTCCGCCCGGTGATCCCGTGCAGATGCTTGCGTGCGGTCTTGGCGTTCAGCGGCAGCGGCGATATCCCGGCGCGGTCGAACAACTCCGCCAGCGGCGGAAGCAGATGGGCGCGGCGAAGATCGGATGCCGCTTCGGTGAGAAACCGCTGCGGCTCGGCGTCGATCACCACTCTCCCCTGCTCGAACATCACGACTCGGTCGGCAACGTCGAGCACGCGTTCAAGCCGGTGGTCGGCGAGGATGATCGTTGTCCCGCGGTCGTTGTTCAGGCGCGCGAGCGTCGCGAGCAGTTCGTCGGCGGCGACCGGATCGAGCTGGGAAGTCGGCTCATCGAGCACGAGCACTTCCGGCCTCGATGCGAGCGCGGCCGCCAGCGCCACACGCTGGAGCTCGCCGCCCGAGAGTTCGTCGGTGCGGCGCGCCAGCAGCGCCTCGATGCCCAGCGCAGCCGCGGTCTCCTCGACGGCGACAGCAATCGCCGAACGCTCCCATCCGAGGTTCTCAAGCGGGAAGGCGATCTCAGCGCGGACGCTGTCCATCACAACCTGGGTCTCGGGATCCTGCAGCAGCGTTCCGCAGCAGGCCGCAAGCTCCCCGGCCGAGTTCTCGCGCAGGTCGCGGCCGCAGATCTCGGCGCTACCGGACGCCGCGCCGCCGAAGTGGTGCGGCACGAGGCCGGAGATCGCGCGCAGAAATGTCGACTTCCCGCTGCCCGAATCGCCGCACACGAGCACGAACTCGCCCGCGGCGACTGCGATCGAGAGGGATTCAAGCGCGGCAACGTCCGCCGCGGGATACGCGTATGTGAAGTCGTCGAACCGAAGTGCCGAGGGCGCGACCGCGCGTTCGATCGTCAACGTGTTCATCGCTCATACCTCCGCGGCAGCACTGCGGGCAGCGCGGCGACGATGGCGATCGCCGCGGCGAACGCGAGGTCTCGCGGCGCCGTCGCGGTCGACGTCAGCGGGTATGCGGTGAAGCGCGCCAGCCCCGCGGCGGTGCCGGCGATCACCAGCGCGACAAGACCGATCGAGCACGCAGCAACGACGCGGTCGGCGAGCGTCCGTGCGGCCGGCGCGACACGCATCGGTCGCGCGAGCGCGAAGCCGCGCGTCTCCAGAGCGAGTGCGGCGTCACCCGCCCGCTCGAGCGAGCGCGCGAAGGCGGCGCGCACAACCGCGCCGGTCGACGGCGGAGCGCCCGGGCGACAGGCTCGCGCCGTCGCGAGATTCGCGCCGTCACGAGCGAGCGTGGGCACGAAGCGAACGGCGAGCGAGGCGGTGATCGCAGAGCGCACCGAATAACGGCGCAGCACGCGCAGCAGTTCGTCGGGGCTGACCGTGCACACGTAGAGCGCGCAGACCGCGAAGATCGCAGCCGAGCGCAGGCCGAGCACGAGGCCGTAGAACACGGCCTCCTGGGTGATGTCGAAGGTGCCGAACACGGGCAGGTGGATTCCGGCGACCCACACCGTCACGCCCTGCTGCGAAGCGATCGGATTGACCAGCGCGATCAGGATCGTCACCGGCAGGGAGATCGCAAGTGCGACGAGCATCTCCGGGATCACGCGGCAGCGCCACGCCATCACCGCGACGGCGAGAAGCACTGCTGCGAGCACGAGCGGATTCATGAACAGCGCGAGCACAAGCCCGAGCGCGACGCACCAACCGACCACCGTCGTGGCGCGCGCCTGCTGGAGCGGCCCGCCACGATCGCGGTAGCCGAAGCTGAGTACGCGCGCTGCCGTGTCGGCCGTACGACTCACCGACCGGCACCCAACGGGAGCGCGTGCTCCCGGCCATTGTCGATCGCCATCGCGAAGCGATTCCTGAGCTTGCCCTTTTCGGCACCCAGCAACCTGGCGGCGCTGCTTGCGGCGTCCTCGTCGGTGCCCGTCGCAACCCAGACCACGCCGTCGGGATTCGCGAACGCCGCGAGGAGCGCTGACGAGTTGATGAGCCCCTTCTCGGGCGAGCCGTCAGCCGAGTACGGAATCAGCGTCCGTCCATTCTTCGTGAACTGCGCGTAGGCACCATTTGTGTCGCCCGGCAACGTCAGATCGGGGACGCCGTCGAGACCTTGAATGGAATTCCATTCGCCGACGATCAGCTTGTCCGGGCCGCGCCTGTTCACCACGACCCCGGCGGCGGTGAGTCCCTCACGCGCCACGCGGCAGGCGATGATGAACCGCGGCACGCAGATCACGCGGACGCCGCGCTTCTTCAGCGGGAGCGGGTAGGCCCCGACGATCGCGCCGCCCGTGCGCACGTTCTCCCAGGCATGGAAGTCCCACTGAACCACCTGTTTCGGCTTCAGGCGCGTGGACGTCGCGCCCACCGGGGACTCGATTCCGTCCACGAAGAACAGCCACGAACTGTCGCTGTCCTCGGCCGTGTCGTCGATCGACTTCACGTAACGGCCGCCGTAGCCGGTGGTCACCTTGTGCACGGTCTCCAGCTGGCGCAGTGCGGTCAAACCGCTGGTCGCTTCAACCTTCTCGGTCTGTGCGATAACGGATGCCCCGAAGTCGCGCGTGATCGTCACGCTCGTGGCGGGTCCGGCTGTGCCCGAACCGCCGCAGCCCGCGCCGAGAAAGGCGCAGGCCGCGAGCAGAGCGGCGAGGGCTGGACGGGGCAGCGGCATTCCCTACTTCTTCTTTCCGAGCCTGTTGGCCCTGGCGACGCACTTCTTGTAGCGCGGCGAGCTGGTGCGATGCCACTTGTAGGCACGCAGACACTTGCGCCGCGCCGCAGCGCGCAGCTGCTTGACGGTCTTTGGTGGGGTGACCGGAGTCACGACCGCGTCGGCGGCGACGGTGACCCACTGCGAGCCGCGGATCGCACCGCTCCTCGTGGCGGTCACGAGGTACCTGCCCGCGGTCGGGAACGTGAGCGAGACGCCGCCGTTCGCGTCAGAGGTCGCCGATGCGCCGCCGCCGCTCACGGTCACACCGGTGCCGAGACTCTTCGA
This sequence comes from Thermoleophilaceae bacterium, assembly GCA_016462645.1. Taxonomy (GTDB): domain Bacteria; phylum Actinomycetota; class Thermoleophilia; order Solirubrobacterales; family JACPNS01; genus JACPNS01. The sequence continues at coordinate 5,133 of JAEMSX010000083.1, forward strand.
GTCGTCGGCGGTGCTGTAGGAGTCGACGAACCCCGTGACCGGCTGACCGGGCTTGGCCGCTTCGGGCAGACGCAGCTCGAGCGCGCTGGAGAAGTACCCGTACGACGGGCTGAGATAGATCAGGACCTTGTCGCCATCGCTCAGCGGGTCAGTGCCGGTCACGTAGCCGTTGGGGGCGGTCGAGTCGGTCTGGTTGATGCGGAAGAGCCAGCCGCCGCCGGCGGTCGTCGGAATCTCTGAGTTGACCTTGCAGAGCAGCGTTCCGAAACTGAAGAACGTGCCGCTGGTGCCGACGTTGCCATCGCCCAGGGCGTCCGTCAACGCGGTCAGGCCGTTGGGCGAACTGAAGCTCTGCCCGGTTCCGTTCGCGCGGCAGCCGGTCGGGTCATCGACGCCGCCGGGCACGAAACGCGGTCCTGTATTGACCGTTCCGTTGAACTGCGTCGTGCTCGCGCCTTCAACGCGCAGCTTGACCGAGATCGCACTGGCCGTTGAAGCGCCGAGCGCGGTGAATACGAATATTGCCGTGAGCGCAATCAGCACAGCGCGACGTTTCAAAGGCAGGGATGCCTTCTTCATGCTCATTCCCCTTTCCACGAGGGATCGATATGTGTGTGATCACGGCCGAGAAAGGTTTCCTGGCTGACGGGTCTTTTCGCCGCGCCTTCCCAGCAGACTTCTGCCAGTGGCCTGGGGGCTGGAGCGGAACAACTGCTCAGCGCCCGTGCGGCGAACTCACCCGATCACAGTGGCGGGTCCGCGTCGGTTTCACACCGAACTTCCCTCGTCAC
>JAEMSX010000148.1 GCA_016462645.1 Thermoleophilaceae bacterium
CGCGTGGTCCCGTCACCCACGGTTCGCACAACACGCGTGCCCCGGGTTCGATCGGTCAGAGCGCAGACCCGGCCCGAGTCTTCAAGGGCATCCGTGGTCCCGGCCACATGGGTAGCGAGCGCGTGACCCAGCGCGGTCTTGAAATCGTCGATGTTCTCGCTGATGAGAACGTGATCCTGGTCCGCGGCCCCGTGCCCGGCCCCAAGGGCGGATACGTAGAGGTGCGCAATGGCTGAATCAAAAGCTGCGGCTGACATCAAAGCCCCATACCTCGGCAAGACCGGCACCGTCGCGCTCGACGCAGGCGTGTTCGGCGAGCCGTTCAACGGATCGCTGGTCCATGAAGTCGTCCGCGCTGAGCGCAACGCGCTGCGCAGCGGTAACGCTTCCACCAAGACTCGCGGCGAGATCGCGATGACCGGTGCAAAGGCCTGGCGTCAGAAGGGCACCGGTCGTGCCCGCGTCGGCGCGTTGTCCGCCGGACAGCGTCGCGGCGGTGGAGTCACCTTCGGTCCGACCCCGCGTTCATACACCTTCAAGGTCAACCGCAAGGTCCGCCGCAAGGCCTTCCGCGCGGCACTGAGCCTGCACGCAGGCCGCGGCACGCTGGCGATCGTCCCGAGCGGCGCGTTCACCGAGCCGTCGACCGGCGACGCCGCCGACAAGCTCACCGGCTGGACCGAAAAGGGTTCGGTCGTAGTGATCACCGCCGGCGCTGAAGACGTCAACACAGCCAAGAGCTTCCGCAACATCGGTCGCGTCCGCGCCGTCCTGCCGCCCAGCGGCATCGGCGTGTACGAACTGACCGCAGCGCAGAACGTCGTGATCAGCGAGGACGCCCTCGAGGCGCTCACCGCGCTGGCAAGCACGGACGTCAAGCGCGAGAGCAAGAAGCCGGTCGTCGCAGTTCGCGCCGGTAAGCAGAACAAAACGCTCGTCAAGGGGCAGAAGAAGAACGCCACGGCAGACGCGCCGGCAGCTGAAGCCGCCCCGGCCGCCGAGGAAGCACCGGCTGCTGAAGAGGCACCCGCTGAGGAGGCGACCGAGTAATGGACGCACGTACCGTCATCATCGAGCCCGTCGTGTCGGAGAAGTCCTATGCACTGATGAGCGCGAACAAGTACACCTTCCGCGTCCACGACGACGCGCACAAGGTCCAGATTGCCCAGGCAGTCGAGGAGATCTTCAACGTCGAGGTCGCCAAGGTGCGCACCTCAAGCGTGAAGTCCAAGCCGAAGCGCCGCGGTGGTTTCCAGGGTCGTACGCGCGACTGGAAGAAGGCGATCGTCGAGCTCAAGCCCGGCAACCGCATCGAACTCTTTGAAGGGGCGGCGACTGAATAATGGCGGTTAAGCGTCACAAGCCAACTTCACCGGGTCGTCGTTTCGCGACCTGGATCATCAACGACGAGGTCACCAAGACCACGCCCGAGAAGTCGCTGACCAAGGGCATCCGCAAGAACGGCGGTCGCAACAACCTCGGCCGTAAGACCGCTCGTCACAAGGGCGGCGGAGCCAAGCGTGCCTTCCGTCAGATCGACTTCAAGCGCAACAAGGACGGCGTTCCCGCGAAGGTCGCCGCGATCGAGTACGACCCGAACCGCACCGCGAACATCGCGCTGCTGCACTACCACGACGG
>JAEMSX010000084.1 GCA_016462645.1 Thermoleophilaceae bacterium
GCGCTTGGGGTGAGGGGCGGTAGAAGGGAAGAATTTTCCAAAGCGGCGCCGGGTGCGGCGGTGCTTTGGAACGAGAACCGCTTGAAAAGGCGTTACGACTTCCAACGGTCCGCCCCAAGCCCCGACCCCTTGGAAAAAGGACCGCGCGCGGCGCTCCGCACCACCCAAACGGCCATCACCTTTTCGCCGCCAAAACATGGCAAGCAAAGGCAGCAGCCGAGCGACCTACGCTGCCCCGCCCCGAGTCATAGCCGGATGCTTCTCCGCCACAGCCAAAATCGAAGCAACCGCCCGATCCAGATGCTCACGCTCGTGCGTGGCCATCACGCTCGTCCGCAACAGCGCCTCGCCACGAGGCACAGCCGGGTACATCGCCACATTCGTGTACAACCCGGCCTCGTAGAGTTCTTTCCAGACGACGGCTGCTTCCCAGTCCTCGCCGACGACGATCGGCACAACCGGTGTGAAGGGCTTGATGCCGTAGCGCTCGCCCATCTCCGTTCCCGGGTCGACGACGCGGATCCCCGCTGAATCGAGCTGGGTCCAGAGGTACTCGGCGTTTGCGAGCAGTCGCGCCATCAGCGCCTTGCCCTCGTCGGTCTTGGCGATCTTCACGGCAGCGAGCGCCGCGCCGATCGCCGCCGGTACTGCGCTGGCGGTGAAGAGGAACGATCGCGCGTGAAGGCGCAGGAAGTCAACGATGTCCGCGTCCGCCGCAATGAACCCGCCGCATGAGGCGAGCGACTTCGAGAACGTGCCCATACGAAGATCCACGTCAGACTCGATGCCGAGTAGTTCAGAGGCTCCGACGCCACGCGCGCCCAGCACGCCGACTCCGTGCGCCTCGTCGACCATCAACCGCGCGCCATACGCCTTCGTCAGCTCCGCGATCTTCGGGAGGTCGGCGATGTCGCCCTCCATCGAGTAGACGCCGTCCACGACCACCAGGACGCCGCCTCCGTCGCCCTGGGCGCGGTCGAGCATCGTTTCAAGCTTGTCCAGGCGTCCGTGGCGGAACGGGCGCACCTTTGCGCCTGACATTCCGATGCCGTCCAGCAGTGAAGCGTGGTCGCCGGCGTCGCAGATCACGGTGTCTCCGGCCTGCAGCAGGGCGCTGAGCACGCCGACGTTGGCCTGATAGCCCGTCGTGAAGACGATCGAATCACCCGTGCCGTACCACTCGGCGATCTCACGCTCGAGCTCGGTGTGGATGTCGATCGTGCCGTTCAGGAGGCGCGAGCCGGTCAGCGCGGTGCCGTACTTCTCGAGCGCGTCGCGCGCGCCCTGGATCACGCGTTCATCGCCGGTCAGCCCGAGGTAGTTGTTCGAGCCGAGCATCACGCGTTCCATGCCCTCCATCTGGACGACCGGGCCGGCCGGTCCTTCGAGCAGACGGAAGAACGGCAGCATGTCGTGTTCGCGGGCCGCCGCGATGATCTCGGCGCGCTCGTGCTTGCGTGCGCGCTCGAAGAGGTCGACGGCCGGGCCGGTGTGGGCTGATTGTGTACTTGTAGAGTCCACCGCGTGAGCGATCCTATCGACGTCTCGGCGGTACGCGGCAAGGCCGATCTGAAGGCCTTCGTCGACTTACCCTACGAGCTCTACGACAAGTCCAGCAACTGGGTTCCGCCCTTGAAGATGGACATCAAGGATCAGCTCAACCAGAAGAAGAACCCCTGGTTCGAGCACGCCGAGGCCGAATTCTTCCTCGCGCGCCGCGCCGGCAAGGTCGTGGGGCGCATCAGCGCCCACATCGACCGGAACTTCAACGAGTTCCAGGGCAACGACTGGGGCCTGTTCGGTTGGTTTGAGTGCATCGATGACGAGGCTGTGGCAAGCGCCCTCTATGACCGCGCTGCCGCGTGGTTGAAGGAGCGCGGGCGTGATCGCATGGTCGGCCCGTTCAGCTACACGACCAATGACGAGTGCGGGGTGCTGATCGACGGATTCGAGATCGCACCGGCGATTCTCGAACCCTGGAACTACGCCTACTACCCGGGCCTCTTTGACGGCGCGGGCTTCGAGAAGGCGATGGATCTCCTGATGTACAAGATGGAGATTTCTGACAAGGACAAGGTCCGGCCCGCTGTGCACATAGCCGCGGGTCGCGTCGACGAATCGAGCTACCGCTTCAAGCGCTTCTCGCGCCTGACGCTGAATTCAGACGTCGACCGCTTCCTCGACATCTACAACGAGTCCTGGGAGAAGAACTGGGGTTTCGTGCCGCTGACCGAGAAAGAAGTGCGCCATTACGCCAAGACGTTGCTTCCGGTGCTCGACAAGAACTGGGCCTTCGTGATGATCGCCGCCGACGGCGACAACGCCGGCGCCGCGCTGACGCTCCCGGACTACAACCAAGTCCTCAAGCACCTCGGCGGAAGGCTGCTGCCGTTCGGTTGGGCGAAGTTCCTCTGGTATCGCCGCAAGATTGACCGCGTCCGCGTGTTCGCGCTCGGGGTCAAGCCGAAGTACCGCACCACGGGCCTTGCGGCGAAGCTCTACGTCGAGCACCTCGACGCCGCCGAACGCACGGGCGTCGTGGGCGGAACGATGGGGTGGATCCTTGAGAACAACCGCCCGATGAACAAATCGATCGAGGCGCTCGGCGGGACCGTGATCAAGCGGTTCCGGCTCTACGAGCGCATGCTCTAGACAGTTGTCGATTTGAGGGATCCGCACCCTCGTTAGACTGCGGGAATGGCTTTCTCATCACGATTTGGACGCGGCGGCGCGGTGCCCGAGGCAGCTGAAGCCGTCGAGCAGCCCACGGGCGAGGAGATCGTGATCGACGCCGAGGCGACCGAAGTCACCGAGGCCTCCGACAACGCTCCGATTCGTCGAGCGTCAGCCGTACCCGAGGCGACCGACACGCACGCGGTCACCAAGCGTTCAGATCGCGAGATCGCCGTCCGCAACGTGGCCGTTGCGACCGCCGGTGGGCTGGTTGCAGGCGCCGCCACGATCGCCGTGGCAGCAGTCGCAAAGACAGCCGCCAAGAACGCGGCAGCTCCCACTCCGGGCCTCTCACGCCGTCGCAAGAAGGACATCATGCAGTCGCAGTCCTTCCTGGTCGATGTGCACGTGCTGAAGCCCGGCCGCTGAGCCGCCGGGCCTCGCCGAAACGATCTACCTGACGCGGCGCGTCGTGAAAGTCCTCGGCTGCGTCTAGTTCACTGATCCAGTATCGCTGTCGGTGCTCTGCGTCGCCCCGGCATCGGGAACGACACCGGGCAGCAGATCGTTCGTGATCGCGTCGGTGTAGGTGGTGTCGCTCTTGCTCAGCTCGCCGTTGTCGTGCATCCACTTGCCGTAGGCGGCCCAGGTCGCGGGGTCCATCCAGCCGAACGGGTTCTCGCCGATGTTCGTCTGCGCCAGCACCGGCAGCGTCACCTTCAGGCTCGCCATGTTGAACTTGCGGTCGGCAGCGGTCTTCTTCAGGTCCGGGTATTTGGCGGCGATCGCGTTGAAGGCGGCGTTGGGGTCGGCGACCGCGACTTCGGTGCCCTCCTGGAGCCCGGCGATGAAGCGGCGGTACGACTCGACGCGCTCGCCGTCCTTCAGGTTCTCAGTGCTTGCGATCAGCACGAGCTCGTCGTAGGTCGGGGAGCCCGCCTTGTCCACCGGGATGATCTTGGGCTGGAGACCGGCTTGCTGGAGCTGCACGCCCTCGACGTTCCAGTAGCCCGTGATCGACGCATCGACTCGACCGGCTACGAGCACCTTCTGCAGGTCGTAGCCGACGTCGATCTGCTTGACGCTCGAGGCCGGCACGCCGTTCTCCTCAAGGATCGTGTTCAGCGTGTTTGACGGGCCGTCGCCGGAGACGCCCACGGTCTTGCCCTTCAGGCCCTTGATCGACTTGATCTTCGACTTCTTCAGCCAGATCAGCGAGTTCAGCGGGCGATTGACGATTGCGGCGATCGCCTTGACGCCCGCGCCCTTGTCCTGGGCGGCAAGCACGTAACTCGCGTACGAGATTCCGAGGTCGACGCGGCCCGCCTCGACCTGCTTGATCACGCCCGCCGGGTCGGACGGGACCTTCGGGTCGACCACGAGTGCACGCTTCTTGAACGCGCCGCTCGCGATGCCGGTGTATATGCCGGCGTGATTCGCGTTCGGCTGCCAATCGAGCATCAGGTTGAGCTGGTCCGGCCGGACGTTGTCGGGAGTCGTCGGCTCGGACTTCTCGCCGCAGCCGGCGAGCAGCGCGGCGAAGGCTGCGATGGCGAGGATCGTCAAGAGGCGTTGGATGGTCGAACGGGTCAAGGGGTTCTCCTGGTTTGTTTGTTGGGTCAACGTTGGTTTGCCGCGTGGCGTTCCCACGGAACGATGCGGCGTTCGAGCAGGGCGGTGAGTCCGTAGAGCGCCAGCGAACCGGCGGTGAGGATGAGGATCGCGGCGTAGACGCGGGAGGTGTCGAAGGTCGGTGTGCCGCGTGCGATCAGGTAACCGAGTCCGGCGTCCGATCCCGCGTACTCGGCGAAGACGGCGGCGATGAAAGCCCAGGTCGCGGCGATCCGCACGCCGCCGAGCAGCCGCGGCAGCGCCGCCGGAAGCTCGGCGAGCCGGAGGATCCTCGCGCGACCGGCGCCGAGCGAACGGAGCAGCTGGATCAGCTGCGGATCGGCGCTGCGCAGCCCGTCAAAGGTTCCGATCACCACGGGAAAGAAGCAGGCGATCGCGACGATCAACACCTTGGTCGAGAGTCCGAAACCGAAGGCGATCACGAGCAGCGGCGCGAGCACGACCGTCGGCACGGCCTGAGAGGCGACGACGACCGGCAGCGTCGCGTCGCGCAAGAAGGGGGAGAGGTGGAGCACGATCCCGAGTGCCACGCCGAACACGCAGGCCGCCATCAGCCCAAGCAACGCCTCGCGCGCCGTGATCCAGGTTGCGTGCCAGAGGATGTCGGTCTCGCCGGTGAGCGTGCGCGCGACGTCCCAGGGGCCGGCGACCACGAGGTTGCTGAGCCCTCCGAAACGCACGAACAGGTCCCAGGTCACGATCAGCACGAAGAACGCGAGCAGTGGGCTGATCCAGCGCCTCATGCGAGCGCCTCCAGCGCCTCGGCCTTCAGGCCGGCGAACTCGAGCGAGGTGACCCAGTCGGTGCGGCTGGTCCGGCGCGGCCGGTGGACGAGGATCTCAGCGGCAACCCGCCCGGGACGCGGCGTCACGATCACCACGCGGTCGGCGAGGGTGAGCGCCTCCTCGACGTCGTGGGTGACGAGCAGGAGCGTGCGCGGGTCGTCGGCCAGCGCGCCCAGCAGCCATTCCTGCATCTGCGCGCGGGTGATCGAGTCAAGCGCGCCGAACGGCTCATCGAGCGCGAGCAGCGGACGGCCGGTCAGCACGGTGCGCAGAAAGGCGACGCGCTGGCGCATTCCGCCTGAGAGCTCCCACGTGCGCGAGTTCTCGAATGACTCAAGTCCGAAGCGCTCAAACAGGGGCGCGGCGCGGCGCGCGGCCTCGGACTTGGGCACTCCCTGGGCCTCGAGGGCAAGCGCTGCGTTGCGCAGCGCGCTGCGCCAGGGCACCAGCAGATCGCGCTGGGGCATCAACGCGACCGCCTCGTCGACGACGACGTCGCCGGTGGTCGGGGCGACGAGTGCCGCCGTGAGCGCAAGCAGGCTCGACTTGCCACAACCCGACGGTCCGACGACCGCAACGCGCTCGCCGCTGCGAACGTCGAGCGAAAAGCCGTTCAGCGCATCGGTGGACTTGCCGCGCGAGCTGTACGTCAATCCGACCGCGTCAAAGCGAGCGGCGTACGCCGGCTGCGCTGGTGCGGATACGGGCTCTGGTCGTTGCGCGGGCGCTACGACTGCGGCCGAGACTGGCTCTGGCAAATCCATACTGCTGCTTCCTTCGCGGGAATTACCCCACAGGTTCAAAGGGTCCG
>JAEMSX010000029.1 GCA_016462645.1 Thermoleophilaceae bacterium
TTGACGCGAAGTTCCTCGTGCAGGGCACGCTCTACTCCGACGTGATCGAGAGCGGCGGATCGGGCCACGGCGCGGCGACGATCAAGTCGCACCACAACGTCGGCGGCCTGCCCGAAGACATGGAGTTTGAGCTTGTGGAGCCGCTGCGCTGGCTTTTCAAAGACGAAGTCCGCGCTGTCGGCGCAGAACTCGGCATGGCCGAGAACCTCGTCTGGCGTCAGCCGTTCCCGGGGCCGGGTCTGGCGATCCGCATCGTCGGCGGCGAGGTCAACCGCGAGCGCCTCGACATCGTGCGCGAGGCCGACGCGATCCTCCAGGACGAGATCCGCAAGGCCGGTCTGTACCGCGAGCTCTGGCAGTCGTTCTGCGTGCTTCCGGTCGTGAAGTCGGTCGGCGTTCAGGGAGACGAGCGCACCTACGCCTATCCGATCGTGATCCGTGCCGTCACGAGCGATGACGCCATGACCGCAGACTGGGCCCGTCTTCCGTATGACCTTCTGGAAACCGTTTCCAAGCGCCTGATCAACGAGATCCGCGGCGTCAACCGCGTGACCCTCGACATCTCATCCAAGCCACCGGCAACCATCGAGTGGGAGTAGACGCGGACGTCGTCTACGAGGGCGAGGGGTTTGACTACTCGCTACGGCGCTCCACCCGCGCCAAGAACATTCGCATCACTGTCGGCACGGACGGCGTGGTGCTGACGCTGCCGGGTCGCACGGCTGAGCGCCACGGCCACGAGTTCATCCGCGAGCGCAGCGATTGGATCGCCAGGACGCTCGCGAAGATCGAGGCGGCCGATGAAATTGTCGCCTCGCGGTCGCTCTCCGACGGCACGACAGTTCCGTTCGTCGGCTGGGACCTCGTGTTGCGCCTGCTGGACGGCCCGTCCGGCCGCGTGACGCTGAAGCCGGCCTCAGGTGAACTCTGGGTCCGAGTGCCGGACACCAGGCGGGAGACGGTCGCTGCGGCGCTCGAGCGCTGGTATCGCCGTCAGGCCAAGGAAGTCTTCGCCGAGCGCCTCGACGCGGTTGTGGCGCGCAACGGCACGTCGTATGAGCGCGTGGCGATCCGTGACCAGAAGACGCGGTGGGGCAGCTGTTCAAGCAGCGGCACGATCAGCTTCAACTGGCGCCTGCTGCTTGCGCCTGAATCGGTCATGGACTACGTGATCGAACACGAGGCCGCGCACATCGAGGTGCGCGACCACTCGGCGCGGTTCTGGGCGCTGATGGACCAGCGCGTTTCAGACTGGCGTGACTCGCGGCTGTGGCTCAAGCGCCACGGCGGCACGCTGCGCCTGACTTAGTACTGCGCGTTGAGCAGCCGCGTGCGAGCAAGCTCCGCCCAGGCGCCCTCGAGCTCGCCAGCCGCATCAAGCGCCGCTTCGAAGTCGTAGTCGACGCGACGCAGCTCGAATGACCCGTCAGGTGCGAGCAGGGCGTAGGCGGCGCGCCTGTCGCCGTCAAATGGAAGCCCGACGCTTCCGGGGTTCACGACCTCCACAACCCCGACTTCGCGCGCGAACTGAATGTGCGTGTGGCCGCAGACGATCGTGTTGGCCTCAAACTTGCTCGTGGCCGCTTCGGCGTCGGTGTCGGCGGGCTGATCGGTGAAACCGAGCATGTCTGAGTCGGGCGAGGCATGGCAGAACACAGTGTTCTCGGCTCCGTCAAACGGGACGTCGCCGAGGACGTCAGGCAGCGCGGCCAGTTCCTTCACCGAGTCCGGACCGATCGCGCCCTGAACGAAGAGCGCCGCATCGCGGATCGACTCGATCGGGATGTCATCGGCCTCGGGGTGGGCGACCCAGCGCTCGGTGTTGCCGCGCAGCCAGATCGTGTCCGCGGGCAAGCCCTCGAGTCGATCGAGCACGGCGGCGGGCTGAGCGCCCATCAGGCAGTAGTCGCCGCCAAGCAGCCAGGCGTCGGTGCCGGCGTCGGTGGCGTCGGCGATCACGGCTTCGAGTGCGTGGTCGTTGCCGTGGATGTCATAAAGAAGGGCGATCATGGTGTTTCACCTTACGGGTAGGATTCGGCTCCGATGACGATCGATCCGACACCAGCCCAGACGATTTCGACCGAGCACCCGACAGACTTGCAGGTTGTGGGCGAGAGCTACATGCTCCGCCTCGCCAATGCCGACGACGCCGAGCAGCTGCTTCGCCTCGGCGAGGACCCCGCGGTCACCCGTTTCTTCAGCTGGGGCCCGTACACCTCGATCGAACAGCCGCAGAAGTACATCGAGGATCTCCAGGCCAAGCGCGACAACGGCGCACTCCTGGAGTTCGTGATCGTCGAGCGCGAGACCGATCAGATCGTCGGCGTCACGGGGCTCACCGAGTTCTCCAAGCGCGATCGCCGCGCTGTCGTCGGATCGTGGCTCGGCCACAAGTACTGGGGCACGGGCGTGAACGTGGCCTCGAAGTCGCTGGTCCTCGGACTGGGTTTCAGGCAGCTCGGCCTGGAGCGCATCAGCTCCTACAGCCACGTCCGCAACGGGCGCTCGAAGGCGGCGCTCGAACGCATCGGCTTCGTCGGCGAAGGCATCCTCCATGCCTGGCACTGGCACCACGGGGAACCGCAGGACGTGAACATCCACTGCCTGTTGCGCGAGATCTACGAGCGCTCGGAGATCGGCTCCGACAAGATCGAGATCACCGGCACCGTGCCGGCCGCCTTCCTTCCGTAGCGACACTTGTGAAAGCCTGGTGAACGCTGCAAGGAAGCGGCGATTCCCGCACTAACTTGGTCTGTATATGACACAGACAAAGGAACAAGTAACAGCGTTCAGGTCCGATGAACGCTCACCATCAGCGGCAATCGCCGCAATCGACATTCACGTCCCCACGCGGGGAAACCGCAAGCTCGAACGGCTGATTGAGAACGCCAACGCCGACGAGCAGCTCAAGGCCTGGTGGCACGTCGCCGGCGTCAACGCGACGAAGCGGCTCGGCATGTCCGACCACGGCTGGGTGCACATCCAGGTCGTCACCAACATCGCGCTGCGGATCCTGCGACTGCTGACCAAGCGCGGGGTGGAGCCCTCGGCGGTCAGCGACTTCGGCATGGCCAACCGCGACGCCGAAGTGATCGTCGCCGCCGGCGCGATGCTGCACGACATCGGCATGAGTATCCACCGCGTCGACCACGAGGCCTACAGCCTCTTCCTGGCGGCCGACAAGCTGGGTCAGCTGCTCGACGGGATCTACGACGAGCCGGAGCGCTCAGTTGTGGCCGCAGAGGTACAGCACGCGATCATCGGCCACAGGCGCAACGGAACGCCGCTGACGCTTGAAGCCGGGGTGGTCCGCGTGGCCGACGCGCTCGACATGGCTGCCGGGCGCTCGCGCGTGCCCTTCGAAGCCGGTCAGAAGAACATCCACGCGCTGAGCGCCGCCGCGATCGACGGGGTGAACATCTCCGCAGGCGAGGCGAAGCCTGTGCGCGTCGAGATCGCGATGAACAACTCGGCCGGAATCTTCCAGATCGACGAGCTGCTCGGCAACAAGCTGAAGGGATCCGGGATCGAGCAGTACGTCGAAGTTGCGGCGCGAGTTGACCGCGAACACGAAGCACGACTGCTGCCGGACGTTACATTCTAGACCTTGTTGGTTGAGTACATAGCGTTCGGCGCGATCTGCTTCGCGGTCGCCGTGGCAGGCGGCGTCGCCGGACTCGTGCTCGGAAACCTGCGCCTGCCCGCCGCGACTTCGATCGCTGAGACGGTCGCAGCAGGTGGAGGCGCGAACGTCGCGATCAGCGCGGTGGCCGCTGCGACGGCCGCGACCAAGCACATCCGCGAGGGCCGGATCAACTGGACGATGTTCTGGTGGCTCGTCCCGCCGTCGCTCGTCGGCGGGCTTGTCGGCGGGTATCTCGCGACGGTCGTACCGGAAACCGCGCTGCTCCTGTTCATCTCGCTCGTGCTTTTCTACGGCGCCTGGGAGCTCTCTCAGTGGCTGCCGCCCGAGCGCCGCAAGCAGCCGGTCTACGACGGAAGCGCGCGTGGCGACCATCGCGTCGCGACGGTGACGATCGGCCTGATCGTCGGCATCCTCGGCGGCGCAGTCGGCCTGATTCTCGGCTCGCTGCGCTTCCCGGCGCTGCTGCGCTTCACGCATGAGTCGCCCCAGCAGCTGGTGGGAACCAACCTTTCAGCGGGCGTGGTTGTCGGAGTCGCCGGAGCGATCGGTCACCTCACGGCCGGTGACGCGGGCTTTGACTTCACGCTCTTTGCCGTCGGCGCGGTCTGCTCGGCCCCCGGGGCATACATCGGCGCGCACCTGACCGGCAGGCTCTCGGCGCTGGCCCTCGTGCGGACGATCGCGGCGATCGTGTTCATCGCGGCCTGCGCGATGCTGTTGAAGGTCGTCCTCTAGCCGAAGCGGTCGATCAGGATGCCCTCGCGAAGGCCTCCGCGCCCGACCTCAAGACCAATCCCCAGCCGCTCGACCAATGCGTCGAGAATCGTCAATCCGGCCGGCAGCAGGCGGGCGCGGTTCAGGGCGAGCTCGAACTTCTCCGCGAGTTCCGTCGAGGACATGCTGGTGGTGAGCGCGAGCACTCGGGCGATGCCCTGCTTGTCGAGCACGCCGCCGGTCAGCTGGCGCGCCGTGCTCGCGCCGCCGCCGACCGCCAGCGCAAGCGTGCAGTCGGCTGGAAACTCGAGTTGATCGAACTGCTTGTCCGCGTACTCGCGGGCGCGCGTGATCTCAAGCGGGGTGGGTGGGTCCGAGTGGATGAACTGCTTCTGCAGCGTTGCCGAGCCGATCGCGAAGCTCGCGGTCACGGGGTCCTCGCCCGGCGCGCAGAATGAGACTTCGGTCGATCCACCGCCGGCGTCGATGACGACCGTCGTACCGCGCAGGCGGTCGAATCCGCCGGTCGCGCCGATGAACGAGAAGCGCGCCTCCTGGTGGCCGTCGATCACCTCGAGCTTGTGTCCCGTCGCCTCGAGTACGCGCGCTTCGAGCTCGTGGCCGTTGTGCGCCTCGCGCACCACGTGCGTGGCGACCAGTTCGACATTCGAGCAGCCGAGCGATTCGGCGTAGAGCAGCAACTCGGCAACCGCGGTGGTGGTCTCCTCGATCTTCTCCGGGCTGATGCCGGTCGGTCCGGTGGCGGCGCCGAGCATCGTGAAGACGCGGCGGGTGCCCACGGGCGTGAGCTCACCGTCGATCAGGTCCGCGACCAGAAGAGCGGTCGTGTTTGAGCCAACGTCGATGCACGCGCAACGAGACGCTGGCACGCGGCCTACTTGTGCTTGAAGATCGCGCTCTTGCGCTCGTCGGCGCGACGCTCAAGGCGGCCCTGGATGTAGCTGCCGATCGCGGCCACAAGCGGGAAGAGGATCACAAGACCGAGGCCGAAGAACGTGACGATCTTGTCGTCGATCTCGCCGTACCAACCCTGGCCGGCGTCTCCGGCAAATGCGGTGGCGGTCAGTGCCATCAGGATGGCAAGAGTGAGGAGAGCGGTTTGCGCGGCTTTCTTCATCGCGTGAAGTGTACAAAGCCGCCTGTTCACCTGAAACTCATGTTTGTGAACTAACGTGCGCGCTCAATGAGCATCTTTGAAGCGATCGTTCTCGGCGTCGTTCAGGGACTGACCGAGTTCCTGCCGATCTCCAGCAGTGGCCACCTCCTGATCGTCCCCGCGATCATGGGCTGGGAGGATCCCGGTGCTCCATTCACGGCCGTGATCCAGCTCGGCACGATGGCCGCGGTGCTGATCTACTTCCGCCAGGACATCTTCAAGATCACCGGAGCATTCACGCGCAGCCTGTTCGGTCGCACCCGCGAGGGCGAGGAGCTCGAGGCGCGCATGGGCTGGTATCTCGGCCTCGGCACGCTGCCGATCATCGTCTTCGGGGTCGCCTTCAGTGATCAGATCGAGACCGGCGCGCGAAACCTGTATCTGACCGGCTCGATGCTGATCATCTTCGGTCTTGTGCTTGCGGCGGCAGACATCTTCGCCAAGCACACGCGCAAGCTCGAGTCGTTCAAGCCCTCCGACGCCGTCGTCGTCGGATTCGCCCAGTCGCTCGCGTTGATCCCGGGCGTTTCGCGCTCCGGCGCGACGATCACGTTCGGGCTCTTCCGCGGTTTCACCCGCCGCGACGCGGCGCGCTTCTCGTTTCTCCTCTCGATCCCGGCCGTCGTGCTGAGCGGCGCGTACGAGATGAAGGACGCGATCGGGCATTCGACCGGCGCGAGCACGCCTGCGCTGATCGCTTCGACTCTGGCCGCATTCGTCGTCGGCTACTGGTCGATCGCCTTCCTGCTGAAGTGGCTCGGCGAGCACACGATGAAGATCTTTGTGTACTACCGGCTGGTGCTCGGCACGCTCGTTCTGATCCTCGCCGCAACGGGAGCGATCACGAGTGGCACTGTGAGCTGATGCGCGGGGATGGGCTTCCCTTCTGGCTCTACTGGCGCTGCCTGAACCTGCAGCCTCATCTGCGCGCGACCGGTGGCCGCGTGATCCACGTGAGCGAGGACTGGACCGAACTTGACGTGAAGCTGCCGCTAAATCGCCGTACGCGCAACGGGCAGGGCACGACCTTCGGCGGCAGCATCTATTCGGCCTGCGACCCCTACGTGATGTGGATGCTCCAGCGCCAGCTGGGCGAGGCCTACGTGATCTGGGACAAGGGCGCGCGCATCAGCTTCAAGCGCCCCGGTACTGAGACGCTCTACGCGCGCTTCCGCATTCCGAGCGAGACGGCCGCCGAAGTGAAACAGCAGGCCGACGAGCACAACAACCACGTGTACAAGCACTCGCTGGACCTGAAGGACGCGAGCGGCGCGATCTACGCCACGATCGACAAGACCGTCTACGTCGCCCGCAAGGACTGGTACGAGGCGCGTCAGGCGCGCAGGGCCCAGCGCCCCAAGCGCTAGCTACTCGCTGTGTGAGGTCTTGTTCGACGGCGACGAGGCGTCCGTGAACTCACGGAACTCGCCGGTGACGACGAACGCGGTCTGCTCGCCGATGTCGACGCAGTTGTCGCCGATGCGTTCGAGGTGACGGCCGATCAGCACCATCAGGATGGCCCACTCACGGCGGTCCTCGTCGGTGCCGATTTCGATCGCCCGGCGGAAGGTTTCCTTGTTCAGGCGGTCGATCTCGTCATCTTCGAGCACGAGAGCCTCTGAGAGCTTGGCGTCGCGGTTGGCGAGCGCGTGCTTGGCTTGGAAGATCTGGCTGTGCACCTGGAGGCCCATGCGCTCGATGATGTCCAGCATCTGCGCGTCGACCGGGGGCTCCTCGCCGGTCAGCGGCACGGTCTTGGCGATGTTCACGGCCAGGTCGCCCATCCGCTCGACGTGGTTGATCGTGTTCAACAGGGCGGCGATCACGCGCAGGTCGCTGGCCACCGGGGCCTGCAGTGCGATCAGGTTCAGAAGACCTTGGTTGGCATCGAGGTAGCGGCCGTCGATCTGGTCGTCAGACTCGATCACCATCGTTGCGAGCTCGACGTCCTGATTCAGGACGCTCTCAACGGCCCGATCCGCCATGTTGGCAGCGAGGTCAAACATCGAGAGCACGGTCTCCTCGATGTTCGCCAGTTCGTCCTGAAAAACGATGCGACCGCCTGCGTGGTGCTCCATGACTAGCCGACCTTTCCGGTGACGTAATCCTCAGTGCGTTGGTCACTCGGGTTGGTGAAGATCGTCTCGGTCTCGGCGAACTCGACCAGCCGGCCGTAGCGCTTGTCGTCTTCGGCGACCTCGACCGTGAAATATGCGGTCATGTCGGAGACTCGCGCCGCCTGCTGCATGTTGTGGGTGACGACCACGATTGTGAACTGTTCCTTGAGCTCGTTCATCAAGTCCTCGATGCGGCTGGTGGAAATCGGGTCGAGCGCCGAGCAGGGCTCGTCCATCAGGATCACCTGCGGGTTGGTGGCGATCGTGCGCGCGATGCAGAGTCGCTGCTGCTGACCGCCGCTCATGCCGATCGCGCTCTCGTCGAGCCGATCTTTGACCTCGTCCCACAGCGAAGCCCGGGTGAGCGCGTTCTCGACGATCTCGTCAAGATTGCGATCCTTGTTCATGCCGAGCACGCGCGGACCGAATGCGATGTTGTCGTAGATCGATTTGGGGAAAGGGTTTGGCTTCTGAAAGACCATTCCAATGCGCTTTCGCACCTGGACCGGGTCGACGTTGCTCGCGTAGAGGTCCTGGCCGCGGTACTTGACGCTGCCGTCGACGGTCGCGCCCGGAATCAAGTCATTCATTCGGTTCAGGCAGCGCAGGAGAGTCGACTTTCCGCAGCCGGAGGCGCCGATCAGGGCAGTGATCTGCTTCGTGCCGATGCCGACGGTGACATCCTTGACCGCGAGTTTTCCGCTGTAGCGGACAGAGACGTCAGTCAGCTCAAAAATCTTCTCGGCCGCTTCGGGCTTGGGTGTCATGTGCTCGTTGAGCGCGGGTGTCTGCATGTGAACTGGCTCGTGCGAAGGTGACGGAGTGTTGGCGTCAGCGTCCATTGTGCTGGTTCCTGTTGAATCGTCGTGGGCCGGGGACATCTCTGGCTCCTTGGGTAGTTGTACCAAGTCGATGTTTCTGCTTGGCAGTCCCGCTACCACTTCTTCTCGTAGCGGTTGCGGATGATGATTGCCACGGAGTTGATCGCGACCAGCATCATCAGAAGGACGATGATTGCGGACGCGGCGAGAATTTTGAACTCCGCCTGCGGGCTCGAGAGCCAGTTGTAGATCTGCAGCGGCAGTGCGGTGAAAGCGCTGTTCAATCCCGTCGGATTGAAAGCGATGAAGGTCGCGGCCCCGACCATGATCAGCGGCGCTGTTTCACCGATTGCACGTGAAAGCGAGAGGATCGCTCCGGTTGAGATCCCCGGGATCGCGGCGGGCAGGACCTGGTACCAGATCGCCTGCCAACGCGTTGCACCGAGTCCCATCGCGCCCTCCCGGATCGATCCCGGAACCGCGCGGAGTGCTTCGCGCGAAGAGATCACAACGACTGGCAGCACGAGCAGGCCGAGCGTCAGGCCACCGGCCAGCACCGTGCGACCCAGGTCGAGCGGGCCACGAACGAGGTAGGCCAGACCGAGGATTCCGTAGACGATCGATGGGACCGCGGCGAGGTTCTGAATGTTCAGCTCAATCAAGCGGTTCCACCAGCGACGGCGGTCGGCGAACTCTTCCAGATAGATGGCGGCGGCGACTCCCACGGGAATCACGAAGAACGCGCAGATCGCCATCAGCCAGAGCGATCCGGTGATCGCGGACTCGATGCCGGCGTTTTTGGGGAACGCCGACGGGAAGCTGGTCAGAAAGCTCAAGTTCAATGTGCCCAGGCCGTCGGAAAGCACATCGATCACGAGGATCGCGAGCACGGCCATGCCGACGAGCAGGGAAACGATCAGCAGTGCCTTGAAAATTCGCTCGCGCCAGAGCATCTTCCTGGACGCCGGCGGAATGTGGTCTGCGGCGAGGCTCTGCTCGACGGCCGCTCCTGCCAATGCCGCGTCGCGCGCGTTTCGCTTGCCGGCGTTCATCACTCGTATTCCTCCCGGTATCGATTGACGACCCAGGTGCTGATGATGTTCAGGATGAACGTCATCACGAAGAGCAGGGCGCCGACGGCGAAGATCGTCTTGTAGTCGAGCGAGCCGGTCGGAATGTCGCCCTTGCCGGTGGCAGCGATGAACGTTGCCATGGTTTCGACGGGCTCGCGGACATCAAGCGTGAGGTTGGGTCGCTGGCCGGCGGCCAGCAGTACGACCATCGTCTCGCCGATCGCACGCGAGGCGCCGAGCACGATGCTCGCGATTATGCCGCTGAATGCCGCGGGCACGACCACCCTCAGCGACGTTTGAAAACGTCCGGCGCCGAGGCCGAATGATGCCTCGCGCAGTCCCTGGGGGACAGCCGAAAGCGCGTCCTCGGAGATCGAGGCGATCGTCGGAACGATCAGGATTCCGATCACCAGACCGCCGGAGAGCGCGTTGAACGCATCGACCTCGATGCCGATTTTTCTCAGCCACGGGGTGACCACGGTCAGCGCGAAGTAACCAAAGACGACCGTCGGCACGCCGGCAAGCGTCTCGAGGATCGGCTTGAAGAACTTGCGCGTCCGCGATGTGGCGTACTCGCTCAGGTAGATCGCGCTGCCGACGCCGAGCGGGATGCCGACGATCATGCCGATCGCCGTGGTGAGCAGCGTGCCGGTGACGAGTGGGATCACTCCGTAGCTCGGCGGCTCAAACAGCGGCGACCAGGTCGTTCCGAAGAGGAAGTCGTGCAGCGGCACCTCGCCGAGAAACGAAATGGTCTCGGAAGCAAGAGCGAACACGATTCCGACAGTGGTCAGGACTGTGATCAGTGCGGCGATCACCAGACTCGCCCGGATCACGAGCTCGCCGTAGCGCGGGCGGGAGCGAGCGAAGACCGACGCTGTTGCGTCGGCCTTCGCCTTGACTGCTCCTGCTTGCGACATCGTGTCCTTTTTCCTGGTCCGCGTCTGGTCGGCGGGCGCTATTCGGTCGCGCCGCTGCCGGCCTCATCCGAGGCCAGTGTTGCAGT
The DNA here is from genome assembly GCA_016462645.1 of Thermoleophilaceae bacterium. Classification (GTDB taxonomy): domain Bacteria; phylum Actinomycetota; class Thermoleophilia; order Solirubrobacterales; family JACPNS01; genus JACPNS01. The sequence goes on from JAEMSX010000029.1 coordinate 10,555, forward strand.
CGCCTTGTCTGACTGCTCAGTGGTCATCGGCACCATCAGAGCGGTCTCCGCGTACTCGGCGTTGTTCTTGAGCGCCTGGTCGAGGAAGCCCTTGACGGCCGGGTTTGAGAGTCCCTTGTCCGAGAAGTACATGAACAGCGGGCGCGAGAGCGGCTTGTAGGTGCCGTCCTGGACGGTCTCCGTGCTCGGTGCGACGCAACCGTCACCGTCGTCAACCGAGACGACGTTCAGCTTGTCCTTGTTCTGCTCGTAGTACGAGAGTCCGAAGTAGCCGAGTCCGCCGGCGTCACCCTCAACGCCCTGGACGGTGATGTTGTCGTCCTCAGACGGCTGGTAGTCGGTGCGGCTGTTGCCCTCTTCGCCGTTGATCACGTCAGTGAAGAAGTCGAACGTGCCGGAGTCAGTGCCCGGGCCGTAGAGGCTGAGCTTCGTGCTCGGGAACGACGAGTTGATCTGGTTCAGGCTGGAGACTTTCGAGCCCTTCTCCCAGAGCTGCTTGAGCTCGTCGACCTTCATGCACTTGACGGCGAGTTCCTTGTTGGTTACGACGGCGATTCCGTCGTTGGCAACCTGGGCCTCCTTGTAAGTGATTCCGTTCTTCTTGCAGACTGCGATCTCCTCGTCCTTGATCGGGCGTGAGGCGTCAGAGATGTCGGTCTCGCCGGCGCAGAACTTCTCGAAGCCACCACCGGTACCGGACTCGCCGACGGTGATCTTCACGTTCGGGTTGCTGGACTGGAAGCTCTCGGCCGCCGCCTGGGCGAACGGGTAGACGGTGCTGGAGCCGTCGATCGTGACGGTTCCAGAAAGGTCAGAGCTGCCGCTGTCGCTGTCACTGTCTCCGCAGCCGGTCGCGACGAGGGCGACGGCGATGAGAAGGGCGAAGAACGCCGTGACTGAAAACTTGAAGCGTGGGTTGGAATGCACTTGCTGTTCCTTTCGAGGTCCCGGATGAATGGGATTCGATTTGTTATTCGTTCGGGCAAGGATGTCTGCCCGCTGAGCGAACGTAGTTAACAACGTGTGACCGGGTTGTAAAAAACCTGTGAACGCTTGTGAACACGACACATAACGCGGTTACCATGCGCTCAGTGAGGCAGTTCGTTGCCCCGCTCTCCCACGATGAACCGCACGGACAAAACTCCCCGCAAGGTCGTCGTCATCGACGATGACTCCGGTTTCGTGACTGTCCTCTGCAAGCGGCTGGAGCAGGCCGGCTGGCAACACGTCGTACTTCGCTCGATGCCGCCCAGCGACGAGCTCGCCGCGATGCGTCCGGCTGCAGTCGTCGTGAATCCCGCATTGCTCGGTGTGTCCTACTGGGAGATCCTTCAGATGTTGGGTGAGTCACTCGGTTCTGTGGGCCTGGTCGTCGTGTCTGAGCAGAGCACAGTTGCTCAACGCGTCCGCGGATTGCGTATGGGTGCGGATGACTGGATCGGCAAGCCGTGCCACCCCGAAGAAGTCGTTGCCCGCGTCGAAGCCGTGACGCGTCGCCACCGCCGCGTCGAGGCTGACGCCGCCGCCGACACCGGACCGCTCACCCAGGGCGAACTCGAATTTCGTATCGACCGCTATGAAGTGCTCGCCGCCGGTCGTCCCGTGGACCTGACCAAACGCGAGTACGAATTGCTCCTGCTTCTGGCGCGCAGCGACGGCCGCGTCCTGCCACGCGAGGACATCTACCAGCGTGTCTGGGGATACGCGATGGCCCGCGGTGATCGTTCTGTCGATGTGTTCGTTCGTAAGGTTCGCCACAAGCTCGAAGCCGCGTCACCGGACTGGCGCTACGTGCACACACACTTCGGTATCGGCTATCGCTTTGATCCCGAGCCGAACGACGCGAGCGCAACTGAAACGCCGGACGCGTCATCCGTGCTTGTCGAATCGGCGATCGCCGAAGTCGCCGAGCCGCTGGTCACTCAGTGAGCGCTCTCTCGCGCCGGCCAGCCGACGAGTTCTACGACCTCTTCGAGGCCGCGATCGCCAATGCCGAGCGCGCAGCGCGGCTACTCGTCCAGATGCTCGAGGAATTTCCGGACGAGAAGGACTTGATCCGTCAGATCCTGCTGACCGAGCAGGAGGGTGATCGGATAACGCAGGCATTGATCCGGCAGCTCGGCGACGGCTCCCGCCCGCCGCTTTCGCGCGGCGCAATCCACAAACTTGCGGGCGCGATCGACGACGTCGTCGACTACATCGAGGAGGTCGCCGACTCATTCGGGCTCTACAAGATCGAGGCCCCGATGGATCCGTCGGTCGCGCTGGCCCAGGTGCTGCTCGACTCGACGCGCCAACTCGGAATTGCCATCGGCACACTCAGAACCGGCGAATCGATGACGGAGTCGATCATCGAGGTACATCGCCTGGAGAATGAGGGCGACCGACTCTCGCGGGAGGCGATCGCCGCGCTGTTCGCGGGCGGGGTGGACCCGATGGTCGTGATCCGCTGGAAGGACATCTTTGAGCACATGGAGAAGGCAATCGATGCTTGCGAGGACGTCGCCCACACGCTCGAGGGCGGCACGTTCGACGCCTGACGCCTTTGCTGCGCGTAGGCTGGTCGCTGTGAACAACCCGCGCAGAACATGGATCGGACTGGGGATCATCGCGCTCGTTGCGCTGCTGATCGTCGCGATGCCGAGCGGCGGCAGTTTCGTCGAGCTCGTCAACAACTCGATCAACGCGATCTTCCTCACACTGATCGCTTTCGGGATGGTTCGGCTCTATCGCTCACAGGGGGAGTGGCTCTCTTCGTTGAGTGAGCGCAATCGCGGAATTGTCTATGGCGCGGTGGCCGCGGCGCTCCTCACCCTCGTTGCCACCGAACGCTTCCGGGCGCTCTGGAACGGCGGGATCATCCTTGTGATCCTGATCGTCGCTGGCTGCGGCTTCGCGATCTACTGGGTCTGGCGCGAGTCGCGTCGCTGGGTGATCTAGCCCGCTCGTATTCCCAGCTGCAAGCTGTTGTGCGTTTTATCGCCGCTTGCAGGGAAAAAGTCAGTCTTTCCGACCGGAGGCAGGGTTACTTTGTCGTCACCTTGTCGGAGTATCGGAACATCTTCCGTTCGTCGCGATCGAGTGTGCGCCGCAGTTCGCAGTTCATCCCGGCGCTGCTCATGATCGCTGTGCTCGTTCTTGGACCGCTCGCGATCGCCGCTTACGCGTGCGGTCATGGCGGACGCGGCAATAGCGGCGGCCAGTACGGCGGGCACAGCAGCGGTAACGGCGGCGGCAGCGGCGGCTGGCATGGCGGCGGCTCCGGAAACGGCGGCGGCGACGGCAGCGGCACGCCTTCAACTCCTCCTTCGCCTCCGACCACGCCGCAGGGACCCGGCGGCAACGGAAGCGGTACTCCACTTCCGGGTGGATCGGGCAGTGGCGGCAACGGCGGAAACGGCGGGAATGGCGGGAATGGATCCGGCGCTCCCTCGAACCCCGGCACCGACGGCGGCTCCGGCAATGGGGACGATCACGGCGCCGGCAACGGAAACGCGCCGGGAAGCAGCACGCCGACTCCTCAGCCCGCTCCCAACTCCAACGGCAAGTCCGCAAAACCGACCGGCGGCGTCGTAACCGACAAGAGCTCCGGCGGGAAGGGCGGCGACCAGAGCTCGCGCGGCACGATCGACGGGTCGAGCGGCTCGAAGGATTCCGACAGGTCCGATTCCAAGTCAGATTCGCGCACCAGTTCCGGTGTGGCCGCCATTGCAGCGAGCGCCAGGCCGACGACCGGAGTCGTGGTGGCGGCGGCTGCGGGCGCGTCGGGTTCGGGCGGCGAGTCCTCCGGTTCCGGTTCTGGCTCCGGGGCCGACAAGAGCGGCTCCGGCGACAAGAACTCCTCGGACAGCCCGCGCAAGCGCACCACGATCGCCCGCGCGGTCGACGGCATCCCGTTGGCGTTCCGCGCGGCGCTTCTGCTGCTGATCTTTGCGACCTCGATCCTCGCGGTCGTTTCCTTCCGCGAGCGTCGCCGCGCCACATCGGTGGCGCGCGTCGCGCAGCTCGACCACCTGACCGGCCTTGCCAACCGCGAAGGCTTCGATCGCCAGATGGCAATCGAGTGGCAGCGCGCCCTGCGCCACGGCCGCCCGCTGGGCATGGTCTTCGTGGACCTCGACCACTTCAAGTCCTACAACGACACGCATGGTCACGTTGCCGGCGACCGCCTGCTGCGTGAGGTCGCCGCTGCGATCACCGCCACGGCGCGCGGTTCGGACTTCACGGCGCGGCTCGGTGGCGACGAGTTCGTTGTTGTCTGTCCGGACACCGACGAGCCCGGTCTTGAGCGCCTGGTTGAGCGCCTCCGCATCGAGGCTTCCGGCATGTCCGTCTCGCTCTCGATCGGCGCGGCCGGCAAGCTCGACAGCGACACCTCGCCCGACGAGCTCGTGCACCGCGCGGACATCGCGATGTACGCCGCCAAGGGCGGCCGTCGCCGCGGCGCGAAGTCGGCGAACCCGATGCTCGGGTCGCTGCGTCGTCCGTGAAGCCGGTTGTGCCTGACTCTTAACTGACTTTTTCCAGAGGCGTTGCTTTTCGGTCTTGAACCGTTACGCGCGCCGCGGCAGGATCGTCTGCATGAGGCGATCGATCTGGAATGAGCGTGGACAGGGAAGCGTCGAGCTGCTGCTCACGTTGCCGCTGATCGTGTTCGTGATGTTCGTCGGCTGGCAGATCGTTGTGGCCGGGCACACGTGGTGGAAGCTGGCAGAGGTTGCTCGCTTGGTCGCGCGAGAGCGTTATGTGGCCGATCAGCGCGGCGAGCTGAAGGCGGGTGAGAGGCGCGGACGCGAGATCGCCGACACGCTGCTGGCTTCATCCCCTAGGGCCTCACGGCGCATCTCGTCGTCAAAGGCGGGCCGAGTGATCGTGCGTGCACGCGTTCCGCTCGTCCCGCCGTTCCGGGTCGTGCTCGGCCCGGCCGCGGGGCCGCTACTCACCTCCAGTTCGCGGATGACTCCATGAACGAACGCGGGCAGTCAATGGTTGAAACGGTCCTGATGGCGCCCATCGTCGTGCTGTGCTGCCTGCTCGGGCTGCAGGGGCTTGCGGCGGGCGCAAACTACGTGGCGGCTGACAACGCGGCGCACGCAGGCGCGCTGGCGGGCCAGCTCGGGCGCGATCCGCGCAGGGCGGCGCGAACGGCTGTTCCCGGATGGTCGGCCGGTCAGGTCGTTGTGCGAACAAGCGGGCGACGTGTGCGAGTGCGACTCAAACCGCGGTCGATCTTCCCGATGCTGGCGGGGCTGCTCGTTGTCGATTCTGAGGCCAGGTACACGAAGCAATGATCGCCGCGCTCGCAGAGCTGTTTGTCGAGCGCGTGCCGCGCGAAGAGTCGCGCACGGCGCTCATGCCCGCGTCGAGCCTGCTCGTCGTCGACGCGTGCGGCGGAGTACGTCGTGTCGCTGACCTGACGCGGCTCGTCGAGTCGTCGGGTCCACTGCGGGCGAGCTACGTCGAATTCGTGCTGGTCTCTGCCGTTCCCGATTCGGCATCGTTTGATCAGGTCTGGTTGTTCGTCGACTGCGAGAGCGACCTCAGCTACTGCGGGCTGTATGTGCGGGAGCTCGCCGAGCGTTTTGCCGGTGCGCGGGTTCGTCTGGTGGGCGTCGGGCCCGTTGATTTGGACGACTGCGATCTCGTACTTGACGAGGCGATGGGTGGGGCCGCGCCCTTCTGGCGTCGCGGTCGCGAGCTTTCCCGTGGCGCCGATCTCCTTCGCGAGCGGCTGCTCGGGTCGTGATGTCGCGACTCGGAAACCAACGCGGTCAGGCGACGATCGCAATTGTCGCCGGAGTGATCCTCGCAATGCTCGGCGTGGCGCTCTTCGCGCAGTACGGGGCGGCACTGGCGGCGCGTGGACACGACCAGCGAACCGCCGACCTGGCCGCCGCAGCGGCGGCCAAGCGCATGTCCGAGGACTTCCCGCGCACGTTCGAGCCGCCGGTGCTGCCCGGCGGCGCGCCGAATCCCCGCTACCTGTCGCCGGCGGCATACCGACTGCGCGCCCGGGCGGCCGCCGTTCGCGTCGCGGTCATCAACCACGCGGGCGGCCGAATCGAGCGGGTGAAGTTCGGCCTGGGCCCGACGCCGACGAGCGTGACGATCGCGACCCTCCGCAATCGCGACGTCTCGATCGCGGGAACCGATCGCCATCGGCGCGTGAAGGTGCGAGCGCGGGCGACGGCCGAGCTGCGCTTCACGTTCGCGTCGATGCCGGGTGCGCTGCCGGCAAACGGGAGTGGCGGGGGGTACAGCGGGCCGCTTGCCTACCGGCAGGGCAAGCCGATGCGGCCGGACGTGGCGATGGCATTCGACCGGATGGCTGCAGCCGCTCGCGGCGCCGGCATCTCATTGTCGATCAACAGCGCCTTCAGGTCGGACGCAGAGCAGGCGCGCCTCTTCGCGGCGCATCCCGATCCCAAGTGGGTTGCTCCGCCGGGGACATCGCTTCACCGTTACGGCACGGAATTGGACCTCGGACCGCCCGGCGCCTACGGCTGGCTCGCCGCCAACGCGCGCCGCTTCGGATTCATCAAGCGCTACGCCTGGGAGCCCTGGCATTTCGGTTTCGGAGCCAATCCCCGCGACGTCCCCGCGCAGTACGGCGCCGGCTCGCGCGACGTGAAGGACGGCAGCCACGTCGGCCCCGCCGGACTCCCCGGCTGGGTCCCGCAGCGCTACCGCCAGACGATCATCGACGCCGCTCAGCGCTTCAACGTCCAGCCGGTGTTGCTCGCCGCGCAGCTGAAGGCCGAGTCCGACTTCAACCCCAACTCGGTCTCACCCGCGGGCGCGCAGGGCATCGCCCAGTTCATGCCCGGCACCGCGCGCTCGATGGGCCTGACCGACCCGTTCGACCCGCGCGCGTCGATCTTCGCTCAGGCGAAGCTGATGGGCCAGTTGATCAAGCAGTTCGGCTCGATCCCGAAGGCGCTGGCCGCCTACAACGCCGGGCCCGGCGCGGTTCAGAAGTACGGCGGCATCCCGCCCTATGCCGAAACCCAGGGCTACGTCGCGCGCATCATCGGCCTGATGAAAGGCGCAGGCGCGTCGCTCGATGACCCGGCGTTCGCGGGCATGGGCTTCACGGCGAACGTCGCGCTGGTGCGGTGACGGCTTTGGCGGCGGCGCCGAGCCTTAATCTGCGTGGGTGCCCGAAAAGACTGACGAGACGAAACCGAAGAAGAAGCCGCAGCGCCACAACCCCTTTCGGGGCAAGCTGATCGACGAGCGTCGCGAGTTGCCCGATCAGCCCGGCGTCTATCTCTTCCACGACGCAGAGGGCACCGTCGTCTACGTCGGCAAGGCCACGTCGGTCAAGAGCCGCGTCAGCTCGCACTTCTCCTCGCCCGAGGGCAAGGCCGTCGAGATGATCGCGATGACCGAACGCATCGAGTGCGTCGTCACGCGCGATCCCGCGGAGGCGCTGATCACCGAGCAGCAGTTCATCCGCCAGTACCGACCGCGCTTCAACGTGCTGATGCGCGACGACAAGACCTACCCGTTCATCGCGATTTCGCTCGACGAGGACTACCCGCGCGTCTACTTCACCCGCGAGAAGCACAAGCGCGGCCGCAAGTACTTCGGCCCCTACAGCGACGCGCGCCGCGCACGCTCACTCGTGGAGCTGCTCGGAAAGATCTTCCAGTACCGCACCTGCGAGGGCCCGGAGCCCGGCCGCCAGTCCGGCAACCCCTGCCTCGACTTCTTCATCAAGCGCTGTCAGGCGCCGTGCGTGGACTACATCTCCAAGGAGGATTACCGCGCGAACATCGGGCGGATCGAGGGTTTCCTGGCCGGGAACTTCCGCGAGGTCGAGTCCGAGCTTGACGAGCGCATGAAGGACGCCGCCGAACGCCGCGAGTACGAGGAGGCCGCGGTCTACCGGAACCGCATCGCCGCCGTGAAGGATTCAATCGATCGCAACCGCCTTGACTCCTCCTCGCTCGGCATGGTCGATCTGGTGGCGATCGCGACCGACGGCGGCGAGGCGAACGCGCAGGTCTTCCAGGTGCGCGACGGCATCCTCGCTGACCGCAAGAGCTTTCACCTCGACAACCTCGGTGAGGTCAGCGACAACGAAGTCACCGAGGAGTTCATCGCGCAGTACTACACGTCCGGCGGTGCGGTTCCGCCGCAGGTGATCGTCGCCCGCTCGTTCGAAGACGAGAGCGATCTGGGCGCGGTGATCGGACTGCTCAAGGCGCAGCGCGGATCGAACGTCGAGGTGCGTTCGGCCGAGCGCGGTGAGAAGCGCAAGCTGTGGGAACTCGCCGAGCGCAACGCCAGGCTCGCCCTCGAGCGCGAGCAGGGCCGTGCCGAACGCGCGCGCCGGTCACGCCGCGAGGGCCTCGAAAATCTGAGGGAAGCACTTGACCTCGAAGTCCCGCCTGTCCGCATCGAGTGCTTCGACATCTCCAACCTGGGCCCGACCAACGTGGTCGCCTCGATGGTCGTCTTCCGCGACGGAAATCCGCGCAAGGCCGACTACCGCCGCTTCAAGGTCAAGGAACTCGACGGCAAGCAGGACGACTTCGCCTCGATGGGCGAGGTGCTGCGCCGCCGCATGGCCCAGTACCTCAAGCAGAAGGAGATCTCCCCACACGACGATGACTACGACGAGTCGTTCGCGTCGCTCCCCGGTCTGATCGTGATCGACGGCGGCAAGGGCCAGCTCTCAAGCGCGATCAAAGAGCTTGAGGAGTTCCGTAAAGAGGGCGTCCCCGTCGTCTCGCTGGCGAAACGGGAAGAGGAGATCTTCGTCCCCGGCAAAAAGCACCCGGTCGTCCTCGACAAGGACGATCCCGGCCTGAAGATCATGCAGCGCATCCGCGATGAGGCGCACCGCTTTGCGATCACCTTCCATCGCGAGCGTCGCGACAAGGCGATGACGGCTTCGGTCTTCGACGATCTGCCCGGGATCGGCCCGGCACGCAAGAAGCTGCTCCTTGACCACTTCGGCTCTCCCGACGCCGTGGTGGCCGCCACGCGCGACCAGCTCGAGTCCGTTCCCGGCGTTCCGCCGAAGATCGGGCGCCAGATCTTCCATCAGCTCAATAAGACGCGCTGACCCGCCAGTTAGAGTGGCCGGAGGATGAGCGAGAACCCGCCCGCCGGCAACCTGCGCGACCTGGTGATCATCACCGGAATGTCCGGCGCGGGCAAGTCCGAGGCGATGGCGACCTTCGAGGACGCCGGATACTTCTGCGTTGACAATCTCCCGCCGGAGCTGATCTCGTCGCTCACCGCACTATTCACTCACGCCGGGAGCAAGGTCGAAATGGCCGCGATCGTCTGCGACGCGCGCGGCGGTGACTTCCTCAACGAGATCACCGGCGTCGTCGACGAGCTGAAGACGCGCGGCACCAAATTTCAGATCGTCTTTCTCGACGCTGACGACCAGGTGATCGTCAACCGCTTCAAGGAGACGCGCCGCCGGCATCCGCTCAGCGCCCAGGGTGCGGTCGAGGAGGGCATCCTCGCCGAGCGCGAGATCCTCGCCCCGATCCGCGAGCTCGCAGATGAGGTGATTGACACCAGCGAACTCTCTCCGGCGCGACTGCGCCGCGTGATCGCCGAAGACTTTCTCACCCCCGAGACGCGCGGAAAGCTCAGCCTTACGTTCATGACCTTCGGCTTCAAGCACGGCCCGCCGCGCAACGTGGACCTCTCGTTCGACGTCCGGTTCCTGCCGAACCCGCATTACGTCCCGGAACTGCGCGACCACACGGGCCTCGAGGACGACGTACGTGCATACGTCGAGAACTCGGCCGGGATCGACGAGTTCTACGCGCGGCTTGTGCCGCTGCTCGACTATCTGCTCCCGGCGTATTCCGATGAGGGCAAGCAACACCTGACGATCGGGATCGGCTGCACCGGCGGCAAACACCGCTCGGTGGTGATCGCTGAACACCTCGCCGGGATTTACCGTGGAACCGACAGCTTCACGGTCGATGTGACTCACCGCGATATCGACAAGCGCCCGCGACCGTGAGCCGACCGACCATCTACGGCGTGCTGATGACGCGCGATGAGGTCGACCTGCTGCGCCTGAACATCGTGCATCACCTGCAGACCTCGTGTGACCGCATCATCGTCGTGGACAACGGTTCGCAGGACGGGACCAGGTCCGTGCTGAAGCGCCTGGCCTCAAAGCTGCCCGTCGACTGGACGACCGAGTCAGGCACCCTGGAGCAGGGCGCGGTCGTCACCGAGATGCTGCATGAGGCGCGCAAGCAGGGAGCGGACTGGGTGATTCCACTCGATACCGATGAGTTCTGGCACACCGGTCGCAAGCTCCATGAGATTCTCGCGGAGGACTCCGGGTCCGGCGCCCTCGAGGTGCGGCGTGTCGAGCTGATCCAGGCGCGCGACCAGAAGAAGTCGAACGCGCGCGGCGTGCTGCGCATGACGATGCGCGTCGCGGAGCCGGTGCGCGGGGTGGAGGCGATTGACGAGTACCTCGCGGGCGAGCGCTCGATGTTCGAGACCGAGCCGCAGCCGAAAGTCCTGCTCCGGGCGACAGAGGGTGTCGTCGTTCCGCGTGGCTCCCACACCGCCGAAGGCCTGGCCGGTCCGATCACCGTTTCGAGCGAGATCGCGATTTTCCACGCGCCGCTGCGGTCGCATCAAGCCGTCAACATGCGTATGCGCGAGGGGGCGCGCCTGTCCGCGCAGAGCGAAGACCCTTACGAATCGATCCAGAGCCGGTACTGGGAGCGCATGAGCCGCGAAGATCGCATGCTTGAAGCGTGGGCCGCGCATTCCTATGCAGATGGCGCGCTCGACGTCGCCGGCCGGCGGGTCGAGCTGGTCGAGGATCATCGGCTCGTCGAGCTGCTGGGCCCGTGGGTCAGGAGCGCGCGAGCACAGGTGCTCGCCAGATATACCGGGCGGAGCTGGTGAAGACGTCGCCGATCTGCGTCGTCGGAATGCATCGTTCCGGGACCTCGCTCACCACCCGTGTGCTCGCGGCGCTCGGAGTCGACCTTGGCGTCCCGGCGTCACTCATCGCCCCGGACGCGGTCGACAGCCCGGCCGGCTACCAGGAACAGGAGGCGATCGTCGCGTTGGACGATGAACTGCTCCGCGCCCTCGGCGGGCACGCGTCCGAACCGCCCGCCCCGGAGGACGGATGGGAACTGAGCGCGGAGATCCAACCGTTTGCGGCGCGCGCCAGCGCGATCCTCGGCCATCTCTACGAGCGCACACCGTGGGCGTTCAAGGATCCACGGGCGTCGTTCCTGCTTCCGTTCTGGCGCACGGTCGTGCCTGACCTGCGCGTGCTCATCTGCGTGCGCAACCCGCTCGAGGTGGCGCGCTCGATGGACCGCCGCAACGACCCGTACCCACTCGAGCACTGGCTGGAGATGTGGGCGCTGCACCTGCGCGCAGCCATCACAGGGAGTGAGGGGAGTACGCGGAAGTTCGTCGTCTACGACGACCTGATTGCCGATCCCGCGGGGAGCGCCCAGTCCCTGGCGCAGTTCGCGCTCGGAGAGCCGCCGGCTCCCGAGCAGCTGGCCGCCGCGGCCGCGCTCCCGGATTCGCAGATCAGGCGGTCGGCGATCGACGATGAGACCTTGCTCGCCGACCCACGGGTCGACAATGAGATCGCGCTCAGCTATTTCCGGCTGCGCGACTGGGTCCGCGCCGCCGCTGCCGAAGTGTCAGCAGACAGCGGTTCGATAGATTCTCGGGCGTCAAACCCCATAACGACTCAGCCGTAGGCCGCCATGCTCAATTCGCGCCACGGCTCCTAGTTGGAGACTCAATACATGCCTGTGAAAGTTGGAATCAACGGATTTGGCCGTATCGGCCGCAACGTTTTTCGTGCCGCCTACGAGGCCGGTGCTGACATCGACTTCGTCGGAATCAACGACCTGACCGACGCCAAGACGCTGGCGCACCTGCTCAAGTACGACTCGAACTACGGCCCCTTCCCGGGCAAGGTCGAGCCGGGCGACAACGCGATCATCGTCGACGGAAAGACGAT
>JAEMSX010000011.1:0-56059 GCA_016462645.1 Thermoleophilaceae bacterium
CTGCAGAGGGCTACGAAAAGCTCAAGAACGAGATCGAGGATCTCTCTGGTCGTGGTCGGCGTGAAATCGCCGAACGCATCAAGGAAGCCCGCGACTTCGGCGAGATCGCCGAGAACGCCGAGTACGACGCCGCCAAGAACGATCAGGCGATGCTTGAGGCGCGGATCGCGCAGCTTGAGGACCGCGTTCGCAACGCGGTCATCGTCGATGAGGCCCACCTCGACACTGACCACGTCTCGGTCGGCACAACGGTGCACCTGAAGGACCAGAAGACCTCCAAGTCGGTCAAGTACAAGATCGTCGGTTCCTCAGAGGCTGACCCGCTGGGCGGCAAACTCTCCAGCGAGTCCCCGATCGGCAAGGCGCTGATCGGTCACAAGCGCAACGACATCGTCAAGGTGCCGGTTCCGCGCGGTCCTCAGCGTCAGCTGAAGATCACCAAGATCGAGGCTTAGCCTCAAATCTCGCATAAATCCCTCCGCCCGTGCATTGGGTTGGTGAGGGCGAGTGCCTCCGCGCGCCTGCCCTGAACCAATCGAATCCCAGGGGGAAATGATGAATTCAGGCAAGAATCGGACGCTGCTGCTGATCGCCGCGGTGTTCACCTTCACATTCGCTTTTGCGAGCGTTGCTTCGGCGGCCACGATCACGTTTTCGGGCGGTCTGGTCAGGTACAGCGCCGCGAACAACGAGACGAACAATGTCTCCGTCACGTATAACGGCGTGAGCTACACATTCACCGACTCCAGTGCCAGCATCACCGCGGGCACTGGATGCACCAAGGCGGGATCGATCATCACCTGCCCGTACTCCAAGTACCTCTGGGTGGTGACCGGAAACCTTGAGGACATCGTCACGTTCACCAACGCGACGCCGTCAGAGGTGCGTCCATACGTTTCAACCGGCGAAGGCAGTGACTTCGTTGACGCGTCGCCTGTCACCGGTGGATCTGAGCTCCAGATGGGTGGCGGTGAATACAACACCGCATATGGCGGCTCCGGCGACGACGTGATGGTCCTCAACGAGAGCCTCAACGCCTCCGACGCGTACGGCCAGGGCGGCAATGACTACATCTATCTCGGCGGCAGCGACGAGCACGACATCGTCAACCAGACCGGTGGAAGCGCGGCCTACGGCGGTGACGGCAACGACCAGCTCTGGTCCGCGGAAGTCACGGGCGGAGCGTTCATCAACGGCGAAGGCGACGACGACACGGTCATCGGCGGCGAGGGCCTGGATCACGTGATGCTCAGCGACGGTCAGGACACGGTCGACACCTACGGCGGCAACGACGACCTTGAGGCCGTCCCGAACACAACCGGAGGCGATGTCGTGCACGCCGGCGACGGCAACGACCGGCTGACCGTCTGGCCGCTCACGCCCGCGGTTGACTACGACGGTGGCGACGGAGTCGACAACTACACGCAGTTCTACTCGAGCACGGCTCCGTTCCGCATCACGATGGACAACGTCGCCAACGATGGTGGCCCGAGTGACGCCGGCGACAACGTGCGCACGTCCGTCGAGAACGTCATCCCGCGGAGCTCGAACACGCACCAGTCGCACGACTACGTGGTCGGAAGCTCCGCCGACAACACACTCCACGGCGGCAGCGGCAACGACCACATCAGCGGCCAGGGCGGTGCAGACACGCTCAACGGCGGCAGCGGCAACGACTGGATCGAAGCTGTGGACGGCACGGTGGACACGATCACCTGCGGCAGCGGCTCCGACACCGTGCAGGCAGACACGGACGACACGGTCACGGGCGACTGCGAAGCGGTCAGTCGCTTCTAGGGGGGCAACAAGCAGCGCGCGTCGGGCGGAGTGAGCCTCCGTCCGACGCCCGCGCGGCGTAGTCTGGAGCGTCGATGGGCGCATCGGAGAAACTCGCCGAAAAGCTCGAGCCGCTCGGGCAGTCGCTGCTTCCTCCCGGCGAAGAACTGCTGGGAGCACTGGCCGCCACCGAGGTCAAGGCCTTCGGCGGGGGAGTGCGCGCGGTGTTTGTCACCCCTCTGCGGGTGATCATTCAGCCGGTCGACCGCAGATGGAACGCCAAGGGCGAGCCGATCTCGATCCGCCCCGAAGACATCGAGAGCTTCCGCGTCAGCGGACTCGGCGATGACTGGATCACGGCGATCAGCGTGGTCGCAGACTCAGGATTCGAACTCCGCCTCAAGCTGATCAGCGGTCAGAAGATCAAGCTGATGGCGATGTCGGGCGAAGGCCGGTTGCTCGGCCCGCTCGGCGGCGGACAGGCGCAGCAGACGGGCGCCGAAGCGCTACTGACCTGGCTCGGCGAGCTTGGCTAGCGCCACCACCATGCGGCGGGCGTAGACGGCCCAGAGCTTGGAAAGCACCCAGACGACGGGCTTGCCGCCCTTGCTGGGAAACCACACGTAGGTCCAGCGCACATGCGTTCCGCCGTTCATCTCCGTGAATTTGAACTCACCTTCGGCGCGATCGACGAAGCGGCCGAGCGGCCCGCTGAAGGGCCCGACCGTGTACTGGAAGACGTTCGGGCGATCGGCGACGTCGATGCGTTCGGCGGTGCCGGTCCCGTCGGCGAGGTCGATCCTGCGTGTCTGGCCGGCGGCGTCCCAATCGCCCGTCTGGTCGCGCGTTCCCGTGACGGCGGGGATCAGAGGCTTCAGGCCGGTGAACACGCTGGCCAGGTCCACGGGGACGATCACGTCCCATGCTCGCTCCGGGCTGGCGTGGGTCCAGTCCTCGGAGGTCACTCTGTATCCCCGGCTCGCCATCGGGCCAGACTATCCGCTCGGTAGTCTCCCGTCTCGCAATGTCGGATGCCCCGGACACACAGAACGAGCACGAGCTGATCGCCGAGCGCAAGGCGAAGCTTGCGCGCTTCCGCGAGGCCGGCATCGAGCCGTTCCCGCACGAGTTCAAGGGCGTCGTTCCGAGTGAGGAAGTCCGGGAGAATCACCCGGGCCTCGAGCCGGGCACCGAGACCAACGTGACCTACCGCGTCGCCGGTCGCCTCTCCGGGCGCCGCGGCCACGGCAAGGCGGCGTTCCTCGACGTCGTGGACCGCAGCGGCAAGATGCAGGTGCACGCTCGTGCGGACCTGCTGGGTGAAGAATCCTTTGAGCAGCTCGTGTCGCTGGACCTCGGCGACCTCGTCGGCATCGACGGCGAGGCCTTCGTCACCAAGCGCGGCGAGCTCTCGCTGGCGGCGACCGGTTGGACGCTGCTTGCCAAATCCCTGCGCCCGCCGCCGGACAAGCACCACGGCCTCGCGGACGTGGAGACGCGCTACCGCCACCGCGAACTGGACCTGATCGCCAATGAAGAGGCGCGCGAGCTGTTCATCCTGCGCTCCCGCGTGATCTCGCTGGTGCGCCGCTGGTATGACGACCGCGGGTTCCTCGAGGTCGAGACGCCGGTGCTGCAGCCGATCTACGGCGGCGCGCTCGCACGGCCTTTCACGACTCACCACAACCAGCTCGACCGCCAGTTCTATCTGCGCATCGCCACCGAGCTCTACCTCAAGCGCCTGATTGTCGGCGGCCTTGAGAAGGTCTACGAACTGGGCAAGGACTTCCGCAACGAGGGCATCAGCCACAAGCACAACCCCGAATTCACGATGCTCGAGACCTACGAGGCCTACGCGGACTACAGCAAGGTGATGGACGACGTGGAGACGCTGGTCTCATGGCTGGCGCAGGAGACCGGCTATGCGGGCGAGCTGAAGTTCGAGGCGCCGTGGCCGCGGATCCCGTTGGCTGACGCGATCAAGGAGCAGACCGGCATCGACATCCTCGAGAAGCGCGATCGCGACGCGCTGGCGCAGGAGATGGTCGACAAGGGCTTCCACCACGAGTTGCCGGACGACTCCTGGCCCCAGCTCGTCGACGAGCTGCTCTCAAAGCACGTCGAGCCCAAGCTGATCCACCCGACCTTCATCACCGACTACCCCGTCGAGCTCTCGCCGTTTGCGAAGGAGCACCGCAGCAAGCCCGGTCTCACCGAGCGCTTCGAGGTCTTTGCCGAGGGCATGGAGTTCGGCAACGCCTTCTCCGAGTTGAACGACCCGCAGGTCCAGCGCGAGCGCTTCGAGGCGCAGGTGCGGCTGGCGAGCGAGGGCGACGAGGAGACGCAGCCGTTTGACGAGGCCTTCCTTCAGGCCCTGGAGCACGGCATGCCGCCCACCGGCGGGCTCGGGATTGGCATCGACCGACTGGTGATGCTGCTCAGTGGGCGGCACGGGATCCGTGAGGTCGTGCTGTTTCCCGCTATGCGGGACTAAGAGCGCTACGTGCACGGATCACAGGGCGGCCTCGAACCACGGTCGTGCTGCGGTGAGCCGATCGACTGAAGCCAGGATCAGTTCTCGATCAAAACCCTCCAGGTAGTCGTAGGTCCGCGCGATCGCCTCGTCCTGCGAGACGCGCTGCCCTTTGTGGAGAAACTCCGCGTCCTCGGACAATCCGTAGACGCGCTGGATCGCCGGATGCACGGGAATGTGGATGTCGGTGAAGGGGTCGGTCAGCGGCGGGTGGGCCAGGGACGCATCTGCGTGGCCCGCCTCGTCCATCAGCCTGATCGCGCTCTCGGCGACGTGCGCCATCACGGCCAGCCCCGGGTGGTTGATCGTGTGGAAGAGCATTTCGTGCTCCATCCGGTCTCGCACGATGCCGGTGATCTCGATGTCGACAGGGCCGGTGTCGCCGTGTTCACGCGCTGCGAGTTCTTCGATCGACCAGCGGGCGATCTCACGGACGGTCGCGTCATCGAGGTCACGCTCGGCCAGGCGCGCGGCCACGTCGGCCCGACGCGTGCCATGCAGGTACTGCCCGACGATCTCGAAGTCGAGGTAGTCGAACGGCGCACGTCCGAGCTCGGCGGCGGGGTAGTTGTGGAACGGCGTGTAGAGCTCGAGGTGCGGGTACTGGAACGCGATCTTCTGGCAGCCCGGTCGCAGGTGACCGATCACCTGCGATGCCGAGAAGCGCTCACCGAGACTGAGGGCGGTGACGGGCTGAAAGATGAAGACGTCGAGCCGCGGCGCGATCGTCGTCTCGAACTCCGTGATCTCCGCCTCGGACATGCGAAAGCACTCGACCAGTGGGATGAACTCGATCCCGGCGGTCCGCGGATCGCTCGCAAGCATGCCCCGTAGGGCCTCCGCGTGGCAGGCTCCGTAGACGGCCGCGCGCACCGGCCCTGTGCGCCGCCGTCGTCTGAATAGTCGCCCCATCGTCGAGGTTCACGCTATCGCCGTTCGCACAGGAAGATTCACGTGTTCACTCATGACAGGCCCTTGCCGACCGATAAGGAATCCCATATAGTGCGAACGCGTTACAAGCCGTCAACGGAGCCCCCATTTCCGCCGAAACAACAACTCAACTCACCTCGAGCATCCGCGAACTGATCGCGGAGAACTCGGAACTCGAACTCACCGACGCCATCTCGAACGACGACGATCTCTTCGCCGCCGGAATGCAGTCACTCGACTGTGTCCGCATCCTTGTGGCCGTCGAGGATGAGTTCGAGATCGAACTTCCGAATGAGAAGATCGATCGCAGCATTTTTGCCACTGTCACCAACCTCACGACTGTTGTCGCTGAGTTTCTCCCGGAAGCAGGCTGACCCATGGCCGGAGCCGCATCACCATTTGGACACGAGAAATCTGAACTGATCCAGCAGCTCGAGGCCGCCGCCGACGAGCGCATCGCGCCCAACGCGAAGGACGTGGACAAGAACTCACGCTTCCCGCAGGAGGCGCTCGACGTCATGCGCGAGCTGAAGATCCTCTCCTCTTCGCTGCCGACCGAACTCGGTGGCCTTGGATTGAAGCTCCGTGAGCTCTCCGAGATCGCATCCACGATCGCCCGCCGTTGCGGCGCCAGCTCGATGGTCTTCGCGATGCATGAGGCGCAGGTCGAGTGCATGCGCTTCGGTTCCGTCGGCGATCCGCACTTCGAGGCGATCCTGCGTGACTGCGCGGAGAACCAGCTGCTGATCGCGTCGATCACCTCCGAGGCCGGCATCGGCGGAAACATCCGCGCCAGCCAGACCGTGGCCGCCGCCGACGCCGACCGCGTCGTCTTCGAGAAGCAGTCGCCAACGCTTTCGTACGCCGAGTACGCCGACGCCTTCCTCACCACGGCTCGTCGCAGCGAGGACGCGGCGCAGTCCGACCAGGTGCTCGTCTACTCGAGCAAAGAAGAGACCGAGCTGGAGAAGCTCGGCGTCTGGGACATGATGGGCCTGCGCGGCACCTGCAGCCCGCCGTTCAAGGTCAACGTGGACGTTCCGGCAGCGAATCTGATCAACGTTCCATTCGGCATCATCAGCACGCACCGCATGGTGCCGTGGTCGCACATCCTCTGGGCATCCTGCTGGGAGGGCATCGCCACCAGCGCCTACGACAAGGCGGCCCACGCCACGCGCAAGAAGGCCAAGAAGCAGATGGCCGCCGGCGAAGCGCTCGGCGATCCGCGCCTGGCCGATGCCTATTCCACGCTGCAGGCGCTGCGCGCCCTGATCTACGAGTTCGCGCGCGTGTTCGAGGAGCAGGCAGAAGTCGCCCCGGACGCCAAGTCCGCAGAAGAGACCAAGGTCCTGATCGCCGACGCGATGGCGCTGAAGCTCAACGCCTCGATGATGTCCTCGAAGGTCGCCGAACAGTGCCTCGAGATCATCGGTATGCCCGGCTATTCAGAGGGCGCGCCGTCAAGCGTCTCGCGCGAGGTCCGCGACCTGATGGGCGCGCGCATGATGGTGTCCAATGACCGCCTGCGCAGGGCCGGCGGCGAGATTCTCCTGATGGGCGCTGAGGTCTGATCATGTCTGCCACGTTGCATGAGATCACCACGCCGGGCCTGACTGAGAACGGTTGGATCACGGATTGGAACGCCCCGGGCGTCGTCGGTTTCACGAAGCAGTTCGAGGATGTCCTGAACGGCGTCCAGCGCATGATCTACGCGACCGAGACCGTCAGCAAGCAGGACACGCTCAACTTCCCGCCCGTGATCGCGCGCAGCGTGATCGACACGACCGAATACGCGGATTCGTTCCCGCACCTGCTCGCCCGCATCAAAACGCTCGACGAGGACGACGCGCCGAAGTACCTGAAGGGCATCGCCGACGGCACGCCCGAGGACGAGATGCTCGAGACGTCAGATGTCGTGGTTGTCCCGGCGGCCTGTTATTCGCTGTATCCGCTCGTCGCCGACGGCAAGGTCGAGTCGGGCAAGATGTTCTACGTGGCGGGCAACTGCTTCCGCGCCGAAGCATCCACCGAGATCGGCCGCTTCCGCTCATTCCGCATGCACGAGTTCGTCTATTTCGGCACGCTCGACGAGTGCACCACCTGGCGCGACCGCCGCGCCGACGTGGCGATCGACATCTTCGCCGAGCTCGGCATGAAGGCCGAGAAGGAACTCGCGACCGACCCGTTCTTCCGCCCCCTGCAGCGCGTGATGGCGCCGTCGCAGATCGAGCAGCAGCTGAAGTACGAGCTGGTCGTCCCGATCACCGAGGACCGCAACATCGCGATCGCCTCGGCGAACCTGCACAAGGATCACCTCTGTCACCGCTTTGAGATCCACGGGGATGACGGCGGGATTTCGAACTCGACCTGCGCTGCGTTCGGCATGGAGCGGGTCGTGCTGGCGCTGATCGCGCATCACGGGCTGGACTTTGACGCCTGGCCGCCGTCGGTTGTTGACGCGCTGTCCTAGTGGTGCGCGCGGCGCCGTTGAATTTGCGGCGATAGAAGGGCGTTCCGATCAACCGACGTTGCGGGCGGTTGAAGGGAATCCGTAACGCCTTTCCTCGCGGTTCGGCTTCCTTGCTCCAGCCGGATCGGGCGGCAGTCCGGAGAATCGTGCGCTGGGTACCAGGCAGCACCGTCCTCACCCACCCAAATTGCGACAAAACCGTCGGAATTTGTGACGAATGGACCAGCTTTCGCCGTCGCCCGCGGTGTTAACCTTCTCGAAGAACCGGCAAGCTGTCTTTCGGCCAGATTAAGTCCGCCAGGTGTGTCTGGTGAACATCCACAAAAGGGCCGATACCAATAGCCATTGAGCCGTCGCGAGAGGTCCGGCGCGAGACTCGGCAATAGGCGCAATGCCTTAAAGTGGCATAAGGAGCTACGAATGTTTGAACGGTTCACCGAGCGCGCCCGTCAGGTTGTTGTCCTGGCACAAGAAGAGGCGCGGACTCTCAAGCACAATTACATCGGCACCGAGCACATCCTGCTCGGACTGCTGCGCGAGGAAGAGGGCCTGGCTGCCCGTGTCCTCGAGTCACTTGACATCACCGTCGAGCGGGTGCGCGCCCAGGTTGTGCGCATCGTCGGTTCCGGTGAAGAGGTCACATCCGGTCAGATCCCGTTCACCCCGCGCGCCAAGAAGGTTCTCGAGCTCGCCCTGCGCGAAGCCCTGAGCCTCGGCCACAACTACATCGGAACCGAGCACATCCTGCTCGGACTTGTCCGCGAGAACGAGGGCGTTGCCGCGCGCATCCTGCTCGACTTCGACGCCGACTCCGAGAAGATCCGCAACGAAGTCGTCCGCATGCTCTCCGGCCCGGGTGGTCGCCGCAGCGGCAGCTCCGGAAGCGGCAGCTCTGGCAGCGGGGCATCCGGCTCCGGCGAGGGCAAAAAGAACTCCAAGCTGCTCGATCAGTTCGGTCGCAACCTGACCAAGCTGGCTCAGGACGGCAAACTCGACCCGGTGGTCGGGCGCGAACACGAGATCGAGCGCCTGCTCCAGATCCTCTCGCGCCGCACCAAGAACAACCCGGTCCTCGTCGGCGAGCCCGGCGTGGGCAAGACCGCGGTCGTCGAAGGTCTGGCGACGAAGATCAGCAACGGCGAAGTCCACGAGCTCCTGCGCGACAAGCAGATCTACACGCTTGACCTTGCAGCGCTTGTGGCGGGATCCAAGTACCGCGGTGAGTTCGAGGAACGCCTCAAAAAGGTGATGAAGGAGATCATCCAGCGCGGCGACATCATCCTCTTCATCGACGAGCTGCACAACCTTGTCGGCGCCGGCGCCGCCGAGGGTGCGATCGACGCTGCATCAATCCTCAAGCCGGCACTCGCCCGTGGCGAGCTGCAGACGATCGGCGCAACGACGCTCGACGAGTACCGCAAGTACCTCGAGCGCGACAGCGCTCTGGAGCGCCGCTTCCAGAAGATCGTCGTCGAGCCACCGTCAATCGATGAGACGGTTCAGATCCTCCAGGGTCTGCGCGACCGCTACGAGGTCCACCACAAGGTCACGATCAGCGACGAGGCCCTCAAGGCCGCCGCAGATCTCTCTGACCGCTACATCTCCGACCGCTTCCTGCCGGACAAGGCGATCGACCTGATCGACGAAGCCGCCAGCCGCATGCGCATCAAGTCGATGACGGCACCGCCCGTCTACCGCGAGCTCGAAGAAGAAATCGAGCAGGTGCGTCGCGACAAAGAGGCCGCGATCGAGAACCAGGACTTCGAGAAGGCCGCGTCGATGCGCGACCAGGAGCGCAAGATCACCAACAAGAAGCGCGAGCTCGAAGAACAGTGGGAATCCGGCGAGACCGGCGAGCGCCCGGTGATCGGTGAGGAAGAGATCGCCGATGTTGTGTCCATGTGGACCGGCATCCCGCTCTTCAAGCTGACCGAGGGCGAGACCGCAAAGCTCATGCGCATGGAAGACGAGATGCACAAGCGCGTGATCGGCCAGGAGGCCGCAGTCACCGCCGTCTCGAAGGCCATCCGCCGCAGCCGCGCCGGCCTCAAGGACATGTCGCGCCCGACGGGCTCGTTCATCTTCCTGGGACCGTCAGGCGTCGGTAAGACCGAGCTTGCCCGCACGCTCGCCGACTTCCTGTTCGGAGACCCGGACATGATGGTCCGCATCGACATGTCCGAGTACATGGAGAAGCACAGCGTCTCCCGTCTGGTCGGATCGCCTCCGGGCTACGTCGGATACGACGAGGGCGGACAGCTCACTGAAGCCGTGCGCCGCAAGCCGTACTCCGTGCTGCTGCTCGACGAAATCGAGAAGGCCCACCCCGACGTCTTCAACATCCTGTTGCAGATCCTCGAGGATGGTCGTCTGACCGACTCACAGGGCCGCACTGTCGACTTCCGTCACTCGATCATCATCATGACCTCCAACATCGGTGCCGCCGAGATCGCCAAGGATGCAAGCTACGGCTTCAGCCTCGGTGAGGAGAACGCCGGCTTGTCCTACGCGGACATGAAGAGCGGCATCATGGGCGAGCTGAAGAAGGTCTTCCGCCCCGAGATGATCAACCGCATCGACGAGATCGTCGTCTTCCACAAGCTCACGCGCGACGAGATCAAGGAGATCGTCGATCTCATGATCGCCCGCGTGCGCACGAGCATGAAGGAGATGGAGCTGCAACTCGAGCTCTCAGAGGGCATGAAGGATCTGCTCGTCGACAAGGGTTGGGACCCGTCAATGGGTGCCCGTCCGCTGCGTCGCGCGATCCAGCGCTACGTTGAGGACCCGGTCGCCGACAAGGTCCTGGCCGAGAAGATCGAGCCCGGCTCCACTGTGATCGTCGAACGCCTGCCCGAGGAGATCAAGGGCGGACCGGACGACGGCCTCGAGGTCGAGATCAAGATCGTCAAGCCGAAGAAGCCGCGTGCCAAGAAGAAGGCACCGGTGGCTGTCGGCGCAGAGTCTGAGACGGCCGACGCGGACGCCGCGCCCGAAGAGCTGAAGAGCCCGACGGACGACGCCGACGCGCCAGCCGAGAGCGAAGAGGGGGCTGGGGAGTAATCCTCAGCCTTCCTCGGCCCGCTCAGCCGCCACATGATGTTCCTTGAGGACATCCGCTCAATCTTGAACTCAGGCCCCATGCTCCTCCGTTACGGAGGCCAGCTGAAGGGCCTGAAGTTCGCTGCCTACGTGCCGATCATGCTGGTCTTCAACGCCGGGGTGCTCGCGGTCGGGCTCTATCGCCTCTCGAGCTGGCTGGTGCAGTTCCCGTTCCCGGCGCGCTACGGCTCGCTGCTGATCGACCGGTTGAACCAGTTTCTGACCGGCGTGCAGCTGCCGGCCACCGCCAGGCTCGGGCCGGGGCTGCAGATCGTGCACCCGCAGGCCGTGATCATCGCTCCGAACGTGGTGGCCGGTAAGAATCTGCGCGTCGCCGGTGCCGCGGTGACGATCGGCTGGGCCGACGTCGACGGCGCGCCGGACGATCAGGTCGTGACGATCGGCGACAACGTGATCGTGGGGGCGGGTGCGAAGATCCTCGGTCCCCTGACCGTCGGCAACAACGTGAAGATCGGGCCGAACTCGATGCTTGTCGAGGACGCACCGGACGACTCGACCGTGATCTCCGCGGCGCGCACGAAGGTGATCTCACTGGCGGCCGAAGAGCAAGCCTGATTGCACGTTCGCTTTTCCATCCGCATACGAACGTATGTTCTCATGGATGGCAAGCACCAAGACCCCAGATTCGATCTTCGTCTGCAACGAATGCGGCACCGTCGAGCGCAAGTGGCACGGACAGTGTCCCGGTTGCGCCCAGTGGAATACGCTCGTTGAGGAGGTTGCGCCCACGCCTTCAGTAGGCAAGGGCGCGCGTCGGGGGATTGGGGGAGCTGGCGCCAGTGAGACCCGGGCCCTTGATGGCACAGGTCTCGCCGCTGTGCCCGCTCCGGCATCGCGCGCCGCGCGAGGCGCTGCTCCGATCACCGAGCCGGTGATCCTCTCGGAAGTGCGCGCTGCGCGCATCCGACGCATCGCCACCGGCATCGGTGAGTTCGACCGCGTGCTTGGCGGCAGCGACGCCGTCGGGCTTGGGCTCGTGCCTGGATCTCTGGTGTTGTTGGGAGGCGCACCAGGGATCGGCAAGTCCACGCTGGTCGGTGCGGCACTCGGCAACCTTGTTGCCAATGGCACCTCTGTTCTGTATGTCTCGGGCGAGGAATCGCCCGAGCAGATTCGTGTCCGGCATGAGCGTCTCGGCTCGGCGGCGATGGGCGTGCCTGTGATCGCCGAGACGGATTTGGATTCCGTGATCGCCACGATTGAGGCGCAGTCGCCCAAGCCTGAGGTCTGCGTGATCGACTCGGTCCAGACCCTGTACTGCGCCGATCTCTCGGGCGCCCCGGGAAGCGTCGGCCAGGTGCGTGAGGTCGCGGCGCGGCTGATGCAGGTTGCCAAGTCACGTGACATCGCGATGCTGCTGGTCGGGCACGTCACAAAGGAGGGCTCGCTGGCCGGTCCGCGCGTGCTCGAGCACCTCGTGGACTGCGTGCTGCACTTCGAGGGAGAGCGCGAGCGCACCTTCCGCACTTTGCGCGCAGCAAAGAATCGTTTCGGTTCCACGAACGAGGTCGGCGTCTTCGAGATGGAGGAGCATGGGCTCGTTGAGGTGCTCGACGCCTCTGCCCGCTTCGTCGGCGACGCCACCAACAACCCCGGCTCGGTGATCTTCGCCGCCATGGAGGGCACGCGCCCGATGCTGATCGAGATCCAGGCACTGGTCTCCCGCGCCGAGGCCGATCCGCCGCGCCGCGTGGTCAACGGAATCGACCGCAACAGGCTCTCGCTGATCCTTGCGGTCCTGGGCCGCCACGCCGGGGTGTCGCTGAGCGGGCACGACGTGTTTGTGAACGTGGTGGGCGGCGTGCGCATCGAGGAGCCAAGCGCTGACTTGGCCGTTGCGCTCGCCGTCGCATCCGCTGCCAGGAACGCCGTGCTCGCGAACGACTCCAAGCCGCTCGTCTGCTTCGGCGAGATCGGGCTGACCGGCGAGCTGCGGCCTGTTCCTCAGGCCGACCGACGCGTCGCAGAGGCCGTCAAGTTCGGCCTCAGCCACGCACTGTTCCCGGCGCCCAAGGGCGACCGCTCAGGCGCGCACAGCGTCAGCGAGGCGCTGGACCGCGCGTTCAGCTAGAGGCCGCGACGCAACACAACGTGCGTCACGGTGCGCGTGAGGATCTTGATGTCCGACCACAGCGACCAGTTGGCCACGTACATGTAGTCGAGCTTCGCCATCTCGTCGATCGGGATACGCACCTTGCCGAGCAGCTGCCACACGCCGGTCGCACCAGGGGTGATCTGGCTGCGACGGCGATACCAGCCGGTGATCGCTGCGTCCTCTTCAGGCACGAGCGGTCGCGGTCCCACGAGGCTCATCTGGCCGCGCAGGATGTTCACCAGCTGGGGTAGCTCGTCAATCGATGTGGCGCGGATGAATGCGCCGACACGGGTCACACGCGGGTCGTCCTCGATCTTGAACATGCCTTCGCCCTCGCTGAGGTGCTGCAGCTCGCTCTTCTGAGCGTCTGCACCGGTCACCATCGAACGGAACTTGAGCATCTCGAAAGTCTTGCCGTCGCGACCGATGCGCTTCTGGCGGTAGAGCACCGTGCCGCGGGAGTCGAGCTTGATTGCGATCGCGACACCGATCAGCAGCGGTGCGAGCAGCAGCAGGCCGAAGAACGCTCCGACGATGTCCATCGTGCGCTTCAGCGCGCGCGACGAAGCCGACATCTCGGTGTCGCGGATGGCGACCATCTGGATGCCCGCAACATCGTCAGTCAGCGTGACGTTGCCGATTGCGTCGCCGGCGTTGGGCAGCACATTCAGCTTCACACCGATCGAACGGATCGTGCGGATCAGGTCTGCGACTTCATTCGAGTGGCGCTGTCCCGGCATGATCACGACCCGATCGATCTGATGCGCGCGGATCTCGCGCTCCAGGTCGCGCGGGCGACTGAGCAGGCGGGACGGGCCGTATGAGAGCTCGGCGAAGGCGATCGGAACACGTGCGATGACGACGGCGTTGATCGTGGCCGTGCGCTCAAGGCGGTACTGAAGCTGTTCGGTCTCTTCGGAGCCGCCGATCACCAGCAGGCGCTCTTCCGGGGTCATTGAACGGACAACCGTGCGCGTCGTGCGGCGGAAGAGGGTCACGAACACGGTCATGCTGGCGCAGAGCAGCAGCATCGAGACAGCGTCGTTGTAAATCGGTCCGTCGTTCACGAGGTCGCGAGCCGAGAAGGCGACCAGCGTGAACGCCATCGAGGCGGCGATGATGCGGGGCACGTCATCCAGCGTGGTCTTGTGGATCAGCGTGGCGTCGCGGTCATAGAGCTCGATCAACTTCATGACCGGGACGACGAGCACAAGGATTGCGACCGTGGTGATGTCAAAGGAGATGTTCGGCGAAAGGGCCGTGGTGAGCAGGAACGCTGCGGCGACGCCGAAGATGTCGGAGAGTGCGAGCGAGCGGCGCAGGAGCGTGTCGCTCACACGAGCCGGGCGGCCGTCCTTGAGCGACTCGCGCGTGTCGAGCAGCTCGAATTCGTGGCGGTACGCCTCGTCGAGCCTGGTCGGCGCAGGAACGCGCGGCTTCATCTCGCCCGCGGCGGGATAGTCGTTGAAAAGCGTTTCAGATTCGAACCCGCCAGTGAGGGAGCTCATGTCGAGGTCGATCGAATATTCGCGTTGCGAAGTTGAATTGGCGTCGTCGGCCATGGCGTTTCGTTGAGCCTTCCTGCTCGTGAAAATCGTCCGTACTGATTCTGTTGTGAAGACACGCTCACATGCGTGCCGAGAACTTCAATGATTTGTGATGTCTACTACCGAGATCCGTTGAGAATCGGTCATCAGTGACCTGAACAACGGGGTTCCTATGGAGCCTAGTACCGCATAGTGGAAATTGCCAGTGGTACCAAACGTTTTTGAGACGAATCCTGCGTCTTGGGCACTTCCAACTTATTCGCGATGGGCAATTCGACGGTGCTCGGCACCAACCGCGTCACGCGAACGCGCGAGCTTCTCGCGGTCGGTGGCGCGGCGCTGACGGCGGGCGTGGCGGTCGCTGACGACCTCCGGGACCTCGCGCGTCGGCACGGGTGCAATTCCGAGCATGTCCTCGAGCTGCTCTTCGAAAGCTGAGGCAAATGCCTTGGACGTCAGGTTTGAAGTCGCAAATCGGTGGGCCGCGGCCGAGCGCACGAGCAGCTCGCCGGGCAGCTCAAGCGCCTGGGCGATGGTGTCGGCCAGCTCGCCGTGAACGCTGTTGTTCACAACCCAGCCGGCGCCGGTCTCGCGGATGACCGAGGCAACCTCGGACTCCGGACCGACGGACGCGATCACGGGCAGCGCGTTGGCGAGGTAGTTCATCAGCTTCGACGGGAAGTTGAACTCGGGCAGGGTGTCGAGCTGGCTGACCAGTCCGAATGTCGCCGTGCGCAGCTCCTGCTGCAGGCGCTGCTCGCTGACCATGCCGAGCATCTCGACGCGGTCTGTCCTGATCGAGGCGCGCAGCTCTTCTGCTGCGACGCCGGTGCCGGTGATGATCAGCTTGGCGCCGAGCTCGCGCAGCTTCTCGGAGGATTCGAATTCCCGGACGACCTTGGTCAGGCCCTGGGAATAGCCGATGTTGCCCATCACGAGGATGCGCGGCGCGCCACTGAAGTCGGTGCGCGGCAGATTGGCGATCCCGACCGTTGCCGGGTTGTAGATGCGGCTGATCTTGGAAGTCGGGACTTCCTTCTTCTCAAGGTTCTTCTGGAAGTTGTCGGAGATCACGACGACGCGGTCGGCGCTGTCGTAGGCGGCGAGCTCGAGCTTGCGCGAGAGCTTCGCGGCCTTGGAGTCGGGGTCCAGCAGACCGGTGTCGATCGCGCCGTCCGGGAGAATGTCCTGCACCCAGAGCATCCACGGAGTCTTGTCGAGCTTGTTCGCGGCGATTGCAGTGCCGAGCGCCGGAAAGCAGGGGGTGACCACGACGCGTACGTCGCAGCTGGGAAGCGCCGGGAGCGCTGCCATCAGGGACGCCGCGAACGAGGCGTCCTGGCGCATGCGCTGCTTGGCCGAACCCCGACCGATCCAGAGCGGGAGTCGGATCAGGTCGACGCCGTCGACCGTTGATCGCGTCGGGCGCAGGCGCTTGCCGTAGATCGGCTCCGGGTAGTGCGCGTGGGCTGCGACGACAGTGACTTCGTGGCCCAAGGCAGTCATTGCCTTTGCCCACGTGGCGCTCACTGGGCCGATTCCGGTCGGCTCAGGGGCGTAGTTATAGCTCCAAAGTTGAATTCTCATCCTGAGTGTTCTGCGGCCGAGATAGGGGGCAACAATTACTTCCGAGTACTGCCGCTACATCCAGCATAGTTCCGGTTTCTTATTTGGCAAGGGTCGTGCCAGAAAACTTGACAAACTCGTCATGCTGGCCTATCTCTGAACTAACATCGATGGATCATACGTACTCAAATTTCGGCATGACGTTTCGCAAAGCAAGGACGCAGAACCCGGCCGCACAGCTCGCCCTGCGCGCTCTGGCACTGGGAATCCTCACCACAGCCCTCTTCCTGATGGCTGCGCCTGCGCCTGCCCACGCGAAGTTCTCAACCTTCGCGCTCGCATCGCCTTCGAACAACAAGACGATCAAGAAGAAGGTCAAATTCACGGCGCTCGTGGAGAAGAAGCTCCAGACGCGCACCGCGGGCATCGAGTTCTGGATCGACGGGGACAAGATCTACGTCGACAAGAAGGCGCCGTACACGATGAATGTGGACACGCGCAAGCTCACGAACGGTCAGCACACGTTCCGCGTGAGCCTGATTGTCAAGGCCAAGGGCGGCAAGGTGAACAACCAGGTCTGCGAATACCTGCGCGCCGTCTATGTGAACGTCAAGAACAAGGGCGTCAAGGCGACCGCCAAGAAGAAAAAGCTTGCGATTCCGGGCCCGATCGCAGACGCCGCGAACAAGAAGAAGAAGTGGTCACTGCGGTTTCAGGATGAGTTCTCCGGCACCGCGCTCGATCCCACCAAATGGAATGCGACACGCGATGACTGGATCAAGGGCGGCAACCCCTACAACAACCGCGAGGGTGCCTGGTACAAGCCCGAGAACTCAACCGTGGGCGGCGGATCGCTGGTGCAGACGATCAAGGCCGAAACCGCCGGCGACCTGATCTACACGCCGCATCTCTTCAACTACACGACCGGAATGGTCAACTCCGACCGTCACTACGCATTCCAGTACGGCTACGTCGAAGCGCGCGTGAAGGTTCCGAGTTGTCGCGGCTGCTGGCCGGTGTTCTGGACGCTTCCGGCCGAGAACACGTGGCCTCCCGAGGTGGACATCTTCGAGTTCATCGACACTGCCGCCGCCGAGCGTCGGCCGTTCATCGCCAGTCACTGGAAAGACGCGAACGGCCCGCAGTCCGAGCTCTACTACTACACCTCGCCCTGCGGCACGGCCACGGACTACACCAACAGCTGGCATACCTACGGCTATCTCTGGAACGCCGGTAAGATCCAGCCGTTCCTTGACGGCATCCCGGGACCGATCATGACCGGTGCCTCCGTGCCGCACACGCCGATGTATCTGATCATGGCCCTGTCAACGGTGGACAACCTCGCGCCAGCCCCCGGGTCGAACATGCAGACCGACTACATCCGTGTCTGGCAGCCGTCAAAACCCTGATCTGAGCAGGAGAGCCCGGTAGTTGGGCCCTAGTACGTTCGTCTAGTACGTGTGTTTAAACAGGTGATGTGGCCATCGAACGTTCGCCGATACAGGCGGCATGTTCTTCTCCGCACTCCGCCACAGCTCACATTCTCTTAATCGTCTCGCAATCTCGCTGGTTGTCCTCGTGGCGGCAATCGGGATATTCGCCTCCAGCGCTTCAGCCGGCATCGCCAGGAACGGGATCGGCGTCACCTCGCCGCGCTCAGGCGCCACCCTCACCGACACCGCCGTGATCAAGGCCAGGGTCGGCAAGGCCATCGCCCGCCGCACCGCCCGCGTCGAGGTCTGGGTCGGTTCCAACCGCGTCGCCACCGACTGGGCCGCTCCCTACCGCTTCAACGTGGACACCACGCAGCTCGAGGACGGCAAGTACCAGTTCCGCGTCCGCGCGGTGCTCAAGAAGGGCCACAAAGGCAGCACTTCTCGCGCTCTGACGTATTCACAGCTGATTGCGGTGTACATCGCCAACAAGAAGAAGACGTCAGCGAAGAAGCCGACCACGGTCAAGCCCGTCCCGACTGCGCCGACCACGGTGCCGCCGCCCCCGCCGGCACCCACCGTCGACCCGACGATCGCGCAGATCACGAGCGGTCAGGCGGGGTGGCACACGGTTTTCGCCGACGAGTTCAACGGCACGCAGCTTGACCGCACCAAGTTCAATGACCAGCGTGATGACTGGCTCAAGGGTGGATGGGCCTACAGCAACCTCGAGGACGACCAGTACATGCCCGCCAACACGACGGTGTCCGGCGGCAACCTGGTGCAGACGATCCGTAAGGAGCGCTCGCCGGACGGCCACAACTACACGACCGGCATGGTCAACACGAACAAGCGCTTCAGCTTCCAGTACGGCTATGTCGAAGCCCGCATGAACGTGCCGGCTTGTGACGGTTGCTGGCCCGCCTTCTGGATGCTCCCCAACCAGCAGGGTTGGCCGCCGGAGATCGACATCTTCGAGTTCTTCGACTCCGACACGGACACGCACGCGTACTTCTCCAGCCACTGGAAGAGCACGACCGCCGATCAGGAGTGGACCTCGGTATGGTCCTCGCCCGCCAACCTCACGAACAACTGGCACACGTACGGGATGCGCTGGACCTCAGAAGGCATCACGCCTTACGTCGACGGCGTCGCAGGTCCGACACTGACCGGCAAGGCCGTGCCGCACGAGGCGATGTACCTGATCATCCAGCAGGCGCTTGGTCACGGCTACAACACGCCGGACGGCGTCCAGCTGAAGACCGACTACCTGCGCGTCTACCAGCAGTAGTCGCCAGGACGCAATCGGCGCAGTCGCCGCTAGGACACGGCGATTACCGCGACGCCGATCGGCTTCGCGGCGGTGAGATCAAGCCGGCGCCGTGCTTCCGCAAGCGCATCGTGCTTGGCCTCATCGGTTGCTGCGACAAACAGGACGTTGTCCACAAAGCCGGCCGCAGAAATCGATTCGCTGGAGTCGAGCGTCGCTCCGGCGTCCACGATCACCAGCGTCTCGCCGGTTGCGAGGCGCTCGATCAGCTCCTTGACCGCGATCGAGCCGATCAGGTCCGCTGAATCGCCGGACTGCGATCCGATCGGGATCAACCGCAGGCGGCCCGAGAGCTCCGTTGATTCGCCGGCAGTCAGCGGCACCGAAGACTCCGCCAGCGACGCGTCGCCGAGCAGCAGGTCCGACGTGCCGACGTGACCCTTCACGCCCATCAGACGCGTCAGGCTGGCGTTGCGGAAGCCGACGTCGAGCAGCACGGTGTCGCGTCCGGAGCGTGCTGCGGTGTGTGCGAGGTTGGCGGCGATGCTGGAGTAGGTGTTGGGATTCGCGACGCCGGTCACGAGCAGGCTGCCGCCCATCTTTCCGCCTTCGAGGCCCTCGATCGCGGCCAGCAGCACGCGGCAGGCCTCTTCGCTGTCGGCGTCGTGTCTCCCCGGGCCCGATCCGCGGCGACCGGCAGGCATCACCGCCAGCAGCGGGAGACCGAGGTAGTCCGCGATCGCGATCGGCGAGCGCACGCGTCCGTCGAGCGCGTCAAGCAGGAAGGCGATGCCGATTCCGATCGCCAGACCGAGCGCCAAACCGAGCACCAGCGCGATCAACATCTTCGGCTTGGTCTGCTCATAGTCGGTCGCTTTGGAGATCACCTGGGCGGTCGGGGTGCTCAGAGAGATGATCGATCGCAGCGAGTCGAGGTTGCGCTGGAGCTGCTGATAGCCCTGTGAGTCGCGCTGTCCGCTGTTCTCGAGCTGGCGCAGCTGCTTGCGCACCGTTGCGGCGGCCTCGAGCGCAAGTTGCTTCGAGACCTTGGTTGAATAGATCACGTACTGGTCGACGTAGGCGTTGACCAGCTTCACCGCGGTGTCGCCGTCGCCGTTGGTCAGGGCGAAGTCGAGCAGGTCGCCGTTCACGTCGGGCGTCACTGTGACGCTGTCGAGCAGCTCATTCACGTCGAGGCCGGTGCCGGGTACAGCCTTCAGCGTTGCCGCAGCGACCTCAGGGGAGGCGGCGAGCTTCGCCTGGGCCTCGAGCACGCGCGGGCCCTCGTTGACCTGCGCGCCGGGGTCAACGATGTTGTTCAGGCTCTTGGCCAGCGACTGGCGCTGGATCAGTGTGGTCGCGTCGGCTTCGTAGACCTTCTCCTGGCGTGCGGTGTAGAGGAACGCGACGATCAGGCCGACGAAGGTCAGCAGGACGATCAGCCACCAGCGGCGCGTCAGAACGCCGATCACGTCAAAGATCGTGGACGGGGGCTTGCGAAAGCCGCCGGCGTCGGGTGAGTCGGGATGCTGGGTGTCGATGCTCATGAAGTCCGTTTGTTTTGCTCAAAGATCATGCGTTCGCCCTCGCCCCGATGTTCTCCTCCCGCTCTTCCCGTGTGAGAGTCCGATACCAGAGGCCGGCGACGATCAATCCGCTGGGGACATATAAGTAGCGGTCCGCGAGCTGGTTCTCGACCAGACCGAGCAGCGCCCAGATCACAACCGCCGCACCGGCCGCCGCGACTATCGCGCTCGCCTCGAGATCGAGATTGGGATCGCGGAAGACCTTGCGCGACGTGGCGACCGATCCGGCGAGGAACGCCAGGAACGCGGTGAGGCCGGCGAGGCCGGTGCTGGCCAGCAGCTGCAGGTAGATCAGGTGAGCGTCGCGGGCGTTCACGAGCCCGGCACCGAGGATCGGATTGGAGACGAACTGATCAAGGCTTTCGGCGCGCAGGCCCTTGCGCTCGTTGTCGGAATCCGACACCTGTGCCTGGACCGCGCGATCGCCCTCGCCTCCGGTCAGGCGTTTCACGGAGTTCAGCGCTTCGCCGCGAAACGCGAGGCCGGCCATCAGCATTCCGGCAATGCCGGCGACCACGACCCATTTGAAGGTCTGCGCGCGGATCTGCGGGGGCAGCATCGCCGTGCCGATCAGCACACCGAGCACGTAGGCGACCAGCGCGCCACGCGAGCCCGTCGAGAGCACCGCCAGGCCGAGTACGCAGAGTGCGAGGAAGAACGAGACCCGCAGCACTCTCGTCTTGGCGACGACCATTCTCCCGAGCACGAGCGGCGTCGTCATGCACATCGCCACGCCGAGGTGGTTTGAGTGGCTGGTGAGACCGGTTGAGCGGCCGGCCGAGATCACGTGCGTGATCTTCTCGCCGATGCCGAGGTGCAGGCCGTAGTCACCGATCGCCACGGCTGAGTTGACCATCGCCGAGAGGATCCACATGTCGACGATCCAGGGCAGCGCGCGCTGTTCGCCCGCGATCGCGCCGATCACGGCCGGCACCAGCACCATCGCCGCGATCAGTCGCAGCAGGCCGGCGAGCGAAACGAGTGAGTCGTCCAGAAAAACCATCGAGATCAGGCCGATCAGGGAGATCACGAGCGCCGGAATCGTGATCCATGCCGGCAGCATGAACTGGCGTTGCAGGCGGCGGTCAAACAGTGCGGGAGTGGCGGCGGCCGTTGCCAGCAGCAGGAAGACGTCGCTCACCGCGAGTGAGCCACCGACGCGCACGCCGTTCCAGGTCATCGCGAACATCGAGATGGTCAGCAGGCCGAGCGCCGCCTGATCGAGCGGCGCGCGCAGACTGGCGGGCGCGAGCTTCGGGAAATCGACGCGCAGGAAGTAGAACGGCACGGCAGCGGCGATCGCCGCGAACGGCGCCAGCATGATCGGCGTGGGTCTGAAGTTGTTGTCGATTCCTGCGAGCACTGCCCAGGTGACGACTGCGGTCAGCAGGCAGCCAAAAGCGGCTGCAATCACGGCCAATCGAGTGTCTTCAGGGCGCTCCGCACGAATGGGGATCGTGGTCGGGGCCATCGCGATCAGCCTAGCCCGGAAAGCCGGCCCGGGCAAGGGGTCGGTGATAGCCTCGGGAACGATGTTGCAGACCACAGGAGAGGGCGGATGAAGGGACTCGTTCAGCCGCTGGTGATCGTCTTCACGTCGCTCTTCCTCAATGGAGAACAGCGTCAGAAGATCCTGCGCAAAATGTTCGGGCACGAAGTGCACCCGAGCGCGCGGATCGGCCTCAGCTTCATCTCCGTCGAGCACCTCTACATGGCCGAGGGTTCCGGGATCGCAAGCCTCACCCTGATTCGCGGATTGCGCGAGTGTCTGCTCCACGAGGAGGTCGACATCGGCCGCTTCAACTGGATCACCGCGATCCCGCTCGGCGGCACCGAGTTCTTCCAGAAGGTCGAGAATCGCGACCCGTCGCTCGAGATCAAGTTCGGTTCCGTGATCCTGCACCGCAACATCATCGACTGCAACGCGAAGGTCTCGATGGGCGAGCTCTCAGGTATTGCCGGCTATCGCACCACGCTTCTGACGCACGGCGTGGACATTCGCGAGAACGCGCAGACCGCAGAGCCGGTAACGATTGGCGATCACACGATGGTCGGATCGAACTGCGTGATCCTCGGTGGATCGGTGATTCCCGATTACAGCGTCGTCTCGGCCGGATCAACCGTGCGCAACGCGTTCACCGAACCGGGCCTCTATTCAGGCGTACCGGCCAAGCGCGTCGCCGACCTGCCGCAGGACGCCAAGTTCTTCCATCGCACAACGAAGATGATCTACTGACGGCTGAAGAGCGCGTCAACCTGCAGGCAACGACCATCGGAGTCGTAGGCGGGTCCAAACACGCCGGCGATCCTGAAACCGCGTGCGGCGAGAAACTCGATCACTTCGTTGGCGAGCGCCTGACCCTCGTAGAGCTCGACGAACGAGCACTCAACGAAGATCGAGTCGATCGATTGGAGTGTCTTCTCGGCGCCACGCAACACGGAGAGTTCAGCGCCCTGGACATCGATCTTCAGCAGCACCGGACCCTCGAGCGGCTCAGCCACGAGATTGTCAAGCGTCTGAAGTGCGATCTCCTCGGTCGTCGCCTCCTCGGTCCCCGGGTACGCCGTGGTCTGGCCCTCGCCGATCGAGAGCAGCGAAGAGGAGTCAGAGCGCTTGGAGATGTGCAGCTCGGCGGTGCCGACGCTGTCGGAGAGCGCGTAGTTCTGGATCGTCACGCGCGGGTCGCCGGCGATCGCGCTGCGGATCTTCTCCACGCCTTCAGCCTGCGGCTCGAAGGTGATGACCTTCGCTCTCGGGAAGCGCTCGAGCGCGAACAGCGTGAACTGCCCGTGGTGTCCGCCGACGTCCAGCACGGTGGCGAATTCCTTGCCCCAACCGACATCGCGATGCTCGACCGTGGCGGCAACTCCGTGACGCACTGCGGCGCGCCAGCGCTTGTTCCCGGCGAGGATCGTGAGCTTCTTGGCCTTGCGCGCCTGATCGCGCAGCTTGCCGCTGAAATTTGCAGTCGAGTTAGCCACTGTTGGCGCCGCAGTCTACCCCTCTATCCTTGGTCTGCGATGGCGCCGCAGGGGTCTATTTCATGCGCGTAGCGCAGGTGGTACCGATGTTTTCGAACCGTTTCGGTGGCCCGGTGACGATGGTCGCCGACGCGGCCGAGGTGCTCGCAGACCAGGGCGTTGAAGGCACGATCTACGCGACCGATCTCGGCAAGGCACCATGGGCGAAGGATTGGCGCGCGGTGCTTCCCGAGGAGCTTCCGGCCAACGCCGATGTGCTCGACTACGAATTGTTCCCGGTCAAGGCCCCGCACCGCCTGCTCTATTCGCCGGGGCTCGCAAAGCGTCTCGACGAGGTCGTCAAGGACTACGACCTCGTGCACATCCACTCGCTGTGGCTGCACCCGCAATATGCGGCGCAGCACGCCGCGCGCGCGGCCGGCGTGCCGTACGTGGTCTCCCTGCACGGCGCGCTCGATCCGTACCTGCGCCAACGCGGCAAGCTGCGCAAGGCCGTCACCTCAAAGCTCTGGCAGGACGGCATGCTTGAGAACGCGAAGGTGATCCATGTGACCACTGCCGCCGAGCAGGAGCTCACCAACGACATCGCGCCAGCGGTCCCGCGCGTGATCGTCCCCAACGGGACATGGGTGGACAGGCTCGCGCCCGCCGATGCGGACGGGGCGCGATTCCGCGCAGAGTTCATGGATGGATTCGACGGGCCGCTCGCGCTGTTTCTCGGGCGGATCAACTTCAAGAAGGGACTCGAGGTGCTGATCGACTCGTTCAAGCACGTGGTCGCCGCCACGCCCGAGGCGCGGCTTGCGATCGTCGGTCCCGACGACGAGGGCCTGCTGCCCGAACTCGAACTGCGCGTCGCCGCGCTGGGACTCGATGACCGCATCACATTCACCGGCGCGTTGTACGACCCTCATCGCACCGATGCGCTCGCCGCGGCCGATGTCTGGTGCCTCTCGTCGCATTCGGAGAATTTCGGGATCGCCGTGATCGAGGCGATGGCCGCCGGCTGCGCGACTGTGATCTCCCCGGCCGTGAATCTCGCTGACGAGGTGATGGCCGCCGGCGCGGGCGTCGTGGCCGACCTCGAACCCGAGAAGTTCGGCCGGGCCATCAGCGAGCTGTTCGCCGATCCGGCACGCCGCGCGGAGATTGCGAGTGCGGGCGAACGCTTCGCGCGTACGTTCGACTGGCCGGCGGTCGGCCCGCAGCTCATCAAGATGTATGAGCAGGCCGCCCGCAAGTAGGGCGTAGTCCAGGCATGTCCAAACTTCGCCAAATTCTCGCCAGCGCAGACCGCGCGACGCTCGGCACGATCGTCGCCGGGATGCTCGCGCAGCTTGGCCTGGTGGTCAGCGGAATCATCGCGGCGCGTGCTCTTGGTCCGAGCGATCGTGGCTACCTCGCGGCCTTCCAGGCCGTCGCGGTGGCGGGTTCGTTCATCCTCGCCCTCGGCGTGCCGGTCGCGATCGCCTACTACGTCGCGCGCGACCAGAATGTCGCCCGCGACTCCGTGCGTCGTCTGAAGAAGCTCATCGGCGTCCAGCTGTTCGCCTCGGTCCTGATCCCCGCGCTGGTTTTCCTGATCGCGTTTGCGGACGACCCGGCGCACGCAAAGGAGGCGGCCTGGCTGACGCTCCCGATGACCGCCGCGCTGCTGATCGCGATGTACGCGACGAGCTACCTGCAGGGCATGCAGCGCTTCCTCGCCTACAACCTTTTCCGCACGATCCCGATCCCGATCTATGGCGCGACGCTG
Source organism: Thermoleophilaceae bacterium (assembly GCA_016462645.1). GTDB lineage: Bacteria > Actinomycetota > Thermoleophilia > Solirubrobacterales > JACPNS01 > JACPNS01. Next base: position 25,068 of record JAEMSX010000011.1, read on the forward strand.
ATCGTGCTCGTTCTGATCGGCCTCGACGGGCTGCTGGACTTCGCCGTCGCGTACACCGTGATCGTGACGGTCGTGGCAGTGCTCGGCGTGGTGATCGTCTGGCGCTGGCTTCCGCCCGAGGGCGGCGAGGAGGTTCCGGCCGGCAAGTACCTCAGCTACGGGCTGAAGGGCCAGATCGGAAGTGTCTCGCCGCTTGAGGTGTTTCAGGTCGACTACCTGGTGGTCGGAGCGCTCGCCGGTCCGTACTGGCTCGGACTCTACGCCGGCGCAATGGCCTTCACGAACCTGCCGCGCTTTGTGGCGATGGGGATCGGCGTGGTCGCCTTCCCGCGCGTGGCCGCGGCACGCGGCACCGATCACGCGGTGAGAAGCGCGCTCGACGCGGTTGGCCTGATCACGGCGTTCGCCGCCGTGGTCGTGGTGCTTCTCGAGTTGATCGTCGGTTGGCTGATTCCGTTTCTCTTTGGCGAGGCGTTCGCGGCATCGGTGCCGATCGCGCGCGTGCTGCTGATCAGCGCGCTGCTGCTGAGCATCCGCCGCGTGGTCGGCGACGTGATGCGCGGGGGCGGCGCCCCGCTGCCCAGCACCAGCGCCGAGGTGCTTTCGTGGGTCGTGTACGGCATCGCGGTCGTGCCGATGGTTCATCGCCACGGCGCGCTCGGTGCTGCCTGGTCGATGACGTTTGCGGCTGCGGTGAGCACGCTCTACCTCAGCTATCTGGCGTCACAGATGCTCAATCGAATTAGGCTGCAGGAGCCTGCGGGCGAGTAACAAGGATGCACCTCCCCAAGTCAAAACCGATGCGTTGGATCCTCGGAATCGTCGGCGTCATTCTCCTCCTCGGCGTGGCATTGGTCGGCTTCGCCTTCCTGCCGGAGAACATCCAGACCACGCTGATGCCGCCGCAGAAGCACCCCAAGCCCGCCGAGTACGTCTCGATCGGCGACTCATACACCGCGGCCCCGAAGCTCGCGACCCAGATCGCGGACAACACGCCGAGCACTTGCTACCAGTCGAACTCGAACTACCCGCACATCGTCGCGAAGGCGATCAAGCCGGAGTCGTTCGTGGACATGAGCTGCTCGGGCGCGTTCGTGAAGGATCTGACGAAGCCGCAGTTCACTCCGAAGGGCTCGAACGCCGCGCAGGATGAAGCGCTCGGTGCCAACACCAGGCTGGTGACGATCGGCCTCAGCGGCAACGACGCGAAGATCCTCACGCTGTTCTTTGAATGCGCGGGTACGCCGCACGACGAATCAGAGCCGAGCAACTGCGTCGAGAAGTTCAAGTCCGGCGGCAAGGACGGCTTTCTCGAAGCCGTCCATGCCACTCAGCCGCTGATCGAGGGCATGCTCACGACGGTCGAGACCAAGGCGCCCAGCGCCCAGGTCTTCGTTGTCGGCTACCCGCAGATCACGCCCAACGACGGCACCGACTGCCCGGACGAGATGAACTTCTCCGCCGAGGACATGACCTACCTCGACACCGCGCTCCGCGAACTGAACGCGCAGTTGAAGGACGCCGCCAAGCGTCACGGCATGACCTACGTGGACACCTACACGCCGTCGAAGGGCTTCAACGTCTGCGCCCCGCGTGACCGGCGCTGGATCGAGTCGGTCGTTCCGACCGATCCCGCCTTCGCGATGCATCCGAATCCGGTCGGCGAGCTGGGCATGGCCGAGGCCGTGATCAAGTCGATCAACAAGAACTACAAGCACTGACCCAATCACTCATCTCTTTGCATGCCTGAGGCATGCAATGAGGTTCGGCCGTGAAGCGCCGCTTGACAGAGGGAAATCCGTTGCATGCCTCTGGCAAGCAAAGAAAATCGCTCAGCTATCGGGTCCATTCGGCGACTACGGGACTGCATGCCTGAGGCATGCAAAGGGGGAGGTTCTGCGGAGCGGGGTCAGGCGGGAACGCCGGGCTGCGGGGCGACGCTCTCGGAGTCGTAGCCGTAGCCATACCCGTAGCCGTACCCGTAGCCCTTCTCGGTTCCGCCACCGCCGACCACGACCACGCCGAGCGTGCGCGCCTGCGATGCGGTGAGCATGCGGTTCATCTCCTTGGCCATGCCGGTGCGGATCACGCCGCGGCGACCGATCACGACGATGCCGTCAACGCGCTTGGCGAGCGTCATCGGGTCACCGACGCGCAGCATCGGAGAGGTGTCGATCAGGACCAGGTCAAAGCTTTCCTTCACGGTGTCGATGATCGACGCGAGGGCCTGGGTGCTGACGAACTCGCCCGGGTCCGGCGGGATCGCGCCGCAGGGGAGGAGCCAGAGGCCGCCTTCGGGTGCGCCGCTGCTCGCGGACCCGGTGGTGTCGCCCAGGCGTAGGCGGATCAGGGCCTGCTGCAACGTGGCGCTGCCGACGGCGATGTTGGTGATGCCGGGGCGGGGGAGCAGGTCGAACGTGCGCTCGAGCGACGGTCGACGCAGGTCGAGGTCCACGAGGCAGACGTTCTTGCCCGAGCGCGCGCACGCGACGGCGAGGTTTGCGACGGTCGTTGACTTGCCCTCGTTCTCGACGGCGCTGGTGAACAGCACCACGCGGGCGTCGTTGCCCAGCGAGGCGAACTCGAGGTTGCTCCGCAGCAACCGGTAGGCCTCGGTGTCGGGCGAGTTGGGATCCGAAAGCATCAGCGGGAGCGTGGCGTCGCGGCGCTTCTTCTCGAGCGGCACGCGGACCAGCAGCGGTGAGCCGACCGCGTCGGCGATGTCCTCGGCCGTACGCAGGCGGGTGTCGAGGGCGTCGAGCGCGAATGCGAGCGCGACGCCGAGCATGATTCCGAGGATCAGGCCGAGCGCGGTGTTGCGCTTCGGCGTCGGCTTCACCTGCTCGGCGAGGTTCTCGGTGCGGACGACGAAGGAGTTGGAGGTCTGCAGCGCCTGGAGCGTGCGCAGCTGCTCGCGCTTCTCGATCAGCGTGTTGCGCAGCGCGCCGCTGGCCGGCTCGCCGTCCACGCCGGACGCGAGCTGCTTGGTCACTTCACTGAGCGCGCGGCTGATCGAGGCGGTGTCGATCTTCGTGCGGAAGATCGTGTACTGCTCGGCGTACTCGTTGACCAGCTGCTTGGCGCGCATCTGATCCTCGTCGGTGATCTTGAAGACGAGGATGTCGCTGTTCTGCGAGCTCGAAACATCGGTCTGCTTGAGCAGCTGAGTCGGAGTCATGTCCGTGATGTGCAGCGCGTCGAGCGTGTTCTTGGCGACGATCGGGGTCGCGGCCAGCTCGGCCTGGGTCTGCGCGATGCGGTCGGCGTCGTTTGACTGCACCGACTGATCCTGCGTGTTGGTGAGGCTGTTGGCGAGGTTCTTCTGGCTGAGCAGAACATCGGCCTGGCCCTGGTAGGCCGGGGCCTGCAGCAGCGAGAAGGCGAGCGCTGCGGCAGGGACGATCAGCGCGCAGAGGATCACCAGTCCGCGCCGACGACGGATCACTGCCAGCGCGTCGCGAAGCGTCGTGCCGCTCTGTTGTTGATCCGCTGGATTCAAGTGCCTAAAACTAGTCGCATCGAGTGGGTGACTCAACCTACGGTAAGTATTGTCATTTGTCGCCCGGCTTGGACAAGAGGACAAGCCCTTGAAGCGTCAATTTCAGCGTGATTGATCTCCATATCCACCTTCTGCCCGGGATCGACGACGGTCCGGCCGACGCCGCGGGCACTGTCGCACTCGCCCGCGCATGTGTGGCCGACGGGGTTCAGGCCGTTGCCGCGACTCCGCACGTCAGTGAGAACTATCCGACGACCCCGGGGCGAATGCGGCAGGGCGTCATCGAGGCCCGCGCCGCGCTTGAAGCGGCCGGCGTGCCGCTGAAGATCTACGGCGGCGCCGAGGTCGCGATCGATCAGCTCGGCCGGTTGAGCGATGAGGATCTGATGGCTCTGACGCTCGGCCCGACTGAGGGGTTCATCCTGCTCGAGACCCCTTATGCGGCGTGGCCGATGGATCTGGACAACCAGCTCGGTCGTCTGGCGAAGCTCGGAATCCGCGGGATCCTCGCTCACCCCGAGCGCAGTCGCGGCGTGCAGGCTCCTGGCGGGATCGAGAAGCTCGAGCTCGCGGCGAGTCGCGGGCTCTACACGCAGGTGACTGCCGGCTCTTTGAGCGGGCGCTTCGGTGGGTCGGCCAGAGCGGCGGCGAACGCGATGCTCCAGCGCGAGCTCGTGACTGTTATCTCCAGCGACTCGCACAACGTTGATCGACGCCCGCCGCGCATGGGCGAGGCCGCCGCCGAGGTCGGCAGCGCGGAACTGGCGAAGTGGCTCACCACGGACGCGCCGCTGGCGATCGTGCGCGGCGAGCGCCTGCCGCCCAGGCCGCCGGCGCCGGCACCCGCCAGGGGCGGACTCTTCGGCCGCAAGCGCCGCCGCTAGTTCTCGAAGAAGTCGCGCGAGCCCATCTTCGGGCTGCGCTCACCGCCCTGCTGGGCCAGCAGAGTGAGCGTCTTTCTGCTCTTCAGCGTGATGCGCTTCTGGAAGACGCCGCCCTTCGAGGGCTTGACCGTGGTGATGCGCTTGTAGTTGCCGTTGCGCAACGCCTTGATCGAGACAGTGCGGCTCGATCCGACAGGTGAGCGACCCCAGATCAGCAGCTTGCGGCCGTCCTGGCGCACGAAGAACGGGAAGCGCAGCGCGTAGTAGGTCGGCTTGGCACGGCCACCGGAGTCGAACAGTCCGCCGCCCTTGACGATCGCGCCGGAGTTGTCTGAGATCGCGAACCAGGTGATCTGCGTGACGCCCGCGTGCCACAACAGGTAGAGCGAGATCGCAGTGCGTTTGCCCGCGACATCCGGAGGATCGCCGACCGACTTGCTCGGGGGATTCGTGAACCAGGCGAACTCGGTGATCCAGAGGCGCTTGGCTCCGGGGCTGACGCTGTTGTTTGCGCCGGCCGCTTTCAGCATCTGACTGAGGTCGTTGGTGTCGGCGACGAACATGTTGCCGATCACGGCCGCGCGCTGTGTCGGCTTGGCGCGCAGCGAGTACGGGTGCAGGCTGAGCACGTCGAACTTGGCGAGTCCCGGGCAGCTGGGGTCTTTGTCGAACCACCCGTTGCTGGGCTTGAGGCAGAGGAGCTGCTGGGCGAAGTCCTTCGGGAATGCGGCCGGGGTGGAGGACTTCACCGGCGCGAGGCCCGCGGTGACGATCGTCGACTTCGGCTGGACGGCCTTGACCTCGTCGTACATCGAGTTCAGCAGGCCGCGGTAGAGCTCGGGTGAAGTCGGCGCAAGGAAGAGGGGGAGGTTCGGTTCGTTCCAAGCCTGCCAGACCGAGACGTTCGGGAGGATCCCGCCACTGGTCGCGTCGGAGTAGCTGCCCGAGTAACGCACGGCGGCCGCGTGGGCGAAGTTGCCGAATTCGGCAGCGCTGGGCTTCCAGGCTCCGCCGCCGGCGTAGGCGCTCGCCGGGGGTGTTCCGTTCTGGGCCCACTTCGGCGCGTTGAGGATCACCACGTAGGGCGTGAAGCCGGCCGCCGCCGCGCGCTTCACCTGACCGTCCACGACCGCCCATTTGTACTGCGGATCAGCGGGGCTGCGGGGGTCGAAACCAGCCGGCTTCGTGGTCCCGGCCGGAGCTATCGCGGACCAGTATGCGACCACGCGTACGTAGCTCGCGCCGATCTCTCGTGACCGCGTGAGGGCGAGCGGTGCAGTCCTGGCATCGTTGAGGCCGGTGTCGTCGACGCCGATCGCGAGACCGGGCAGGGGCGCGCGGACTTTCTGCTTCTTTGCCGCGCTGGATGTTGCGCTCAGGCCGATGAGCGCGCAGATCGTCAGGAGCGCTGTGGCCAGCGCGGTTGCGACGCCAACGCTCCGACGCTGCGAGCGCATGGCGCTAAACGCCGCGGCGCGCTACAACGTGGCGCACAGTGCGCAACATGATCTTCGCGTCCGACCACCACGACCAGTTGGCCACGTACAGGTAGTCGATCCTCATCATCTCGTCGAGTGGCATGCTGACTGGTCCGTGCAGCTGCCATGCGCCGGTGATTCCCGGAGTGATGCTGCTGCGGCGGCGGTACCAGCCGGTGATCGCCACGTCTTCGCGCGGCACCAACGGGCGCGGTCCGACGAGCGACATGTCGCCACGCAGAACATTCAGCAGTTGGGGAAGCTCGTCGATCGAAGTTGCGCGCAGCAGCTTGCCGACGCGGGTGATGCGCGGGTCGTCCTCGATCTTGAAGAGGCCCTGCGTCTCGTTGAGATGGTCGAGGTCCACCTTCAGCCGGTCGGCGCCGTCATACATCGTGCGGAACTTGAAGATCTCGAACTCCTCGCCGCGACGGCCGATGCGGATCTGGCGGAAGAACACCGGCCCGCGCGAGTCGAGCTTGATCGCGATCGCGGCGGCGATCATCACCGGCGACGCGAGCAGCAGCATCAAGGATGCGCCGAAAATGTCGGTGGCGCGCTTGAGCAGGACAGAGGAAGCGGTCATGCGGTAGTCGCGGACACCCATCAGTTGTTCGCCACCGACGTCGTCGGACTCGACGGCAAAACCGATCGCGTCGAACAGGCGCGGCAGCAGACTGATCTTCACGCCGATGCTCTTCACCGCGCGAACGACATCGCTGACTTCGTCGGGGTTGCGGTTGCCCGGGATAACGACGAGTCGGTCGATCTGGTAGGTCGCGACCAGGCGGCGCAAATCATGGACCTCGCCGAGAACCTTTGAATGGCCGCCGGGAAGCTCGTGGAACGCGATCGGCACACGGCCGACGATCTCGGCGCGGATCTGCGGCGAGACATCGAGCTTGCGACGCAGGTGGTCGCAGTCCTCGCTGCCGCTGACGACCAGGATGCGCTCGGTCGGCGAGACCATGCGAGCTGCAAAGCGGGCGATCACGCGACCGGTGCAGAGGCACATCGTCATCGCGAGAATCAGGAATACGAGTTGCTGCGTGCCAATTCCCGGAGCACCGATCACCGCGAGATCACGGGCGATGAACGCGATCACGGCAGTCATCATCGCCAGCATGAAGAGCTTCGGCACCTCGTCGAGCGTGGAGTGATTGAGCACGTGCGCGTCGCGGTCATAGAGACCGGCCAGTTTGCCGAGCGGCACGACGAACAGCACCGCCACGAACATCGACCAGTAGACCTGCGACGTGTGGGTGAACGCGGCAGTCGCAACCAGCGCGAGCATCGCGCTGACCAGATCGCTGGCGCCCAGTAGGCGGCGAAAAGTCGAATCACGGCGATTCGCGGCCTGCGAAATCTCATTCGACTCGGCAACTGCCCTGGGCGGATCGAGCATGAAAAGCTCGCCCGTGAAATCCTCAAGCGTCCTTGCCTGCTGGCCACGCACCACCTCGTCGGTTGTGCGAAGTTCGTGTTGCGACATTGGGGAAAGTCTCATCTCTGTAACGGCCGGTTCACCCATTCGCTTTAGCTCACTTGCACGTCTTGAAAGTGGTTTTGAGGTAGAACTTGTCGCCCGTCGAGAAGATCACGAACAACTTGACGTTGAACTTCTTCCCCTTCTTCAGCTTCTTCGCGTTCACCGTGAAAACGTATGGGCCAGCTGAGAGCCTTTTGACCTTCTTCTTCGCGGCCCAGAGTGTGGACCAGAGTACGACCCCGTCGCGGAAGATCGGGCGCACCTTGAACTTCGCTTTGTGGCACTTCTTGCCGAGGTTCAGGGCCGCGAAGGGTCGCTTCGAGCCGGACTGGCCAACGCCTCCGTATCCGTAGTAGCAATCGGTCGAGTCGTAGTAGTACGGATTGCCCGCACATGGGTCGTAATACGGATTGCTCTCGCCGGATGAAGCTGCCGCGCCGATCGAGAGCGCAGCGACGACGGCGAGTGCGATGAGCGTGCCGAAAAACGGTATGCGTGGCCGGAGCGCGTCGAGGTTCATTTCGACCCAGGTCCTCTCGATATGGGGGGGGATATCAAGACCCTGCCGGTGACCGCCGAGATCGGGCTGGATCTATCGCTTCTGAGCGAGTATAAGCACGAAAAACCCGATCAAAACGGGATTTTCAGAACTTTGTACGCAGGGCCAACTGGGCTGATGCGTGACTGTGATGGGTGGCGACAAATCGGTGCCGATTTGGCACGAAGGTCGCCGAACTGAGGGAAATCGCTATTGCGCCGGCGGCGGTGTTCCGCTGCTCGAACCGCCGCCGATGCCAAAGAGCCCTGGCCCCGAGCTACCGAAGACGAACGCGCCGAGGCCGATCAGAAGAGCGAGCGCGCCAAGCATCAGCGCGGTGTTCTTGCTGAACGGTCCGATCTTCGCTGCCGTGGCGACTGACTCCGCGGCCGGTGGCGTCGGCGTGGTTCCGGCGGCGCCCGATGCGCCTGTCGCGCCCGATGCGCCTTCTTCCTTGGCGTCCTTGGCCTTCTTCTTGGCCTTCTTCTTCTGCTTCGCAGCAGCGGCCTTGACCTCGGCTTCGGAGATCACGCCGTCGTTGTTCGAATCGACGGGCTGAAAACTGTCCTCGCCCGTGTCGGAGTTGCCTCCGCCGACGGGCGGCTGCTCGAGGTACTGATCCTCGCCGGACGGCGTGGCAGCTGAAGCGACATTCGCGAGCGCCAGCGCGCATGCGATGACGGAGAGGAAGGTGAAAAAGTAGAGACGGAAGCTGGACCTAGACTTGCTCGATGCCTGCGAACGTGACATCGCTTCCCCGTGCGTCCGGGCGTCGGGAGTGGCTGCTGCGCTTGTCATTGCTGGTGTTGTCATTTCTCGTTTTAACGTACTACGCGCTGAATCACGGCTCGTACTCGTTGCTTGATCGGCAACAAATGGCGGTTTTTGTATGGGTTGGGATTGGCGTTGCAGCAATCTGTGGGGTGCTGCCTGCCGTCAAACCGCCTCGCGTACTGCTCATCCCGCTGGTCGCGGTCCTGGCCTTCGCAGCTTGGACGCTGCTTTCACTCACCTGGACCGAAAGCGCGGAGCGAACATTCGCTGAGTTCGCGCGCATCGTTGGCTATGTGGGGGTCTTGATCCTCGTTTGGATTGGCATCGGGCGATCAACTTGGAGATTGGTCGCCGCGGGTCTGCTGACAGCCGGGGTTTTAGTTTGTTTCCTTACGATGCTGAGCCGTTTCTGGCCAGCAATGTTTCCATCGGACACAGTCGCCGAAAACTTGAAAACCACCCGTATCAATTACCCGTTTGGCTATTGGAATGCGGTGGGGTGCTGGAGCGCGATGACCATCACTTTGTGTCTTGCGTATGCGGGGCATGCGCGGTCGGCGGTGGTTCGAGGTTTGGCGCTGGCGGCGGTGCCGATGTGCTCGGTGGGGCTGTATCTGGCGCTTTCGCGGGCGGGTATCGGGGGTGCGATTCTGGGTTCGATCGTGGTGATCGCGATGGCGGAGTGGCGTTGGCTCACTTTCATCCAGACAGCGCTGGCAGCGTTGGGCAGCCTGATCGTCGCCTTCGTGGTGCACGGGCACACGGAGATCGTGAAGGGCACCGGGAGCGAGGGCGCGTGGTCGATCGCCGCGGTGCTGCTGCTGGTTTCCGGAGTGTTGGGCCTGATCGCGTGGTCGGGCGGCCGCGCCGGGCTGGGCGAACGCATGCGGATGGGAACGGAGCGCGGTCGACCGCTCGGAGTCGCCACCGCGATCACCGCGGCAATCGCATTTGTCGCGGTGCTGTTCGCATTCGGCGGGCGCGCCTACGACCAGTTCACCGGGAAAGACGTCGTCGTGATCGCCAACACCCCCGACGCACGTCTCGCGCAGCTGAATGGGAATCGGCACAATCTTTGGGACTCCGGCTGGGATGCGTTCACGGCGAATCCGGTTGTCGGGATCGGGCCGGGCACGTTTGAGTTCTGGTGGAGCCGCAGCGGCGCGAATGCGGAGTTCGTCCGCGACGTCCACAACATCTTTCTCGAGGCGCTCGCGGAGACCGGACTGGTCGGGTTTGCGCTGCTGCTGGTGTTTCTCTTCGGTCTGATCTGGGCGGCGTGGCGTGCGCGTGCCGGACTCAGCGGAGTGCGCGACGGATCCCGCGGAATCCAGGCCGGACTTGTCGCGGTGTTCGTGGTGTTCGTAGCGCAGGCGGCGCTGGACTGGATGTGGGAGAGCACCGCGATCGCCGTGTTCGCGCTGGCGGCGATTGGCGTGGCGGGCGCGAGTTCAAGCCCGCGCCGCAATGCGGGCAGCTCCGCGAGCAAGTCGGTCGGCATCTTGCTGGCCGCTCTGCTCGCAGTGATCATCATGCTCCCGGGACTCTCCAACCAGCGCCAGATCGACAAGAGCCAGGCGGCGTTCCGCGCGAAGGACTACAAGCAGTCGCTGACTGCCGCTGACCAGGCGATCAAGGCTGAAAGCTGGAGCGCGACCGCCTACGGGCAAAGGGCGCTTGCACTGATGGCAATGGGCGATCTCAAGCAGGCCCAGACGGCAATTGATCTCGCTGAGGCGAAGGAGCCGACAAACTGGCGCTGGCCACTGATTTCGCTCCAGATTGCTATTCAGGAAGGCGATGCTGAGCGCGCGGTCGCGGCGCGGCGCCGCGTGATCGAACTGCGGCGCTATTCGCGCGTTCTCGGACAGATGTCTCCAGCGATTCGGTGATCGATGCCAATGCGCTGAATGCAGAGCGTCGGCACTGAATCCGCGCGCTGGCAACGCCGTCCTAGTCTTTGTGTCAGCCACGACTCTCAATGGCTACGGTCGCATCTGTAGTACGTACCCTCGGATCGGAAATAGGAGGCCCGTCAATCTTCAGAACACGCACAAGTTTGTCGTTGGCGCAGGACCCCGGGGAAGTTGACGATTTCCGCTCGTGTGAGCGACCCGCCGTCCTCGGGAAACGCGTGCGCAGTCCATTCGCACCTTCGCGCACAACGACGGGTGCCTAATGCCGTCTTCGTCGGTCGTGATCGTGAACTGGAACGCTGCCGACGTGCTCCCAGCGTGCATCGAAAGCATCCGTTCCCAGGACCTTGCTGAGCCGCCGCAAATTGTGCTTCTCGACAACGCCTCGACGGACGGGAGCGTTGAGGTCCTCAGGGAACTGCTCAATGAGGACGAGCTGATTGAGAGTCCAGAGAATCTCGGCTTCGGACGCGGAAACAACGTCGCGGCTAAGCGCGCTCGGGGTGAATTTCTCCTTTTCTTGAACCCGGATACCGAGTTGGTTGGGTCCGACTGCCTTTCGACGCTCTTGGCGAGCGCCTCTGAGGAGGAGATCGGCCTGGTCGGCCCGATGCTTCTAAACGTCGACGGCTCGATTCAGAAGTCCGTCGGAGCGTTTCCATCGATCCGATACGGGAGTATTCAGGGAACTGGTGTCGATCGCCTGTTTTCAGATGAAGTTTGCGCGCACCTCTCGCCGTTGCGATGGAGCCAGTCTTGGAGCCGCGACGTCGATTGGCTGAAGGGTGCCGCACTGGTCATGCGTAGGAGTCTCTTTGAAGATCTCGGAGGATTCTCGGAGTCAACTTTCATGTACTCCGAAGATTCGGACTTGGCATTTCGCTGCCGTGGGCGTGGCCTCCGGGTTCGTTACGAGACGCGTGCCGAGGTCGTGCACGTCGACGATCATTCCTCAAAGAAGCGTTGGACCGAGTCGGAAAAAGAAGAGCTCGTTGCGCGAGCCGACATGGCTTTTCTTCGCGAGCACTACTCGCTTCCGCACCGACTGTGCATCCGAGCCGTCTTGTTTGCCGGATTCGCGTCGCGCGCACTTGTGCTCCGAGTTCTTCGCCGCCAGGGTCGCTCCGAGGTTTATTACCGAATGGCAAAAGTCGTCGGAAGCCGGCCATTCTGAAAGGCTTTCGAAATCGGTGGGCGTTGTCAGTGGCGAGTCCGCGAGAAGTCACGGGGCTCGTCGCCGTCTTCACGCTCACCGCGATGGCCATCGTTCTTAGCGGAGCACTCACGGTAAGAAGTCCGGAGGTCGCGGTGGCGCTCACGGGTCTACTCGCAATCGCGGCCGCATGCGCCATCTATTCACCAGTAAGCGTCACCACTTGGCTGCTCGTCGTCGTCCTCATCTTTGCCGCGCCGACCCTGGACTGGCCCGTCCCGGTGATGCGACTCGCATGGCTTCTGGTCGGACTATGCCTGCTTGCTATCGCTACGAGCGACCGGGCCGCCGCACTCGTGCGATCCAGCCCGGCAGCCTGGCTACTCCTAGCGGTGCCGGGCCTGGGAGCGGCAGCGCATTGGTCCGGAGTGCAGTCTCTCCGCGAAGCAACGTATCCATTCTTTGTGGTCGCCGGCTGCGTGGTCATCGCGACTTGGTGCGCCACAGAACGCCCGGCGCTTTTCGCGCGAATCCTTCGATTCCTACTCTGGGCCAGTGTCGCGATGGCGGTCTTAGCGGTCGTACAGCGCATCACTGGAACCTGGCCCGTAGTCGACGCGCTCACCGGCGATCAGTATTTGGGCTCTGCTGCTTATCCCGGCCGCTCAGCCGCAGTGTTCGGCCACCCAATCATTTACGCCAACTTCGCGCAGTTCTGCGCGCTCGTCGCTCTGCTGAGACGACCGAGAATGTGGGGAGTGATTCTCGCCGCCAACTTCGTCGGGGTCCTGCTGTCGGGGTCGCGAAGCGCATGGGTTGGGCTTGGACTAGGGGTGATCCTGATCTTGGGTCTTCAGATCGCGAGAAAGCTGGAGGGTGGGAGTTCTACCCGCCAGGCGTTGGCAGTTCTGTTGGGACTCACCTTTCTCATCGCGGCGGCGCTCCCGCAGGTGACCGGCCCCGTTGCGACGGAGATTCAAGAGCGGGTAAGGGGCGAGAACGCCCGCGTGGGAGTGGACGCGCGCGCGAACCGTGTTCGTGCTGGCTGGGATGCGATCGCGCACGCCGGCGAGCCTCTAGTTGTCGCGTTTGGACGGGGACCGGGTGCGGGAAATCGTTTCTGGGCCAATGCCCCGCAGCAAGCCGATCGAGGGGCGCCTACGTTTGACAACACCTACATCGCGATTCTCTTTGACTTCGGGGTCGTTGGTCTTGGACTCGTAGTGCTGCTCTGTATGGCCGCTCTCATCGTCATGGACTGGGCAGGGCGAGTCCTGCTGATCTGCCTGCTTTGGGATATTTGGTCATTCGTGGCGTTGAATTGGCCGGCGCTATTGATGATGATTGGGCTCGCAGTTGGTGTGGGGCATTCAATGGGTCGCGGGCGAAGTTCGGCAGCGTCGAGCGGCGCACACTCTGAGAGCGTGCGCTTGACAGGGTCCGCATGAAGGTCGCTCACGTGACCACTGCGGCCATGAGTGGCGAGATTCAGAATGGCGGTGCCGAACGCGCGGTTGCCGAACTCTCATCCGCGCTTGCGGATGAATTTGGATGGGACGAGACGGTCGTTGCGCCAGCCGAGTACTTTGCGGATCGCCGCCTCAGCCCGAGGGTCACAAGACGCCCAATAACGCTCGACGCGTTTTCGCTCCGGTCTGCGCTCTCGCCGCGGGGCCCACTGGTGCAAGCGCTCAAGGCATCAGACCCGGACGTAGTCGTCGCGCACGGCCTTCGCGCTTCGATTCTCGCCCCGTGTTTAGCGCGCATGCACACTCGGGCTCGTGTGGTCGCCGTGCTTCACAATTCGCTTCATGACCATGACGATGTGCCGGGTCAGCCCCCAGTCCGCGCACCGATGAGTACCCGTGCGTTCAGGATGGTGGGACGCCACGCCGTTGATGCCCATGTTGTGATCTCCGGCCCAAACGAGGACGACCTGATCCGAAAGGATTCGATTCCCCCAGAATTGATCCATCTCATTCCGAACTGGGTTTCAGAGCGATTTGATTTGGAGCAGGCGCGTTCAGCTCGTGGTGAGTGTCGCGTCGAGCTGGGACTCAAGCCAACTGATCGTGTGATCGGCGTGATCGGCCGAATGGAAGAACAGAAGAATCAGCGGATGATCATTGAGCTGCTCCCGTCGATTCCGGACGCGAAGCTGATGCTCGTCGGAAGCGGCAAGCTGCGCGACGAGTACCAGTCACTCGCTGATCGGCTCGGCGTGAGTGATCGCGTCCTCATGCCCGGGTTTTCTATCGACCCGGCTCGAGTGATGGCGAGTGCGGATGTGATCGCGATGCCATCCGTCTTCGAGGGATTCGGGCGGGTCGCGATTGAGGCCCTCGCGGTTGGGACGCCCCTTGTTGCCTCCGACCTGGAAACCCTGAGGGAGGTGCTCAAAGACGCACCGAATTCAGCGTTCACCCTTCTGCCGCTGACTGATCGGGCTGGATGGCGCAAATCCCTGAGTGGCTTCCTGGACCGGCAGATCACAAACGACGAGCGATGCGGTATGGCTGCTTTTGTCGTGAATAACTACTCACTTGAACTCGCCGTCACGAGATATGACCGGCTGTTTCGGGAGATACTGGGACAATCAGCGGCCGACTAGCCGCCATTACCCTGTGGGTCGTGCCGGAGCACGAAGTCGTCAATGTCTTCCGAGCTCAGGGCGTCGACTTCGGAAAGCACTTGCTCCAGCGGCCAGTTCCACCATTCGATTCGGAGCAACGCGGCAACCGTTTCGTCATCAAAGCGGAAGCGCTTCACCGAGGCCGGATTTCCTGCGACGATCGCGTATGGCGGAACATCTTTGGTTACTACTGCTCCAGCAGCGACCACCGCTCCGTGTCCGATTTTGACGCCGGAAAGAACTACGACGTCGTATCCGATCCAGACGTCGGATCCGATCTCGACAGGACCCCGCGACCACGGTTGTCCGTCTTCGTACGCCCCCGCGAGCCCGTATTTGATTCGGAACGGATAAGTAGAGACCCACTCAGGATGATGGTTTCCGCCGAGAAGTATCCGCGTCCCGCCGTTGATCGATGAGAAACTCCCGACGGTCACGCCGCGGTCGCCGGTCTCTTTCCCAAACTGGAGGAGGGTGGGCTTGACATAACTGTTTTCGGGCCAGTTGAGTAACTCACCGGGGTCGGCGAGCACTTCGTCGGGCGCGATGTAGGCACGCAGCTTGCGTCGGAATCGATCGTTGAGTTTTCTTCGGATGGATCCCATTTGCACTGCGGAACATTTGCGATTGGCTCGCCAGTGTTCTCTGAGCGGCAAGTCTGCCCACTTGGCGCCGCAGTATAATTGCGCACCCGCTATGGGCGCCTAGCGTGCGTTGTACGGGTCCGCGACTAGTGCTCAGTTCGCGGTACATACACCTAACCACGCTTGGCACGTGCGACTCGCTGTTTGTTGGCAGCAGATTTGGAGCATGATTTGGCTTATTTGAAGGCGGGCGTGCCCTTCTCATTCGCCTTGCGGCGATCGACGAAGTCGCGCCTCGCGAGTCGCTGATGGAAGGCCGTTCGCGACCTGCGCGGCTCTTTCTCGAATTCCTCGGCTCACGAGCTGGCGCGGCGATTCTGTCTTTGGGCACATTCGTTGTCGTGACACGGGGAACCGCGGTCGCAACCGCCGGCGTCTACATCTCGGCGGTTAGCTATGCGCTCCTCCTATACAGCTTCTTGGATCTGGGAACCGGTCCGAATCTTGTTCGAGAGGCTGCAGACGGCGATCACCGAACGAGGATCACGCACTATTTCTGGACCCGCATCGCGGTCACCGCCGCCGTGGTCGCCGTGGGAGCGGTCGGCGTCGTCATTTTGTTCCCGTCGAGCGCGCGCACGGCGGGCTTCATATCCCTTATCTACGTCGCTGCATCAATCAACGGTGTTGCGGCGCCGATCGGCCAGGTGATCGGGGATGCAAGGGCGTTCCGGGTATTGACGCTGGTGCAGGGGCTCGCCGTATTTATGGCTGTAGCTGGATGTGTCCTGTTGATCTCCGAACCCTCCGCAAACGTCCTTGTCGCGGCGTACTCGCTTGGCGGGGCGATCAGTTCACTCGCGGCCCTCGTCTGGGTCCGCAAGCACATGGAGCGAATCCCAGCGCGCGAGCTGCCAAAGGCCATTCGTGAGCAGCTCCGGGCGGTGATGATGCTTGCCGTCGCCACAGGTGCGGGCTCCATCTACCTTCGCATCGATCAGTCGATCGTCCTAAAACTGCGGGGCGCCCTCGATGCCGCCTATTACGGACTCGCTTCAAGGATCGCTGTGCAAGCACGGCTCGTGCCCTCAGCACTTCAGCTGTCCGTGAGCACATTCCTGGCAAAGCGTGTAAGAGGAGATGGCGTGCTCGCTCTCGCAGATCAGCTGGCGCTGGCGCGCGTCTCGCTCGGTACGGGCGTCGGATTGGCGTTTGGGGTGATCGCGGTTTCTGACGCGGCCGTGCTGGCAATAGCCGGAAGCTCATACGCGGATGCGATCACGCCAACGATCGTTCTCGGTGCCTCACTGCTGTCAACGTCGTACAACTATGTGGTTGGAACGAGCGCGATTATGGGGGGGAGGGATCGCGCCTTCTTGGTGGTAACGATCGCGGCACTCACATTCAATATCGCGGCAAACGTTCTGCTGGTTCCGTCGCACGGGATCCTGGCGGCAGCTTTAGTCGCAAGTCTCACCGAGACATTTGCTGCTGTGGCGATCGCGGAACTCGTGGGCGTGGAGCGTGGGGCAGTCAGGCGGCGCTACTTTGGCGCCGCGCTGCTTGGAACGGTCGCAGTCGCGCTGGCGAAGCTTTATCTCGTCGAAGCGTCGACGCTCATCAACGTCGCAGGAAGCCTGCTTATCCTCGGGATTGGCCTAGCGGCGCTTGCAATAGCGTTTCGTGCGCTTCGTGGCTTGTCAGACGACCCGGTCGCGGTCGAGATAGGTCGGATTGAGAGAGCCAGCGAGGGGGTGTGAGAATGCGAGATCGAGTTAGCCAATTTCGATCGATTGCCGGACAGCTCCGACCGCCCGGCGGCATTCGGCGGTTCCGCGCGCTCCGTTGCTCGGACGGCTGGCTACTACCGGACGGGGAGAACTATCGAGGGCTGGTGCCCGAAACGCTCGTGCTCAACGGCGTCAGCCCGTTTTCGAAACAGAGGTCCGTAAACCTCCTTGTGCCATCAGCAAATCCCGCTCAGGCGTTCGCCGGCGTGCGCACGGCAATCGAGTTTGGATCGCTCGTCGCTTCGGGACTGGCACTACCTCTCCAAGTAGGCACGACTGCGGCTCGTGGTGCGAACAGGAATGGTCCCTTGGATCCATCCTTCCTTGCGGGAGGTGATTCTCGAGTTGAACTCTTCCGCCTCGGGGACGGCGAACCGATGGCTGCATCGCACGGCGACATCTGGATTGCTACTCACTGGACGACGGCTCACGCACTCGACATCGCTGCGCGGCTGGGTCGGATCGACCGAAGACGAGTCATCTACCTGGTTCAGGACTACGAGCCGGGTTTCATGCCGTGGTCCAGCGCGTTCGCTCTCGCCCGTGCGACGTACCACGCGGGATTCACGATTGTGTGCAATTCCCTGCCTCTCGCGACATACCTGGAGACACAGGAGGGGTTGGGGGTCGTGAGGGATCGCGTATTCGCGCCGCATCTTCCGGAATCCAGGCTTCGCGACGTGGCGTCGACCCGGGTCAGCGATTCGCGAATTGGCGTGCTCTTCTACGCCCGCCCGACCAAGCCTCGAAATCTGTTTGCGATCGGGTCAACTGCGCTCCGCATCGCGATCGATGAACTCGGAAACGAAGCGCGTACGTGCAACTTCTTCACCGCCGGCGAACGTCACGATCAAATCGCAACGCCGAGCGGCGTCAACGTGCAACAGCTTGGTCAAACCGGATGGGATGGGTATTTTGAGCTGCTGCAGAGAGTGCGCGTGGGCCTCTCCCTCATGTACAGCGCTCACCCAAGTCACCCCCCGCTGGAGGTTGCGGTCTCGGGAGGCAGCGCGGTAACCAACCGGTTTTCGAATTCGCGTGATGCGCTCCATCCGAGGATTGAGGCGGTTGAGGCGGATCCGGATGAACTAGCTCAGGCGCTCGTGCGCGCGATTCGCTTTGAACGAGAGCGACCACCGGGCGAGTACGCGCCTTTGGACGACGGTGCGCTCGGCGGATCGCTTGAGACGGCCGCCGCGAGTGCTGGCCGTGAGGCCGACGTTTAGATGCGACATCGACGGATCTGTTGTTGTTCGGTTTCCGTCGCGGGAGCCTGATCACATGCGGGTACTTTTCGATTGCTCGATTGTTCGCGGTGAACAAGGCGGGATTCGCACATTCGCTCGCGGCCTGATGAGTTCGCTCGAGACATTCGAAGGCGTAGATGCACTGATAGTCGCACCGGCGGAGTCCGCAAGAACATGGGCGGGCCACGGGGACCTTGTTGCGACGATCGACGGAGCAGAAAGCACTCTGAAGCGTGCCGTCTGGCGAGAAAGGCACCTCGTCAAGCTCGCTAAAGCGCACCAGGCCGCAGCGATAGTCATCCCGGCGCCAGAAGGACTTCTGCGTTCCAGTGACGTGCCTGTGATCAATGTGATCCACGATGTGGGACCACTGGTTGCGCCAGACGTTTATGGGCGGTCGCGTTGGGCGAAGTACAGGTTCTCGCTGCCGATTTACGTCAAGAGTGCGCGCGTGACGGTTTGCGTCAGCGCTGCGACAAGACACGATCTGGATCGGTCGATTGGCGCGCGTCGGTTCTCGGATATTCGCGTTATCGGGCAAGGTCATCAGTTCGATCGTCCCGGTATGAGTTTTGAGGACAATCCCGAGGCAGTGTTTCCGTTCGATCGATTCGCGCTTCACGTGGGCGCGGCCTTGCCCCACAAGAACCTGGAGACGGCCGCCCGAGCCTTTTCCGGGCCAGGCGTAGCCGGCCTTGACGGACTCGTTTTGATCGGTCCCAACGAAGGCGACACTGTCGAGACGGTGATGAATACGGTGCGAGTACTTGGCGTCGCCGATCGGGTCAAACATCTCGGATACGTAGATCCAGGCGTATTGGCTGCGGCGTATCGCCAGGCGAGAGTCCTGGTACTGCCGACGCTTCACGAAGGTTTTGGAATTCCTCTGATCGAGGCCCTCGCGCAACAAAAGCGAATCGTCGCGAGCGACCTCCCGGTTTTTCGTGAAGTCGGCGGCGAGATCCCTACTTACGTTTCCAAACCGCTCGACCCAGATGAGTGGAGGCGGAAAATCGCGCTGTCACTCGCCAGCGCCCCGCCGGACGAAGAAGCGTGCAAAGAAGCAATTGCACGTTATTCGTGGAAAGAAACTGCCGACCAATGGAAACGGCTGCTCGAAGAAGTCACCTGACCGGTTGTTGAACGCGGGTGGAGAGGGCTCAGGCCGAGAGCCCAAGGATGTACCGCGGGTGCTGGTAATAAAACCGCGCCGCACTCCGAGCATGACGCCGAGTACTGGGTCCGAACAGCGACCGACGACTGTCGCCGCGATGAAAGTGCAGCGCAGCGATCGTCGGATCGAAGACCGTTGACCATCCGGCTTCGCCGAGGCGGACGCAGAAGTCGACGTCCTCGAAGTACAGCGGATAGCTCGGGTCGAAGCCGTTCACCGCGTTGAACGCAGTGCGGCGGATCACCAGACATGCGCCTACGACCCAAGGGACGTTCGTCGGCCGATCGGACCGGATCATGCCGTGCTCAGCCTGCGCCCAGCGGCGCCAGGCCAGCTCGTGCGGACGCGGCACGCTGCGTGCTGAGTCCTGGAGACTGCCGTCTGGGAGCACCAATGCCGGCGCCGCGACGGCGACGCGGGCATCGTCGAAATGCGATTCGAGATGATCAAACAGCGTGGAGTCATCCACGCGGATGTCTGGGTTCAGCAGCGCGACGAAGGGGCCCGTCGCGGCGCGGATTCCAACGTTCGCCGCAGCCGCGTAACCGTCATTGGTATCGCGCTGAATGATGTCGAAGCCGGCTTCGCGTGCGATCTCGATCGAGTCGTCGGTCGAGCCGTTGTCGACCACGATCACTCTCTCGAACGCGTCCAGCATCGGCTTGCAGTCAGCGAATCCGCGCAGGTCAGCCGCGCTGTTGTACGTGACAACGACGCAGTCCATCTGCGGGCGCTCGACCAGTTCCGGTCGAGCGATTCGGTGTGAGTCTCTGATGCGCATCCGTGCTCTGGCAGCTCGACCGAGCTACCTGCTCACGATCTGATCGGCATTTGCGGCGCGGGAATCAAGCGCAGAAGCCAAATTTGCGCATTCTGCGCACGAGCGCATGCGGCCGAGCCCGCGTCGTTTCAACGGGCTGTCGAAAATCGAATTACCGCGCCGCAGATCCAGTGCACTCATCGGTACCTCGCTCAATCGGTATGTGTGGAGTTGACGGGCCGAGCGTGCCGTCGACTCATTCGTATGGGGCGCGCTTGCGGTGGGGGACCCGGAATCAGCGCGTACCAAGAAAGCTAAGAAATCATCGGGCCGGTGTTCTTGGCCACGGGTCCAAATCGGGCAGGCCGGTCTTGGCCGAGCGTTACTCGCTCTAGGGGGTCAGGACGACGGGCAGCGGAAGGCTCCAGAAGCTCTTCCCCCAAGCCCCAGTAGCCCGCTCCCGCACCCGAACCCGCAATCTCACGAACGTCGCAACCGGCGCAAACAGATCGCGCAGCTGAATCCCGCCGTTCAGCAATCCCGTCCCATCGATCGGCAATCCCATCTGTCCGATCCGCGTTGCCGTGTGGCAGTCATCCAGCCGTTGCACTGCGATCACCGTGTCATCGCGCGCCGGCACGTTCAGCTGGCCGTTGACCATCAGCAGGCCTTTGCGCTGATGGACGTTGTTCAACACCAGCGGGCGATAGAGCTTCACCCATTGCGTTCGGTATCCGCCGAACGCAACGCGCCAGGCCGCGCGGCGCGCCACGCGATGCCGCGGTCGCCTGACCTCCACATCGAAGTAGCCGTTTCTGCGGGGCTTGAACTTCACGACCGTCGCGCCTCCGGCAAGGCGAGCCTGGATGCGCAGCGTGTGACCGATCATCGAGCGCTTCACGTAACCGATGACATGGACGCGGTGGTTCATCTTGAACACCGCCGCGATGACGATCCTCGGCGAGCAGGCAGGGAGCCATTCGCCGCTGGCCTGGGTGCTCTGCGAGGGCGGCGCGACGGCCTGCTGCTGGGCGGGCAGCTCCGCATACGCCGACTCATCCGCGGCCGCAGCCGTGCCCGCGACCATCAGGCCGAGCAGCGTCGTGACGACGAGCAGTCGCGCGAGCAATCGCAGATTGTGAACCGAGCAGACCGAGCGCAAAATGGGGTTCCCTCCGCCATTTCCGAGGAGCGCTTACGAGTTCAATTTATGGGCGGATGTGCGATCTGTCCAGCGCTCGGCGGTTCGTCGTTCGGGTCGCCAGTTTGAGTATTGGGTACGTTTCACAAATGCTTTCCGCCCAGGAGCTTGCCGGCCGGATGCGTTCGCGCGCACGCAGCCTCGTCCAGCAACTCGGATACGACGTTCACAAGATCCGTGCGGAGCCGACGCCGCCCGCGCCTCCGACGCCTCCTGAACCGTCGCCGTTGAACCTTCCGACCGCCGACCAGGCGATCGCGACGTTGATCGAGAACACGAACCCGCGCGCCGTGATCGACGTTGGTGCAAACATCGGCCAGTTTGCGACATGGGTGCGCGACGCGGGCTTCAACGGCGAAATCATCTCGTTCGAGCCGCAGATCGAGGAGCACAAAGTCCTCGCCGGGATAGCCGAGCCAGACGCGGACTGGGTCGTGGCCCCGCGATGCGCGCTCGGCGCCAGCGAAGGCGTCGCGCAACTCCACCTCGCAGGCAATTCGCAGAGCAGTTCGCTCCTTGACATGCTCGAGCTGCACAGCGCCAACGCGCCGACTTCGGTGTATGTCGATTCAGTCGAGACGCCCGTGCGGCGACTCGATGACGTGTTGGCCGAGGTGGGCTTCGACCCGGCCGATGCACTTTTGAAGATCGACACTCAGGGATTCGAGACCGAGGTGCTGCGGGGCGCGTCTGCGACCCTCCCGCTGGTGGTCGCCGCGCATGTCGAGCTGTCGCTCGCGCCGCTCTATGCGGACCAGGCGCTGACCTCGGAGATCTTCGCGCTGCTGGCCGCCGCGGACCTCGAACTCTCGATGGTCAATGACGGTTTCCGGACCCCGGATGGTCAACTGCTGCAGATTGACGGCGGTTTCATGCGAATGGGAAGCGGTAAGTAGCCAAACGATCTGTCCAGATGGACTTGCCAATACGTCCAATCACCCTTACCCTGCGGTAGCGATGGATCGCGAAAAAGCAGATCGACTCGCGGCTCTCGATACGCAGCCGCTCGAGTGGTCATGGGTAGAACGCAAGCTAATAACTAGTAGCTCCTACTGGCTCGTGACCACCAAGCCCAACGGGGGAGGACCACACGCGCGCCCAGTGTGGGGTGTGTATTACGACGGAAGCGTCTGGTTCTCGACCGGCCGATCCTCCGTGAAGGGCCAGAACCTTGCGGTGGATCCGCGCTGCATCATTCACATCGAGAGCGCTGACGATGTTGTGATCGTCGATGGCGTAGCTGAACTCGTCGCGCCTTGGGAAGACGTTTTTGCCGGCGACCACTCGCGTGCCGTGCTGCGGCGCTACATGGCGAAGTACGTGATGACGGAGTCTGAGCTCTCGCCGCAGGGCGAGTTGTCGGATGCCGGCCTGTACCGCGTGCACCCGAAGACGATCAATGCCTGGCTCGAGGGCGCCTACCCGACAACGCAGTCGCGGTGGACTTTTGAACTGCCCGAGCCGCAACGCCCGCGCGGGGCGTAAGCCGTAACACTCATGTAGCTGACTTTTTGCGTTTCGGTCTTGAACCGTTGCGCGGGTTTGGTGTGGGATGTCGGGGTGCCTCGTAGGAACACTCGGCTGGCTGATCGATTCATTGGGATCCTCCACGGGTACAACCGCGAGCGCTTGCTTGCTCCGATGTTCCAGGACGTCGAAGACCGGCGGTTTTTCAAGTCGCTCTTTGAGCGGTATCTCTCGATGGAGCCTCAGGCCGACGGGCGCGGTCGGCGCTACAAGAATCATCGAGGAGGTGTTCGGTTGCTCGCGCTGACGATCAAGACGAATCACTTTCATGTGGCGCTTTTGCAGTTGGAGCCGGGGGCGGCGGGGGAGCTGATGCACGCTGTGATGACCACGTACGTCGGCTACTTCAACCGCAAGTATGGGAAGCAGGGCGAGATGTTCGACGGCGAAGTCCGGCTTCGACCGTCCAAGGGTGCGCGCGAAGAGATGAACACCATCGCGTACGTCCACGAGAACCATGGCGACCATTGCTACTGCGAGTTCTGCACTCACTCGCTTTACGTGGGGCACCCGGCAAATGTTCCGCTGTGGGTGGACGCGGCTGCGGGGCTGCGCTGCTTCGGCGGAGTGGCGAACTACCTGGACTGGCTTCGGGCGCGCCAAATCCAACGCGCAGTCCAAGGCACCGCCGGGTCCGGCGGTGCCTTGGAGTCAAAACCGCATACCTAGGCGTTACAAATTCCAACGGTCGACCCCCAACCCCCGACCCTTGGAACAAGCGCTCCGGTGAACCCCTTTTTCGCTGCCGTCAGTAAGCGCAACATACCCCAATCAAGCCACTGAATTATTGGTAACCCGGCCGTCGTCCAGACCCCCAAAAACTCCCGCAAAACCGCACAACCATGCGGGCTAGCGAGCATTCGTATGTGATCATCTACACTTAGGCCTATGGCCCAACGTGGTGTAGAAGAGTCAGTAGAACTGCACAACAGGTTGGAGCCCAAGCTTCTCAGGGCCTTGGAGATGATCGCTCCGGGTTCTTTCATCCGTGAAGGCATCGACGAAGTGCTGCAGGGCGGCACCGGCGCGTTGATCATTATCGGCGAACCCGAAGAGCTCGCTTTCATGTTCTCTGGCGGTATCAAGATCGATCTCGATTACCAGCCAGCGATGTTGTACCAAGTCGCCAAGATGGATGGCGCCATCGTGCTGAGCAGCAACGCCAGCAAGATCGCCTGGGCCAACGTGCAGCTGATGCCCGACCCGACGATCCACTCCGTCGAGACCGGCACCCGCCACCGCACCGCCGAGCGTGTCGCCAAGCAGTCGGACGCGATCGTGCTCGCCATCAGCGCCCGGCGCGAGGTCGTCTCCCTCTACGTGGACGGCGCCAAGTACGTGATGGTCGACATTCCCGAGGTTCTCGCCAAGGCCAACCAGGCCCTCGTCACCTTGGACAAGTACCGCCGCCGACTCGACCAGGTCTCGGCGCGCCTCACGCTCCTCGAATTTGAGGGCCGCACCTACATGCACGACGTTCTCACCGTGCTCCAGCGAGCAGAACTCATCACCCGCATGTCCGTGGAAGTAGAGCGCTACATCGTCGAACTCGGCACCGAAGGCCGATTGATCGAGATGCAGCTCGAGGAAACGATGATCGGCGTCGCCGCCGAGAAGCACGGCCTCGTACGCGACTACATGACGCAGGACACCGACGAGACCTACGGCCAGGTCGTCGACCTCCTCGCGCGCATGCCCCATCAAGACCTTCTTGACTTCGGTCGCCTGGCGGAGCTGCTGGGCTACGACCGCAAGATGAACACCATCGACTACGCGGTGGCTCCGCGCGGCTACCGGATCCTTTCGAGGATTCCGCGACTGCCGAAGATGGTTGTCCACGACATCGTCAATGAATTTGGCGGTCTGGACGAATTGCTCAGTGCCGACGACGCAGAACTGGAAGCGGTCGAAGGCGTGGGCGACGTACGTGCAAAAGACATCCGGGAGGGCCTCAAGCGCCTCCAGGAGATCAACTTGGTGGATCGGTACATGCAGGCCTGACGGCTTGCAGGTCCGCCAACAATCAGGAGGCGATGGATTATTCCCGCAACAGACGCAATTGACTTGGAGTTGGACGACCTTGAGTTGGCACCGGTGGCGCCGAACATCAAGTTCAAGGTCGGCGACAAGGTCGTCTACCCGCACCACGGAGCCGGCAAGGTTCTCAAGAAGGAAAAGAAGAAGCTGCTCGGCGAGTCGCGTGAGTACCTGACGATTCAGATCCTCCACAACGATATGACCGTGATGGTGCCGTGTGAAAAGACTGGTGTGGCCGGTCTTCGCAGGGTGATCGACCACGCCACGGTCAAGAAGGTCGTCGCCGTGCTTCAGGACGACGTCTCCGAGATGCCCGGCAACTGGAACCGTCGCTTCAAGCACAACCGCGAGAAGATCCGCACCGGCGACATCTTCGAGCTGGCTGAGGTCATTCGCAACCTTTCCGCACTCGAGTCCGAAAAGGGTCTCTCGAGCGGCGAGAAGCAGATGTTCGTTCGTGCCAAGCGCATCCTCGCAAGCGAGTTCATGTATGCGCTCGACCTCGACGAGGAGGCCGCAGAGGCCCACGTCGACGAAGTGCTCGGCGTCGAAGTTGAGGCAGAGCCGGTCGAGGCCTGACGGCTTCATTTCCCCGGGGAGAGGGAATGAAGAATGCCACCACGCGCGATCGCGCCGGCGGGAGTAAAACCCCGCTCGCGCTGATTGCAGCAGGAGGCGAAGGCAAGCGCCTTGGGTCCATCGGGCCCAAGGCGTTGGTCTTTTGTGGGGGCAGGTCGTTGCTTGCCTGGTGTCTCGACGCGTTCGCAAGGAGCCACGCGTACGGCGATGGCGCGGGAACCGTCGTGGTCGCCGCGCACGCGTCTGACCTGCCGGCCTTTGAAGCGGCAGCCGAAGAGTCACGCGCCAACGGACTCAACGTCGTGATCACCGAAGGCGGACCGAGCCGGTCTCATTCCGTGGCCGCCGCACTCAGCGCCGGTCAATCCGCAGAACCGGAGATCGTGCTCGTCCACGACGCCGCGCGCATCTTCACAACCCCGGAACTCATCGACGCCCTGCATGACGGACTCGCCGCCGACACCGTCGATGCGCTGATCGCGGCGGCCCCCGTCACCGACACGATCAAGCGCGTCAATGAGCAGCGAGTCGTCGTCGAGACGCCGCCGCGCGATCAGCTCTGGGCCGTTCAGACCCCGCAGGCCTTCCGCACCGAGGCGCTCGCACGCGCGCTCAGCGCAGACGACGAGACCCTTGCCAACGCAACCGACGACGCGTCACTGGTCGAGGCGGGCGGCGGCACGGTCAGGCTCTACAACCACTCAGCGCCAAACCCCAAGATCACGACGCCGGAAGATCTCGCAGCGGCCGAAGCCCTGATCAGTCGATCAACCGTTTGAGCGTCCCGACCAGCTCGTCGATGTCGAATGGCTTGACGAGGTAGGCGTCGGCCCCGAGGTCGAGGCCGAGCAGCCGGTCCGCCTCCTCGCCGCGCGCGGTCAGCATCACGACCGGGATGTCGGCGGTCCGCTCGTCGGTCTTCAGCTTCACGCAGAGTTCGTGTCCCTGGATGATCGGCATGACCCAATCGAGCAGCGCGATGTCCGGGTGCTCGGTCAAGGCCAATTCGAGTGCCGCCTGCCCATCGGCGGCGACGACCACCTTGAATCCCCGCGTGTTCAGACGCGTTGCAAGCAAGTCGCGAATATCTGCGTTGTCATCGGCGACCAGCACACACGGCCGATTGCGGTCAATCTCGTCTGTCAACGGCGCCCCCTGATGTAACAATAGGTATCACGGGATGGCAACGGAACCAGCAAACGTGCCGGCGGCTGAGCGCTTCAGCTTTCGCCGGTTGATCCGTTACAGCATCGGGCTACAGGTCTTTGTGATCGCGGTTTTGCTCGGTGCGACGCTGTGGGGCACTCTGCAAACTCAGGAGCGCTCCAAAGATCTCGCGCGCGAAACCAAGAATGTCCTGCTGCTGACGGGAGCCAACCAGGAGTTCGAGCGGGCCCGCGTCGCGCTGCGGCAGTACGTACGCAGCGGCAGCGGATTCAGTCTCGGTGCGCTCAGCCAGTCACGCAAGCAGATCGCGACGATCGCCTTCGTGCTGCAGAGCGGCCTGCCGGACGGCACGCGACAAGACGCCGAGCAACTGACCGAAAGCCAGCTCAACTACCTGAACGAGATCGGCGACAAGGCAGTCACAAGCGTTCGCAACGGCGACTTGGAGGGGGCCAAGGCCGTCCTCGCCTCGCAGGCCGCGTTCGCGCAGCTCAACCAGATCACCAGCGTGAACAACCGGCTCAGCCAGGAGTTGCAAGGCCGTCAGGAGAGCGCCGACGCCGCAGTCTCAAGGCGACAGGGCATCAACGCGTTGCTGATCGTGCTCAGCGGACTGATCATCCTCGGCACCGGCGTCGGCGTGTTGCTCTGGATCCGTAGTGAGACGATGGTCCCGCTGGAGAACCTCGCCGTCGCGTCGCGCAAGCTCGGTCACGGCGACCTCTCCGCTCGCGTTGATCCGGGAGGGGTCGAGGAAATCGCACTCACCGGCAGTGCCTTCAATCAGATGGCGGAGGAGATCGAGCGGCACGTCGGGCAGCTGCATGAGCTTTCGGTCGCCCGCAGTCGCTTCGTCTCCTCGGTCTCGCATGAGCTGCGCACGCCGATCACCTCGCTGCGCGGGTACCTGGAGTTGCTCTCGCAGGGCGAGGCCGGTCCGCTGCAGCCTGACCAGGTGCGCTTCATCGAGGTCGCCGACCGCAACGCGCGGCAGCTCTCTGACCTGATCGACGACCTGCTCACGCTGTCTCGCGTGCAGAGCGGAAAGATGAACCTGCGCTCGAGCGGCGTCAACGTGCGCGATCTGCTCCACGACCTCAAGACGGAGATGATGCCGATCGGATCCGAGCGTGGGGTCGACGTCGTGCTCGTGGACACCGGCGATCTGATCGTCCGCGGCGACGCGATGCGTCTGCGTCAGGCCTTCGGCAATCTCCTCTCCAACTCGATCAAGTATTCGCGCGATGGGCAGGCCGTCGTCGTGCGGGCTCTGGCGGTCGATCGCCAGGCCGTGATCTCGTTCGTCGACTGGGGACTGGGGATCCCGCGTGAGGACCTTCCGCAGATCGCCGAGCCGTTCTTCAGGTCCGAGAGCAGCGAGGGTGTTCCCGGGACTGGACTGGGCCTGGCGATCGCCAAGCAGATGATCGAGTTGCACGGGGGGAGGCTCGCGGTTGAGAGCGAACTCGGGAGCGGATCGACCTTCACGGTCTATCTGCCGCTCGACGTGCAGCCGGCAGGCCCCGCCGACGAAGAGCCACCGCTGGCGCAGTCCGCTACAACTACCGGCTGAAGCAAAACAGACCCAAGGAAAGAATGCTCAGCGACTACCACGTGCACCTGCGCCCAGACGGCCCGGGTTCTGAATTCGAGAAGTACATGACCGCCGAGAACGCCGACCGCTATCGCGCCGCGGCAGAGGAGGCGGGGATCGAAGAGCTCGGAGTGAGCGAGCACATCTACCGCTTCAAACAGGCGCTGGCGATCTGGGATCACCCGTACTGGCTGGGCGCCGCGGTCGACGACATCGACGCCTACGAGGCGTACGTCCGCGAGGAGACCGACCTGCGGCTCGGGATCGAAGCCGACTTCATCCACGGCCGCGAGGACAAGATTGAAGAGGTCCTCTCGGGGCACGACTGGGACTACGTGATCGGCTCGGTGCACTTCCTGAAGCAGGCCGCGCTCGACATGGACACCTACGACATCTGGCGCGAGCGCTCGGACCCGGCCGACATCTGGCGCGAGTACTTCCAGACGCTCGGCGAAGCCGCGCGGACGGGCCTTTACGACATCATGGCCCATCCCGATCTCGTGAAGTACTGGGGCAAGGATCGCCCGATCCCCGAGGGGGACCTGCGCTTCTTCTACGAGCCCGCGATCGAGGCGTTCGCGGAAGCCGGCGTGACGGTCGAGATGTCCACGGCCGGACTGCGCAAGCCGATCGGCGAGATCTACCCGGCACCGGCCTTCATCGACATGTGTCTCGATGCCGGCCTGAAATTCGCGCTGTCCTCTGACGCGCACGAGCCTTTGTATGTCGGTCACGGATACGAGCAGGCCGTCGAGCTGCTGGGTGAGCACGGCATCACCGAACTCGCCAAGTTCGAGGGCCGCAAGCGCACGCTGGAGCCGATCGGGTGAACGGCGGGTTCGTACGCACCGGGCTCGGCTGGGACACCCACCAGTACGCCGACGGCCGGCCGCTGGTGGTGGGCGGCGTCGCGATCGAGCACCCGCGCGGACTGCTCGGGCACTCCGATGCGGATGTCCTGACGCACTCGATCGCCGATGCGGTCCTGGGGGCTGGAGCGCTGGGCGACATCGGCGAACACTTCCCCGACAGCGATCCCGAATGGAAGGACGCGGACTCCGTCGAGCTGCTCGCCCGCTGCGCCGAGATGGTGCGCGAGCGCGGGCTGTTCGTTGTGAACGTTGACGCCACGGTGATCGCCGAGGAACCGATGATGGGCGGCCACCGCGCGCAGATGGTTTTCAACCTCGCCGCCGCGCTCGGCGTTGGCCACGACGCGGTGAACGTGAAGTTCACGCGCGGCGAGGGCATGGGGTATCTCGGGCGCGCTGAAGGTGTGGCCGCGATGGCCGTCGCCACGCTCGCGCCGGTCCCCGAGGTCTGACCGTGATCCGGGCGCGGTTTGCTCCGTCGCCTACGGGCTCGCTGCATGTGGGCTCCGCGCGGACGGCGCTCTTCAACTGGCTGTTCGTTCGCGCGAACAACGGCCGCCTGCTTCTGCGCTTTGACGACACGGATTCGGATCGTTCCGAAGTCGAACTGGAGCCGGCGATCCTCGCGGACCTCGAGTGGCTCGGCCTGGACTGGGACGACGGACCGGTCCACCAGAGCGATCGCGTCGCGCGGTACGAGGAGGTTCTGGCCGAGCTGCCGGTATCCCGCCGCGACGGCGCGTATGAGTTTGAGGGCCGCGTGATCGCGCGCTCTGATGGATCGCCGTTGTACCACCTGGCCACAGCGGTGGATGATGTCGACGATGCGATCTCGCACGTGTTGCGCGGTCGCGACCATCTGACCAACACGGAACTTCAGATCGCGATCATCCGGGCCATGGGCGCCGAGCCGCCCGAGTACGTGCACGCGCCGCTGATCATCTTTGAGGGCGGGGCGAAGATCTCCAAGCGTGAGGGTTCGGGCGCGGTGTCCGTGGCCGACCTGCGCGCGGCGGGCTTTCCGGCGTCCGCGGTCTGCAACGCGCTGGCGTTGTCGCTGGCGGACTACGGGACCGAGGAGCTGATGTTGTCGCTGCCCGCGATGGCCTCGCGGTTCGATCTCGAGCGCCTCCACTCAGCCGACTCGCAGTTCGACGAGGACAAGCTGCACTGGATCTCCGGGCACCACATTCGGGAAATGGACGCGTCCGCGTTCGGCGGGTTTCTTGCGGAGTTCGGCAGCGGGTCGTTGCCGGAAGTCGCGGTGGAGGCTGCGCAGACCGGCGGGGACACGTTCGTCGAATGCGCGGCCGTCGGGCACGCGCTGGTCGATCCACCTCTGCCCGACGATGAGGCCTTGGATGCGATCGTCGCGCCCGAGACCGCGGCGGCATTCACGGCGCTTGACGCGCTGGTTCGCGAGTGGCCGATCGACGTCGAGACAGCCCGACGCGAGTTCGACGCCCTGAAGGGCGCACTGAAGGCTGAGGGGATTTCGCTCGGTACGGCGCTGCACGGTTTGCGCGCGGTTCTGACGGGCCGTACGCAGGGGCCGGAGTTCCCGTACGTGCTGGCGACGCTCACGCCGGAACGTTTCGCGAAAGCACGGTCGCAACTTTCGGTTACATAGAACGGTTACGTCTGCCGATGCTGTTCGCAATGACTTCCGCCCGGATGACATCGCTGTCTGTCGCGATCGCGATCGCCGCGTCAATCGCGCTTTCCTGCGCGGGTAGCGCAGCGGCGTTGGTCCTCGACCCGACGTTCGGCACGAAGGGAATAACGACGGTTCCTGCGGCGAAGGGCTATTACGGCACGTCGGAACGGGAGGGGATTGAGCGGCCCGGCGGTGGCTATCTCGTGGCTGGCGCAGCCAACCCGGATGAGGGTTGGGAATCCGAATGGATGGTCGCGGCCGTTGATGTAAACGGCAATCCAGACAGGGCGTTCGGCAAACGCGGTCGCGTGATGCTTCCGAAGAAACTCGGACCGCGGTTCCTGCGCGGCACATCGGCGGACGCGATCGCGCTCCAGCCCGACGGCAAGATCCTCGTCGGCAGCACAGTGAATGTCGCGACCAATCGCGACTTCCGGGAG
>JAEMSX010000011.1:56069-76107 GCA_016462645.1 Thermoleophilaceae bacterium
ATCTGAGGGAGATGGGCGACCGCGACTGCAACTGCGGCGCCGAGCGCGCCGCATTCGCGGTCATCCGGCTGCTCCCCAACGGTTCGATCGATTCCACCTACGGTCGTCGCGGGGTGAGCCTGATCCGCTCGGTCGTGCGTGATTGGGACGAAGGGCCCGACGCTGAGCTCTCAGACATCGCACTCGACCCGAATGGAAATGCGTTGATCTACGGGCTTTCAACCGACGTCACCAGCGACGGGGGAGCAGATGGTCACCCGTACGGTCTGATCTACCGCCTGACGCCGAGCGGCTGGATCGACAAGTCTTTCGGGGTCGGCGGGCGGACGCTCGAGTCGTATGCCAAGAACGTCGACATCGCTGCGTCGAGCACGATCGGCGTGAGCGGGGACGGTGCGATCACGACCATCTCATGGGCCGCACTGGACATCGGAAAGGGCGGCGATCAGACGCATTGGATCGTGCGACGGTTCAATTCGTCGGGGGCTGTGGACACGGGCTATGGCCTGCTGGGCGCTCGTGCGATCGTCCTCGACCATCCTGGTGGATACTGGCTTGTCGGGTCGGCCGTTGCTCCGGACAGGAGCGTCACGCTCGTAGGCACGCTCGCGCGCGCGGGGACCGCGAGCATCGAGGGTTCTCAGGCGCAGCAATCGGTGGTCGTGCGCGTCGCGCCGGACGGCACGATGGACACCGGCTTCGGTCTGAACGGCGTCGTCAAGGTGCCGATGCCGGCCGGCGCACTGACCACCAATCTGTATGGGTTCGGTCGTCGCGCGGACGGGGCGATCGACCTCGCAGAGGTCTACAAGCCAAGGCCCACACGCAAGATCCCCTGGCCCGACCCGGTGTCCGACGTCCGATCGATCACAAATACGGGTCAGCTGGTCGCGGACGCGTCCGGCCAGACCGTTCAGAGGCTTCCCAGCCTTCGGAACCGGCAGAACTTCTTTGTCGGCCAGATCCTCGCGAGCGGAGACACGCTGACACTCATCGGAGAGCGCGACGCGGTGTATGTCGGGCAGCAGAGCCGGATCACGCTGATGCGGGTGAAGCCGTAAGGCACCGGACGGCGCCAGCGAAGCTCCCGCGCGAGCGTTTCGCACGATCGCGCGTAACTTTCGGTTACGTAGAGTGGGAGTTCCAGTATTACCCCGCCGGGAGTTTTTCATTCAGCGGGTCAAATCTTCTCGAGCATCGCGCCGGCCAGGATCCGAGCGGAGCGCTACGTCCTCTGACCGTGCGGCGCTGGAGCGTCAACTTCTGATTCCGCCCGGCGCGCAAGCCGCGTAGGCTTTTGGCCCGCGGCGGTGAAGAAGGTCCGCTAGCGGCTCCTATGCGCGAAATCCAGATACACGACACGCTGACCAATGAGGTCAAGCCGCTGAAGCCCCGTGACCCGGGCAAGGTCTCGATCTATGCCTGCGGTCCGACGGTCTACTCGCGCATTCACATCGGAAACGCGCGTCCGTACACGGTTTTCATGCTTTTGCAGCGCTTTCTGGAGCACGAGGGGTATGACGTGACCTTCGCCGTGAACGTTACGGATATCAACGACAAGATCTACGTCGCGGCGCGTGAAGCCGGCGTGCACAGCGCCCAGCTGGCGCACGACATGACCGAGCACTACTTCGAGGACACCTCGCGGCTCGGGCTCGGCCGGCCGGACCATGAGCCGCTGGCCACTGAGACCGTGCCGGAGATCGTCAACCTGATCGAGGCGCTGATCGAACGGGACCACGCTTACGAGAGCGGGGGGGACGTGTATTTCTCCGTGCCTTCGTACGAACGCTACGGCGAACTCTCAAACCGCGACCCCGAAGCGATGGACCAGGGCGAGGAGGACAACTCCCTGAAGCGCGATCCGCGCGACTTCGCGCTCTGGAAGACGCGCAAGGACGACGAGGACACTGCCTGGCCCTCGCCATGGGGCGATGGCCGCCCCGGTTGGCACATCGAGTGCTCGGCGATGAGCGAGACGATCCTCGGCGTCGACTTCGACATTCACGGCGGGGGGATCGACCTCGTCTTCCCGCACCACGAGAACGAATGCGCCCAGACCTACGCCGGCCGCGGCGCTCCGCTGGCCCGGCTGTGGATGCACAACGGCATGGTGCGCTTCTCCGGCGAGAAGATGAGCAAGTCGGTGGGCAACATCTGGTTGCTGCATGAGGCGCTTGATGCCTATGCACCGTCCACGCTGGTCATGTTCTTCATCAGCGGTCACTACCGCGCTCCGATCGAGTGCACAGCCGACACGCTGGCGCAGGCCGCATCGAACGTGGAACGCCTGAAAGAGCTGGTCGCGCGGCTCGACCCTCAAGCCACGGATGATGCTTTATTCGCAGTGTCAGAGCGGTTTTACGCCGCATTGGCCGATGATTTCAACACGCCGGCGGCGATGGCGGAGATCTTCGCCTGGGTGCGCGATGCGAACCGTCGACTGGACGCCGGGGAGACGGTCGGCGGCCTCGACGTTCTGCGTGAGGCTCTGACTGTGCTGGGGCTCGAAAGCGTGTTTGAGTCTGGCGGCGAGGAAGCGGATTCGGCGGCATTGGAGCTGCTCGATGCGCGCCAGAAGGCGCGTGCGGAGAAGGACTTCGCCCGCGCGGATGCCTTGCGCGACGAGCTCCTGGCCCTCGGCTGGGAGATCCGCGACACCCCCGAAGGCCCGGTCCTTCGCGCTGTCTGATCCGCCCGGGCGTACTCTCCGGGCATGATTCTTTACGGCAGGAACCCGGTCAGGGAGGCTTTGCGCGGTCCGCGCACTGTGAGCCGCATCTGGGCGACGCAGGCGGCGGAGAAAGAGCCCTGGCTGCGCGAACTGGCTGGTGGGCTGAAGATCAACCGGGCCAACACGGATGAGCTGGCCTCGCTGGCTGCCACGCCGGACCACCAGGGTGTTGCGGCCGAGGTCTCGGACTACGCCTACGCCGACCCGAAGGCCCTGCTCCGCCCCGATGACGCGCTGGTGCTGGTCCTTGATGAAATTCAGGACCCGCACAACCTGGGCGCCCTGGCGCGAGTGGCGGAGTCCGCAGGCGCCACAGGCATGGTCATTGCCGACCGCCGCAGCGCGGAAGTGACTCCGACGGTGTGCAAATCGTCCGCGGGAGCGGTCGAACATCTCAAGATCGCGCGGGTCGGGAACATTTCGGACTACCTGATTGCGGCGAAGGAGGCCGACGCGTGGGTGTATGGCGCGGCTGCCGACGGCGACATGGCGTACGACGAGCCCGACTACAAGGGCAAGGTTGTGATGGTTGTCGGTTCCGAAGGGAAGGGCATGCGGCCGAAGGTCGCAAAGACGTGCGATGCGCTGGTCAGCATCCCGCAACGCGGCCAGATCGAGTCCCTCAACGTCAGCACCGCGACCGCTGTCCTGATCTACGCAGTCCTCCAGTCCCGCGACCGTTCGTAACACGTAGATAAGCGCCATTCTGCTCTACCTCTGGCCGCTTGGGCCAGAGGTCAACCTGATCGTTGGCGTCGCGTCACGCACGCGTCCTCGATCCGTCACAAAAGCCCCGATCCTGCAATTTCCACTGCAATAAAGGGACCAAAACGCATGGTTGCCATAAAAGCGCAATAATTGCCGTCCGACAGTAAACCTAAAGTCCAGCTTCAGGTTTGAGGTCCCGGCAACGCCGGCCTCACATCAGATGGACCGAAGGACCCATAGAAGATCCATTTGACGCAGGTTGGGAGGCATGCGTCACGACACCAATGGAGACTTGCCGTGAATTGCCCAGAAAGTGGGTGATTTGCAGGTATTTCTTCGTATTGGAGGCAACGTGACCAGTGCATCCCAGGCAGCAGTTGTACCCGCAGAAACGCTCGAAGAATCAGAAGAGCTCGCTCCCCGCACCAATGCAGGGCGCATCAGGCAAAAGTCTAAAGCTCTACCTGAGGTTGATGATCACTACCTGATCGCCCTCGCAAAGTCCGGAAACACCGAGGCTTACGAGATGGTGTGCAAGCGCTACTACGGATTCGTCCGTTTGAAGGCGTCTTCGTACTTCTTGATCGGTGGAGACTCCGATGACCTCATCCAAGAGGGCCTCGTCGGCCTCTACAAGGCAATCCGCGACTATCGCACCGACCGCGAGAGCAGTTTCCGCAACTTCGCGGAGCTCTGCATCACCCGCCAGATCATCACCGCGGTCAAAACCAGCACGCGCAACAAGCACGCGCCGCTGAACCAGTACGTCTCGTTCAACTCGCCTCCGGGCGCCGGCGACGACGACGGTGATCAGACGCTCGATGAAATGCTCCCGGGCAGCCACGTGCACGACCCGGTCAATCAGGTGATCAGCTCCGAGGAGCTCACCAGCCTGGTCGGATGTCTCTCGACGACGCTCAGCGAGCTTGAGGGCGATGTCCTGCGCTTCTACCTCGACGGCTACTCCTACGAGCAGATCGGCGAGAAGATCGACTGTGACGCGAAGACGGTCGACAACGCCCTTCAGCGCGTCAAGCGCAAGGTCGGCGGGCACCTCGACGAACGCAACGTCATCCTCTAGGACCGCATACTCAAGGCATATTCGGGTTGTTGCGCGCCTGGGCGCAGCAACCCGCAATGCCGCCGGCCTGCTCAGCCGATGTCGCGTCGCTCAAACAGCACCGCGCCAAGCGCGGTGAGCACGATCGCGATCGCCAGGAAGGCGAAGAATTCGGGCCAGACGATGCCCTTGTTGATCCAGTCGCTGTAGTAGTGGAAGATCGACAGGCCCTTCGTGTCATCGAAGAACTTGATGAACCCAGCGAGCACGTTCATCAGGTACATCACGACGATCACACCGGCGGCCACGGCGGTGGCGATCCCATGCTTGCGAGACGCGCCCACCACGAGAACCGCGATCGAGCCGCCGAGTGCGCCGATCGGCAGGAGGCTCAGCGCCGAACCACCGATCTCGCTGAGAGTCAACTCAACGCCGGCAATCTGCGCCGTCGCGAGTCCGGTGGCCACCATCGCGACGATCGGCACCGCCATACCGACGGTCGCAGCCACCGATGCGCCGACGATCAGCTGCCAGCGGGCGATCGGGGCGGACAAAAGTGCCTCCAAATAGCCGTTTTCTTCGGCACGGGAGGTCATCTTCACGATGATCCCGACCGGCAGGAAGACGATCGCAAGCGGAAGCATGAAGCCGAAAAGCTCTGTGTTGACGAAACCGATCGCGCTTGAGAGCTGCGTGAGAGTGTCGTCGAACCCGAAGGCGCGCAGTAGCTCCTTGGGGTACTGGTCGAGGATCGCTTCGAAGTCGATGTCTTCCACCGAAGGGAACATTGCGACGTAGGTGATCACCAGCGCCGCCAACGAGAGCGACCACGCGAGCAGTGACATGCGCCGCAGTCGCAGCGTCTGGCCGATCAGGGTGGAGACGCCGCGCAGCATCAGGCTTCGACTCCTGCGCCATTCTCGTACAGCTGGACGAACGCCGACTCAAGACTCGGTCGCTCGCAGACGAAATCCACAATCTCGAGTTCAGCGGCCGCCCTGACGACCGCGTCGACATTGCCGCGAACCAGCAGCTCGAGCGCGTTTCCGTCAACCCGCACGTCGCTGACGCCGTCAAGCGCCGCAAAGCGCTCCGGCGAAGGCGCTGACGCAAAAACCGCGTGAACCTCCTTCGGCGAGCGCGCAAGGACCGAGTCGACCGTCGCGATTTCAAGCACTTTGCCCTGGTGGATCATTGCCACGCGGTCGCACGCCCGTTCGACCTCGGCCATGTTGTGTGAAGAGAGCAGCACGGTGCGCCCGCGCTCACTCAACTCGGCGACGATTCGCAGGAATTCTTCCTGCATCAGCGGGTCGAGTCCTGCGGTGGGCTCGTCCATGATCACGACGTCCGGGTCGTGCGAGAGCGCGACAATCAGGCCGATCTTCTGCTGGTTTCCGCGTGAGAGTTCCTTCTGCGGCCGGTCGAGGTCGGCTTGAAGCCGTTCGGCGAGCGCGTCGGCTGCGGCGCCGACCGGATTGCCGCGCAGGCGTGCAAAGAGCTGAAGCACCTGCCTGCCGGTCAGGTCCTTCTCGTAGGCGTAGTCGCTGGGCAGCACGCCGATGTGGCGGTGTGCCTCCACGCGGTCGTGCCAGGCGTCGTGCTCGAAGATGCTGCAGGTGCCGGAAGTCGGCTTCAGCAGGCCGAGCAGGCAGCGCAGGGTCGTTGACTTGCCCGCGCCGTTTGGTCCGAGCAGGCCGAATATCTCGCCGCGCTCGATCTCCAGCGTCACGTTCTCGATCCCGCGACTGCTGCCAAAGCGCTTGGTCAAGGCCTTGGTGTGGATCACGGATTCCGGAGACACCGCGCAATTATTCCAGACGATGGACGGCGACCGGGGGAAGTAATCTCGCAGCTGCGCCGGGATAGCTCAGCTGGTAGAGCAACTGCCTTGTAAGCAGTAGGTCAGGGGTTCGAATCCCCTTCCCGGCTTGACTTCACGTAACCCGTCGGCGGCGAGCGTGTACAACTAACTCATGAGCGCCGACGAGACGACGACCGCGCCTCCGGACGCAGATCCCGAGGAACACCACAAGCACGAGCACGAGCAGCAGGACGCCGCTTCGCGTGCCGAGCGCCCGCCCGCGCCTGAAACGGGCCCGCCGACGCCGGTGATCGCGCCGCGCACCCAGGCCGACGACGAGCCCGAACCGCAGAACGACGCGCTCCCGCCCGACTACTTCTTCAAGTTCCACGAGCGCGCCCGCACAAAGGGCGTGAACATGTGGCTCTACCGCTTCGTGCGGCTCTTCCTGCTGCCGTTCTTCCTCATCTACTTCCGCCTTGACCGCATCGGCCGCGAGCACGTGCCGACCGACGGTCCGATCATCTTCGCCAGCAACCACCGCAGCTTTCTCGATCCGTTCATCATCGGATCGATGACCAAGCGGCCGCTCTTCTACGTGGCCAAGATGGAGCTGTTCAAGAAGCCCTTGCAGGGCTGGTTCCTGAACTCGCTCGGCGCGATCCCCGTGATGCGCGAGCAGTCCGACCAGGAACTCCTCACGACTGTGCGCGCGCTGCTCGATCGCGGCGACAGTCTCGTGATCTTCCCCGAGGGCACGCGGATCCGCCCGGGCTCGCTCGGTCGTCCGCGCCGCGGCGTCGGTCGCTTCGCGCTGGAGACGGGTGTGCCGATCGTGCCGATTGCGCTGATCGGAACCGAGGACGTGCGCAAGAAGTGGCGCGTGCGACCGCACAAGGTCTCGATCCGCGCCGGCGATCCGCTCGTCTTCCCGCACACGATCGACGCGTCGAAAGAACTTGCCGTCGAAGTGACAGATCGCATCTGGCCGCGCGTCGAGTTGCAGTGGGAGTGGCTCGGCGGACTTCCGCCGATGCGCCGCGCCGCTGTGATCGGCTCAGGCGCGTGGGGGACCGCCGTCGCGGTGCTGCTCGCGAAGTCGGGAATGGAGGTTGAGCTCGGCACGCGTGAGGAGGAGCTCGCCCAGAAGATCGACCACGAGCGTCGCAACGAGCGATATCTGCCCGAAGTCGATCTGCCGCCGGAGCTCTCCGTGAAGTCCGCGGCAACGATCGAGCTTTCGGGCCAGGACCTGATCGTCTTTGCCGTCCCGTCGAAGGAACTTCCCAACGCAGTCGCGCAGGCTGCCGACCGGATCGGTTCCCGCAGCGCGGTCCTGGTGCTGAGCAAGGGGCTCGTTCCGCCGCTGGGGACGCTGCCCTCCGAGTACGTCGGCGCGCGCGTTCGCACTCGTGCGATCGCCTGTCTCGGCGGCCCTGCGCACGCTGCAGAAGCCGTTCTGCACGGTGCATCGGTCGTGTTGGCCACGCCCGACGACGCACTCCGCCGTCAACTCGGCGACACGCTCGAGCAGGCAGGGCTCGGCGTTGAGCGGTCAAGGGACCTCGTCGGCACCGAACTTGCCGGCTGCGCGAAGAACGTCGCCGCGCTGGCCGCAAGCGCGGCGGGTGCCGCAGGCATGAACGCCGCGGGCGCCGCCGCGGGACACGCCTTCAGCGAGGTCGAAGAATTCGCCGGGACCTACGGCGCGGCGCACGAGACTTTCCTCGGCCTGGCCGGAACCGGAGACCTCGTCGCGACGGTGCTCGCCGCAGGCAGCCGTAACCGGCGCGCCGGCGAGCTGCTCGGTTCCGGTGTCCCGGCCGATCAGATCAAGCAGGAGCTCGGACACGTCGCTGAAGCTGTGGACACGGTGCCGCTGCTGGCGACGGTGATCGAGAACGCGGGTTTTGACGCGCCGACGGTCTTCGCGCTCCGCGATCTCATCAACGGAGAGATCGAACCTGCAGAGTGGGTTTCGATTGTGCGGCGCGCCGCCTGATCAAAGTAGGCTGATGATGTGGGCGATGAAAAGACGTACGAGATGGACAAGAAGGAGCTCGATCGCGCCTTCACCGAGCTCTACGAAGCGAACCTGCGGGACGTCTACTCGTTCCTCTACTACCGGCTCGGAAATCACCACGACGCCGAGGATGTCTCCGAGCAGGTCTTCCTTCAGGCCTACCGCCATCTCCCGAAGGCGCTCGCCGAATCCCAGGGCCGCTCGCTGCGCCCGTGGCTCATCCGCATCGCGCAGAACCTTGCGATCAACCTTTACCGCGATCGCTCGCGCAAACCGCAGTCACCGCTCGACGCTGCCGGCGAGTTCGCGAACACGCACGACACTGAGGATCTTGTCGAGGCGCGCGAAGAGCTCGACATGGTCTTCGAGAAGGTCGCCGAGCTGTCTGACGATCGGCGCGAGGCACTGATCATGCGTTTCGCACTTGGCATGGACAACGGCGAGATCGCCCGCGCGATGGGCAAGACCGAGGGCGCGACCAAGGTTCTGTTGCACCGTGCGATCAAGCAGCTTGAACAGGCTCTGGCCGAAGATGAAGTCGAGGCGGCGTCGTGACCGACCGCGGAAACTTCGAGTACGAGTCGATCGAGAGCGTGCTGGGTCGCGCGTTCGCTCCGGTCGATCCGCCTGCGCGGATGTACGAGGAGATCCAGACCCGGCTGCAGGACATCTCACACAGCGCGGCCGAGGAACTGGCCGACTGGGAGCTGGCCGCGATGGGCGATCCGCGCAACTGGGTTCGGCCGGCCGTCGCCCTTGCCGCAGGTGGAGCGGCTGCAGGTGCGCTCGTGGTGATCGGACTACGCAGGCGCAAGCACGGTGACGACGCCGGCGCTGCGGCCGTGAAGGCGCTGACCGACGCGCTGGGCGATGCCGCCGAGGGCGCACGCGAAGAGATTCGCCGCGCGGCGCGCGACTTCACCAACTGAACGTCCGCTCCGGCGCACCGGTCCCCGGGCGCAGGGCCATACTGGTCTG
This sequence comes from Thermoleophilaceae bacterium, assembly GCA_016462645.1. Lineage (GTDB taxonomy): Bacteria > Actinomycetota > Thermoleophilia > Solirubrobacterales > JACPNS01 > JACPNS01. The sequence continues at coordinate 65,377 of JAEMSX010000011.1, forward strand.
ATGCGCACTTTTCAACGATCGCTCGTCCTGTCAGCCGTGCTGGCGCTGCTTCTGATTGCTCCGACCGCCGCTTCGGCACTGACGCAGACCGACCTCGACACCTCGTACGGCGGGACCGGCACGGTGACGCCGGCGCTCCCTGCAGTGGATGACAAGTTCCCGGTGGCAGTGCAGTCCGACGGGAAGCTCGTTGGGGCATACGTGACCACCGGCGGGGCGCCGATGGCGTACAGACTCAACCTCGACGGCTCGCTCGACGGGTCGTTCGGGACCGGGGGAAAGGTCGACCTCGCGGTGCTCGGTGCCACTGGCCTCTCGATCCAACGCGTGCTGGTTGCCGGGGATGGATCGATCTACGTGGTGGGTGACGGCTCAGTCGCCGGCTTCTCACGCGTTGCGATCTGGGCGCTGACAACAGCCGGTGCGCCGCGGCTCGGCTTCAACGCCACGGGATCGAGACTGCTTCCGGTGGTCGCCGCGAGCAACAACAACATCGGCGACGCCGTGCTGACGGCTTCCGGCGAGGTCGCGGTCGCGGCCGATGCGGCTCCCGGCGCCGACACCGTCATTTCGTTGCGCGTCGTCACGACGACGGGCACCGTCACGACCGACATCCAGAAGGGGTTCGCGGGGTACGACGCTGTTCCGACTTCGATCATGCTCCTGCCCGACGGCAGGTTCGTGGTTGCGGCATCGCTTGAGGGCACGACGGATCTGCTCTCCGGTCTGATGGTGTTTTCCGCGGCCGGGGTGTTCGACGCGAGCTTCGGCGGCGGTGGAGTCGCATTGTTCGGCCCGCCGATTCCGTTGTACTCAGTGGCCTTCAAAGCGTTCAATCTCAACGGCGGAATCGGCGCTCTTGGCATGGTCGGATACGCGGCCTCGGCCGGGATCCTCACCACGACGGGATACCCGATTCCCGAGATCGGAAGCAACGGCGTCAGCCGAATCCTGCCTCCGGGAGCATCATTCGCCTTCTCAGTCGACGGTGGCGCTGTCGGCTCAGGAAAATTCGTCGCAGTGGGCATTGTTGCCGGCGTGAGCTCGCTGTCGCCCTACCTGGTCCGATACAACCCGGACGCCTCGGCTGACACGAGTTTCACGCCCGGCGGCGTGACGTATCTGCCGGTCCCGGCCGGCAGCAGTCCGCAGTTCGCGCTGCAGCCGGACGGCAAGTACGTGATCGCCGTGCGCAAGCCCGACGACGCCCTGAGCTTCGTGCGGATCTGGGGCGATGCGCCCGCACCGCAGCCTGCCACGGTCGCCTTCTCGGCTTCGGTGAAGAGCAGGCAGAAGGCCTCAAAGGCCAAGCGCTTCGCCGGGACCACCGGAGGCACGGGGATCAGCAAGGTCGAGCTCGCGATCCAGAAGGTCGACTCGAAGCTGCTGAAGAAGTCGAAGAAGTGCACATACGTGAAGTCGAAGTCCGCGAAGTTGAAGAACTACAAGGCCGTCTCCGGCAAATGCGCTCCTGGCATCTGGCTGACAGCCAACGGCACGGGCACCTGGTCGGTGAAACTGAGCAAGGCGCTCAAGCCCGGCAAGTACGTCCTGAGCGCCCGTTCGACGGGAGTGCTCGGTCTCAGTTCGGTCGCAACGAAGTCGATCACGCTGACCAAGTAGCCGCTCCAGCCTCGGGCGCGTTTACGCTCTGCGCCCAATGGAAGCCTCCCAGCAAACTTGTTATCGCCACCCCGGACGCGAGACCAACGTCTCGTGCTCGAACTGCGGCCGCCCGATCTGCACCGACTGCATGACGCCCTCGCCCGTGGGAATGCGGTGTCCGGAATGCATGAACGAGCGCCAGCAGGTCTACACGCGCGCGGACATCACGCCCGGCCCAGTGGCCGCGATCTGGCGCGAGGCGCCGGTCACGACGGCGCTGATCGCGATCAACCTCGTCGTGTTTCTGCTGCAGATTGCGACGGGTGCTCAGTTCGGAGCGTTGACATCGAGCATTCAGGGCTGGGTCATGGAGCACGGGGTCTTCTACGGGCCGCTGATCGCCGACGGCGAATATTGGCGCGTGGTGACGCCCGGTTTCCTGCACTTCGGTCTGATCCACATCGCGCTGAACATGTACCTGCTGTACGTTCTCGGTCGAATGCTCGAGCCGGAGCTCGGTTCGATCCAGATGCTCGCGGTGTACTTCGCCTCGTTGATCGCAGGCTCGCTCGGCGCGATGGTGCTTGAGCCCGGTACGCCCTCAGCAGGCGCGTCGGGCGCGGTGTTCGGTCTGATGGGAATGGCGTTGGTCGTCGCCTGGTCGCGACGAAACCGGGACGCGCTCCAGCAGATCGGCATCCTCGTCGCCCTGAACCTCTTCATCACCTTCGGCAACTCCTCGATCTCCAAGGGCGGGCACCTTGGCGGACTGCTCGGCGGCGCGCTCTGCGCGCTGATCCTGTTCAAGATCGGCGAGCGCCGCGGGCTGGTCGGCGTGCATGGCAAGAACCGCTGGATCGGGACGGGGATCGTTGTCGCGTTGGGCGTTGTGATGTATGCGGCGTGCATCGTGATCGCGCGCAACACCTATCCCGAACTGCTCGGCTGAATCAGATATCGAGCTCGATCATCGCGCCCACCGCAGGCTCAGGAACGAGCGTCGGGTGGAGGGTGTGCGCGAGCAGCTCGATGCCATCGACCAGGCGCGGGCCGGGGCGGCTGAAGTAGGCGTTGGCGTCGGTCGCGAAGATGCGCTCGGCGCCCAGTGATCCGAGCGCCGGCGCGAAGTCCTCGGCCTCCTCGGCAGCGCGCGCCGCGTCATAGCCGCACTGCATCAGCACCACGGTGTTCGGCTCGGCGGCGCGCACCTCTTCCCAGTCGGACTCGCGCGACGGTTCGCCGGGCAGGCCGAGGAAGTCCATTCCGCCGGCGAGTTCGATCATCTGCGGAACCCAGTGTCCGCCGAGAAACACCGGGTCGAGCCACTCGAGTGCCGCGACGGAAACCCGGTCGGGACCAGCTTCCCGACCGACATCCTTCAGCGCGATCTTGACGTCGTCAATCCGGTCCGCGAGCGCCTGGACAAGATCCACGCCGAAGTCCTTTTCGTCGGTCGCCTGGGCGATCGTGCGGATGTTGCCGAGCACCTCGCCAAAGGTGGTGGGGTCGAGTGAGATGACTTTGGGCTGAGACTCCATGCGCTCGGCCACGGCCTTCACGTCCTCGTAGGACACGGCGCAGACGTCGCAGAGCTGCTGGGCGACGATCAGGTCCGGCTCTTCTTCCTTCAGCAGTTCCTCGTCGAGCGTGTAGAGCGGTTTGCCCTCCTGGACGAGGCCGCGGACGAGCGCGTCCACGTCGTTGGGCGGGAGATCCGCCGGGATCACGCTGGTGGTGAGTTGGGGCAGGTCGGCGGCCTGTTCCGGGTAGTCGCACTCGTGCGTGACGGCGACGACGTCATCGCCGAGACCCATGGCGAAGAGCAGTTCTGTGGCGGACGGAACGAGGCTGGCGATACGCATGGCGCAAGGTTAGGCCGCGACGCGTAGGATCGGCCCCATGAATCAGGGGTGGGAGCGAGTACAGACAGGCGGAGGCGACAAACTCGTCAAAGAGTTTGATCGTGGCGACTTCAAGGGAGCGGTCGCGTTCTTGAACGCGATCCTCCCGGTCGCCGAAGCTGCGAACCACCACCCGGACATCCGGATCAGCTGGAAGACCGTGGAGGTCACGCTGTCCACGCACTCCGAGGGCACCGTGACGGACAAGGATTTCGCGCTGGCGGACGAGATCGACGGGTTGTCGTGAAAGTTTCGGGCGTAGGCGACTGCTAGCTTGGACCAGACTTATGGACGTCCCCGAAGACGCGCCTCCTCGAAGTAGCCACTTGAGATCTCACCCGAGCCGGGAGGCTTCCTCGTGACCTGGCTTCTGCTGCTGGTCACCATTCTGCTGGTCCTGATCAACGGCCTGTTCGTCGCCGCCGAGTTCTCGCTCGTGCGCGCGAAAGCGTCGTTGCTCGAGAACCAGGGGGAGGAAGGCATCGACGACTCGCGGCGCACCCGCGCGGCGCTGACCGCGATGTCGCAGATCGACTCGTATCTCTCGGCCTGCCAGCTCGGAATCACGATGGCCTCGATCGGTCTTGGCTTCGCCGGTGAGCCGGCGCTCGGGCATCTGATCGAAGACGCATTCGGCACGGCGTTGAGTCCGGGCGCCACCACGGCGATCTCGGTCGCGATCGCGTTCACGATCATCACGGTGCTGCACATCGTGATCGGTGAGCTCGCGCCGAAGTCGGTGGCAATCTCCAAGCCGGAGACGGTGGCGCGCTGGCTGTCGGGCCCGCTGTCGATCTTCAAGCGCATCTTCTCGCCGGCGATCACGATGCTGAACGGCACGGCGAACTGGCTGGTCGGGATGTTCGGGATCAAGCCGGCATCTGAGATGGAGCTGGGCGCCACGGGCGAAGACCTGCGCGCGCTGGTCGAGCACGGCCGCTCCCACTCAACGCTGGACCCGGGCGAGGCCCACATGCTCTCAGGTGTCTTCGAGCTGCATGAGAACGAGGCGCGCAACGTCATGACGCCGATTCCGGCCGTGGTGACGATCGATGTCGACGACACGGTCGAGGTGGCGCTGCGCCGCTGCACATCCTCCGGCCACACGCGCCTGCCGGTGACCGAGGACCGCTCGACCGACAAGATCAAGGGCGTGCTGCACCTGTCATCGCTGGTGCGTCTGATGCTTTCCAAGGGTGAGGACGCGACGATCGGCAAGGCGGTGCGTGACGCGTATGTCGTGCCGGAGACGAAGCCCCTGGATGACCTGCTGGCGGACCTTCAGCGCGAGCGCATGTCGATGGCGATCGTGGTGGATGAGTACGGCCGGACGGTCGGAATCGTGACGGTTGAAGACATCGTCGAAGAGGTCGTCGGCGAGATCGACGATGAGACCGACTCGGCGCTGAGCGCCGTGCGCCGGCTCGCCAACGGAGACCTGTTCGTGCGCGGCCACGTGCCGCTGGTCGATCTTGAGGACCACGGGATCGAGTTGCCCGTCGATTCGGACGCCTACAACTCGGTCGGTGGATTCGTCTTCGCTGAGCTCGGACGATTGCCGAAGCGCGGCGACGCGATTCGCGCGAATGGCTACGTGATCAGGGTCGAGTCGGTGAGGGAGAACCGCATCGAGGCCGTCCGCATCGCCGAGGTGGGCCACGGCGAGACCGCCGAGATCATCGCCGTCCCCGCTGAGTAGCGCAAGGCCCAGGCGGTTTCTGGCCAAATTCTGCCCCGACGTACGACGTGCCGAGGGGTGGCACGTCGTACGTCGGGGCAAAAAAAAGTCGGCGAATGGGGGGTAAGGATTTCCCGCTGAACTCTTAACCAGGTGGAAGCCATTTCTACTTGGAGGTTCATTCATGGCAAGAGACCTGAGGTCGAAGCCGACCGACGCACCGAATCAGACGTTCCACGTCACCTCACATGGAGTCGGGCCGTTGAAACCGTTCCTTCGGAACATCGACAAACGGGAGTTTCTGGGGCGGCTCTCGTGGTACCTGAGCCCGACCGTCACGCGGGATGCGAAGCGCCGTCCGTACGCACAGCTCTTTGAGGAGGTAGCCGTTCTTGCCTACTGCGTGCTCGACAACCACTTTCATCTGATCGTTCACCAGTACTCCGCCGACGGGATGCGGAAGTTGATGTCACGCGTGCTCAGCGGCTACGGGAAGTACTACAACCGGGAGCACAACTGGCGCGGTCCAATCTTCAAAGCTCGATACGAGGCAGATCCGCTCCGGGGCCCCGATCACATGAAAGAGATGCTCGGTTACGCGATCCTCAATCACCCGATCGCGCAGCTCGACTACGAGTTCTGCAGCAACGCGATCCACGTCGGCGAGCGAAACTCGCACTGGGTGCGAAACGATCTGACGATGAACGTCTTCAGTGGTGTCGACGGCTACCGCGAGTACATGAATCGAACCGGCCCAGCTCGAGTGGAAGCGAAACTCAAGCAATGGGGCATCGACCCGCGCCTCCACCCCTACAGGCCAATCTGATTCCCAAGCCAAAAAACGCCCCGACGTACGACGTGCCGACTAGTGGCACGTCGTACGTTGGGGCTTAATCTGGCTTGAATGCGTTGGGCGACGCGGCGCGACCGACGCAGCGACTACTTGTTGTAGTCGTAGAACCCCTGCTTGGTCTTGCGACCCAGCTTGCCTGCGGCCAGCAGGTCCTGGCAGTTCTGCGGGATCTCCACGCCGATCTGCTCGCCGATGGCGATTGAGACGTCCAGGCCGACGTAATCGAGCAGCGCGATCGGGCCCATCGGGAAGTTCGCTCCGAGCTTCATGGCGGTGTCGACGGCCTCCGGCTCCAGGCCAGAGGTCTCGAGGAAGCGCGCGGCGTCGAACAGGTACGGGAACAGCAGACGGTTGACGATGAAGCCCGGCGTGTCCGGAACTTCGACGCCGACCTTGCCGATCGCCTCAGTCAAAGCGCGCGAGCGCGCACGGACGTCTTCCGAGGCCTCGTCCGCGTAGACGATCTCGATCAGCTTCATGACCGGCACCGGCGAGAAGACGTGGAAGCCGACGAAGCGCTCGGGGATCCCCGCGGCGGAAGCCAGTTGATTGACGCTCAGTGAAGAAGTGGTTGAGGCCAGAACGGCGTCGCTGGCGATCACGCCCGCGAGTTCCGCGAGGAGCGGGTTCTTGACTTCGTAGTCCTCGCTGACGGCCTCCACCACATAGGTGCGATCCGACAGATCGGCCAACTCGGTCGTGTGCGTGATCAGTGCCTTCACAGCCTCCGGGTCGTCCAACCGCGAGGTCGCCTTGTCGATCGCAGCCTTCGCCTTCTCAACCGAAGCCTCCGAACGCGCACGGATCACAACGTCTCCGCCTGCCGATGCCGAAGCGACCGCCAGGCCGGTCGCGATCAGGCCGCTTCCGACGATTCCCAACTTTTCACTCACGAGATTCCCCTCAAAGATTGAAACAATGAACAGCAACAAGTACCGACTGGTTCAAAATCTGAGCCAGCGAGCGACAAGGATAGGCATCCAGAACATGAGTATGCAGACGGGCAGCAGCCGCGAAGTCACGATCATCGATGCAGTACGCACCCCGGTCGGTCGCGGACACAAGGAAAAGGGCTACTACAAGGACACCCACCCGAACGAGCTTCTCGGCTCCGTGCAGAAGGCAGTGATCGAGCGGGCCGGGATCGACCCACACGAAGTCGACAACGTCCTCGCGGGCTGCGTTCAGCAGATCGGCGAGCAGTCACTGAACATCGGCCGCAACGCCTGGCTCCAGGCCGGCCTGCCGATCGACGTCCCGGCAACCACGCTTGACCTCCAGTGCGGATCCAGCCAACACGCCACCAACCTCGGCGCCGGCCTGATCGCCAGCGGCGCCGACGACATCACTGTCGCCTGCGGCGTCGAGCACCTCGGCCACGTCCCGATGGGCGTCGGTTTCCAGCCCGGGATCAGCGACCTCGTCGGCGTTCCCTTCACCAAGGAGCTCTACGACCGCTACCAGCTGATCCCGCAGGGCCTCAGCTCGGAGATGATCGCCGAGCAGTGGGAGATTCCCCGCAGTGAGCTCGACGAGCTCGGCCTGCGCTCACAGCAGCTCGCTCAACAGGCCACCGAAGAGGGCCGCTTCGAGCGCGAGATCCTGCCGATGACGGTCGGCACCAATGGCAGCACCGCCACCTACACAACCGACCAGGGGCTCCGGGAAACCACCCTCGAATCGCTCGCCAGCCTGAAGCCCGCCTTCAAGGAAAACGGCGTCACGACGGCCGGAAACTCCAGCCAGATCTCAGACGGTGCCGCAGCCATCCTGCTCGCGGAGCGCTCCAAAGCCGAAGAACTCGGGCTCACCCCGCGGGCGAAGATCGTCGACCAGGTCACCGTCGGTGTTGACCCGGTGATCATGCTGACCGGTCCGATTCCCGCGACCAAGCAGATCCTCGAGCGCAACAACATGACGATCGACGACATCGACCTCTTCGAGGTCAACGAGGCATTCGCCTCAGTCGTCGCCGCATGGCGCCGCGAGCTCAATCCCGACTGGGACCGCGTGAACGTCAACGGCGGAGCGATCGCTCTCGGTCATCCGCTCGGCGGCAGCGGCGCGCGCCTGATCACCACGATGTTGCATGAGCTCGAGCGGGCCGACAAGGAGTTCGGTCTCGTCACGATGTGCTGCGGCGGCGGCATCGGTACCGCCACCCTGATTCAGCGCGTCTGAAAGATCCGTTGCAGTTCTAAAGCGCGCGGGCCGGGTTTCCGACCCGCGCGCCGAAAACTGACCCCGAAGTAACCGCGTCACCGCCGGCCCCGGTGACTTGCGGGATCAATCAAGAACTGTCAAGAGGATCGACCCGTGACGCCCGCGACGTCGAGCCGATAAGAATCAGGTGCCAGAGAGCTCAGGAGTTCTTATGCAGTCGACCGACGCTGAATCCCGGATTCAAAACATCATCTCCGTAGGCGCTGCCTACCAGCCGAGCCGCGACACACGCGAGATCCTCGGATCCCTGTTTGCGATCGGCATGCTGGGAGCGAGCATCGCTGCGGCGATCTACGCGACCGTGACCGACCGGTGGACTCCGGCAGCGATAGGACTCGTCGCGCTCACGGCGATCGCGGCAGCCTTCGGCGCCCTGGTCCCGTGGAATCAGCTGCGCCGCGAATGGCAGCTGGCGATGTACTGGGTGGCGATGCTCGCGATCACCGCTTCGGTCTACACGTTCGACGTGCCGACGCTCTCGATCCTCCTGCTTCTTCCGATGATGGCGCTGACCTGTTTCTTCTGGGATCACCGCAATCTCGTCGTTCTGAATCTGATTGGCGCCGCGCTTGTCTTCACGCTCCCGGTCGACACCGGTGACGCGAGCGACTCTGCTTCCGCGCTGATCATCACGCTGCCGGCGCTGATCGCGGTGGCGCTCCTCGCCGGCGTGCTCGCCGCGCGCTTCAACACGATGCGCCGCGCCGAACGCAGTCGCTACAAGGCGACGATCGAAGCCCTCTCAACCGCGCTGACGGCGCGCGACGGCTACACCGGATCGCACTCCCAGGAGACGCTCTGGCTCGTCAACGCGATCTGTGACGAACTGCGCCTGACCGACAACGCCTGCGAGTACGTAGCCGACGTGGCGCTGCTGCACGACATCGGCAAGATCGGAATCCCCAACGAGATTCTTCACGAGCCGGGCAAACTCAACGACGAGCAGTGGGAAGTGATGAAGCAGCACCCGGTGATCGGCGAGCGCATCGTCGTGACCGTCCCCGGACTCGAAGAGGTCGCTCGTGCGATCCGTCATGAGCACGAACGCTGGGACGGCGGCGGATACCCGGACGGCCTCAAGGCCGGAGAGATTCCGTTGGCCAGCCGCATCGTCCTGGTCTGCGACGCCTTCCACGCGATGACCAGCGACCGTCCGTACCGCAAGGCGATGAACATCGAAGACGCGCGCCTCGAGCTTTCACGCAACGCTGGGACGCAGTTCGACCCGACCGTGGTCGGCGCCCTGCTTCACGTGCTCGACCGCCGCGAGCCGGCCGAGCGCGACCGCCGCGCATTCGTTCCGTCTTCGAGCTTCGCGCAGCAAGCACGCATGACCGCAGCCGCGATCTGAAACTTCCGGCAGCGGGAAGGGGAAGTACACATAATCGGGGAAATTCCCAAATACCGCGTTTTCGGCTTGTTTTTGCTTGTGACAAATGACATACTTACGGCTCCTTGATGCTCAGACTTCAAGGGGAGGAGCGTCGGATGGCTCTGGGGAGAGTCGGCCGGCGCACGAAGTACACGAGGACATGCTGTGCACTATGAAGTTCTGAACAACGGTCAATCGACCGAGGACGACTCAGCGAGTTGGCAAGGCCTCAAGGCTGAAGCCCGGCTGACGTTCATCTGGGTTGGGCGGCTCGCTGCCTTCGCGTGGTTCCTCGGCGCGTTGCTCGCCACGATCTACATGGTGTCGACCAACGACATCAACACGGACTCGTACCTGATGCTCGGACTCTGCGCCGTCGGCTTCATCGCCTCACTGATCATCCCGTGGAGCCGAGCCGAGCGTTGGTGGGTTCTGCCGATGATCGGATACGCGACCGCCGTGATCGCCGTCGCGACCGTCGTGCTCAACAAGCCGGGCATCACTGCCTTCCACCTTTTCCCGCTGCTCTTCCTGGCGTTCTTCTACTGGGGACGCTGGGACGTGATGATCGCCGGCTACACGATCTGGGGCGCGTTCTTCATCGGCGCCGAGTTCCTCCGGCCCGGCGGCGTCAACCTTGAACAGGTGATCGTCGCGATGCCGACCTACATCGCGACTTCAGCGATGGTCGGGATTCTCGCCAACCGCGTCCGCGGGATCAGCCGCACGGAACGTCGGCGCTTCAAGGCCACCGTCGAAGCCCTCTGCGCAGCACTCTCCGCGCGCGACGGCTATACCGGTGAGCACTCGGCGGAGACCCTTGAGCTGGTCACCGCCGTCACCGATCAGCTCGAACTCCCGATCGATCAGGTTGAGACGATCTCGGACGTCGCGTTGCTTCACGACATCGGCAAGATCGGAATCCCGAACGAGGTCCTCCACGAGCCCGGCAAGTTGAACGACGCGCAGTGGGAGATCATGAAGCAGCACCCGGTGATCGGTGAGCGAATCGTCGCCCGCATCCCGGGCCTCGAGTCAGTCGCGCAGGCGATCCGCCACGAGCACGAGCGTTGGGACGGCAAGGGCTACCCCGACGGCC
>JAEMSX010000085.1 GCA_016462645.1 Thermoleophilaceae bacterium
GCTCACTCCGGCGGTCATGTTGCCGATGCCGCTGGCGGCGATCGCGCTGCCTGCCATCCATCCGATTCCGGCGCTGTTCATGTCGCTGACGACAGGAGTGCCTGAGGAGTCGGTGCGCGGCATGTTCGTGATGACCTTCTCGGCAAAGCCGAACGATGCCGCGTAGATCAAGGCTTCGTCCCAGATCTCGACGGTGAGCGGGTAGTCGCGACTCATGTCCATCTTGCGGAAGAAGTCCTGGTAGGTCTCCCACTTGCGCACGCGTTCGGCCTGGTCGGACTTCAAGCGATAGAAAGCGTTCCCGTCGACCGCGGCCCAGAGCAGCACGGGGAAGAAGCCGACGGCGATCAGCGTCGGCCAGATGTCGTCGTAGCGCGCTGCCGCGTTACCTCCCGAGGTGCCGATCATCCCGATCACGGCGAGCGAGTAGATCACGAGCGAAACGATCCCGATGATCCAACGGCGCACGCGACCGCGGTAGGTGGACTTCAGCGTGTACTGCGGCATCTCCGCCTTCAGTGCCTTCTCGTATGCCGCGATCTTCGACTCGGCGGTGCCGGCAGGGATGTACTTCTTCAGCTTGAGGAAGTCGGGCGACTTCTCAGGATGGGAATCGATGCCGACCTGCAGCATCTCCGCGATCGGCATTTCATAGCCCTCGACCTTGGACGCGTCGAACGTCGTCTCGCCGACGTTGTTGCGGATCGAGATGTCCTCCTTCTTCTCGACCGAGGGCAGCACGCGGAAGACGTCGCGCTGGAGCAGTGCGAGCAGCGTCGCCGAGACGAGGTCCTCGATCTTTGAGCCTCCGAGTGCCTTCGCGACCACCGGGCCGGGGATCTTTTCGGGCGGGTACTGGTACGTGCCGCCGGCGCTGATCATCTTCGTCGTGTCGCGTCCGAAAAGCGCCCAACAGAGAAAGACGAACAGCAGCCCGAAGAGAGCAGAGATCACTGGAATCACGAGGAACGAGGCGTAGGAGCGATCGTGCAGCTCAACGCTGCGCTTCGCGAAGTCGGCGTTGCGCGCGTCGATCACTGCCTGCTCCGCTTTGATCTTCGGCAGGATGTTCGAAGGATTCTCGGGCATCCCCTTGAGCGGCTCGGCGGCCACGCGCACCTGTACCTGGCGACGCTCGGGCAGGTTTCTGACGCTGAAGCTTCCGACTTTCCCCTTGACCTTCGTGTCGTGGATCCGCCGCTGCAGATCGCCGGCGCGGGGATAGAAGAGTTCGATGTCCCCGGGGAACCTGACGCCGATGTTCATGTCCGCGACGCCGGTCTCCCAGCCGGTTCCCCAGACGTCCCAGAGCAGCGTGGAAGCGTCGCGGTAGTTCTTGACGGCGTTGGAGAGTGCATACCGGACGATGTAGCGCTGCCCGCCGGTGTCGTTCACGTTCCACACGATGCGAAGGCGGCGGTCGGGGTCCTTGATCACGCCGGCGCCGTAGGTGCCATACGCGCCACCGACGCCGAGCTTGATCCCGCTACCCGGCCCCAGCTTCTGGACCGACCCACCGGGAGTCACTTTCGAGACGCTCGCGCCCTTCACCTCGACGCCGTCGGGGAGGATGAAGTCCTGGTAGAGCCCGTGCCATTCCTCGCTTCCGAGGTCGTATGTGAGTTGTTCGGTGACCTCGAGATCGCCATTGCGCTTGACGTTGAAGCCGCTGGTGACATCGGTCAGGAACATCGTCTGCCCGCTGTCGCTGTTGCTGCTCCCGCTGGCACCCGGATCGTGGTGGATGACGCCATAGAAAACTGCCACGCCAAGCGCGATCATCGCGACCGTCGCGAGCGTGTACAGGGATAATTTGAAGATGCGCATTTCGAGCGAGAGTGCAGTGCCCGGGGTGGGACTTGAACCCACACGTCCTAGGGACAGCCGATTTTAAGTCAGCAGCGTCTACCAATTCCGCCACCCAGGCGGGGCAAAGGGCAAGTTATCGCTCAAACAGGCCGATAGGCATTGTTAATCGCATGTTTGGCGTAGTGTGAGATCCGATGGTTAACACCGAAACTCTGTTACTTCAACGGGGTTTCTGACGATAGTTACTACATGGAAGCTTCCGTCCTAAGAGAATCCGCTCCTTCCAGTGCGTCGCTGCTGCAAGATCCGCGCGCGCGTTTCCTGCGTCTGCAATCAGACGAGAGGCTGGTCTCGCTGACCCGCCGTGGCAATGAAGCGGCGTTCGAGACTCTGATCGACCGTTACCGCAGCAGGCTCCTCGCCTTCTGCCGCCACATGGTCGGATCGACCGAGGACGCAGAGGACATTCTCCAAGAAGTTTTCGTTTCCGCCTACCGCGCGATGCTGGCCGACGACCGCGAGCTCAACGTTCGCCCGTGGCTCTACCGCATCGCCCGCAACCGTTCTTTGAACCACCTGCGTCGTCCGCGCCCCACCGGCGTCGACTCGATGGACGTGTTCGAGGGCGGCGCCGCTGTCGCCACCGCAGACCGCGTGCACGACAAGCTCGACCTCGAGGACCTGATGGGCGATGTCAAGCGCCTCCCCGAGACCCAGCGCACGGCACTGATGCTGCGCGAGATGGGTGACCTCTCTTACGACCAGATCGCAGAGACGATGGACACCTCGATCCCGAGCGTGAAGTCGCTGCTGGTTCGCGCACGCGTCTCGCTCGCCGAGGCAGCCGAGTCGCGCCGCCTCTCGTGCGACGAGGTCCGCATGGAACTCGGCGCCGTCGCTGAGGGTCTGCAGAAGATCTCCCCACCCGCGCGTCGTCACGTCAGTGACTGCGAGCGCTGCCGCTCCTTCAAGAAGGAGCTCTCCACGACGAACCGCAAGCTCACGATGCTGGCCCCGGTCGGCGCGTTCGCAGCGCTCAAGGCGATCGTCGGACTCAAACTCTTCAGCGGCGCAACTGCCGCCGGCTCCAGCGCCGCGGGCGGATCGGCCGTTGCCGGTTCGGGTGCAGTCGCCGGCGCGGGTGCAACCGCTGCCGCGGGCACCGCAGCCGCGAGCGCAGGATCAGGCGCAGCGATCGGCCTCGGGGCCGTCGCCGCCAAGGTCGGAACCGGCCTTGTCGCCGCAGCGATCGTCACGGGCGGGGTCGCCCAGGTCGCGCGCCACGACATCAGCACTTCAAGGATCGACCAGAAGGCCACGATCGCCAAGACCGCTCCGGCCGTCGTGGACCCGGCAGCTTCGGGCGGCGCCACTGCCGCCGTCGCCGCCCCGGCCACCGTGGCCGAAGAGAAGGTCGACCCGACCGGCGCCACCGGTTCAACCGAGCACGTCACGGTCGCGCCGGTAGAGAAGCCGTCGGTCGAAGCCGACGTGCAGGCAGTCAAGCCGGTCGTCGAGAAGGACTCCACCACCGTTTCGCTGGGCGGCAGCCAGGGCGTCGCATCGCCCGCCGGCTCCAATGAGTCGCCCGGTCTTCCGACCGGCGGCCAGGCCTCCGAGCCCAGCGCACCGTCACCCGCACCGGCCCCTGGTCCTTCCACCAGTGCACCGCAGAGCGGCGGACAGACCGGTGCTTCCGGTGCTGCTGACGGCGCGTCCGCGAGCGTCGCCGACGGCGCCGACTCCGGCGGACCCACTGAGTAACCCGGTACGGCTCCTTTAGGGCCCGGGCTCAGCGTCGGCGACGATCTTGATCGTCTTGCCGCCACTGATCATCTTTGCGCTCTCGCCTGCGCCGATCGACGCGAGCGTGATCGTCTGCGTCCTGCCCGGCGCGATCTTGAAGGTCTGAGCGAGCGACGGCGCCGAGACGCTGAGGCGAATCCTCGCGTCACTCACGTTCTTGGCTGTGATCAGGACCAGGAACCCTGAGGGCACGTGGTACTCCGGCGGCGTGGAGCCTGCGAAGCCGCCGTCATCGAGCGCGACGTCGACCGGCGCCAGGTCCGTGCCCTCCTGAGCAGCCGTGGACCCTGTAGCGCCCTGCGTGGCGGCTGAGGGTGCCGCAGTCGCCGGAGTCGGACCGCCCGCCGCCGGTTCTGGGTCCCCGCCGCCGCAGCCGGAAAAAATGCCGAGCAGCAGCGCAACAACGATCGCGAAAATCGTTTTATTGATATGCGAATTGCTCATTTCGCGCGCTGAAATTGCCGATAAATAGTCATCAAGTCGTGCCTCACGTTCGAGCAGCTTACGAACGGGCGTTGAAGCAAGGAAGAGGTTAGGGAAATGGTCAAATGGGACAGGGATCAGCAGAGGGTCTGGGTCGCGGGATGGAGGCTCCACCACGGACTGACCGGCGCAGTGCTCGCAGTTGCCGGCGGCCTGCTGATGGCACACGACTGGAAAGACCGCACCGAGTGGATTCACCACTAGGCGCGGTTCATTCCGCCGTCTGAGCTTCTACTTGAACTGAGCGCAGGCAGACAGAGCGCTCGACTTTGCTTCCTCGTTGGGAATCTTGTTCGCCGCTTCCTCGCACTTGGCCCGCGCGTCACTCGTCGCCTGATCGATCTTCGCTGAGGACTCCTTGATGTTGTCGTAGGAGTCCTGGCAGGCCTGCTTGGCCTTGGCGGCTTTGTCCTTGTCCGGCAGGGCGTCAGCGGCCTCAATGCATTTCTCGAGCGTGCTCTGCGCCGACGCGCTGGCGGCGCCACTGGAGCCGGTCGTTCCGTCGTCCTTGGAATCGAGCGCCGGCACCGGCGTCACCTCTCCACTTCCAGATTTGTCGTCGCCGCAGCCTGCTGCGACGAGGGCGAAAACGATGGTCAGGGCGATGAGAATCAGTGGAAGTCGTGAGCGCATCTGCGCAGACTACTGAATTATTGGGCGTCTGCGCGCCTGGCTTCCAGCCGCTCAGCGAGCTCCCACCCGACGGCAACGCCGACGAGCATTCCCAGCCGGGTCTGCTCAAGCACGAAGTTGCGGACTTCATCGATGCGTTGGTCGGCGTCGGGCTGGGTCGCGGTCTTCAGCACCATGCCCTCGTGCGCATCGTCGAACCAGCCACCGGCGCTGAGAGCGCCGTCGAGCAGCTCCTGGAGCTGCGGCGCGATTGCCGCCATGCGCTCTTCGATTCCGTCAAAACCCTGCGGCTCGGCGAGCTCCTGGAGGACTGCTTCGAGCTCTGAATTCGGTTGTTCGGCTTCAGCCATCAGCCGATCATAGGTCGACTCAGGTCGAAGACTCGGCGACGGACTTGAGCTTCGCGAGGCCCTTCTCGAAATCCGGCCCGACCATCTTGTCGATCTTGAAGAAGATGCCCATCACCCGCATCAGACCCTGCTGCCTGCCACGCATCCGCCACGTCACGGTCGTCCCGCCGTCAGCTGTGGGCGCGAGTTCGAAGATCGTCACGTTCTCGGCCTTGAACGGCTTGAGAAAATGAAGATCCAACTCCAGTCGATTCGAAGGCTCAGCGGCGGTGATCTCCATCTTCCCCTCGCCGACCTTGCGATTGCCCTTCCAGGCGTACTTCGACCCGACGCCGGTCTCCGGTCCCGAGTAGTCGCGTTCGAGCTCGGGATCCATCCCCTCCCACGGCGACCATTCTGTCCAGCTCTTGAAGCGATTGATCAGCGGGAAGACCCGCTCGGCGGGCGCTTCGATCTGCGCGCTTCGTACAACTTCAAAACTGCCGTCTGAACCCATCGGTCCTCCTTCAAGCGAAATCTGCGACGTACACTTTGCAGAGTACGGGGCCATAGCTCAGCTGGTAGAGCGCCTGCTTTGCAAGCAGGAGGTCGTCG
>JAEMSX010000086.1 GCA_016462645.1 Thermoleophilaceae bacterium
GAGCTGCACCGGAGCTGGATCCGCGCGCGGCGGCGGAGGCGGAGGCGGCAACGGCTCGCCGCGCTGGGCGGCCCTACGGCGCTCGCGTTCAAGTCGTGCGCGCTCGCGCTCTTCTTCTGATCGCCCGCCTGGCGTCAAGTCTGATCCTTTGCTGATTGATTCATTTCGAGATACTCCTCGAGCAGGTGAGCTGCGGCGAGGGAGTCCTCATCCGAAGTCGCCCCCGCGGCGAGACTCGCCTGCGCGAGCTTCGTTGTGAAGCGCTCGTCATAGAACTCCACGGGAACGTCGATTTCAGCGGCGAGCCTACCGGCGAATGAGCGTACGGCAGCAGCTTGCTCGCCCTCCTCCCCGCTCTGCAGGCGCGGCAGGCCGACCAGCACCAGCTCGGCGCCGTGCTCCGCGATCAACGCGACGATCTGGGCGCGGCCATCCTCCGAATCAGGTTTCTTGACTGCGCCGAGCGGCCGGACGAGCGTCCCCGTCGGGTCGCTGATCGCGCATCCGCAGCGCGCGCTTCCATGGTCGAGCGCGAGGACGCGCATGAGCGTCAGCCCGCAGCGGCGGCGATCGCGGCGCGCACGGCAGCGAGCGCTTCCGGAAGCTTGGCCGCATCTTTGCCGCCGGCCTGCGCAAGATTGTCCTTGCCTCCGCCGCCTCCGCCGACCGTCTCGGCGGCGAGCTTGGCGAGGGCGCCGGCCTTCACGCCGGCCTCGATTGCGGAGGGCTGCGCGATCGCAGCGATCTGCACCTTGCCCTCGAGCGTCGCGCCGATCACGACGACGTCAGCGCTGAACTTGTCGCGCAGGCGCTCGCCGAGTGACCGCAGGTCCTTCACCGCGTCAGCACCGACCGCGTCGCCGTCGAGCTGCACGACAATCGACTTGATGCCGCCCGCTTCAACGGCCTGCTCGCCGAACTCCTCGATGGTGGCGTCGCTGACGCCACTGCCTGCCGATTTGGCCTTCTGAAGTTCCTTCAACTTGGCTTCGCGATCGACCACCGCGCCGAGCGCCTGATCCGGTCGTGTGCGCAGCCGATCGGCGATCGCCTTGAGGTCGCGCTCGTGCTCGCGCAGCTGGCGCGCCGCGGCGGGGCCGGCCAGCGCTTCAATGCGCCGCACATTCGCGGCGCTGGAGGTTTCAACGGCGATCGTGAAGACCCCGATCTCTCCGGTCGAGTTGACGTGCGTACCGCCGCAGAGTTCGCGCGAGACGGCGACGATGCCGTCGCCGACCTCGACCATGCGCACCTGGTCGCCGTACTTCTCTCCGAACAGCGCCATCGCGCCAAGCTCCTCAGCGGCGTCGCGCGTGGTGACCACCGCGTGGACATCGTGGTTCTCGGCGATCCAACCGTTCACGCGTTCCTCGACGGCGGCGACGTCTTCGGCCGTCATCGGCGCGCCGTGGGTGAAGTCGAAGCGGAGCTTGTCGGGGCGCACCGCCGAGCCTGCCTGGCGCACGTGGGTGCCAAGGCGTTCGCGCAGCGCGGCGTGCAGAAGATGTGTGGCGGTGTGGTGCGTTGCGGTCGCAAAGCGCGCGCCCTTGTCGACTTTCGCCGTGACCTGCTGTCCGGCGGAAAACGCGCCCTCGGTGACTTTGACCAGCACAACCTGGTCGTCGCCGACGCGGTAGACGTCGATCACCTCGCCCGCGGCCCCGTCACCGGTGAGCGTGCCGTGGTCGGAGACCTGGCCTCCGCCCTCGGCATAGAACACGCTCTCTGCGAGCTTGAGCAAAACTTCGCCGTTCGGCCGCGGCTCGACCGAGATCACGCTGGTCGCGTGCTCGAGATCGGCGTAGCCGACGAACTCGGTCTGACGACCGGCATCGCGCGCGAATGCCTGGATCGCTTCGTGGCCGCTGTTGTCGGCGTCGGCCCTGGTGCCCGAACGCGCGCGATCGCGCTGCTCGTCCATCAGTTCCTCGAATCCTTCGTCGTCGACCGAGAGGCCCTCGGCGGCGAGCAGCTCCTTGGTCATGTCGTACGGGAACCCATAGGTGTCGTGAAGCTTGAAGGCGTCGGCCGCGTCGATCCATGCGGTCTGGTCCTGCTTGGCGTCGGCGATCAGTTCATTCAGGAGATCCGTGCCCTGCACCAGCGTGCGCCCGAAGCTTGCCTCTTCAGCGGTCGCCCACTTGACGATTGCGTCGCGCTGGGTGTGCAACTCGGGGTAGGCCCCGCCGAACACTTCAATCACGCGTTCGGCGAATGTCCCCATCGAGTTCTCGATGCCGATCGCGCGGCCCTGCTGGATCGCCCGACGCATGATGCGGCGCAGCACGTATCCACGCTCCTCGTTTGAAGGCACCACGCCGTCGGCGATCAGGAAAGCCATCGAACGCGTGTGGTTTGCGAGCACGCGCATCGCCTTCGTCGGGACATCCCCACCCGCGTCGTCGAGCGTCTCGTCGTAGCTCGCGCCGGAGAGTTCCTTGGCCAGCTCGATCAGCGGCCAAAGCATGTCGGTCTCAAAGACCGAGCGCTTGTTCTGAAGGATCGCGGCCATGCGCTCGAGGCCCATGCCGGTGTCGATGTTCTTGGCGGGAAGCTCGGAGATCGATGCGCCCTCGCCCAGCTCGTACTGCATGAAGACGAGGTTCCAGAACTCGAGGAAGCGCTCGGAGTCATCGCCGGGAAGGTCGTCGGGGCCACCAAAATCGAGGCCGCGGTCGAGGTAGAGCTCACTGCACGGACCACAGGGCCCGGTCGGTCCGGCCTGCCAGAAGTTGTCCTTGCGCCCGAGGCGCACAATCTGCGAGTCCGGCACGCCCATCCCCTGCCAGTAGGCGATCGCGTCCTCGTCGGGACCGAGCCCGAGCTCGTCGTCGCCGCCGAACACCGTCATCCAGACCTGCTGCGGCTTGAAGCCGAAGCCGTCGATCGCGAGGCGGTAGCCGAAGCCGATCGCCTCTTCCTTGAAGTAATCGCCGAAACTGAAGTTGCCGAGCATCTCGAACATCGTGAGGTGACGCGCGGTCTTGCCGACCTCGTCCATGTCGGTGGTGCGGAAACACTTCTGGCAGCTGGTCAGGCGCGTCCGCGGCGGCGTCTCCTGGCCGCGGAAGTACGGCTTGAAGGGCTGCATTCCCGCAGTGGTGAGCAGCACCGAAGCGTCAAATTCAGCGGGCACGAGCGAAGCGGAGGGCATCCGCAGATGCCCCTCCTGCTCAAAGAACGACAGGTATGTTTCGCGGATCTCGTTCGAGTTCATCGGCGGGTAGTTTGGCATCCCTGGCGATCGTCGCCCAGCCGACAACCGCCTCACCGCGCATGAGGCATGCAACCTGCCCCGGCGCCGCGCCATCGACCGAATTCTCTAGTTCCACGCGAAGCTGGCGGTGCCTTCCGGCCGGCAGCTCGCTTTCGATCCTGCACCCGGTCGGCGTGTTCCGGTAGCGGAGCTTGACGCGATCAACCTCACTCGCGTCACGCAGCAGTCGCACGCCCACAAGCCGCACACTCGAAGTCTGGAGTTCTTCGATCGTTCCGACCGTCACGGCATTCTCGGACGGGTCGACGTCGAGCACGTAAAGCGGCGTCGGCGCGGCCAGGCCCAGGCCCCGCCGCTGCCCGACCGTGTACCGGTAGGCGCCGCGATGGCGACCAAGCTCGTGGCCGTGGCGATCGCGGATCGGTCCGGGCTCGTCGCTGCGACCGGAGTGGCGCTCGAGGAATCCGTCACGGCCGATCCCGGCGAGAAAGCAGAGGTCCTGGCTCTCAGGCTTCTCGGCGACCGCCAGGCCCGCGGCCCGCGCGCGATCGCGAACTTCGGGCTTTCGCAGCTGCCCGAGCGGGAACTCCAGGCGCTCGATCAGCCGGGGCTCGACGGCCGCGAGCATGTAGGTCTGGTCCTTGTTGTCGTCCGCGGCCGCAGCGAGCAGCGGCCCGTGCTCGTCGCGCTCGATCCGCGCATAGTGGCCGGTTGCGAGCGTTTCCGCTCCAAGCCTTGCGCGCATCTGGTCCAGCGCGTCAAACCGCACGTGTCCGTTGCAGCCGACGCACGGGTTCGGGGTGAGCCCCTCGCCGAAGGCAGCGAGATACGGATCGACAACACCCTTGCGAAACGGGTCGCGCAGATCGACGGTGAAGTGCGGCATGTCGAGCTCGTGCGCAAGTCGGCGCGCAAGCGTGACTGCCTGCGGCGAGCAGCAACTCGCCGTCCCGTCGGTCGCGGGGTCGTCCCAGAGCTGCAGCGTGATCCCGATCGCCTCGGCGCCGGCCTCCTTCAGCAGTTCCGCGGCGACGGCGCTGTCGACTCCCCCGCTCAGGCCGACGAGCTTTCGGTTCGGCGCCGGGGCGAGCAGGTCGTCTTCCGCGTGCGCCAGCAGCACGCCGAGTGCGCGGTGCAGTGCCTCTTCGGCCAGCACGTTCACGTGCGCGCGCTCAGCGGAGAGGCCGCCGAGTTCCGCGTCAATTTCCGCGCGGCCGATCCGCGCCGCCTCGAGTAGCCCGATTCCGGCGACAAGCTCAACCACCGCGCTACCGGCGGCAGTCAGCGCGGCACAACCGTCGGCCTCGAACCCGATCGCGGAGATCTTCCCGCCGACGCAGGCAAGGCCGATCGTCAGCATGTCGCCGCAGGCGGATCCGCCGGCAGCTCCGAGCGTGCCGTCGACAGGCAGCGCGTTACGGCCACGCGGTGAGGAAACATGGTCCTCGAAAGGTGAGAAAGGATCAATCATCTCGCTTCAAGCGAGAGTAATGAGCCAGCCCGGTAAGAAGGGCGACTAGCTGGTGCCGGTGAGGCGCGTGACGCGACCGTTGAGCGCTACGCCGTCGATGTAGCCCTGCCACGTGTCGGCCTTGTCGCCGTAGACGATGAGGATGCCCGGAGTCTGCGTGATGTCAGCAGCCTTGGCAATCCCGTCGTATCGCGACTTGTTCGTGACCGGTTCCTTGATCACGACCATCGAAGACCCGCGGTCCTTCTTGACCTCGTTCACGGCCTGGTTGACCTGCTGGTCGTCCTGACCCTCCGGCGTCTCGAAGAAGATCATCACGATCTTGCCGTCCTGGAGCGGCTCGTAGACGTTGAGCGGGTAGCCCTTCTCCTTTGCGGCCGCGATCAGCGCCTTGCGCGCTTCCTTCGCCTTCTGCGCACGGATCTCGGCGGCCGACATCGTCGGGCCGCTCGCACCGGTGCCGCCGGTTCCGCCGGAAGCGCCGGTGGCGCCCGTCGGTGATGAAGCCAGTGAAGTGGGCGGTGGCGGTGCCACATCGCTGCTCGAGCTGGACTTCATGTAGAGAAAACCGCCAAGCAGAATCGCGCCGACGAGGGCGATCAAAACTGGACGTGAGATCTGGATATCGCGCATGAGCTGCTTTGACTACTTTCGGACGAAGGCGGAGTCTTCAGTTGCCGGATCGACAGAAACCGCCTCGGCCTTTAGGCCCTGCAGGTCAGTCGTCCGCGAATTCGATCAGCTCACGCGCGGCGAACTGATCCTCTTCGGGGTGAGTTCGCAGGGCGATATCGCCCCCGCCGAACTGATCCAGCGCCCAGTCAGAGGTGATTTCGGCGGCGAAGCCCTGCTCGCGCAGCTGCTGGCAGAAGGCCATTGCGACGTCGATCGTCTCGTACTCGCCGACGATCGGCCAGTCGTCATAGGCGGCATCGCCCACGCGCAGCGTGATTTTGCCGCTGCTCGGGAACTTCCGGCGGCGGAA
>JAEMSX010000012.1:0-45450 GCA_016462645.1 Thermoleophilaceae bacterium
TACGCGACGAACCCGAACGCGATGGACACGATCACCAAGAACACCGTCTTCACCAACTGCGCCCTGACCGACGATGGCGACATCTGGTGGGAGGGCATGACCGACGGCGCCCCCGAGCACCTGATCGACTGGCACGGCAACGACTGGGAGCCGGGCTCCGAGACGACCGCCGCGCACCCGAACGCGCGCTTCGCGGTCCCGGCCGGCCAGGCACCGTGCATCGCCGCCGAGTGGGAGGACACCGCCGGTGTACCGATCGACGCAATCCTCTTCGGCGGACGCCGCGCCACCAACGTGCCGCTCGTGCGTGAGTCCTTCGACTGGGAGCACGGCACCTTCCTCGCCGCGACGATGAGCAGCGAGCAGACCGCGGCCGCCGCCGGCACCGTCGGTCAGCTCCGCTTCGACCCGTTCGCGCAGCTTCCGTTCGCCGGCTACAACATGGGCGACTACATCGCTCACTATTTGAAGATCGGCAAGACCGAAGGCGCCAAGCTGCCGAAGATCTTCTACGTCAACTGGTTCCGCAAGGACGACCAGGGCAACTTCATGTGGCCCGGATACGGCGAGAACTCGCGCGTCCTCGAGTGGGTCTGCCGTCGCCTCAACGGTGAGGTCGAGGCCGACGAGACCCCGCTCGGCTTCGTGCCGCGTGCCGAGGACCTCAACCTCGAAGGCCTGAACATCGACCCCGAGACGCTTGAGAAGCTGCTCACAGTCGACAACGAGCTCGTCAAGGCAGAACTCCCGCAGGTCAAGGAGTTCCTCGCCAAGCTCGGTGAGCGTCTTCCGGACGAGATGAACCAGCAGGTTGCCGCGCTTGAAGCCAAACTCGGCTGAGCGCGGCGCCGGTTCACGCCGGCGCCGCTGATGGGCGAGTTGATCTACCTGCTCGGCCGGGATCCGATTCGGTTTTCGGGCGGGGCGGAGCAGTACGTGGTGTCGCACGGCATCGCGGCGTCACGCGGTGGCTACCGACCGGAGTGGTACACGTTCGGCAAGCGCACCGAAGACGTCGAGATCGAGGGCGCGACGCTGCATCGGCTGCGCTGGATCGCCAGAGAGAACCGCCCCGAATACGCGCTGTTCTTTCGCCACCGCATGGCGCAGCCGGTTGTCGAGCGGCTGAGCAGAAGCCCCGGGCCGCACGTGATCCATTCATTCGGCATGTGGTGCGGGCCCGGAATCCTCGCCACGCGGAAGCTGCGGGCGCGCGGGGTCGACGTCAAGCACGTCGCCAGTTGTTACGAGTTGATCGTCCCGCATGCGAGCTCAAAGCTTGAGAACGAAATCGTCCGCAGCAACCCCCTGACCTACGCCAAGCACCGGGCGATCTTCGAGTTCGTGAAGCGTTCGACGATGCCGATCGAGCGCGACGCGCTGCGCGGGAGCGATGTCGTGGTCGTCAACTATGAGCGGCTCCGTGAGCTCATCCACACGGAATACGACCCGGCGATCAACGTGCAGCGACTTCCGTATGCGGCCGCGACCGCATTCGAACCGATTGACAGCACCTCAGAGCTGCCTGAGCCCGTCGCCGGCCTCGCTGCCAAGGACGGCCCGCTGATCGTCGCGACCAGTCGGCACATGCCGCGCAAGGGAGTCGATGTGCTGATCCGGGCGCTCGCTCGCGTGCGCGATGACGGGCGTCGATTTCGGGCGGCACTCGTGGGCACCGGTCAGCTGCTCGAGCCGCATCGCGAACTCGTGCACAAGCTCGGGCTCGACGATCGCGTCGCGCTGCCGGGTCGCGTCCCGAGCGTCGGCGCCTACCTGCGCCACGCTGACATCTTCTCGCTGCCGTCACTCGCTGAGGGAAGTGGTTCGATGTCGGTGCTCGAGGCTCTGCAGTACGGCGTGCCGGTCGTCTCGAGCGCGGTGGACGGGATGGTCGAGGACCTGATCGATGACGTCGACTCGCTGCTCGTGGAGACGGGAAGCGCGGAGGACCTTCACCGAGCGCTGAATCGCCTGATCGATGACCCCGCGCTGCGCGCACGCCTCGGCGCAGCCGGGTCCGAGCTCTACGAGCGTCGCTTCTCAGCTGACGCTGCGACCAGCGCGCTGACGGATTTCTACGCGGGACTCGGACTCGAGCCGACCCGCCCCTGAGCTGTGTCAAGCGGCGCGGCGATCCAGTCCGAGAGCAGGCGGGTGTTGTCGAGCAGGTGCTCGTACTGCTCGAGGGGGTCGGCCTCGAAGTGCTCGCTGAAGATCGCGTCGAGGCCGCTGCGCAACGGCTCGTCGATCAGCTCCAGGTATCCCGCGCGATAGCCGGGCTCTTCGGGAGGATCCGGCGCCGCGAAGGCCGTCGCGCGTAGTCGCTCCAGTCCGGCAACCGCGTCGGGATTGAGCACGCCACCGGGGACGAACTCCGCGACGCGAGCGGCGTCGTATTCGCGCAGGACGCGGGTGAGGTGACTGTTCATGCGTTCGGCGAAAAGCTCACCGACGGCGCTGCGTTGCTCGCCGTCGTCCTCGGGGGTCCAGTGCGAACGGGTCACGAGGACCTTGTTCAGATCGATCGAAATCTCCGCAGGCGCGCTTCCGTCGGACATCTTGTGCAGGGCGGTCTTGAGGCAGTTGAAGCAGTCATTGCAGACGTCTTCGCCGGGCCGTTGAGAGAAGCACGAGTACTGAAGATCGCTCAGCTCCGAGTAGCGCTGATCGAGGATCCGTTGGATCTGGAAATGCTGCAACGCGGCGGTCAGGCCGTTGTAGGTCATTCCCGTCGGCGCGATCAGCGCGCTCAGTGCTCGCTGCGATGCAGTGGTCAATCCGACGTGGACGATCTGCACCACCATGCCGTCGCGGCGGATCGACTCCTGGACCTCGGCCTCGGACGCGAGGAAGACGTCACGCGCTCCCCGCGCCGAGCCGACGGCCCAACAGACCGCGAAATAGAGCAGCGTGTCGGTCAGTTCACTGACGGCGAGCTTGCAGCGAGCGATCAACGGGTGGTCATTGACGACGCAAGTGCGCACGTCGGAGGTGACCTCGACGAGCTCGAGGCCGGTCCGCGCGCGCATCTCGTCGAGCACCTTGCGAAAGCGCGGCGTCTCGAACTCAATGCTGCCCTCGCGCTTGGAGGTCGTCGTGACGAGAATCGGCTTGAGTCCAAGCTCATTCAGCATCGCCGCCTGGGTGAGGCTGTCGCGCCCGCCGCTGAAACTGCTCACGACGACGTCGCGAGCTTCGACCTGGGCGAGTTCGCCGGCGGGCGGTCCGCTTTCGACGAGCTCGACGGTGCGATGCGTTCGTTCGGCGAATGTCGGTCCGTCGGGCGTGTCGAGATCGTTCTCCAGTGTCCAGACTGCCGAGTCGACCATGCGCAACCAGAACTCGCGCTCGCCGGCGGGTAGCCGTCTTGGAAGCACCACGCGGCACGGGCGCAGGATCGCCCAGTGGGGATGGAGAAAGATCAGCATCACCCGCAGCCACAGCCCTTCTGGAACCGTGGCGACGTCGACGGAATGCGGAAACGTGAGCGTGAATCTATGGGCTCGATAGAAATCGTGCTCGGGCGTGACCGTCCACTCGAAGTCAACGGCATTGCCGCGAACGCGAGGGTCGCGCAAGCGGATTTCGATCATCGTCCCGGGATCGCGCGCGCCGCGGCGCTATCCGCGATCACGCTCGCGACGCGAGCCACATCCTCGTCAGTGAGCCAGAGTGCCGAGGGCAGGTAGAGCCCGTCGCGGCCGAACTTCTCGGCGACCGGGTGGCGCCGGCCGGCGAACTCATCGATGTAAGCGGGCTGAACGTGCAGCGGGATGAAGAACGTGCGCGTTTCAACGCCAGCGGCGGCCAGGGTCTCGCGCAGCTCGTCGCGCGTGCATGGGAAGTCGTCGGCCAGCAGGACACCGAACATCCAGTTGGCGCTCTGCATCCCCTCCTGGGCCGGTTGCATCGTGATGCCGGGGATCGGCTCGAGTTGATCGCGGTACATCTGGGCGAGCGTTCGACGGCGCTCAAGAAACTCGTCGAGCCGGTCAAGTTGGGCAAGGCCGATCGCGGCCTGCAGGTTGCTCATGCGGAAGTTGAACGCGCGCCGGCGGTGCCAGAAGTGGCGGTCCTCGGAGAAGGCGTGGCTGCGCAGGTCGCGGGCCGCGGCGGCGATCGAGTCGTCGTCGGTCGTGATCACGCCGCCTTCGCCGCTGGTGATGATCTTGTTGCCGTAGAGCGAGAAGGCTGCGGCGTCGCCCAGGCCACCGGCGCGGCGTCCGCGGCAGGTCGCGCCGTGGGCCTCGGCTGCATCCTCAAAGAGCAGCAGTGAGTTGGCGTCAGCGAGCTCCCTCAGGGCGTCCATGTCCACCGGATGGCCGTAGGTGTGCATCGCGATGATCGCCCGCGTGCGCGGCCCGATCAATCTCCGCACCGCCGCGAGGTCCATGTTCCAGGTTTCAGGATCGGTGTCGACCATCACGACCTTGGCGCCGGTGTGGTGCACGGCGTTGGCCGTGGCGACCATCGTGAAGGTGGGGATGATCACTTCGTGACCAGGGCCGATCCCGGCAGCGCGCAGCAACACTTCCAGCGCGGTCGCGCCGCTCGAAGTCGTGATCGCGTGGCGCACGCCGCAGTACTCGGCGAAGCGCCGCTCGAACTCTTCGATGTACGGTCCGGCCGACGAGATCCAGCCTGAACTCACCGCTTCGGTCACGAGCGTGAGCTCGTCGCCGGCGAGGTCCGGATCTGCGACCGGGAGATATCGCTGCTCGCCGTCGCGGACGACGTTCGGCTCCGGGGCCGGGATGAGATGGCCGATCTCGGCGACCTGCGCGTCAGACAGCTCCGCGCGCGGCGGGGTCTGAGCGAGCGTGAACTCGCGGGGAGGAGCGGGCGGCTTGTTGCCGTCGGCAGCCAGCGGCGCGGTCGTCCAGTCGATCAGGAGCTTCGCGTTCCGGACGTCGTGCTCGTAGTTCTCGACCGGCTCGTCCTCGAAGTGCTCTGCGTAGATCGTGCTCAGGCGCTCGCGAACCTGCGGGTCAACGAAGTCGAGCAGCTCGGCGCGAAGTCCCGGTTCGGCGGGGGGTTCGGGGCTCGCGTCAACGGTCGCGCGAATCCTTGCGTAGGCCTGACGGGCATCCGGACCGAGGCCCGCGGGCCCGGCCAGGTGGGCGATGTCCTCGACGTCGTGCGTGCGGAAGAAGCGCAGCATGTGATCATCGCGCGCCGTACCGGCGATCGCCGACACGGCGCCGCGCGGCGCTTCCGGCCGGCCGCCGGGCTGCCAGTCGCCGGACGCCGCAATGAGCTGGTCGAGGTCGATTCCCATCTCCGAGGGCGGGAGTCCGTCGGTCATGCGGTCGACGGCATTTGCGAGGCATTCGCGGCAGCGACTGCAGACATCCTCGCCGTCCTGCTGGCTCCAGCAGGAGTACTGGAGATCGCGCAGATCGGGGTAGCGCAGGTCGAGCAGCCGCTGGACCTGGAACTGCAGCACCGGGTAGGTGAGGCCGCAGAACTCGATCCCCGATGGCGCGATCAGCGCGCTCAGCGAGCGCTGCGTGGCGGCCGTGTACATGAAATGTTTGAAGCTCACGACCGCGCCCTGATGGCGGATCGAGGTCTGGAGGTCAGCTTCGGATGCCTGGTACACCGCGCGAGCCCCGCGTGAGTACCCGGCGGCCCAGGCGACCGCGAAGTAGTGCAGCGTGTCGCAGATCTCGGTGACGCTCACCCCGAGCCGCCGCGCGTCGGCATTGAAGTTGTCCATGCAGGAACGAAAGTCGGAATCGACATCGATGTGGTCGGTGCCGCGCCGCTCGACGGCGGTCGCGATGACCTCGGCGCGGCGCGTCGTCTCGAACTCAAGACTGCCCTCGCGCCGCGAGGTAACGGTCACCAGCAACGGGTCTTCGCCCAGTTCCTGGAGCAGCCCGAGCTGCGCCAGGCTGTCGCGCCCGCCGCTGAAGCAGGAGACGCTTCCGCCGGGGGCATCGAGTGTGGTGATCGGCTCAAGCGGTGTCCCGGTTTCGACGATCTCGGCGCGGCGCAGCGTGCGCGTGCTGAACGGGACGTCTGACTTCGTGTCGATCGCGAGGGCCCATTCCGCGGCGTCGATCATCCGCAGCCAGAACTCGCGCTCGCCCGCCCCGAGCTTGCGCGGGAGCACGACCCGCACGGGCTGCATGATCGCCCAGTGCGTGTACATCGAGATCATCATCACGCGGAGCCAGATCGCCCCGGGGACCGGGGCCGGATCGATCGAGGACGGGTAGGTGATCGTGAACTCCTCGCGGCGGTAGAAATCGTCGCGCGGCTCGACCGTCCAGGAAAAGCGCACGGACTGACCGCTGACCACCGGCTCGTTGATGTGAATCGTCCGACGTGCCGGCGGGCTCATCGCTTCGCACCGCGGTTCCGGATCGCTGAACGCGCCGAACTGACCGCGCCGATCAGGGGCTCCACCCGACCGCGCAGCTGCCACCAGCCGCCGCTCTCGATGCCGGCGAGGCTTGCGTTGCGGCGCTCAAGCCACTCGAGGTGGTCGGCCGGGACGGTGGTCAATGCTTTCCCTTCCGACCCGTCGCCGAGCAACGGTTCGAGTCCGCCGTTCATGCGCTCGGCGATCAGCCACTCGGGGCCCTTCGCGAGCGTGAGTTCGAGCAGCAGGCGGGCGGCGCGTTCATCGAACTGACCGTCGGAATCGAGCAGCTCCGGCAGCAGCTCGGCCAGCCCGTCCGGGATCAGCCGGGAGTTGCGGTGAAAGAACTCGGCGTGGTTGGCGATCGCCTGTGCCGAACGCACATTGGCGACGAAGCGTGAGCCCGAAACCGTTTGGCGTTCCGCGGCGGCGCCGATCACCGCACCGGGGCAGGCGAGCAGCGTGCGCCCGGCCTGTTCGGCAAGTCGCGCGAACTCAATGCTCTGAAAGGGTTCTCCGAACGCGCCGGCGAGCGGAACGTCGTCAAATGCCGTGACGCGAAACAGCGTTCCAAAGACCGGGACCCATCCGGTGCGCGCCGTTGCGTCGGCGCGCCCTTTGGTCAGCTCCAACGTTGCGCCGCTGTCGCCGATCCAGCCGCCGGGACCGGCCGTCGCTGCGATCGCATCGGGATTGTCGTCAAGCGCGGCGACGAGCTGCTCGAGTGCACCGGGCTCCAGCGTCATCCCGTACTCGAGCATCAACAAGTACTCGCCTGCCGCGAGCTCGGTCGCCTGCAGGGCGCTGCCGCTCGCGCCGAGGTCGCGGTCAGCGAGTCGGAGCGAGACCTGGGCGTCGCCGGCGCCGAACTCAAGCAGCGCCGCGCGGGTCAGGTCCTCGGAATTGCGGTCAAGCACGATCAGCCCGGCGTCCGCGCCGGCGAGCGAGATGAGCGATTCACGCGCGCCAGCCGGGTCGTCGCGGCCGGTGAGCGTGATCGTCACGCGGCTGTCCGGCATCGGCGTCGACGTGCGCGGCGGCAGTGTTTCGCGCGCCTGCTCGAGCGGGGCGACGTCGTAGCCGACGAGTGACGATTCGGCGATCGCGCGCAGCTTGAAGTAGTTGCCTTCGCGGTAGCGCACCTGTTTCCCGAGCCGGGCGGCGGCAATCATCACGTGAGCACGATCGGTGTTGACCGCGGCGTAGCGCGCGATCGTGTGCAGCCAGCCCTCGAGCGACTCGGCGGTCGCGGAGATGTCCTCGCCGGCGACGGCCTCCGTGAGCGGCCCGGCGCTCTCATGATCTGTGCGAAACGCATTCAGCTCCCCGATCCCCGGCGTCTCATGCGCACTGACATCGGCGAAGAAGGCGCAGTCGTGCGCGATATCCGCGCGGCAGAGTCCGCTGATCTGACGCAGCGATTCGAGCTCGCGCGCGAAGACCAGCGCGTTGGTGCGCTCAAGCGCCTCGCGCACGCGATCTTCAACCGTTTCAAAACTCGACGGAAGGACGATCACGCGATCGAAGCGCAGCTCGGCGATCGCCAGAGCTTCCGGCATGTACTCGTTGTACGGACGACTCCATGCGCCGCCACCGGTCAGCACAGCGAGTTCGCCTCCGGCGAGCGGCAACTCGTCGAGTCCGATCTCGCGGTACACGTGGCCCGCGAGCAGTTCGCGCGTGCCGGCCCAGATGAATTCGTCACCGATGTTTCCGATGCCGCGGATGAATGTGAGGTCCGGCGCGGGGCCGATCGCGTCGAGCAGCCGAGCGCGGCTTTCTTCCACGCTTGGCATCGCAGCGCCTACAGATGTGTGAGTTGGCGTAGTTGAGGAGTTCACGTGGCCGAGTACAAACGGATTTCAAAAGATGATCGATCCTACATACCGCGCGGTATTTGCTACTCACGGGTACGGGAATCGTCGAATCCGCGCCCGGGATCACTACTCGCTTCCGGTACCCTGACGGCATATCTGGTGGGGGGACCAGACGCCGGCGCCGCGGCGATGAGTCCCATGAAAATTGAAGGCTCGGAAGCGTCTTGGCAGTTCACAGGAACGCTCGGAAGCTCGTGGACCTTGCAGTGGAGTCGGATCACCTGCAGGCCGAGGAGCTGATTGAGCGATACGGAAATCAATGGCTGGCGACTGCTCGCCGGAGCAGCCCGACCGCGGCTGACGCCGAGGATGCCTACCAACGCGCGCTCGAAGCGCTGCTCACCAATCCGCCTGAGACCAGCGACCCCGAGCAGATCGCCGCCTGGATGCACACGGTCATCCGCAACGAAGCGCTGCAGATCGTGCGATCGCGCAAGCGCGAGGTGGACACTGAGTTCGAGGTGATCACCGGCGGGCTGGCCGCGGATGTCGCGCTCCCGGAGGATTCAATCCTTGACGCCGAATCGCACGGCGTCGCCAAAGAGGCGCTCAAGCGTCTGCGCCCTGACCAGACGCGCTGCCTGCTGCTGCGCGCCGACGGGTTCGACTACCCGGAGATCTGCCGGCTGACCGGATTCTCGTACGCGAAAGTCAATCGCCTCCTCAGCGAGGGGCGTAAAGCGGCCCGCATGCGCGTCGACGCGATCGCCGCCGGGCGCGAGTGCGAACGCATCGAGCCGTTGCTCTCGATGTTCGCTGACGGCGAGGCGGATCGCGCGACCCAGAACGACCTGCGCATGCACCTTGAGACCTGCACGCACTGCCGGGCGACGCTGCGCGACTACACGCTTGCGCCGCGCGATCTTGCTTCGCTTTTCCCGGTGGGCGTACTCGCGGTTGCGGGTTGGCGAGGGCGCCTGTTCGATCCGTTTCATCGCGTGGCCGAGTTCGTGCAGGCACGTTTCGGCGGGAGCAACACCGACGCGACGATCGCAGTCGGGAAGAAAGCGCTGGCCGTCTTCGCCGCTGGCGCGACCGTCGTGGGCGGCGGCGTAGCGATCGAGCGCAGTACAGAAGACGCGAGCAAGAACGCAGCTGCAGAAGGCTCTCGTGGTCCGGCAAGCCTGATCACTCCGATTGAAGTGTCTGACGGTGCATCCGCGCCAGAGCGACGCCGCGCTCGGGCTGCGCGGAAAGCGCGCGCGGCAACCGAAGAAGACCTGGTCTCAGGAGACAGGTCAACGAGCCCGGAGGCGGCGAACACGGGGCCGATCACGGCCGACCAGGAAGTCGCTGCAGACGAGAACGACGCGGCCCCGCAGGGTGCCGCCGAAGACACCGGCACAGACGTCGGAGGACTGGCGCCCTGATGAAGAGATCGACTTGGATAATTGCGCTCGCGATTCTCGCGACGATTGTCACCGCGTTCGCAGCGGCGCCTGCCGGCGCGGCTCAGCACACGTTCGTGGAAACCCCGTGTGCCGGCAAGGACACCGACTCGCCGTTTTGGGACTATGTGGGACCGGACTACTTGTGGTTCCAAGGCTTCGAGTGTCCGACCGGCTACACGTTCTATCTGGGCCAGGACGCCCAGCTCGGCGAGGCTGAGGGAGAATTCCGACTTGACACGATGAATGCCGAGATCGAGTCGCTCTCGGCGCGCCTCGTGCGCTCTGAAGATCCCCCATCCGGAATCGAGGTCGGAATCCAGGTCTGCCGCTTTTCCGACTGCGGCGAACTCTTCACCGGCTCTGGCGGAATTGACGATCCGATCGAAATCGTCCAGGACGACAGCGACGCGGATGTTGAGATTCCTGACGGGGCAAACCGTGTGGTCGTACGCACACGTTGTCTGCTGCTCCTGTGCCCGGCCCAATCGCCGGTCATATTGTCCG
Source organism: Thermoleophilaceae bacterium (assembly GCA_016462645.1). Classification (GTDB taxonomy): domain Bacteria; phylum Actinomycetota; class Thermoleophilia; order Solirubrobacterales; family JACPNS01; genus JACPNS01. The sequence continues at coordinate 10,143 of JAEMSX010000012.1, forward strand.
ATCTCGAAATCACGCGCGGCGATGACACTCCGCCGTTCATAGACCTCCAGGAACTGATCCTGGTTGACGAACATGACCCGGACGACGAATACGACAACGAGTACTCAGTGCTCAACGGTCCGACGAAGTGGAACAACGGCCAGATCTACTTCGATATAGGCGACGAGGGCGGCGACTTCGAATCGCCGCTCGACTACGTGCGGGTCGACATCGAGGACATCCACGAGTGCGTCGCGCTGTTTGATCGAACGCGAACTTACCCGGACTGCGTGACGCTCGATCCCTACACGTGGCCACACATCGAGGCATCTGACCTTGCGGACGGCCATCACACTCTGACGCTCACCGCATACAACCTTGCGGGGGTTCCCGCCGACGACTCGATCGAGGTGAAGACCGATGCAACCCCGCCGGGCACGCCGGCGCAGTTCATGGTGAGTCCGCGATACGGAAACTGGGTCGGAAGTCGTGACGCGAGAATTGATTGGGCCAACCCCGGCGAAAAAGGGGAGACCGCGACGCAGTCGGGAATCGTCGGCTTCACGTACGACGTGAACCCCTACACCGAAGGTGACAATCCGCCCCCGGATGGTGTGGAGGATCCGCCAGAGACATACGTCGCGGCCGTTGCGGCGAACTCGCTCTCATATCGCTTCCCGAGCACGGGCGAATGGACCGTCGCATTCCAGACGATCGATGGCGCCGGAAACGTGAGCGGCAAGGGCGAGACGTACCTGAACATCGACGACGAGCGGCTGGCTGCGCCCGAGCTCGATCCGATCGCACCGATCAACGCCAGCGACGCGCAAAACGGTCGCACGATCGACTGGGACTACTCACACGTCCCGACGCCAGGACTCTGTGGCTCGGACTATGCCTTCAGCTCCGTGGCCGGGTTCAATCCCGGCGAGGACCCGGAAACGCCGAGCCTGCCGGGCGCGGATACTGAACTCACGCTCACGGCCTCCAATGTTCAGGCGCTCAGCGAGAAGCCGCAGAAGTTCCATCTGCGCGGCTACTCCTGCTCCGGTGTCCCGGGGGAGATCGCGCACGTCCCGGTCGTGGTGGACCTGACTCCTCCTTCGATCACGCTCGCCCCCGAGAGCGGAACCGTCGGATCGTCCGAACCGATCGCTCTGAACGTGGTTGATTCAAAGCCCAACACGACGCAGTCCGGCGTTGCAACGGTCACCTGCAAGATCAACACGAACCCGGTCGACTGCTCTCAGGCAGCGGGGGTGGCGCTCGTGGAAGGTTCCAACCACCTCGAGGTCACGGCCACGGACGTCGCGGGGAACGAGACCACGAAGGTCACGGACTACGTCGCTGATCGCACCGCGCCGGCGGGTTGGTTCGAGGACTCCGATCGGGCCGACCCCACGCTCATTCGCGCGGCGGTCCAGGACTCCGGCAGCGGACTCGCGCTCGCGGCAATCGAGTTCCAACCTTCAGGCGGCGGGCCGTGGACTCAGATCGGGTCTGGCCTTCCCGCCGGAGCGGTCGGCTCGGCTCCGATCCAACTGACCGCCCGCATTCCGGATGACGGTCAGCTGGCCGACGGCGAGTACCGCCTGAGGATCCGGGTGCGCGACAACGGCGGAAACAACTCAGTCGTCACGCGCACCGCAGCTGGCGCAGACGCAAAGGTCCGAATCCCGCTCCGCAGCATGAGCAGGTTGACAGCGGGCTTGACCCGTTCTTCAGCAACCGACTTCGAGGGGCTGGCGCGACGGACCGAGCGCTACGGCGGCCGCCCACGGCTCGTCGGCCGACTAACAGGCGCGAACGGAGCCGCGATCGGAGGGGCACTGATCACGGTTTCCTCCACGCAGGCAGGCGCGCCGCCGCGCGTCGAGTCGATCGCGACCACGGCCGCCGACGGCACCTGGGCGGTTCCGGTTGACGCCGGAGGCTCACGCGAGTTCGTTGCCCGCTTTGCCGGCAATCTCGTGGCCCGGCCGACGACAGCTTCGGCGAAGTTGCTGGTTCGCGGCAGGATCTCGCTGAGGCTCTCAAAGTCGAGCGTGCGCAGCGGAAAGCAGATCGTTCTGAGCGGCAAGGTCTTTTCGCATGCTGCCGCTCTTCCCATACGTGGCAAGTTCGTCGAGATCGCGTTCACAATCGCCGGTCGTTCAAACGGATTGACGAAGACAACGCACACGGACGCTGCCGGGCGGTTCCAATTTGTGTTCAGGTGGAAGGCGAGCCGCCGCGCCGTCAGATTCAAGGTCCACGCGATTTCGACCGCCGAGCCGGGCTGGGCCTATGAAGCCAGTGACTCTCCGACCAAGAAATTTGTGGTGAAACCATGATCGCGCGCCGTCTCTCCTCTCTTTCAGTCGTCGTTGTGTTCGTCGGACTGATCCTGGCCGCGGTCGCTGGTTCTGCTGCTGCCGACCCGGGCGCGCCTCGCTCCTACACGCTCAAGTCCTGCGATGCGTCGACTCAGGACCAATCATCGTTCGGCCCCGGGTGGCAGCTCTCTGGCTACGGCACGGGCGTCTTCCCCGACAAGAACTGTCCCGATGGAATCGTGTTCGACGGCGAGGGTCCCTTTCTCGATCCGCCCAAATGGGGCGCCTGGTTTGCTCCGCAAACCACTTCGATTGTCGAGTCGGCGGAGTTCATCTACTACGGGGGTGACACCTCTGGCGCCTACCGCTATTGGGTCAAGGCATGTCCGGAGGACGAGTGCGCGGTGGTGAAGGAACTGACGCCGGGCGCGAGCGAGGCGGTCCCGACGCAGGTCAAGCTGGGGCTCTCGTCGCACCAAAGCTCAACGATGGCGATTGTCGGCGAATGCGTCGTCGCGATCTGCCCTGATCCCACGCCGTTTGTCTTCAAGAATTTCCTTTTCGAGTATTCCGACGACGTGACTCCGACAATCAGCGATCTCGAGGTCACGCCGACCGGCGCCGATGATCCTGATTCCGACGTCTGGCTCGACGGAAAAAGCATGACGGTCAGCTTCAATGCGTACGACGACGGTTCGGGCGTGGCTGGCGTCTTCATCTTCGTCGACCAACCGAACGGGACAAACGCGACGCCCGAACCCTGTGACTTCGACGACTCCGGAACAGCCTGTCCTCAGTGGGTGCACGTCACGCACAAGCTCGATCTCTCGAACGTCACCAGCGGCAATCACATCGTTCGCATCGTGATCTACGACTGGGCGCTCTCGTTCCCGTATTACACAGATCTCCCGATCCGCATCGATCGCGAGGCCCCGGATGAACCCACCGGTCTGACGCTCGACGACGGCGTCACCCAGTGGGGCTGGACGAGTCAACCGATCGTGCGAGTCGGTCATGACGATCCGACTGACACGGACGACTTCACGCACGAGTCGGGCTGGGCCTCGGCGAGCTTCGACTTGCGACCAGGCGCCAACGGTGCTGTCGCGCAGTCGGCGGACTCCACGTTCCCCGACGGAACGATGGATCTCACCTTCCCACACGAGGGTGCGTGGGACGTCGGCGTTGCCTATCGCGACAGGGCCGGCAACACCGGCAACCGCGCGCACAGATTCGTCGGTTACGACGCAGGTACACCGCAACCGGCCGACCCCGAACCGATCGGCTGGATCAAGCTGAGCAGCCTGATCGCCGGGATCAACCAGACCTGGACCCCGCCACCGGCTGACGCTGAGCTGGAATCCGGGATCTGTGGCTACTCCTTCACGGCCGACGATGAGCCGTTGGGCATTCCGCCGGCCGAGCCGAATGTTCTCGCCCCGACCACGCATGCGCGGATCGGAAGCGAGCTCGGTGAGGGCAAGCACTACGCGCATCTTCGCGCGGTCGCCTGCAATGGAAATGCTTCATCTACCGAGACAACTGAGGTGAACGTGGACGGCACCGCGCCGGTCCCGAGCCTGCACGGGCTTCAGACTGACGGTTGGATGACGACGCCGCCGAACTTCTCTCTTTCTGCCGCCGATGCCGGATCGGGCACCGCTTCGCTTGAGTACGGCTTTGCCGGTCCCAGCTCGCTCCAGCTGCATCTCGGATCCGCCAAGGCCATCACGGTGCCAGAGGGCGCAACCACATTCACGTACCGCGCCACCGACCTGGTCGGCAACGAATCGCCGATCCAGACGCGTGAGATCAGGGCTGACTGGTCGGGTCCGTCAGTCGAATTCCGTGCCGACGACCTTGCCCGTCCGAATCAGGTCTCGGCAACGGTTGCCGACCCGCACTCGGGCCTGGCATCGGTTGCGATGCAGATCCGCCGCACCGACGATGGCGCGAACGCGGTCGAGTCGGCCTGGCACTCGCTCGGGGCCAGCGAGACGATTGCGCCCGAGGGCCGCAAAGAGCTGAGCATCACCAAGTCGATCCCGGATGGCGATCTTGCGCCCGGCCAGTACGCGGTTCGCGTCTCAGCGCGCGACGTGGCCGGCAACTGGTCCGACACGACGACCACAAAGCAGTTCAGCCTTCCGCTGCGCGCCGGCACCACGATAAGCGCGGCCATCGCCAAGGTGGGAGACAAGTCTCGAGTGAACTGGTCGGGCGCCTCGCAGGATCGAGTCCTGCGCTACGGCACCCGCACGGCGCTGGTCGGAACGCTTCAGGACGCCAGTGGAAACCCGATTCCCGGCGCCCGCCTGGCGATAACCGAGACTCCTGAGTTCGGCGTGGAGCGCGCGTTTGGCGAGACGACCACGAATACTTCCGGCGAGTTCGTGGCGAAATTGCCGAGTGGGGTGACACGAACCTTCACCGTCCGCTTCGACGGCTCCGACGGGCTGCGTCCGGCCGCCGCCGTCGCGACGATTCGCGTGCGCGCCGCACTCACCTTCAAGCTCAGCAAGAAGCGCGTCCGCTCGGGCAGGCCCTTCACGTTCAGCGGGCGACTGCTGAGCGGCGATCTCGGCACCCCGGAGGGCGGCAAGTTCGTCACGGTCGAATACCTGTACAAGCGCGAGTGGCGCCCGACTGCCGCGACGCCCCAGGTCGATTCGAAGGGTCGCTTCAAGCGGCAGTATCCCGGAATCACCGCCACCAGAGCCACGACGGTCTACTTCCGAGCGACCGCACGACGTGAAGGAAGCTGGCCGTTCCTCACCGGCAGCTCGAAAATAGTCGCGCTGCGAGTCATTCCCTAAAAACTTGCGCATAAAAATCCGGGCCACTCGCATTGTCCTACTGAAGGGACGTACGAGACCCCAGTTTGCGGAGACTCGGCCCGGATCGGTTGCTCTTACGGGCGACAACTTTTCCAGCATCGGCGCGCTGGAACGGCAGTGGGGCGCTGGTCGTCGCGATTCGTTCGCGGCGGCCAGCTACTGCCGAGCCTCCGTCGCGCCGCCAAATCGGATCCCACAAGGGGGGAAACAAAATGCGATTCATCTCCAAGCGCAAGTTGCGCTCGGCGTTGCTTTCCGTGGCCGCAATTGCAGCACTTGCATCGATCGGCGCGGGCAATGCTTCGGCCGCCGCAACGCTCAACGTCACAGCCGACAAGAACGGCGCCGGCGACGAAACCACTCTCACTCTGAACACCGCGGTGAGCGGCTGGTTCAACGCCAACAAGCAGTACGGCGCGAACATCCAACTGCCTTCGGCGATCGGCATCCAGTACCCGGCCTACGGCAGCGCCGCGCAGCGCTGTCCGGTCTCGAACATCTCGACCGTCAACGGCACCTACGGCGCCTACCGCGCGTTCGTCAACACCAACTGCCCTGACACCGCCAAGGTCGGAACCGCAACGCTCGGATCAGCCAGCGGAACGATCTACTTCGTCGACTCCTCGCCGACGCCGCACTTCGGCGTCTGGTTCGACCAGGGCGTATCCACTCCGTACGGCCGGGTCCTGAACCTGAACTGGAACGGATCGGCGCCGTTGCTGACCATCCGCGGCCTGCCGAACACCGCCACATCCGGCCTGACGCTGAGCTTCAACAACGCGTCGCGTCCGACACTGCCGGGCAAGATCTGGCAGTGGGTTGAAGGCGGCGCAAGCGAGTGCGTGAACAACCCGAACTTCACCGGGTCGGTCCTCACCTACCCGCTGATCGGCACCACGCCCACCACCACGACGATGACTCCGAAGTCGCTGACGCTGCGCGGCTGCAAGATGTCGTACTCGTTGACGACTGACAGCGCAGATGCGGACGCGTACACCGCGCTCACGCTGAAGTCGATCCTCGGTAGCGGGGGAGCCGCGAATGACACGCGTCAGTACGGCGTCTCGTTCCACACGCCGACGAACGTCGCGATGTCGTTCCCCGGTTACGGAAACCAGAACCAGGACTGCAACGCGAGCGCGCTCAACAACGGCACGATCGGCACGCTCAACCGCAAGTCGCGCAGGTTCATCCCGGACGGCAACTGCCCGCCGGAAGCCGAGGTCGGAACTGCGACGCTCGGGTCGATCTCCGGAAAGATCTACATCGTCGGAATCTCGCCGTTGCCGGTCTTCGCGGTGTACTTCGACGAGGGCACCTCGACTCCGTTCGGTATGGAGATCGCCCGCAGCTGGGCCGATGACGGCGCGGAGACGATGTCTCTGTACGGACTCCCGGATGTCGCCTCGAACGGTCTCGAGCTTTCGTTCAACAACCCGAGCCGCCCCTCCGGCCTTCCGACGAAGGTCTGGGTCAATCAGGAGCTCTATCTCTGCCTGAAGGGCGACACGACTGCCGACATCTACACGTACCCGACTTCGGGAACGACCGTGGATGTCGTCTCCGGTGTGCGTGGTCCGTTCCACCACATCAACGGCTGCAGCTCCTAGCCGCAATCGCTCCCCATCGGAAAGGGCCGGCCTTCGGGCTGGCCCTTTCTTGTTTCCGGGCCAGCTGTCACCGCTTTGTCACCGCTCGGAAACGTTCCGTTCACGTGAAGGGACCGGCGAGAACAGATAATCGTGCGAACTCGTGCAACTTTGCACGGACTCAAATCTCGGACTCGGAAGCGCAACCGAATGCGCGGCACTCTCGCAACCCCACACAATCTCAGGCTGACCTCCGGCTTCGGACGATTCAGTCTGGCCCTCGCGTTGCTCGTCGCATGCGTCCTGCTCCATGCGGGTGAGGCGAAGGCGGCGAGCATTGAGATCCAGGCGCCGTCGAGCACCCGGGTCCTGCGCCACTCCGCCTTCAACTTCACCTTTCAGGTGCTCGGTCTGAGCGGTCCGCACAAGGTTGTCTGTCTCGTCAACGGCCGGCTCCCGGACAGCACGTTCAACTGCGATCCCGAGCGCGGTCACGCCGACCTCGCAAATGGCAAGCACGTGATCCGCCTGATCGCGTTCACGACGGACGGCTCGCAAGAAGTCGTGGCGCGATCGTTCGGGGTGAAAGTGCGCGATCGCGTCCGGCCACGGATCCAACCGCTGCTCAATCACGCGCAGGTCATCGGCGGTGACGCCGCGCCGCTCAAGGCCGTGGTCTCGGGTGCGAACTTCTGGCGCTGCCGGGTGGACGGGCGCCGCCAGCCGTGCGGGCCGCTGTCCGGCGCCGAGTACAAGCGCTGGACCACGGTCTACTTCCAGCCCTCGCATCTTTCGCCGGGCCTGCACCGGATCAGCTTCGGCGCGATGGACGCCAACCACCGTTGGGGCATCGCTGATCGCTGGGTGTTTGCGGTCCGGGGCGCCGGCCCGCGGATCGATGTCCTCTCGCCCGGCAACACGGCCACCACTGACGACAGTCCCGTCCTGGTGAAGCTCTGGGTCAGCCAGGCCCGCGCCCGCGTCTGGTGCTGGGTTGACGGAGTGCGCGAACGCAACTGCACCGGAGACGACAACACGTACCGATCCGGTCCCAACCAGACTGCGCCGCTGCCACTCAGGAACGGCCCGCACACGGTCGTGCTGCGGGCGGTCGACATGGTCGGCAACGTTGCCACGACCGTCACCAATTTCACCGTCGCCGACACAACCGCGCCGAATGTCGCGATCGAGGAGCCTCAGGACGGTCGGGTGTACACAGACATCGCCGACTGGCGCCTGATCGTCCGCCACCAGGCGGGCGACCTTGAGTGCCGCATCCGGCCGGCAGCCTTCACGCGCTGCGGCGCGTGGTCCACCACCGGGGCCGCTTGGCCGGACTCGGCGGCGTGGGGCGGAACCCACCCGCAGGCCAACGGCGACTACATCCAGGACGTTCGCGTGACCGACCCCGAGGGTCGCACCACCACCGCCACCTCAAGCTTCCGCATCGCGGACACCACCGCGCCGAATGCCTATCCGATCTGGCCGCTGATGGACGAAGCGCCGCGCGTCTTTGCGCTGCTCTTCTCCGACTACGGCGAACGCTGGCGCTGCACGATCTCGATCGACGGCGCGGCGTTCAAGCTCTGCAATCAGGGCCGCCCGCGCTTCGAGCCGGACCTGATGCTGCAGACGTGCGGACCTCACACCTACACCGTGCGCCTGCAGGACGGCGTCGGCAACATGCAGACGATCACCCGCAACATCAATGTCGTCTCGCATGTCGGCAGCTGCCCGGCACCACCCGCGCCGGTGAGCGATCCGGGGCCGACCGGCGGTACGGGAAGTTCCGGGCCGAGCGGATCCAGCGGAGTGACCGGCGCGTCGGGCGCCACCGGCACCGTGGGCACCACGTTGATCCGACTGAATCGACCCGTGATCCGTTTCAAGACGCACCGCCGCGCGGTGATCAGGCTTTCCGGATCGTTGTCCGGGGACTGCAGCGGCTCAACCCGGGTGAGCGTGCGCGTGCGCGGCAGCAAACGGATCGGCGGATCACCGCAGACCCGGGCCGCGGGAGTGAACTGCTCATTCACCGTGACGCGCAAGCTCGCGGCCTGGCGGATCGCCGGACTGCTCACCAAGGTGGTCGCGGAGTTCAGCAACAGCTCGGGAACGACCCGCGTGTCGAGGGACTTCCGCGCTCCCAGGCGCTGAACGCGAAACTGCACGGAACCGGACAACCGTCCACTTCCGCCAACCCTCGTGTTATAGTTGATCGTTCGAACGCCTATATCCGCAGCCGCGCATTGGTGCCTAACGCACATTGCCCGGGGTCCGTGAGGTCTCGAAACCCGCTGTATTGAACTTTTCAGGGCCTGCGCCCTGAAGATTTCCCCCAATCCACACATCTTGCTTTGACATTGCTTCACGCCCGGCAAGCGTGAATCCATAACTTTCGCCAGCCACCCGATCTAGGAGTTGTTTTACCTTGGCATCTGCGCCTGCCCCACGTACGCGTCGCACCTTTGCGCGACTCGACAAGAAGCTCGACGTCCCGAACCTGATCGACATCCAGAAGCGGTCGTTTGACTGGCTTGTGGAGCCGAAGAAGGGTGGACTGCGTGAGACGATCAACGACGTCTCCCCGATCGAGGACTACACCGGAAACCTCGGCGTCGTCTTCGGCGACATCAAGTTCGAGGAGGCCGTCCACAGCATCGCTGAATGCCGCGAAAAGGACCTGACGTACTCCAGGCCGCTTTCCGTGACCGTCGCCTTCCAGAACCGTGAGACCGGCGAAATCCGCGAGCAGAGCGTCTTCATGGGTGACTTCCCGTGGATGACCGAGCGCGGCACATTCATCATCAACGGAACCGAGCGCGTTGTTGTGACGCAGCTGCAGCGTTCGCCCGGTGCCTACCTGATGGAGCCCAAGGACCGCGAGAAGCAGGTCTTCCTCGCCAACCTGATGCCGAGCCGTGGTTCCTGGCTCGAGATCGAGATTGACAAGAAGGGCCGCGTCTACGCGCGTATCGACCGCAAGCGCAAGCTTCCGGTGACGGTTCTGCTGCGTGCGCTCGGGTTTGTCGACCACGACGAGATGCTCAAGATGTTCGACAACTCCGTGTACATCCGCAACACCATCGAGGCTGACGCCGAGACCCTCCACTCACACGAGGCCTCGCTGATCGAGCTCTTCAAGAAGCAGCGTCCGGGCGAGCCGCCGTCACTCGACAACGCGCGCAACCTGCTCGAGAGCCTGTTCTTCGACCCCAAGCGCTACGACCTCACCAAGGTCGGCCGCTACAAGCTCAACAAGCGCCTGCAGCTCGATGAGCCGCTCGACCAGCGCCAGCTGACCCGCGCCGACATCGTCGCGCTGATCAAGGAGCTCGTCGACCTTCCGCGCGCCATGGGCATGCCGGAAGACGTTGAGTTCAAGGACTACGCCGCAGAAGGCCAGACCTACGCACGTGAGCCGATCCAGTCCCGCCTCGACGAGTTCGAGCACTTCGGTAACCGCCGTCTCCGCACGGTCGGCGAACTGATCCAGGACTACTTCCGCATGGGCCTCTACCGCATGGAGCGCACCGTCCGCGAGAAGCTGACCACGGAAGACGCCGACACGATCACGCCGCAGACGATCATCAACATCCGTCCCGTCGTGGCCGCGCTGAAGGAGTTCTTCGGTTCCTCGCAGCTCTCACAGTTCATGGACCAGACGAACTCGCTGTCCGGTCTTACCCACCGTCGTCGCCTCAGCGCGCTCGGTCAGGGAGGCCTGACCCGTGAGCGCGCCCCGATCGAGGTCCGCGACGTTCACACGACCCACTACGGCCGCATGTGCCCGATCGAGACCCCGGAAGGACCGAACATCGGTCTGATCGGATCGCTCGCCTCGCACGCGAGCATCAACGAGTACGGCTTCGTCACGACGCCGTACCGCCTCGTCAAGGACGGCGTCGTCACCGACACGATCGTCCACCTCGACGCCAACGAGGAGGCCGACAAGAAGATCGCCCAGGCGAACGTCGACGTCGACCCGAAGACGAGCAAATTCCGCGGCGAGATCCTCTGCCGCTTCGAGGGCGACTACGTCACGCTTCCGGGTAAGGAAGTCGACCTGATGGACGTCTCCCCGGAGCAGATCTGGTCGGTCTCGACCGGCATGATCCCGTTCCTCGAGCACGACGACGCGAACCGCGCCCTGATGGGCTCGAACATGCAGCGCCAGGCTGTGCCGCTGCTCATTCCGGAGGCTCCGCTCGTCGGAACCGGCATGGAGTACCGCGCAGCGATGGACTCCGGTGACGTGATCGTCGCCGAGGCCGACGGCGTCGTCGAAGTCGTCGAGGCCGAGCGCATCGTCGTTGCCTCCGGCAGCAAGAAGCGCGAGTACCCGACGCTGAAGTTCATGCGCTCCAACCAGGGCACACTGATCCACCAGAAGCCGCGTGTCAACGTCGGCGACAAGGTCAAGGCCGGCCAGCTGCTCGCAGACGGCTCCTCCACCGACCAGGGCGAAATGGCCCTCGGTAAGAACCTGCTCGTCGCGTTCATGTCCTGGGAGGGCTACAACTTCGAGGACGCGATCATCCTCAGCCAGCGCATCGTCTCTGACGACGTGCTCACCTCGATCCACATCGAGGAGTACGAGGTCGACGCCCGCACCACCAAGCTGGGCGACGAAGAGATCACCCGCGACATCCCGAACCGCTCGGAAGAGTCGCTGCGCAACCTCGACGACCGCGGCATCGTCCGCGTCGGCGCCGAGGTCAAGTCGGGCGACCTGCTGGTCGGCAAGGTCACGCCGAAGGGCGAGACCGAGCTCACCGCGGAAGAGAAGCTGATCCGCGCGATCTTCAAGGAGAAAGCACGCGAGGTGCGAGACACTTCCCTGAAGGTCCCGCACGGTGAAGGCGGCGTCGTGATCGACGTCAAGACCTTCTCCCGCGAGGCCGGCGACGACCTCTCACCGGGCGTCAACGAGCTCGTCCGCGTCTACGTGGCCAAGAAGCGCAAGATCGCTGAAGGCGACAAGCTCGCCGGACGCCACGGCAACAAGGGTGTCATCTCCAAGATCGTCCCGCAGGAGGACATGCCGCACCTCGAGGACGGCACCCCCGTGGACGTCATCCTCAACCCGCTTGGTGTTCCGAGCCGAATGAATGTCGGCCAGGTGCTGGAAACGCACCTCGGCTGGGCCGCTGCCGAGGGTTGGTTCGACGACCCCGAGCGTCCGCAGAACAAGCTCGTCAACGGCGAGCCCGACCCGCGCACGCACATCGCGACGCCGGTGTTCGACGGCGCAACGCTGAAGGACGTCGACAACGCACTCGTCGGCTGGGCCGAGAAGCACGCGGCCCGTGGCATCGACTTCGGCATCGACCCGAAGGAGATCGAGGGTCGTCGCTCCGCCGGAAAGGTCCGTTTGTACAACGGCCGCACCGGTGAGATGTTCGAGGAGCGCGTCACCGTCGGCTACATGTACATCCTGAAGCTGCTCCACCTCGTGGACGACAAGATCCACGCGCGTTCGACCGGCCCGTACAGCCTCGTCACCCAGCAGCCGCTCGGTGGTAAGGCCCAGTTCGGTGGTCAGCGCTTCGGAGAGATGGAAGTGTGGGCGCTCGAAGCACACGGTGCTGCGTACACGCTCCAGGAAATGCTCACGATCAAGTCCGACGACACGATCGGCCGCGTGAAGGCGTACGAATCGATCGTCAAGGGCGAGAACATTCCGGAGCCGAGCGTTCCGGAGTCCTTCAAGGTTCTGCTCAAGGAGATGCAGTCACTGGGCCTCGACGTCCAGGTGCGCTCCGAAGGCGGAGGCGACCTTGAGATCCAGGAAGAAGAGGACGACCTGCTGCGTGCAGCGGAAGAGCTCGGAATCGACCTCTCCGGAGTTCGCGCAGCTGAAGACGCCCCCGCTGAAGCCACCGGGGACCTGACCGAGACGCCAGCGCCGGAAGCCGCGGAGGAGCCTCTCATCGAGGACCTCGCGACCGGTGAAATCAACAGCAGCGGCGCCTCCGAGTAGTCACGCCCAGACCACGTAGGAAAGAAAGAGATCACATGATCGACATCAACGAGTTCGACACAATCAACATCGGTCTGGCGTCCTCCAAGCAGGTTCGTTCCTGGAGCCACGGCGAGGTCATCAAGCCCGAAACCATCAACTACCGCACGCTCAAGCCGGAAAAGGACGGTCTTTTCTGCGAGCGCATCTTCGGTCCGACCAAGGACTGGGAGTGCTACTGCGGTAAGTACAAGCGCGTCCGTTACAAGGGAATCGTCTGTGAGCGTTGCGGCGTCGAAGTGACCCGCAGCAAGGTCCGCCGCGAGCGCATGGGTCACATCGACCTCGCCGCGCCGGTCAGCCACATCTGGTTCTTCAAGGGCGTTCCGAGCCGCATCGGATACCTCCTGGACATGGCTCCGAAGGACCTCGAAAAGGTCCTCTACTTCGCCGCGTCGATCGTCACCTACATCGACGAGGACGCACGCCAGAAGGACCTCGGCAAGCTCGAGAAGGAAGTCCAGAAGTACGTGGACGGCCTCGAGTCCGAGAAGCAGCAGATGGTTCAGGAGATCCAGGAGTCGCTCGAGCGTCGCGTCGAGTTCTACGAGAGCGGCAAGCAGACCGACTTCTCCCCGGACGACCACCTCTGGGCCGAGAACCTCGAGACCAGCCCGAAGCGCATGAAGGCGGAGGACCGCGAGAAGGCGACCGCCGCAATGCGCAAGGCACTCGAAGGCGACATCGCCGACACCGAGGCCTACATGGACTCATCGATCGACCGCATGCAGCGCACCTGGGAGCTCTTCACCGAGATGCAGGTCCGCGACATCGTGCCGGACGAGTCTCTCTTCCGTGAACTGCGCGAGCGCTTCGGATCCCCGTACGGCTTCGGCGAGTACTTCCGCGGCGGCATGGGTGCCGAGGCAGTCCGCGACCTGCTCGACCAGGTCGACCTGGAAGCCGAGGCCGAGAAGCTCGACATCGAGGTCAAGACCGCCAAGGGTCAGAAGCAGGCGCGTTCGGTCAAGCGCCTGAAGGTCGTGTCCGCGTTCCTCGGTTCCGAGAACAAGCCGACCGACATGATCCTCGAGGCCGTGCCGGTGATCCCGCCGGAGCTGCGCCCGATGGTCCAGCTCGACGGTGGCCGTTTCGCCACGTCGGACCTCAACGACCTGTACCGACGCGTGATCAACCGCAACAACCGCCTCAAGCGTCTCCTGGACCTCGGCGCGCCGGAGATCATCGTCAACAACGAGAAGCGCATGCTGCAGGAGGCCGTCGACGCACTGTTCGACAACGGCCGCCGCGGTCGCCCGGTCACCGGTCCCGGTAACCGCGCGCTCAAGTCGCTCTCCGACATGCTCAAGGGCAAGCAGGGTCGTTTCCGTCAGAACCTGCTCGGCAAGCGCGTGGACTACTCAGGCCGTTCGGTCATCGTGTCCGGTCCGTACTTGCGCCTGCACCAGTGTGGTCTGCCGAAGATCATGGCCCTCGAACTGTTCAAGCCGTTCATCATGGCCCGCCTGGTCGAGCGCAAGGTCGTCCAGAACATCAAGGCCGCGAAGAAGATGGTTGAAAGCGGCGTGCCGGAAGTCTGGGACGTCCTCGAGGAGGTCATCCACGAGCACCCGGTCCTGCTCAACCGCGCGCCCACGCTTCACCGTCTGGGAATCCAGGCCTTCGAGCCCGTGCTCGTCGAGGGCAAGGCGATCCAGGTCCACCCGCTCGTCTGTCACGCGTTCAACGCTGACTTCGACGGCGACCAGATGGCCGTCCACCTGCCGCTCTCAGCCGAGGCGCAGGCAGAGGCCCGTCTGCTGATGCTCTCCAGCAACAACATCCTGTCGCCCGCGACCGGTCAGCCACTGGCCACCCCGTCGCAGGACATGGTCCTCGGTACCTACTACCTGACCTATGGCCCCACGGCAGAAGAGCTCGAGCAGCTCGAGTCCGACATCAAGGCCGGCAAGGCCAAGACCCGTCCCAAGGTCTACCGCACCGCCCAGGAGGCCGAACTCGCCTACGAGCACGGAGCCGTCAAGCTCCAGGACCTCGCCGAGTACCGCCGCCCGGGTTCCGACGCCCACGAGCTCACCACGGTTGGACGCATCATCTTCAACGAGACGATCGAGCGTTCGCTCGAGGAGACGCTCGGTGAGGACTTCAACCCGAAGGAGTACGAGTTCGTCAACCAGTCGATGCGCAAGAAGGACATCAACGCGGTGATCGGCAAGCTGATCCACGCGCACGGTGCTTCTGCTGTCGCGATCGTGCTCGACGCGTTCAAGGACCTCGGGTTCAAGTACGCGACGCGCGCCGGCATCACGGTGTCCAAGAACGACATCGTCGTGCCGCCGGTCAAGCAGGAGATCCTCGACAAGTACGACGGCCAGGTCGCCGAGATCCGCGACCAGTACGACATGGGCCTGATCTCACAGGGCGAGCGTCACGATCTGATCGTCGAACAGTGGACTGCCGCAACCGAAGAGGTCGGACAGGCCATGGAGGACAACCTCGAGGAGCTGAACCCCATCTTCATGATGGCCAACTCCGGCGCTCGTGGATCGTTCAAGCAGATCCGCCAGTTGGCGGGTATGCGTGGTCTGATGGCCAACCCGAAGGGTGAAATCATCGAGCGTCCGATCAAGGCGAACTTCGTCGAAGGTCTGACCGTTCAGGAGTACTTCATCTCCACCCACGGTGCCCGCAAGGGACTCGCCGACACGGCTCTGCGTACTGCAGACTCCGGTTACCTCACGCGTCGTCTGGTCGACGTCTCGCAGGACGTCATCGTCCGCGAGAACGACTGCAAGACCAAGGACGACGTCGAGGTCGAGATCTGGCGTGACGGCGACATCAACGACATCATCGTCGGTCGCTACCCGTCGGTCGAGTGGAAGACCAAGCGCGGCCGCGTGATCTGCAGCACCAAGGAAATGATCACGCCGGAGATGCTCGCGGACGCTGAAGAGACGTTCGCGGACGAGCCCGACGCCAAGGTCCGTCTGCGTTCGGTGCTCAAGTGCCGCGCGGCGACCGGCATCTGCCAGAAGTGCTTCGGTGCTTCGCTGGCAACGGGCCAGCTCGCCGAGATCGGCGACGCTGTCGGCATCATCGCCGCCCAGTCGATCGGTGAGCCCGGTACCCAGCTGACCATGCGTACGTTCCACACCGGTGGTATCGCCGGCGCGGACATCACGCACGGTCTGCCGCGCATCGTCGAGCTCTTCGAGGCTCGTAAGCCGAAGGGTCTGGCTGTGCTCGCCGAGCAGGACGGAAAGGTTGCGGTCGAGGAGACCGACAAGGCCCGCAAGATCACGATCACCGACGAGGCCGGCGAGGAGCACGCATACTCGTTCCCGCGCCGCACGCGTCTCTACGTCGAACACGGCGAGAAGATCGAGGCCGGTAAGCAGCTCAACGAGGGCTCGCTCTACCCGCACGACCTGCTCCGCATTTCGGGCCGCACAGCCACTGAGGTCTACCTGACGGCAGAGGTCCAGAAGGTCTACAAGTCACAGGGCGTCGACATCAACGACAAGCACATCGAGATCATCGTGCGTCAGATGATGAAGAAGGTGCGTGTCGAGCAGAAGGGCGACGCGGACATCCTTCCGGGTCAGTTCATCGACATGTACGAGCTCGAGCAGATCAACAAGGACCTCAAGAAGGCCAAGAAGGAGCAGGTGCAGTTCGAGGAAGTCATCCTCGGAATCACCAAGGCCTCGCTTGCCACTGAGTCCTGGCTCTCGGCCGCTTCCTTCCAGGAGACGACCAAGGTGCTCACCGATGCAGCGCTCGACCGCAAGACCGACCGCCTGGTCGGCCTGAAGGAGAACGTGATCATCGGAAAGCTGATCCCGGCCGCAACCGGACTCAAGCGCTACCGCACGATCGAGATCGAGCCCACCGAGCCCTTGCCGGCTCCGGGCGACCTCGACTTCGGCCGTCTCTCGGCTGAAGAGCTGGCAGCACTTGGTGACGGCGACGGCGGCCTCGGCGCGTTGACCGGCGAAGGCCTTGAGGCTGAGCTGGCAAGGCTGTCTGAGCAGGGAGTTGGCGAGTAGTACGGCGCTGACCAGCTGTAGTTGTTTTGAGAGCGTCGGGGCGAAAGCCTCGGCGCTTTCCTTTTTAAGTACATCTGGCTTGAATGGGTACCGCCGACTCGATAGTGGGTATAATGCCCACTATGGCATCCGTAGTCAGCAACAGGCGTGGCGGATGGGAGATCCGAGAGTCCCAGATGACTCCGAAAGGTCCGCGCAGCAGGACCCTCGCCACCTTCCGTGAGCTCGATGAGACCGTGCTCGCCGTGGCGGCCTCCAGGGCAGAGGCACCGTTTGACCGCGAGAGTGTCATTCGCAAAGCTCACCGGGTCGGCGCGACGATCGTCTCTTCGCCGATCGACGAGGCGGCAAGAGAGCTGATCACTCGAATGAGCCATGGCGAAAACCTTTCGCGTGGGTTGGCGGGCGCGCTCCTCGGCCGGCTGGAGATGGTTGATCCACCGAAACTCAGCCATGAGGCAATGCAAGCCGCCCAATGGGCCGGCGAATCAATGGAGCAGCGCGGTCGAACCCTCTACGACCTCCTCGAGCTGGCGGATTCACTGCCCCAGAAGCGCGCTGGCACGCCGCTGAAGTTCCCTCGGCTGGTTGCGGCCTGAGCAATGCAAGAGCCCTCCCTGCCGAACAAACTGATTGCGGTGGACGAGGCGCTCGATGCGGCGGGCATCGCGCATGCCTTCGGTGGAGCGCTCGCGTTGGCCTATTACGCCGAGCCCAGGTCAACGACCGATCTCGATGTGAACGTGTTCTGCTCGGTCGACGACTATCCGGCCGTCGCGTCGGCCCTCTCAGCGATCGGTGTGGATTCGGTCACTGACCTGGAGAAGCTCACCGAAAGCGGCCAGTGTCGTTTGCTCTGGGGGCGGACTCCGATCGATCTCTTCTTCGCATACGACCGTCTGCACGACGAGATGGCACGCGACCTCCGACGAGTTCCATTCGGCGAAGCCAAGATCCCGATCCTCTCGCCCGAGCACCTGATGATCTGCAAAGCATTCTTCGATCGGGCCAAGGACTGGATCGATATCGAGCAGATGATGGTTGTGATGGACGACCTCAACATCGAGCTGGCCGACGCGTGGTTGGTCGAGATTCTCGGCGACGACCACTTGTCGCTTGCGCGCTTCCGCAGGCTTGCGGACGAACTCGCAGGCTGACGCCCCGAGACGCCGGGTCACGACCCTTGCGTTTTTCGTTTTCCAGATTGTTTCCACCCCGACACAGGCAATTCACTTGCATCGGCGAGGGTGCGCGAATAATCCCTCTCGTCAGGAACCTCGGCGGGCACAAGGTGCGCCGCGGCACAGCTCGATCCCAGAAAGCCGGAAACTCCCTTGCCACAAACGATGCTCTCGCCTGCGGCACTGAGGCCGCGCTCATGACTCCCCAGCCCCCCGCACCAGAGGGCAGCGGTGCCCCGATCGCGCCCCCGCCGGTGCAGACAAGCGGCCTGCCGAGCAAGCGCCCGAAGTCGAACATGAAGAAGCAGATGAAGGGCGAGTCGCCGGTGGTGACGTTCTTCAAGGCTGTCCTCAAGGTTTTCACCAAGGATCCTGTTTCGACCTTCCTGCTGGTCTCGTCGGTGATTCTGATCATCCTCTTCTTCTCGCTGCTCGGGAAGATCGCGCCGTCGTCGGCCGGCCTCCCGACGCCGCTCTCGAACGTCACGCGCCTGGCCGCCGACGGCGACATCAAGCGCGTCGTCCTGCTCGACCACGACTCGCGCGTGATCGTTCAGACCGAGACCAACCAGTTCCTCTGGGCGGCATACCCCAAGTCCGACGCCGCGACCAACAACCTGCTGCGCGACTTCAACCGCTCGGACGCCACCGTCGTGGTCGACCAGCAGGCGCACAAGGGCGAACTTCAGGCGATCGTTCAGTTCCTGATTCCGATCCTGCTGCTTGTCGCGCTGTTCGCGTACTTCTCGCGGCTGCAGTCGACCGGTGGCGCCGACAGCTTCTCAGCGTTCTCGACTTTTGCCGGCAAAGGCAAGAAGAAGGGCAAAGGAACGGCCAAGCGCCTCGGTTTCGCAAACGTCGCCGGAGCGGGAGAGGCGGTCACCGAACTGCGCGAGATCCGAGATTTCCTCGCTGATCCCGGAATGTATGAACGCGTGGGCGCGAGTCCGCCGCGCGGTGTTCTGCTGGTCGGCCCCCCGGGCACCGGAAAGACGCTGCTCGCCAAGGCCACGGCCGGCGAGGCCGACGCCACTTTCTTCTCACTCTCCGGATCGGACTTCGTCGAGTCGCTCGTCGGCGTCGGTGCGGCTCGCGTCCGCGACCTCTTCGCCAAGGCCCGCAAGGCGGCCCCGTCGATCATCTTCATCGACGAGATCGACGCTGCCGGACGCAAGCGCGGTGCCGGCATCGGTCAGGGCAATGACGAGCGCGAACAGACGCTCAACGCGCTGCTCGTCGAGATGGACGGCTTCGATGGCGGGCTCGGCCTGATCGTGATGGCCGCCACCAACCGTCCCGACGTGCTCGACCCGGCGCTGCTGCGCCCGGGCCGCTTTGACCGTCAGATCACCGTCGACGTGCCGGATGTGCACGGTCGGCACGAGATCCTCCAGCTGCACGCCAAGAAGAAGCCGCTCGCCGCGGATGCCAACCTCGAGGAGATCGCGCGCCTCTGTCCCGGCTTCTCGGGAGCTGAGCTCGCCAACGTGGTCAACGAAGCGTCGCTGCTCACGGTGCGCCACGGCGACCCGGCGATCGCCCAGGCCACGTTGATCGAAGCGATCGACCGCGTGGTCTCCGGCCCGGCGAGCAACACCCACCATCTGATCACCGAACAGGAGCGCTGGATCGTCGCGATCCACGAGGCGGCGCACGCGGTCGTCACCCGTGCGACCGGCGCGACGATTTCATCGCAGAAGGTCTCGATCGTCTCGCGCGGCCGCAAGATGGGCACCGCCGCGACCGAGATGACCGACAAGGAGCAGGTGATCATGCAGACCGCCGACATGAACCGCCAGCTCTGCGTGCTGATGGGCGGCCTTGCCGGTGAGCAACTCGCATTCGGCACCACCTCCACCGGGGTCGGCGAGGACCTGCACGCGGCAACGCAGTTCGCCCGTCGCATGGTCACGTCGTTCGGCATGTCCGAGGAGATCGGGCTGATGACCGTCGGCGAGCAGAGCGGCGAGGTGTTCCTCGGCGCAGGGCTGCAGGAACTCGGCAACGTCGGTCCGACCACGCTTGACACGATTGACAACGAGGTCGAGCGGCTGGTCAGCATCGCGGCGGAGAACGCCTCGCATGTTCTGCGTCCGAACTGGGCCACAGTTGAGAATCTCGCCAACGCGCTGGTCGAGCACGAGACGCTCGCGGGTGTGGGGCTTGAGGCGATGCTTTCCGGCGTCAGGCGCGTCGAGATCGACGGAATGCCCAGTCACTTCAACGAGCCGGCCGGCGACGGGGGTCAGCATTCCCATGACGGCGGCGCCTAGCAACAACCGGGGTGCAGAGCTGGTCGGAAAGCTTGTCGGCTGCCTGATCGCAGCTTGCGTGCTGTTTGGCGCCGCCGCGTCAAGTGCCGCGGCCGCCTCGAGCTGGTCCGCATATCCGCTGCCGCGCACGTCTCCATTCGAGCAGCCGCTGGGCCAGCCGACATCCCTCTCTTGCTGGAGCGCCAACGCCTGCGTCCTGCTGACGGTCGACAACCCCTACTTCACGAACGGCGTCTTCGCCTTCACCGGCGACACGACCACGCAGATCAGCGGATGGAAGCAGTACGCGACTGTCTGCGGACCGGGCGACGGCGGTTCCGCAAACGCGCGAGTGGCCTGGGCGGGACCGAATGAGTTCTGGACATTGACCACCCCGAGCAGCCCGTGGAACACGGGCCCGAACGCCGGGCGTGGACTCTGCCATTTCTCCGCCGGCCAGATCGTCGGCTCCTACAGCACCATCCGAGGTCTGGTGGACACCTCCAACGATCCCTATCAGCCGATGGAAGCTGCCGCATGCCGCTCCAGCAACGAGTGCTGGTTCGGCGGCGCAGCCGCAGCGATGCCGGACGGCACAAATCCGGGAACGTTCCATCTGCGCTGGGATGGCTCAAGCCTGAAGAGCGTCTATGCACCGGCCAAGCGCGGGGCGGCTGACATCGAAGCATTCGACGGCGGCTTCGCCGAATCGGTCTACGCGGGTCCTGACTCGAAGCGCGAATCCGACCCGACGTTGATCGACGTTCCCGAGTACAGCCCGATCCAGCTGATCGAATCCGGGGCGAACTCAGCGACGGGTTTCACTGACGGAGATCTCGATCCGGACGTCCCCGGATTCGCGCCCGAGGCCACAGAAGTGCTTGCGCTGGACGCGGGGCTGCCGAGCGATCCAGGCTCGATTCTCTGGGCGGTCGGAGGCGGCGCGGCCTCGGGTCCGCAGAAGGATCAGGAAATCGACGGCGGAATGGCCGACGACTCGCCGGCAGACACCGGACCGTTCATCGCCGTCCGCGAGGCTGGCGTGAGCAACTCCTGGCACCAGATCGGCTTTCCTTCCGACCCGGAGGCGATCAACACGCGATTCGTGGACGTAGCGGCGATCCCGGGGACCGACCAGGCAATCGCCGCCATCGCCCCGGGCAACTCTCCGCAACCGAGTCCCGCGCCGAGCGAAATCGCGCGGCTCGACGCCTCGGCGGGAACGGTCGCGGTGGAGACCATCGGCAACTACGGCTCGGTTCAGCGCGTCGAGTGCGTGAACGCCGATCAATGTTGGGCCGCCACAGCCGACGGCAGGCTGCTGCGCTACGCGGACTCGGCATCGCCAGTTACCGCCAACCCCGACCCGGCCTTCGCTGCGCAGGTGTTGAGCCGACCGAACGAGGTCATCGAACAGGCTCTGGCCGACTCATCGACCGACGACTCGCTGCTGTTTGCGCCGGCCCCGGTGACCGAAGCCGAGGAGCCGAGAGCGCCGAAGCGACTGAAGGCGGCAGTGCGCAAGGTCACAACCAGACTCCGAGGCACTCGGCTGATCTTCGGCTTCAAGACGATCCGCAAGGTGCGCGTGACGATCCAGGCAAAGCGTCGCGGCCGGGTGGTGGCCCAATCACGGAGCGGTTTGCTCCGGCCGGGCCGGCACACAATGGTCCTACGTCTCAACCCGAAACGCTGGCCGACGAAGATCGCGATGAGCGTCAAGGAGCCTTCCTCGGCCACGGCGAGCACGGCAGTGCTTCCGTGCGCGGCATCGGCGGCCTGCGGGCAATGAGGCCGGTTTCATGAGAAACGCAGGAATTGCGCTCGCGACCGTCATCGCAGCGCTCGCGCTGGCGACCGTGGGCGGCAGCCGGGCGGGGGCAGGTCCAGGAGGCGTTGCGCGCGTTCAGCCCGTGGTCAGCGCGATCACGACGGTCGGTGCTGAGTCCGGCGCCGGAGGATTCGGTTCGGCGCTGCTCGGGGCGGCGCCAGACGGTGAGACCGGCGAGGCGTGGGCGTTTCAGAAGCAGGCGCCGTCAAATCTTCCGGCCACGGTGAACGGCCAGCAGCTTGCGATTGGCGACAATCCTTCGGCGGGCTGGCAGTCCGTGTTCTATCGCTACTCCGACGCCAAGGGTTGGCACGCTGCCGCGACGCCACTCGACGGAACCACCGGTCAACCGCTCTCGAAGTTTGAACCGGTCGTGTCCTCGGCGGCAATCACGCCTCATGGTGGTGGGGTTCTGATCGGCAGAGCGAACGGCTACCCGAACGGAACGGTTGTGGTCCGCCAGCCGGGCGGCGACTGGAAATCCACTTCACCGCCGGCGCCCGTGCTGAATGGCGGCACTCTGATTCAGGCGGCCGTCGGACGGGCGCCGGCGACCGCATTTGAAGATTCCGGAACCACGCACGTGCTGGCCGTGGCAACACGGCCATCGGTCGACGGCGCCGTCGAGGGCGTCATGCACTACGACGGCACCGACGATGCCGACGCATGGCAGAGCGAAACGGTCGTACTGCCGGCCGACTCGACCGGGCGATTCGAAGTGGTGGCAATCGATGCCACGGCCGCCGACAACGCCTGGCTCATCGCCAAGCTCGATTCGAGCCTCGGTCGCGGGATCTCGCTGTTCCGCCGCGACATCTCCGGTGCGCAGCCGGTCTGGCGTGAAGTGGACTTGAGCCCCTCGTTGGTCGCTGCCGCGGACACGCCGTCGAGCGGAATCGCAAATCTTCGCCCGGTCGAGCAGGCCAGCGCAACGGCGGGTGTGGGGGTCGATCCGCTCACCGTGACGAGCGACGGCGTTTGGATCGATGGTCGCCTGAGCGTGGGCGGCACGGCCGAGGACCTCACGGCATACTTTGACATCGGCAGCGACCAGGTCACGGCCACCTGGTGCGACGCCGTCGGCGCAGCCGATCCCTGCGACCACGAGTTCGGCTCCAAGTTTTCAAGGTCTGTCGGCTACCGCAGCACGGCATGGCCGGGGAGCGGATTCGGTACACGTGTGATCACCGGCGCACTCAACGCGCGCGGCGACCTGTCGTCAAACCGCGGCACTTATCTCTCGCTCGACGGAGACGCTTTCGTCCGCGTTCCGGGGATCGGGGATGCGGACAAGGTCACGAGCGCGCTCTCCTCGGCGACGAGTGGCTGGATCAGTCCGAACGCGATCCTCACTGACAAGCCGCGCGCAGAGGCCGTGAAGGCGTGGTCGGTCGGCGCCCGTTCGCCATTCACGGCCGTTGTCGGCCGACCGGGGTCTGCGTCAGGAGACCTCGGGTCTCAGGCTCTCGCGGTCGGGCTGAACGGAACGGTTGCCAGGTACTCGCCGGGCGCGGGCTGGTCCACCGAGTTTCTGCTCTCCTCGACGGGACTCGTCCGCAGGCCGAATCTCCGCGCCGTCGCATGGCCCGAGGCAAGCCGCGCGCATGCGGTCGGCGACGACGGCGAGATGTGGCTCTGGCGCAGCGAGACCGCCCTCTGGGAAAAGGACGGCGGCGCGCCACTCGGATTCAACGAGAAACTCACGGGTGTCGCGTTCGACCCGTCCAATCCGTCCGAGGGTTACGCGATCGGCCGGAACGGAACGATGCTCCACTACGGCAAGTCCTGGACGAAGGTCTGCTTCCAGACCAACCAACCGGCCGACCCCGACTGCGATGAGGACACAAAAGGCCAGCGCCTGCCGGACACGCTCGATTTCGACCGCAAGCGGAACATCAACTTCCTTGCGATCGCCTATGCAGGCGGCGAACCGCTCGTGATCGGCGCGGTGAAGGATCCCGTGTTCAACGGTCACCGACCGATCGTGCTCGTCCGGCGTAACGGCGCGTGGCAGCAGGACCAGGGCGCCACTGCAATCCTCACCGAGCGGTTTCCGGGCGCTACGACCGATGGTCCGCTGACGGTCACCGGGCTGGTCGATGGCGCGGCGTTCATCGGCGGCGACGGCATTGCGATCGAACGTGATTCGGCCGGCGGTCAATGGCATGGCCTGGAACAGCCGCTGCCGCCGCTGCCGATCATCGCGGCCGCGCTCTATCGCGAGAACGGAAAGCTTCGTGTGCTCGCATCCGTCACGCGGATGAGCGCGTACACGGCGATTCCCGATGATGCTTCGGCGCCGAGCGACCAGCCCCAACCCCTGCTCAAAGCGCTGTATCCCTCGGCCGAAGGTTTCCTGATGCGGCAGACCGACACCGGCTGGCAGGACATCGAGCAGGGCGGATATCTGGCCACCAGGTTCGCCGACGTCGATCGCCCGTTTCAGCCGCCGCCGATCCAGTCGATACTGGCCGGCGGCGACGGCGACGCCTGGGTCGTGGGCGGGAGCAACAGCTATGAGACCGTCAGCCTGACGGGATTCAACACCAGCACCTCAAGCGCGCCGCGAAATCGCGTCATGACCTCCTACATCGCCCGGTTCGATCGCGGCGGCGCCGCGTCGACCGCCGGCCAGGCAACGGCAACCCCGGTCGAACAGTCACCGAACTCCGTGAACTTCGTGGTCGGGGCAAACGCAACCTGCGAGGTTGCCGATTGTGCGGACTTCGCGAACGCAGGTATCGCGCCAGACGTCCAGCTCAGCACGGCGCTGAACCAGACCGCGCGGATGTCGGTCGCGAACAACGGTCCGCGATTCTTCATGTATGCCGGGGGCCGGCGTCCAGACAGTGCCACGTCGGCCGCCACCGATTCGCAGCTGTCCCGACTCTCCAATCTGCTCTCGAGTGAGCCCGACCTTGCGGTCTTCGCCGCGGTCTCGTCGGGCGACTCAACTGCCGGATCGGCCGACGCATGGAAGCGCTCCTTTGCCGGCTTCCCGGCTCCGCTCGGCAGCGCGCCGGCGAAGGACGGCGTCACTCCGCGCGGTGCCGGTGCGGGTGGCAACGCCCAGACGCACTACTCCTTCGAGTCAACCGGCGCCACCGGCAGGATCCGCGTGATCGTGATCGACAACTCGCGTGGAACGCTGGCCGCAAGCGATCCCCACCAGTATCCGGCCGTTGCGTCCCAGTACGACTGGCTCCGCGATGAACTGCGCGACGCCAAGGCCGCAGCAACGCCGGCCGTGGTGATCGGAAGTCGCGACCTCAACCAGAGCTTCGGACCGAAGCTGAACGCCGCGACCGATGAAGATGCCCGCCGGGTCGCGACGCTCCTCAGGGATGAAGGCGCGTCCGCGTACTTCTTCGACCGACCGGAGGAGAATCGCGCGTACCCGATTCCCGCCGGCGAATCCAACGTCGCCAACACGATCCCGTCGTTCGGCACCGGAACGCTCGGCTATCGCTCAGTGATCGAGAACTCTCCCGACAAGGCAAGCTCGCTCTACGGCGAAACGGGGATGCTGCTCGCGCAGGTGGACGTCTCAAAGCGGAATCCCCAGACGAACCGCGCGCCGGTGAGCGTGCGGATGATCCCGCTTGTCTCCAGCTTGAACATCGAGGCGATCGACGGCACACTGCTTCGCCGCAGTCGGCCGGCACTGTTCAGCGGCATCGCGGCACGGCCGCCGGCAGGGGACCGCTGGGGCGCGAACGCGAGCCCGGCGGGGTCCGATCCGTACACCACGTTCCCGACCCCGGTCTGTACTTCGGGCGCCTGCAACACACGACTTGCCCCGGAATACAAGTTCACCTCCAGTGACCCGGACATCGCGGATTTCGTCGCAGTCGACCCGCAGTCGAGCAACCTGCGCAAACCGTTGGTGGGGCCGAACGGAAAGCCTGTGTCGGACCCCTCCTCCGGCCTGCTCTGCGCGTACAACGCCGGAACGACGAACGTCTCGATCAGCGCCGGCGGACAGACCTATTCCCGGACGGTCACCGTGCAGCCGGGTACCGCTCAGCCGCCGTGCGGAACCGTCCCGCTCTCCGCGAGTCGCTTCACGGCTTCGAAGCCGAACGTGCAGCCACCGCCGCCGCCGGCACCTCTGCCGTTGAACCCGGTGATCAATCTCGTACCCCCGGCGCCGCCGGTTCCGGCCGGGCCGGTGCCTCCTGCGCAAGTTGTGCCGACTCCGATAGAGCCGTTCATTCTGGCCCCGCTGGGCCTGGCGACGGTCCCGGTCATACCGCCGCCTCCGCCGCCATCGCTGGCGCGCCCGATTCCCCCGACCGGCGGCATGGCACGCGCCCCGGAGAAGCAACGTGACGATGAGGTGGCCACCGAAGACTCCCAGGCGTTCACGGCCTATCGACACGACGATTCGCCCAACTACACGCTCACGCTCGCCGCGTTGATTCTGCTCTCGGCCGCCATCGGGGTCGCGCTTCCGGGCGTACGCCGTGGGAGCGGCGGAACGCGCCCGGTGCCCGCGCGCATCCACTCGTCACCACCACAACAAAACAACTGGAGGACACCGCGATGAAGAAATTCCTCACGCGGCTTTCGGACCGATCCGGTCCGGCTGCCCTGATCGTCGCTGTCATCGCGCTCACCGTCTCGACGGTCGGGGTCGCGGCGGCGGTCAGCTACAAAGGCCCGAGCACGAAACCGCGCCCGTACGGCGTGCTTGTGCTTGACAAGAACAAGCGCTTCCCGTCATCCGCAATCCCGAAGGTCGGCTCGGCAAAGAAGGCCGACTCGCTGTCCAAGAAGGGAATGACGTCGCTGAAGGACACCTGCCCCAGCGATGCCAAGAGCATCGGCACGTACTGCCTCCAGACTCAGACCTACCGCGTTCCGTCGGCTGACTCGGGAAAGAACAACTTCTTCTATGCGAGCCAGGCCTGCGCGGCGCGCGGTGGATGGCTTCCCACGGCCTCTGAACTGATCGGTGCTGCCGGGAAGATCACGTTGATGTCAACGATCGACGATGACCCGAACACGGCGCTCGTCGATGTCGACGGCACGAACGGCCGGAAGGACCAGCGGGAGATGACATCGACTCTTGTCACCACTGCCGCCGGTTCGAGCGCATCGGGTTCGCTCGGCGTCACGACCGGTTCGAAGGGCGATCCGAATCAGAACGAGTCCGACCCGACGCCGATGCCGGCCAACCCGCAGCCGGGAACGCTGCAGTACGTCACCGTCTATGACAACCGCAACGGCGGGGGCTTCGCGGGATCCAAGGCGGTTTCCGAGCCGGAGAACTTCCGCTGCGCATGGGCCAAGGCCCAGAAGCGCGACCAGAAGAGGGTCGTGGTCGTTCCGTAGCGGTCATGGCGGCGCGCGGAAACAGCCATGCGCGTTCTGCGCACCTGCGGATCGTCGCGAGCGGACTCGTGACTCTGCTCGCGGTATGCGCGTTTCTTGCGTATTCAACCGCTGACGCCGGTGCGTTGATTCCGTCGGCCCAGGTGCTCGGCGTCCCGGGCGGCAACGTCTTCGAGGCCGGTGATGTTGCGGTTTCTGAGGACGGGACGGGCGGAGCGGTGTTCGTCGCGGTGACCGGAGGCAAGCGGCACGTGTTCGCGAGCCGGCTGCGCAACGGCCAGTGGAGCGCTCCGCTGCAGGTTGATGTCGGAATGCAGTTCGATGCTTTCGCCCCACGGATCGGGGCGGGCGACGGCGGGCGACTGGTGGTCGTATGGGTCGAGCGCGGTCCGGCGGACGCCACTGCCAGGCACGATCAGCTCTACTCGGCCTCACTCGATCCCGGCGCGACCGTGTTCGAGCCGCCGGTGCTCGTGGATTTCGACGTTGGCTCTGCCGACGCGGCATTTCCGGACCTCGAGATGAACGCTGCCGGAACCGCGTATCTCGTCTATCGCCATCTCGTCGCGGCCAAGAATTACGGTACGCCGCCGCCCGGGGTGTCAGTGCCCGATGGCGACGCGTTCGCGTACACGCGAGTCGCTCGCTACAACGGGTGGCTCTGGTCGCGGTTCGACCAGCCTGTCAACCGCAACGCGGTCGCGACGGTGCGGTTTCCGTCCGAGGACAACGCGCCGAAGGTCGCGATAGCCGCATCCGGAACCGGCGCGGTCGCGTTCCAGGAGCCGGACGCATCCGGCTATTCGCGAGTCTGGGTACGAAAGCTCTTCGGTTCCTCGCCCGGGCTTCCACAGCTGGCCAGCCTCACCGAGTACGGCGGCGCGCCGCTTCTGGCCGACGCGGACGCGATCGCGCTCACGCTCAGTCGCCCGGGTGGCCTCGGCGTGGCCTTCCGCCAGAACGTCGGCGGTCAGTCGCGGCTTGATCGAGCGAGAATCATGTCCAACCGCATCGCGGATCCGTCCGACGTCCTGAGCGTCGCGACGAACTTCGTCGGCGTGAAGCTGGCCGATACGGCGCCTGGTTCCGCCGACGCGGTGCCGGGAAGGCCCTATCTGCGGATGAAGAAGGATGCTGCCTATGACCTCGCGTACGGCCTGCAGGGCACCGCATACGCGCAACGCAGCACGCAGCAGACGGAGTACCCGTCGAACGGTTGGGCGCCGGCGGGTTCAGGGGATTCGCAGGACGTCTATTCCTCGGTCTCTGACGACGAGACATCGGTCCAGGCGAGCATCGACGGCGCGGGAGTGCGACTGGTCGACGGCTCAACAGGGACGTCGGCGCTTGTCGGCGCTGTGGACGGCGGCGCGATCGAGAATCTCGGATTCGCCGCAAACAATTCAGGCGACGCGGCGATAGCCGCGCTCCAGGAGACACCCGCAGGTCGACGCATGCTCCTCGCCACGATCGACTCTCCGCCGGATCCGTTTCAGGTGAATGTTCGGTCATCCTGGATTCGGACGCCCAAGCCTGGCGTGACGTGGATCCGCCTCACTGACGGAAGCGGCCCACTTCGCTACGAGATCTTCGTGGACAAGAAGTTCCAGACTTCGACCTTCGAGGATTCTGTGTCGTTGGGGAAGTTGAAGGATGGCCGTCACCAGGTCGCCGTCTGGGCGATCGATGGCGCGGGCCAGGCGCTCAGACGACCGTCGTTCACCGTGCGAATTGACCGACGCGCTCCGAGCGTGCGCGTGAAACGGTTGCGCGGAAGGGTTCGCGTCACGCTCGATGACGGTCCGAAGCGACGTTCGTCGGGGCTGGGTTCGAAGTCGCGTGTCTTCTGGGTCCGCGGCAAAAGTTCATTGCTGCGAAAGGGATCGGCCACCTACCGCTTCAAGCAGAGCGGCACGCACCTGATCAGAGTGGTCGCCTATGACAAGGCCGGAAATCGGGTCACAGTCCGGCGCAAAGTGCGCACCTGATCGCCTGGTTACCTCGCCAGTAACACGCCATTCACCCGATCGTCTCCTGAAGCAAACGGAGTCTTCACACGATGGATTGGCTGCGGAGTCATTCTTGGCGCGGTGGTGGTGAACGGATCATCAGCCGCCAGAGATAGTCCGAACGCACGTGTCAATCCGTCTGCTCAATCTGGCGCGCGCGAACAACCAACCATGCTCCATTCCGGAGACTCAAGGAGAACAAGAATGCTCTCGACGTACCCCAACAGGGCGCTCGGCCGTTCGATGCGTGTTGTGCTCGCTGCTCTGATCGCGCTCGTCGCGGTCGCTGCATTCGGCGCAGCCAACTCGAACGCGGCCTACACCGCGCCGTACACCACCAAGTGCACCGGAACGGACGTCTCCGGTGAAGGCGCGAGCTTCCAGGCAGTCCTTCAGCCTGCGCTGATCAACTACTTCCGCACCACAAACCAGGGTGGTCAGACCGGCGGCTGCGGCAGCGTCGCATCCCCGCCGAACCTCAGCTACACCGCCAACGGCAGTGGCGCCGGCCGCCGTTCATTCGGCTCCGACGGTCTCGGTCGCAGTGGCGTGACCCGTTACGCAGCGACGGACGAGCCGCCGAGCATCGCCGAAGAGACGGCAATGGAAGCCGCCCAGGGCACGCGCCCGAGCAACTCCGCCCCCGCTACGGGAGTTGGCAAGCTCGGAGTTGCTCCGGTTGCCGCGGGACCGGTCTCGGTCCTCGTCAACTTCCCGGAGCTGTGTCAGCTGCCGGCAGGAGACCCGGACCTCGGCACGTACGCACGATTCCAGGTCAGCAACGCCCGCATGGAAGCAGTGTGGACCGGCGATGCGTCGGTTGACACCTGGGGTGAGTTCCTCCCGGGAATCCAGGCGATCCCGAACAACATCGACGGAAAGACCGACACGGACTGCCAGAACCAGACGATCAAGCGCGTTGTCCGTCAGGACAGCTCGGGCACGACGTTCGCGTTCAAGCACTACCTCAACGGCATCAACAACTCGACCGGCTGGCTGTCACTTGCCAACCAGGCATGGCCGAACTCGGCAACGATCATCAACAACCAGGGCACCGGCGGAGGCGCACTCGCGCAGAAGGTCGCCAACACCACGGGTTCGATCGGCTACGCCGACCTCGGTACCGGTCGTTCGAAGGGCTTCCAGAAGGCCCCGGACACCACGCCGTCTGACCCGTCCGCATACGTGTACAACAGCGGCAACCAGGTCACCGGCTACTCGGCAGGATCGAACGAGTACTCGTTCAACCAGAGCCTGTTCTGGGTTGCACTCGAGGCTGCTGACGCCACAAACGTCACCGGCACGGGCAACTTCATCGAGCCGAGCCTCTACTCGGACACGAACCTGAACGGCAAGCGCGGCGGAAACTGCGCGAGCACGACGTTCCACAACGTCCCGCTTGACGGCGGCGGTCGCCCGGACTCGTTCGCCAACTGGTTCAACGTTGACGGCACGCTCGGTGTCAACGGCTACCCGTCATGCACGCTGACGTACTTCATCTTCTGGGATGACCCGGCAGATGTGTACGGCAACACCGCAACCGAGATGGCCAAGGCCCGCACTGTCCGTGACTTCATGCTGACCTCGGTCAACAGTGGACAGAACGTGCTCAACGCCAACGACTACTCGCGTCTTCCGACCTCGCTGAAGAACGGCGCGACGTACTACCTGAACGGCACCAGCTTCAACAAGTAAGCAGCTGCCGAAATCGCGCCCTGCTCCAAACCAGTGGGTCACGCGTCATAAGAGGGTCGGGCTCAGCGCCCGGCCCTCTTTTTGTCGGTGAGACCGTGCGGCGGGATTGTCACAGGACTGTCCCCGTACGCAAACGAGATATTCACGCCGAACCGGCCCGCCTGTTTGATACTTGGCTCGCGCGGGGCGAACTTGCTCAACAGGCCCACGCGCATCCGAGCTTCTCCGCCTTCATCCATCTCTCGTATCCCAAAGGAACCACCTCTCCCATGCGACTCTCGCTCCCGACGCATTCCCAGGTCCCACGCCGGCTGGTCGTCCTCTGCGTACTCGCTGCCGCGGTTGCGCTGACGAGCTTCGCGGCCAATGCTCAAGCCGCTTGGCAGACGGGCGGACAGCTCGCCTCAGGCTCGCTCTCGGACGCCTCGCCCTACCAGTCCTCCTCCGCCGTGACCAACCAGGTGATCTCGAGGGACGGACACTACGAGTTCTTCGTCAGCCGCTCGGGCGCGCTCAGCCCGAGCGCCCCCAACGGCGGCGTGTTCCGCAAGAACCTCTGGAACGACTCCGATCCGCTGGAAGTCGTGGCCGCGCAACCGGCCGGAGTGACGAACGAGAACTGCGGCATCCCACTTGGGCAGGGTGCGTTCATCTCGGCCAGTTCCAACGGCCGTTTCGTCGCCTTCTCGAGCAGTGAAGACAACCTGGTCGCGGGCGACACCAACGGTCGCCGCGACGTTTTCGTGCGCGACATGAACACAGCGGTCGGCTCCGGCGCGTTCGAGCTCGTCTCATCCGCGGACGGCTCATCGAGCGCCCCGAACTACTCGCTGACCGACCTCGGCGGTGGCACCATGATCCCGGTGCCGGCGGCCGACGACTGCACCTTCGGTTCCGAGCTCCCCGGCCCCAACTCGATCAGCGGCAACGGTCGCAAGGTGATCTTCTCGAACACCGCATTCACGACGATCTCCTCGCCGCACGGCATCAACACCGCCCCGGGCAACATCTGGGTTCGCAGCACCGGCAGCTCACGCAAGACCGACCTGGTCACCCAGGTCGCCACGAAGTACGACTGGAAGCTCGGCACGCTCGCGAATCCGCAGGTGTCAATCGGTGGCCCGCTTCCCGACCAGGAGTACTTCGACAGCGACGCGTTCTCGATGGTGCGCTTCAAGCCGCTCGCCTCGATCAGCGGAGATGGTTCGGCAGTCGTCTGGGGAGGCCCGTTCGCGCGCTACCAGGTCGGATACAACCTCAATGAGAACGCGTCCTTCGCGCCCGGCGACTTCCAGTCGGTCAACTACATGTACCGCCGCATCGCCGACGGCGCTGCGGCAAAGACGCGGCGCGCACTCAGCTGGGCAGACGTTGACGATGTGAACTGCGATCCGAACCTCTCTTTCAGCTACAACACCGACCCGGATCCCGGCGCGCCCAACACCTACTACCGGCGTTCGGCATGCGCAGGCCCGTTTGCGAGCGACCAGATCACTCCCGGCAACGTGCGCGTCCCAGCGATCACCGATGACGGACGCAGGGTCTTTGCGCTGGCGGGCATGCCCGGGCACAACCTCGCTGAGTTTCTCACCACCTACCCGCTCGACCTGATCCAGACCGACATGTCCCCGGGCGTCTCGCGCAAGGCCGGCACGAAATGGATCACGCGCGGGACGAGCAGCGCGCAGGAGAACATCGAGCAGTTCGCGATCTCCGGCGACGGGAGCCGGGCCGTGGTTCTTACAACGCGCCGCGACTTCTCGAGCACGGGACTCGTGCCGTCAGGCTCTTTCCCGGCTACCGCAAACTCCCCCGCGTTGTTCATGATCGACGGCAACCTGGGGTCCGTCAGCGGCGAAAGCGGCTGGAGCGGAGCCCCGATCGAATGGGTTGCGCGACCGAACGGAAGTGCCACGGACACGATCCCGAACGCGTACCAGTCACTCTCCTACCCGAGCCTCGATCGCACCGGGAACCGCCTCACGTTCAGCTCCAAGGACCCCGCGTTCTTTGCTGGCGCCAACAGCGAGTACCAGGCCTTCTGCGTCACTGACACGGGAACCGGTTGCGAGACGGCACCGGCCGCGTCCGCGCCCTCCGTGGTGATCGGCGCCCCGGTGAACGGTGCGAGCTACGGCGGCAGCGTCGCGGCGTCATTCAGCGCGCTCAATGCGACGCTCGTGACCTGCCAGTGGGACTCCGAGGCCGTGCAGAGTCCGTGCCCGACTTCACCGCTTGCGGCGAAGTCACTCCCGGAGGGAGCCCACTCGTTCTCGGTGACAGCCTCCAACGCGACCGGCTCGACGACCGTCGTGTCGAGCTTCACGCTCGGCTCAGCGCCGCCGGCCGCAACGATCAACACGCCGGCGGAAGCAGCGGTCGTCACGTCGCCGGTGGCGCCGACCTACAGCGTCAGCGGCAGCCCTGACCGCGTCCGCTGCTGGTTCGACTCGGTCCAGTCGCAGGTGACCAACGCGCAGACGAACTTCAACTGCCCGACGACGCCGGCAAGCACGGGACTCGCCGCCGGTCCGCACAGCTTCAACGTGACCACCTCGAATGCGTTCGGTTCGACCACCGTGAAGCGCAGCTTCGTGGTCGGCTCGCCGCCGGCGGTCACGATTACCAACCCGCTTGAAGGCGCCGTCAAGAAGAACACCATCACGGCGACATGGACGGTCACGAACTCGCCCACCACGCAGCAGTGCAGCACCGACGGCGCCGCCTTCGCCAACTGCGCCGGACTCTCGAAGAGCCTCGGCACGCTGTCGTCAGCCAACGGCACAAAGCACACGTTTGCCGTGAAGGCAACCAACGCCGCGGGCACCTCGACCACGACCGTGACCTTCTTCGTCACGAGCGCGCAGCCGACGGTCACGATCAACGCTCCCGCCAACGGAGCTGCGAGCGTCGGTTACCCGGTCAGCCCGCTCTTCACCCTGGGCGGCGGCATGGCTTCGTCGGTCACCTGTCAATGGGACGCAGCGCCCGTGATCAGCGACTGCAGCCTCGGCTCCGTGGCCAACAAGGTGCTCACGCCGGGGGCGCACACGTTCAAGGTCACAGCGGCCAACGAGGTGATTCCGGCGGGCGTGACGGCCACAAGCGCATTCACGGTCGTCGAGACGGCACCGACAGTGATCGTCGACTCGCCATCCGAAGGTGACACCGTCACCAGCCCCGCGAGTCCGAGCTTCGGTCTCGGCGGCGGCACACCGACAGCGGTGACCTGCCAGTTCGATGGCGGATCAGTGATCAGCAGCTGCACCAACGCAAGCATCGCGGACACAGTGCTTTCCCCGGGCGCACACACGCTCACCGTCAGTGCCTCCAACACCGCGGGCACCGGCACCGCTGTCCGGAACTTCACCGTTCAGTCCGCTGGCGCGCCGCCGGTCGTGACGATCAGCGGTCCGACGCCGGGCCAGCTCTTCTCGAGCAGCACGGTCGACGTGAGCTTCTCGGCCACGGGATCGCCGACGGGCTTCACCTGCGCCATCGACGGCGGCGCGGCAAGTGCCTGCACAAGCACCGCGACCTTCACCGGTCTCATCGACGGCGAGCACACGGTCGTCGTCTCGGCAACCAACGCCTCCGGCACGGATTCCGCGTCGACCACCTTCACGGTCGACGCGACCGGCCCGCAGGTCGCGATCAGCTCGCCGGCGGACGGCAGTACCACCGGCAGCTCGGTGACGCTGGACTTCACGGCGACGGACGCGACCACCTCGGTCACCGGCACCACCTGCAAGCTCGACGCAGCGGCAGCCGCCGCCTGCTCAAGCGGGCAGGCCTACAACGCCCTCCCGGCAGGCAGCCACACGATTGTTGTCACGGCGACCGACACGGCGGGCAACGAGGGTCAGGCGAGCACGACGTTCGAAGTCGCGCAGATCCCCGTCGTCTCGATCAGCGCGCCGGCGCTGAACCAGGTGTTCGCGATCAACGCAGTCGACGTGACCTTCTCGGCGACCGGTTCGCCGACCACCGTCACCTGCGCGCTCGACGCCGCCGCCGCCGACGCCTGCACCAGCACGAAGACATACACCGGTCTGCCCGACGGCGAGCACAACGTTGTCGTCACGGCGACCAACGCCGCCGGCGCCGACTCCGAATCGATCACGTTCAAGGTCGACACGACCGGCCCAGAGGTCGCGATCAGCTCGCCGGCGGACGGCAGCACCACCGGCAGCTCAGTGACGCTGGACTTCACGGCGACGGACGCGACCACCGCGGTCGCCGGCACGACCT
>JAEMSX010000012.1:45550-73942 GCA_016462645.1 Thermoleophilaceae bacterium
GTGACGCTGGACTTCACGGCGACGGACGCGACCACCGCGGTCGCCGGCACGACCTGCAAGCTCGACGCGGCGGCGGCAACGCCCTGCTCGAGCGGCGAGACCTACAGCGGCCTCACTCCCGGCAGTCACACGCTGCTGGTCACGGCGACGGACGCAGTCGGAATCACCGGCCAGGCGAGCACGACGTTCACCGTTGCCGGGGTCACGCTCCCGCCGACGGTGACGATCAGCACTCCGCCAGACGGTTCGGCGCAGTACAGCCCGGTCGGAGCCAGCTTCATCCTCGGTGGTGGTGCCGCAACGACCGTCAGCTGCCAGTGGGACTCCGAGACTCCGATCTCGAACTGCACGAGTCCGGTCGCATTTCACGCGTTCTCGGGCGGCACGCACACCCTCACGGTGACCGCGAGCAACTCGGGCGGAACGGCCACGGCCACTTCGCAGTTCACTGTCGCGTCCGGCGAATACCTGAAGGTCGGAGCGGTCGCGGTGATCGTGAACTTCCCGCGCCACTGCGAACTGCTCGGCTCGGACCCGCAACTCGCGCCATACGCGCGGTTCAAGGTCACGAACGCCCAGCTCGAGAAGGCGTTCTACGGCAACCCCGCGGTGGACACCTGGGGTGAGCTGCTTCCGGACCTCTCCGCGGTGCCATCCAACCCCGAGGGCCGCACCAACGCCGACTGCCGTAATCAGCGCATCCGCCGCGTTGTCCGTCCGGACGCCTCTGCGGAGACTCTGGCTCTGAAGACCATGCTCGCGGAGATCAACCCCGCAGGTGGTTGGGGCAGCACGTACGCGGGCACGACGTGGCCGCGTACCGGAACGACCGTGACCCCGAGCTCCGGCGGTGCCGCAGCCGCAGCCGCGAAGGTCGCCGACACGCAGAACTCGATCGGCTACGCCAATCTCGAGGCGGCACGCGCCGACTCGTTCCGCAAGATCTCCGAGAGTGCGACGACCATCAACCCGTCGTCCTACCAGTACACGAACGCGAACGAGGTGTCGGGCTTCCCGGCCATCAACTGGACCTACTCGTTCCGCAAGACCAAGTTCTGGATCCCGCTCGAGAGCCTCAGCTCGGCAGGCACGTTTGTCGAGGCGACGGCGGGCAACTCGGACATTCGCAACGCGAACAGGCGCGGATCGAACTGCGCGGGCGCGCCCAGCGGAGACGACTGGTCGATCGTGAACGGCACGTCGATCCCGACCGGCGCCTACCCACTCTGCGCGCCGGCGGAGTAACGCAAGGATGTGACTTGACCCGGTTGATCAGTTCCCACGGGGTCGCAGCGCAGAGGCCGGGCTTTTGAGCCCGGCCTTTTGCGTTCCCGGTCGGAACCGGGAATGACACATTTCTGTCTCCAAAGGCACACCGGTTCTTTACCGATTCGGGACCGGCCGCAACGGATACTTCTCGCGACCGGTCGCTCGGAAGCAAATGGACGTCGCAGACAGTCCCGACCCGTCGTGAATCTCACTCACCCCTCCAGGCCGAATCACGCGAAAACACATGAATCTCAGCACCCTTTCACGCGTCCGAACCTCCATCCTCACCGTCACGGCACTCGCGCTCTCGCTTGTCGTGGCCGGCAGCGCAGATGCCGCCTGGCAGGTCGGAGGCCAACTCGCATCCGGCTCGCTGACGGCAGGGTCGCCATTCCAGTCGTCGTCTGAGGTCACCAACCCGGTCGTCTCGAAAGACGGTCACTACGAGTTCTTTGTCAGCCGCTCCTCAGCTCTGAGTCCAAGCGCCCCCAACGGCGGAGTCTTTCGCAAGAATCTCTGGAGCGATTCGGCCGCACTCGACGTGGTGGCGGCGCAACCATCCAGCGTGAGCGATCCCAACTGCGGCATTCCGTTGGGCACCGGTGCGTTTATCTCGACCAGCGCAAACGGTCGGTACGTGGCGTTCTCCACGAGCGAGAACGGTCTTGTCTCCGCCGACAACAACGGTCGTCGCGATGTCTACGTGCGCGACATGAACACGGCGATCGGCGCGGGCGCGTTTGAGCTGGTTTCGGCGGCGAACGGCAGCTCCAACGCACCGAGCTACTCGCTGACTGACCTCGCCGGCGGCACTCAGATTCCTGTTCCGCCAGCGGAAGACTGCCTCTACGGCGCCGAGCTGCCCGGCCCGAACTCGATGAGCAGCGATGGCCGCACGGTGCTCTTCTCGAACACCGCGTTCACGACGATCTCCTCGCCTCACGGCGTGAACACCGCCCCGGGCAATCTGTGGGCTCGCACGACAGGCAGTTCGCGTACGACAGAACTGGTCACGAAGGTGGCGGTCAAGTACGACTGGAAGCTCGGGGCCAACAGCCCGAACCCGCCGGTGAAGATCGGCGGACCGCTGCCGGACCAGGAGTACTTCGACTCCGATCCCTTCAGCGCGGTGCGCTTCAAGACGCTGGCGTCGATCAGCGGCGACGGCTCGGCGGTCGTCTGGGGCGGACCCTTCGCGCGCTACCAGACCGCATACAACCTCAACGAGAACTCATCGTTCGCGCCCGGCAACTTTCAGGCCGTCAACTACCTCTATCGCCGCATCGCCGACGGCGCGACGGCCAGGACCCGCCGCGCGCTCAGCTGGGCCGATGTCGACGACCCGAACTGCGATCCGAACATCTCCTTCAGCTACAACAGCGACCCGGACCCCGGATCGCCGAACACGTACTTCAAGCGCTCGGCCTGCATCGGCCCGTTCTCCAACGACCAGATCCCTCCGGGCGACGTACGCGTGCCGGCGATCACGGAGGACGGTCGCAAGGTCTTCGCGCTCGCCGGAATGCCCAGTCACTACCAGACTGTGTATCTGACGACGTACCCGCTCGATCTGATCGAGTCCGACATGTCTCCCGGAGTGTCACGCAAGGCCGGGACGAAGTGGATCACCCGGACGCCGCTCGACGGTGGCACCGCGGTACTCGAGGCGATTGACAAATTCGCCGTGTCAAGCGACGGAAAGCGCGCCGCGATCCTCACCGCGCGTCGCGACTTCTCACCGACTGGACTCGTCCAGTCAGGAGCGTTTCCCTCCACAGCGCTGACCCCGGCGCTCTTCATGATCGACGGAACGCAAGGATCCCCGAGCGGTGAGAGCGCCTGGAGCGGTGCCCCGATCGAGTGGGTGGCCAGGCCGACTGCCGGCGCGACGGACACGATCCCCAACTCGTTCCAGGCCGTCTCCTATCCGAGTCTCGACCGCAAAGGCCACCGCCTCGCGTTCAGCTCCAAGGATCCCGCCTACTTCGCGGGCGCCAACGGGCAGTACCAGGCCTACTGCGTCACCGACTCCGGCGCTGGCTGCCAGACGACGCCGGCCACCACTGCGCCGGAGGTGTCGATCGGTGCCCCGGTCACCGGCGCGAGCTACTCAGGCGGCGTCTCGGCCTCCTACAGCGCGCTCGGGGCAACCTCCGTGACCTGCCAATGGGACGCAGAAGCAGTTATGAATCCGTGTCCGGGTTCGCCGCTGGCGGCAAAAGCGCTCTCCAGTGGTGGCCACACGTTCTCGGTCACGGCGACCAACGGCGCCGGCGGGACAACAGTGACCGCGACCTTCGACGTGGGCACGGCGCCCCCGGCCGCGACGATCAACACCCCGGCTGAAGGCGCGTCACTGACATCGCCGGTGCTGCCGACGTACACGGTGACCGGCTCACCCGACCGGGTCCGTTGTTGGTTCGACTCCGTCCAGTGGAACGTCACCAACGCCCAGAGCGACTTCAACTGCCCGGCGAGCCTGTCCAACACGAATCTTCTTCCCGGTCCGCACAAATTCAACGTCATGACGTCGAACGCGTTCGGGTCGTCGACGACCACGCGCTCGTTTGTGGTCGACGCAGCCTCCGGACCGATCCCGGTGGTGAACATCACGAACGTGGCTGACGGCGGCCTGTACACGAACACGATTTCCGCGCAGTTCACCGCGACGAACTCGCCCACAAGCGTCCAGTGCAGCGTCGACAGCGCGGCGTTCACCAACTGCACAAGCCCCAGGAGTCTCGGCTCACTCTCTTCCGGCAACGGAACGCAGCACACGTTCAGCGTGAAGGCGACGAACGCGGCGGGCGCCGCGACGGCCACCCGCACCTTCTTCGTCGTCAGCGCCGCACCGAACGTGACGATCAACTCGCCGACCTCCGGTGCCTCCGGGGTGCCGTCACCGGTGAGCCCGATCTTCACGGTCGGAGGTGGACTCGCGGCGAGCATCACCTGCCAATGGGATTCCGAGCCGGTGATCAGCGACTGCGACCAGTCCGACATCGCCAACAAGACCCTCGCCAGCGGCTCCCACGCCTTCACGGTGACGGCCACCAACCCGGTCAACACCGCGACCGCCACCAGCACGTTCGACGTGCTCAGCCCGCCGGCCGTCGCCATTTCCTCGCCGACCGAGGATCAAGACCTTCCATCGCCGGTAACCGCGACTTTCTCGGTGAGCGGCGTGACAACGAGCGTCACATGCCAGTGGAACTCCGAGGCCGTGATCAGCCCCTGCACCAGTCCGCTGGCGCCGAAGGCACTCTCAGAGGCCGCTCACACACTGACCGTGTCTGCCGCCAACTCCGCCGGCACGACGACGGTGACGCGCAACTTCACAGTCACGCCCTCCACGTCGCCGACCGTGACGATCACCTCGCCGTCCAACGGTGCAACCGAGGTCGTATCTCCGGTCAGCCCGACGTTCACGCTCACGGGCGGGACCGCGACTTCCGTGACCTGCCAGTGGGACTCAGAGGCGGTGATCAACAGCTGCACGCAGGGACTCCTGGCCAACAAGGTTCTGATCCTCGGTCAGCACACGCTCACGATCACGGCTGGCAACGGCGCCGGAAGCGACACGAAGACGAGCACGTTCTCCGTCGGTCAGGCGCCAGCAGTCGCCGTGACTTCACCGGGAGAGGGCGCGACAGTCGGCTCACCGGTGACCGGCTCCTTCAGCCTCAGCGGCGGCGCGCCTTCGAGCGTGACCTGCCAGTGGGACGCCGAGACCGTGATCAACAGTTGCACGAGTCCGCGGGCGCCGAAGTCGCTCGCCGCCGGAGACCACACCTTCTCGGTGGTCGCCAACAACGCGGTCGGAACGTCCACGGTCGTGCGCTCCTTCCGAGTGGTTGCGCCTCCGGTCGTGTCGATCACTTCGCCGCTCGACGGGGCAAGCGGAGTCGTCTCGCCCGTCAGCCCGACCTTCACAGTCACCGGCGGCGTTGCGGACACGGTGACGTGCGAATGGGACTCCAACGGCTCGCTGATTGACAACTGCACCCAGGGCGTGCTGGCCAACAAGCCGCTCACCAGCGGATCGCACTCGCTCACGGTCACCGCGACGAACGTCGCCGGAGTCTCCCAGCAGACGAGCACCTTCAACGTCGTCGTGCCGCCGATCGTGAACATCAGCACTCCGGCCCAGAACGCAAACGTCGGGACTTCAGTGACGGCGAACTTCAACATCACAGGCGGAGCGCCGACGAGCGTCTCGTGCCAGTGGGATTCCGAGCCGGTGATCAACGCCTGCACCAGCCCGCAGGGTCCGAAGACGCTGACCACGGGCGCCCACACATTCACGGTCACGGCGGTCAACGGCGCAGGCTCGTCGAGCGTGACGAGGAACTTCGTCGTCGCGGCGCCGGTTGTGACGATCACGTCGCCCTCGAACGGAGCGACGAATGTGGCGACCCCGCTCAGCCCGCAGTTCACGCTCTCGGGCGGCGCGGCGACGAGCGTCACCTGCCAATGGGACTCCGAGCCGGCGATCAACAGCTGCACCCAGGGCGGCCTCGCCAACAAGCCCCTGACCGCAGGCTCCCACAGCTTGACGGTGACTGCCGCGAACAGCGTTGATTCGGACAGCGAGACAGTGACATTCACGGTCGCGAGCGCCCCGACGGTGTCAATCAGCGCCCCCGCCAACGGCGCCACGGGAATCCTGTCGCCGATCAGCAGCGCAGCATTCACACTCGGCGGAGGACCCGCTGCATCCGTCACCTGCCAGTGGGATTCCGAGCCGGTGATCCACAGCTGCACGAGTCCGCTCGCGTCGAAATCGCTGGCCGGCGGCAATCACACGCTCAAGGTCACAGCGACCGGGCCGGGCGGAAGCGTTTCCGCGACGAACACGTTCACGGTCCTTGGCGCTCCGACGGTCAGCATCTCCTCGCCCGCGAACGGTGCGGCGAACGTGGCATCGCCGGTGAGCCCGGCATTCACGCTCGGCGGCGGCGCGGCCGCGAGCGTCACATGCCAGTGGGACTCAGAAGCAGTCATCAACAGCTGCACGCCGGGCGCGCTCGCCGGCAAGGTGCTCGCCGATGGTTCGCATTCACTGACTGTCATCGCCACGAACCTGGCCGGCAGCGGGCAGGCGACAACAACCTTCTCTGTGAGCACCCCGGTGACGCCGCCCCCGCCGCCACCGCCCGGTGGAGGCGGAGGGTCAGCGCCGTCGATCACGCCCGGCAAACCGAAAGTCACTGTCAGCGACGCGACGATTCCGCTGAACGTCACCGGCACCGGAAAGGTCGCGGCCAAGGGCGTGGCCAAGCTGCCCAAGGGCAAGAAGACCAAGAACCAGGTGGCCGGCACCGGCAGCGTGAACGTCTCGGGAGATGGCACCGTGGCACTGAAATTCACGCTCAACTCCGCGGCGAAGAAGTACCTCAAGAAGAAAAAGAAGCTTGCCGTGAGCGTGACGATCACCTACACGCCGAGCAGTGGCGCCGCGATCACCAGGACCGTCAACTTGACGTTCAAGGCGAAGAAGTAGACGTCCAGGACGGTTGGGAGAGCTGACGATGGGAATCCACAACGCATCGCGATTCAACCGCAACGTTCCAGAGAGTGACATCGCGCTGGTCCACGACTATCTGCTCACGATGCGCGGCGCCGAGCGCACGTTCGCGGAGATGGCCGCGCTCTGGCCGATCTCGCCGATCTACACCTCGCTGTTTGACGACGAGGCCATGACCGGGCGCTTCGAAGGCCATGACGTGCACACCAGCAGCCTCCAGCGCCTGGGCGTCGGCCAGTCCAAGTTCCGCTCGCTGCTCCCGCTCTTTCCCAAGGCCTTCGAGCACCTGTCTCTCGCCGGCAAGAAGCTTGTCATCAGCAGCAGCAGCGCGTTTGCGCACGGCGTCCGCCCGGACGCCGACGCGACGCACATCTGTTACTGCCATTCGCCATTCCGCTATGTCTGGCATGAGTTCGACACGGCCCTTTCGGAACTCCCGGCCACCGTCCGCGCGCCGCTGCGCGCGACGCTGCGCCGCATCCGCGCCTGGGACAAAGATGCGTCGGATCGCGTCACCCACTACGTCGCGAATTCAGAGATCACGCGCTACCGCATCGCTGATTGCTACGGCCGTGACGCGACGGTGATCCATCCGCCGGTCGACACCGAGCGCTTCGGACCTCCGGAGAGTCCGGAGGACTACGTGCTCTACGTCGGGGAGCTTGCCTCGCACAAACGGGTGGAGGTTGCGATTCAGGCCGCAAAGAAGGCGCGCCGCAAACTCCGCATCGTGGGCGCCGGTCCCGAGAAGGAACGACTCCAGGCGATTCACGGTGACAACGTCGATTTCCTCGGCCGCGTGTCTGACATCCAGCTGACGGAACTGTATGCCCGCGCCGAAGCGCTGATCGTCCCGAACATCGAGGAGTTCGGGATCACTGCGGTCGAGGCCCAGGGCGCCGGCCGCCCGGTACTGGCACTCGGTCGCGGCGGCGCGCGCGAGACGGTGCTCGACGGCGTGACCGGAGTGCTCGTGCCCAAGGGTGATGTCGATCAGTTTGCAGAGGCGCTCGCTTACACCAACTTCCAGAGCTTCGAAGCGAGCGCCGCGGTGAAGAACGCCGAGCGCTTCTCCTCGACTCGCTTCCGCCGCGAGTTCAAGGACTACGTCGAACAAGTCGCGGACCGGTGACATGCGGATACTGCTGATGTCGCCGGATTTCCCGCCCGGCAAGGGGGGTATTCAGCTGCTCACCGGAAAGCTCGCCGAGGGGCTCGCGGGCGACCAGCTGACCGTCGTTGCGCGCGCCGGCAGTTTTCGCGCGCAGCGCTCGAAGGCGCCGACTGGCGTGCGCGTCCGAC
The DNA here is from genome assembly GCA_016462645.1 of Thermoleophilaceae bacterium. Lineage (GTDB taxonomy): Bacteria > Actinomycetota > Thermoleophilia > Solirubrobacterales > JACPNS01 > JACPNS01. Next base: position 53,649 of record JAEMSX010000012.1, read on the forward strand.
GGGTCCCGCGAATCGGATACCTCGGGCAGCGCGGCAACGTAGTGCTCTACAACCTCGTGGCGCTGCTTCTCGCGCTCTTCTCGCGGCCCGAAGTGATCGTCGCCGGTCACATCGTCGCCGTTCCTTCCGCACGACTATCTGCGCGCCTGCTCCGTAAGCGCTACGTGCTGTTGCTCTACGGGCAGGAAATCCCACACCGCCCGGAACTCGTCGCCTACGGTGCCCGGGGCGCGCACGCTTCTGTCGCGATCAGCCGCCACGCCGAGGACGAAGCCCTGAAAGCCGGTGCGCCCGGCGACCGCATCCGCGTGATCAATCCGGGAATCGATCTGCCCGATCGCGGCGCGATCCTCCCGCCACGCCCGCTGCGCCCGACGATCGTGACGATCGCGCGAATGGTTGACCGCTACAAAGGCCACGACGTGATGATCGAGGCGGTCGATCAGATCCGCCGGAACATCCCGGAACTGCACTGGGTGGTGATCGGCGACGGCCCACTGCGCGGCAAGTACGAGCAGCGCGTGCGCGACCGCGGGCTCGGCGACAACGTCACGTTTCGCGGCGTCGTCAGCGACAGCGAGCGCGATGAGGCGCTGGCGTCCGCAGATGTCTTCGCGATGCCGAGCCGCGTTCCGCCGGGGGGCGGAGGGGAGGGCTTCGGGCTCGTCTACCTCGAGGCCGGCGGCCACGGGGTCCCGGTTGTCGCCGGCGATGAGGGCGGCGCGATGGACGCGGTTGTCGACGGAGTCTCGGGGTTGCTGGTCGATCCGCGCGACGCGAATGCGATCGCCGGGGCGCTGCAGAGCATTCTCACCGATCCGGCGCTTGCCGCAAAGCTGTCCGAAGGCGCGCGCGCCGAAGCCGAGGCGCGCACATGGTCGAGCTTCACCGCGCCGATCCGTGAACTGCTTGAGCCCGGCTCGGAGCTGCCGCCCGCGGCCCCCGCGCAGAAACGGGATGCCCGCGTGCGCCGCGTGCTCGCCGTCAGCCACACCGCGGTCTTTGGTGGCGCCGAGCGATCGCTGCTCACACAGTTGACCGCTGACGTCGCGAACGGCAGCTGCGAGGCGATCTTCGCATCACCGTCCGGCCCACTCAGCGACCTTGCCAGTGCGCGCGGGCTTCCCGTGGCCGAGATCCCGGGCTTTGATCGGAGCTTTGCGGCGTCGGCGCTCGAGCTGCCGCGCGCCGCACTCGAACTGATTCGCAACGGCCGCGCGATCGCGGAGGTCTCCAAGCGTGAGCACATCGACCTGATCCACGCCAACTCCGTGCGCGCCGCGCTGCTGGCTATCGCGGGCCGGCCCTTCGGCGGCCCCGCGGTCGTCGCGCACGTGCGCGACTGTTTGCCAGATTCGCTGCGCGCCCGCGTGGTCGCGATGATAGTTCGGCGGGGCAGCGTGGGCGTGGTCGCCAACTCGAACTTCGCCGCCGACGCGTTCCGCCGCGCCGCCTCCGGAGGGGACGTCGCAGTCGTCTACAACGCCGTTGAGGTGGCCGCCGGCGAAGAGCTCGAGTTCGATTCGGCAATCTCGGTCGCGGCGGCAGGCGTGGAGGGCCCGATACTCACCGTGATCGGACAGATCACGCCGTGGAAAGCTCAGGACGTCGCGATCCGCACGCTGGCCGCGGTCAAGCCGATGCTCCCGGGAGCGAAGCTCGTGATCGTCGGGTCCGTCAAGTTCGAGGGCGAGACGCGCTTCGAGAACGGGCGATTCGAGGACGATCTCCGCGAGTTGGCGGCGGCCCTGTGCGTCGCGAACGATCTGATGTTCACCGGCGAAGTGAGTGATGTCGAACCGCTGCTCGCATCGAGCGACATCGTCCTGATGCCGTCCTGGGAGGAGCCCTTCGGCCGTGCTGCCGTCGAGGCGATGGCCTGCGGCAAGCCGGTGATCGCGACCAACGTCGGCGGCCCGTCGGAGTTCATCGAGCATGGTCGCAACGGAATGCTCGCCACGCCCGGGGTGATCGAGGAGTGGGCTGAAGCCGTCCTGACGCTCGCTGCGGACGAGCAGTTGCGTGCCAAGCTCGGAGAGTCTGCCCGGAACACGGCCAGGAGCCGCTTCACGCCCGGCGCGCGGGAGACCTCCTTCGGGGATGTCTACGCCGCGGTGACCTGAGTGGGCAGGCTGCGCAAGTACGTCTCCAACGGCGGTCTGTTTCACAGCAGCGCTCAGACCGTTGTGGCGATGGGGCTCACGCTCGCGCTTTCGTTGGCGTCGGGCATCCTGACCGCCCGTCTGCTCGGCCCGTCCGGGCGCGGAGAGCTCGCGGCGATCGTCACCGTCAGCCAGACGATCGGGTGGATCGTCTCGATCGGCTGTTTCCAGGCCGTCGTGCATCACAGCGCGAAGCACCGCGATTCGGCATCAGACGTGGTCGCAACGTGGATCGCGATCGCGCTGCCCGCCGGCATCGTCGGCGTCGCGATCGGTGAGCTGCTTCTGAGCACGCTGTTTCGCGAACAATCGGCCGGCACGCTTGAGCTTGCGCGCTACTGGCTGCTCCTGATGCCACTCAACCCGCTGTCCGAAGCGCTCAGCGGCGCGCTAGTCGCGTCGCGCGATTTCGCCGCGACGAACCTGCTGCGGCTGATGCAACAGGTGATCTCAGTTCTGTTGCTCGTCCTCCTCGGACTGAGCGGCAGTCTCACCGTAGAGACGGCGCTGATCGCGCAGGCGATCGTGCTCGTCGCCTACATGAGCGTGTTGGTGATCCGCGTTCATCGGCGTGTCCGGATCGGCAGGCCGCGCCGCGCGCTTGCGTTCGCCGGGGTCTGGTACGCGGTGCGGGCACACTCAAGCAACGTCAGCGGGCAGGTGAACGCACGTTTTGATCTGACGATCATGCCGGCGTTTCTGCCTGCGGCGCAGATCGGCCTCTATGCGGTCGCGGTCGGGGCAACCTCGATGATCGTCACGCTCGCGAGCTCGTTGTGCCAGATCGTGCAGCCGGTCGCGGCGGCAGGGGAGGTCGGCAGCGACAAGCAGGTGGCGAAGATGTTCCATGCGACGATCATCCTTGGCCTCGTGCTCGCGGCGCCGGTCGCGCTGCTTGCGCCCTGGTTGCTCGCGCTTGTGTACTCACAGTCGTTCGAGGCCGCCTCGACCGCGCTGCGACTGCTTGCTCCCGGCGCGGTGCTTCTGGCGATGACGAACGTGCTGGTGTCAGGCCTGTTCGGGAAGGGCAGGCCGGCGACAGGTGGATTCGCGCAGCTGCCGGGGGCGATCTTCATGGTCGTGACGCTCGCGCTCTTCCTCGGGACGGGTGGGATCGAGGTTGCGGCGCTGATCTCGACGATCACCTACGGCATCTCTGTTGTCGTGGCGGGCACCGCCTACCTGCATTTCTCTGAGACGACTTCGCGCGAACTCTTCGACCTGCGCCCGACAGCGCGTGAGCTGATCGCACGTCTACGGCGCACCTCCGGCGCAGCGCTCGGCGGCAGGCCGGAGGCCGGGGGAGTGGGATGAGCACGTTTGCCCTCAGCGTCTGTGTGTGCACGCGAAACCGTCCGACAGAACTCACTGAGTGTCTGCAGTCGATCGCCGAGTCCAGCGTCCCCGTGGCGCAGGTGATTGTCTCTGACGACGGCATTCCAGACGGACCGGCGGTCGAGATCTGTCGTGAGCACGGCGCCGAATACCTGCGCGGACCGCGGAAGGGACTGTGCGCAAATCGCAACCGTGCGCTCTCGCGCGTCACGGGCACGCATGTCCTGTTCCTTGACGACGACGCGCTGCTCTCGCAGCAGTTTGTGGCGACGGTGCGATCGCGGATCGATGGCGATCGCGATCCCGACGCGCCCGACCGGCTGATCGTCAGTGGACGCGAGGTGCGTCCCGGTGGCCACGTCACCGCAGCGCGCGAGCAGTCCTTCCTGGGATTTCAGGAAGTCGAATACCGCGACGGCGACGTCCGCAGAACGATCGTGATCAACGCCACCGTGTTCCCGTCGAGCGTGTTCGACCAGCTCAGATTCGACGAGCGCATCGTCTACGGATATGACGAGGTCGACCTGACTACGCGTGCGGTCGCTGCGGGTTGGCGTATCGCGTCGGTCCCGGAGGCGATCAACCAGCACAACCACTCAAGTCAGTCGCGCACCGGCTACGCCGAGGTGCAGGACGCGACGCGAATCTACGTGACCTTCAAGCGCTACATGAAGACCGACTGCCGCCAGCTTCGGGCGATCAGGTTTGCGCTGGTGGCGCCGCTGCATCTGCTGGCGGCTTCGGTGCGGCGATCGGGGCTCTCGGGGATTCCTCAGGCGCTGCGCTCGATGCGTCTTGCGCTTGCGCTTTCACTTGCCGAAGCTCGGCGTTGATCTGATCGGTGATTCGTTGGTGTCCGCTGACGGACGCATGCAAGTGGTCACGGAAGTAGTCCTCCCAGCGGCGCAGCGAATCTGCAGCGCTGACGTAGATGACCGACTCCTCGCGCGCCTGTTCGCGCACGACGGCGTCGAAGCGCGCCATCAGCTCCGGGGTGTACGGGAAGAACCGTGCGTCCAGCACGGGCGGTCCGATCAGGACGATCGTCGGCACGCCGCGAGCCTTCAACTCGCGGATGAATCTGCGGTGGAGCTCGCGGAACTCATCGAGCGTCACGCGGTGGTATCCGCCGGTCATCCGGATCAGGGTCACCTTCACGCGCCACCGGATAGCGGACTCAATGCGTTTGGGCAGCGCGCGGCGCCACTCAGTCGGAAAGTAGGCACGAGGATCCATCCAACCGCTCCGCCTGTAGCGCGGCGGGACAACGAGCAAAGAACGCTCAGTGGGCCTGACCATCGCCTCGTTCACGCCATGGATCGCGATCACCATCGCCGACTCCTCTGCGTCGTCGAGCGCCAGCAGAGAGTCCTTGACGGTCGCGCCGAATCCGGCGCAATTGGTCAGTTCAAGACCGAGCTGCGCGGCGAGCAACCGGCCGAACGAGCGCTCGCGAACACCGAATCCGAAGGCCGTGGATTCGCCGTAGACCGTCAGCTTGGTTCGACCGTCAGCCATCTCGTGGCGAGCATAGGTTTCAGCCCGCGAGTCGTCGTTATCAGGCTGATAACAAGGCGCAGATACCTTCGGAAGTGATGGAGTTTCTGTCTCAGACAACTGCCGGCGCTCCGCGGCAGTCGCAGCGCGACGCCGCTTGGGCGGCGCTCTTCGCGACGCTCGCTGCCGGGGCCTCAGCGGTCGTGATCACAGGCGGAACGAACGCGGTGCGCGGGCTGCTTGCGATCGGGGTGGCGGCACTGCTCCTCGCGATGATCGATCGCGATCCGGTCAAGGGAGTGCTCGCCACGTTCGCCTTTCTCACAATGCTCGGGCTGACCCGTCGCCTGTTGATCCCAGCGGTCGGCTGGACGAGCAACGACCCGCTCGTGTTGGTGGGACCCGCGATCGCGGCGACGCTGGTCGTCAGGCAGTTTGTCGTGGAGCGGCGCGCGCTCGCACCCGACCAGCTGTCCGGTCTCGTCTGCGCCGTGTTCGCGCTGGTCGTGCTCGAGGCGTTCAATCCGCGCAACAGTTCGATCGTCGTCGGCCTCGCCGGGATCATCTTCCTCGGCGCGCCGATGCTGTGGTTCTTTGTCGCTCGTGAACAGTTGCGCGCCGATGCCGTCGCAAAACTGCTCTGGCTGGTCCTCGGGGCCGCGACGTGCGTTGCCGCCTACGGACTCGTGCAGGCATGGTCCGGGCTGCCCTCCTGGGACGCACAGTGGCTGAACCTCGTCCAGTACAACACCGTGAGCAACAACTCCGGGATGGTCGCGACGTTCGGGTCCTTCGCGAGTTCGGCCGAATTCTCGGTCTACGTCGGCGCGGGCGTCGTGGTCGCGGTCGGCATGGCGCTGTCCGGGCGGCCGATCGCCCTGGCGCCACTGCTGGTTCTGCTGCCGGCCCTCTTCCAATCCTCCAACCGCACCGCCGTGGTGCTCACGATCGCCGCGATCGGCACGATGGCGGTGCTTCGCAGCGTTCCGGCCCGGGCGATTCCGGTGGCGCTCGCGATGATCCTCGTGGCCACGGTGTTTGTCGCGCCGGCGTTCTCGGCACTGTTTCAGGCCGGGGCGCGCAGCACGTCGAACGAGCGACTTTCGTACCAGCTGTCGGGATTTGGTCAGCCGATCGATGGCGAGCGGTCGACCGTGGCGCTGCACTGGAGCATGTTCACGGACGGGATCCGGCGCGGAATCAGTGATCCGTTCGGCGCCGGGAGCGGCTCGAGCGGTCGTGCTTCAGCGCTGTTCGGCGGTGAGGGGAGCTCGCGGGCAGCGAGCACGGAAGTGGACATCTCGAACGCGTTCGTGGCGCTCGGACTGGTCGGCGGTCTGCTCTACCTGGCACTGATCTTCACGGCCTTTCGCGATGCCGCTCGCAACTTCGTGCGGCGCCGCGACGGACCGTCACTCGTGATCATCGGCCTGCTGATGGCCACCGCCGGAGGCTGGCTCAGCGGCGGTCATTATGCGACGGCGCCTCTGGTCTGGCTGATTCTCGGCGTGACCGCGGCCTGGGCGCGACCGAACAGAAGTTTCTCGTAGCCGTCGGCGACCTTCTCGAGTGAGAAGTCGGCGGCGAGTTCGCATGCGCGGTTCCCAAGCCTGGTTCGCAGCTCCCGGTCCTCCAGTCGCACGAGCGCACTTGCGATGCTCATCGGGTCGCAGTCCACAATCAGGCCGCTGCGCTCGTCCTCGACGAAGTCACGCACGCCATGAGCTTGCGCGACGACCACGGGGAGGCCGGACGCGCAAGCTTCGAGCGCCGCGTTGCCCCAGGGTTCATAGGTGCTTGGCATCGTCAGGGCGTCCGCCGCAGCGAGATAGCGCTCCGGCTCAGAGACGGGGCCGACGAAGTGCACTCGTCCGGCGACGCCGAGCTGCTGGGCCTGGCGCGTCATCGAATCCACGTCGCCGCGGCCGGCGACGATCAGCTGCCAGCTTGGTTGCTTGGCGATCGCGTCAATGACCTGCGGCAGGCCTTTGCGCCGCCAGTCACCGCCGAGGAAGATCGCCACCGGCTGATTCTCCGCGACGCCGAGCTCTGCGCGCAATTGGCGGCGTGCGGCCGGATCGGGAATGAAGCGTTCAAGCTCGACGCCGTTCGGAATCACTCGCGCCGGTCGCATCGCGGGGAAGAGCTCGTCGAGTTCCGCCGCCCCTGAACGCGACATCGCCACGAGCTTGCCGCAGCGTGAAGGGCGGTACACGACAGTCTCGCCGGCACGACTGAGCAGTGCGGCGACCCACGCGTTGATCCGGCGGAGGCGACCGCTGCCGGAAGCGCGTGTCGCGCGACCGGGCTCGCGCGCCCAGGCCGCATGGCAGAAGGGCACTTTCGCGGCGTCGACACGGTTTGCGACGATGGCGCCCATCGTGTAGACCACGCCGCTGCGCCGCCGGGCGACGACGATCGAACCAAACAGGAAGAACCATAGGTAGGCGATCGGGAACGGGCGTCGTGGTCCCGCGATCTCCACCGTCGTCAGCCGCTCGTGCGCGGGCAGTTCGATCCGGCGCCCGATCGCGCGAACTTCGACGCCACGATCGAGCAGGCGCGTGACGAGTTCGGCGAGCTGCGACTCCATGCCGCCGAAGGGGCCGATCTCGTGGGCGACGACGGTCAGTCGCCGCGGAGCCTGCTCAGCGCGCGGCACGCGGGGCCCAATCTTCCTGTCCGCGATCCCGTGACCATTGGCGGACGGCCGCGACGCGCCCCCAGGTCGCGTTCGCGCAGCGCGTCATCGCCGTGGAGATGTCCTGCCGACCGGTGACGATCGAGCGCACTGCGCTCATCGGGCCCGGCGTGCGGGGGGTGCCGGCGAGCAGCAGGTAGATCGCCGCGCGTCGGCCCTGACCCGCCGGCAGCCAGCGCAACAGGGTGATCATCTCGTTGAACGACGCGTCGCGCATCGCGCGATTGCTGGGCCGTCCGCGCTGGTCGGCGCCGGTGCGCGGCGCGGCGTTGTGAAAAACTGCGGCGGCGGGGACGTAGATGACGCGCCAGCCGGCGGCGTGGACTCTCAGCGACGCCTCGGAATCATTCGCGACCTGCGCGCCGTCGCCACGCAGTGACTCATCGAAGCGGCAGAGCTGGCGCCGATAGCTCATGTTCGCGCCGCGCAGCCACTGGACCTCGCGCGCTTCACCGTCGCCCGCGTGATGATTGCCGCGCGGTTGTCCGAGCGCCGTCAGCCCGCCGACGCGCAGCCGCTCGCTGCTCTCGGAGGCGGTCACCTGTGGGACGATCAGCTTGCCGCCGACGGCGCCCACCGAGGGGTCCTCGAATTGTTCAGCGAGTCGCAGCAGCCAGTCTCGCTTCGGGACTGCGTCATCGTCGATGAATGCCACCAGCTCGTGCTCAGCGCGCGCGATCGCGGTGTTCAGCGCGTGCGTCTGTCCGGGCCGCTCCACGCGCACGATTTCAAATTCACCCACCTCTGCGGACAACTGCGGGAGCGCCGCCGCGGTCTCGTCGTCCTCGGTCCGGACGACGACGATCAGCTGCGCCGGAGCGAGCGACTGGTTGCTCAGTCCGAGAAGACACTCGCGGAGACTGGTCACGCGCCGAAACGTCGGCACGATCACCGTGAAGGCGGGAGCTGTGCTCACCGGCTCGGGCTTCAACTCGAGGCGCGAGTGGTCGGCCGGATCAGCGACCGGAGTCATAGCCCGCGCCGTCCGAGCACGTGGGGGACAGTCTGCGAGAGGATCTTCAGATCGGCCCAGATCGACCAGGTGGCAACGTAGGTGTAGTCGAGTTTGACCATCTCATCGAGCGGGATGCGCACGGGGCCGTGCAGCTGCCATGCGCCGGTCATGCCCGGCGTGATCTGCGAACGCCGGCGATACCAGCCGCAGATGTTCTCGTCCTCGTCGGGAACAAGCGGTCGCGGGCCGACGAGACTCATGTCGCCGCGCAGGACGTTGAAGAGCTGCGGCACTTCGTCCACCGATGTGCGGCGCAGAAAGTGCCCGACGCGGGTGATGCGCGGGTCTTCGGCGAGCTTGAAGAGGCCGACCGATTCGTTGTGCTCGCGCAGGGCGGCCTGTTGGCGATCGGCGCCATCGACCATCGTTCGGAACTTCAGCATCACGAATGGCAGGCCGTCGCGGCCGATCCGGCGTTGGCGGTAGAACGCCGGCCCCGCGGAATCCAGGCGGATCGCGATCGCCACCGCAAGCATCGCCGGGGCGAGGAGAATCAAGGCGGTTCCCGCTACGAAGATGTCGAGCGTGCGCTTCACGGCGCGCGATGAACTCGAGAGCTGCGTGTCCTTCAGCCCCACGAGATCGGTACCGGAAACCTGATCGCGCTCGATCGCGGCACCGATTGTGTCGGCGATCGGTGGCACGACACTGATCTTCACGCGGAAACTGCGAATCGCGCGAATCGCATCTGAGACCTCGTCGGGGTCGTGACCCTGCGGGCAGACGAGCAGGCGGTCCACCGAGTACTGCGCGATCGCCTCACGTACATCGCGGTCAGAGCGACGACACGCGTCAATCGAGGTGCGGCCGACGATCGTCGCGCCCACGGTCGGGCTGAGCGCGAGCTTTCGGCGCAGCGATTCGGACGCATCGTCGTCACCGACGACGATGCAGCGCTCATCGGCCGCGATCGAGCGCACGAAGCGGCGTGAGAGGACGCGCGAGGCGACGAGCGCCCCGGTCGTCAGCAGCACGAGCGCGAGCAGCACACGCGCGCTGAGCGAGCCGGGCTGCGCACCGACAAGATCATTGACACCCGCCGCGACGAACGCCAGCACGACCGCGGAGTCGAACAACTTCGGCAGCTCGTCGATCGTCGTCTTGTTGAGCACGTGGGCGTCGCGGTCATAGAGGCCGAGCAGCTTGTTGACCGGCGCGACGAACAGTGCGGCAAGCAAGGTCCATCGATCAAGCGGTCTGCCGGTCAGCTCGAATGCCACGGTGTAGGCGAGGAGCACTGCGAGCACGTCACCGACCGCGAGCGATCGGCGGAGCAGTGAGTCACGACCGGGGCCGCGCTCTGGCGCAGGGACGAGCGCGGTCTCATGCAGCACCATTTCGCTCGTGACGGCATCGTCGCGGCTAACAAGCGGAATCGACGCATCGGCCAACCGGGGCATGGCGCCAACCTAGAGGAACGCGTCGCCCGTCATGTGGCGATTCTGTGGCCGATTGGAGAACAGATTCTCCCGCCTCCGATTCACGCCAGAAATCAGTCTCAACTTCGTAACCGAATCTTCACCAAACGAGGGATGCCGGTTGCGAACCTTGCGCTCCAAGCCGTCCGGCATGCGGTCGCGCGCGATGATTGAGGAATCTTTGAAGACATACGAGCCGGCTCTTCAATCGGACCCCGGGGCCAGTTTGATCGCGATCCTGCGGCGACGCTGGGTCGTGATCCTTCTGTGCGCGATCGTCTTCCCCGCAGCGGCATTCCTGTGGTCGTCCCAGCAGGAGAAGGTCTACTCGGCGCAATCCTCCGTGCTGCTCAATCAGGCCAGTCTCGCCAACAGCCTCACCGATACTCCGGATCCATCGCTACGGGTGGATCGTGACCGCCAGGCGAAGACTCAGATCGAGATCGCGAAGATTCCGGAGATCGGCGAGCGAACGCTGAAGAAGCTGAACATCGCGGACCTGACTCAGGAGCAGCTTGCAGACGCCACGACGATCACCGCCGAGACCGGAAGCGACGTGTTGATCATCGAGGTCCAGGACGGCGATCCGAGGCGCGCGATCGCGCTGGCGGCGACCTACGCCCACCAGTACACCGGCATGCGCGCCCGCATCGACACGCGGGCGTTGGCCACGACTCTCGCAGAGGTGCGCGAGCGGCTTGACGGGAAGCATCTGGGCTCGGACCTGCGGGACAGCCTGAAGTCGAAAGAAGCGACGCTGAGCACTCTTCAGACGCTTCAGACCCGCAACTCGCAGGTGATTCGACCGGCGGTCACGGCCACCCAGATCGAACCGACGCCAGCTCGCGATGCCGGATTGGCGCTGATCCTCGGACTGATCGTCGGCTGCGCATTGGCACTGGCGATCGACGCACGTGATCGCCGAATCCGCGGTGCTTCGCAGCTTGCAGCTGCCTGGAACCTGCCGCTCCTGGGCCGCGTTCCTCCGATTCGCTCTGGCCAGGCGGGGGCGATCGCGATGATCGCCGACCCCGACGGCGACGAAGCAGATGCATACCGATTCGTCGTCAGTTCGATCGAAGCTGCGGCCTCTGATCGCCCCCGCACATTGCTCGTGGTGAGCGCGAGCGATCGCGAAGGCCGCTCGCGAACGGCGGCGAACCTCGCGGTCGCCTTCGCCCGCGCAGGGGAGCATGTGCTCGCCATCGACCTCGATTTCAGTGGCACAGGAATGAGCGATTTCTTCGCGGCGACTGGACGTCCCGGAGCAAGCGATTTCGCGACCGATGCGGTTGGCTGGAGCGACGCCGCAGTTCAGGTGGCGATCGCGGCCGATCCGTCGATGAACGGCAACTCCGGAATCGCCGCCGGCCTCGGCATCGGAACACTCACGGTCTTGACGAGCGGGACGATGCCCGCCAGTCCGTCCGATTTTGTCGGCTCCGCGAGCGTGCGCGGGCTGATTGAAGGCGTCAGCAAGACGTTTGACCGGGTTGTCATCGACGCTCCCGGTCTCTTGGGCGCCAGCGATGCGGCGCTGATCAGCCACAGTGTCGACGCCGTCGTCGTCGTCGCGGATGTGAAGCAGTTGAGCGAAGAGGCGGTCTTCGAATGTGACCGCATCCTTGACCGGGTGCCGGCGCCAAAGGTTGGACTCCTCAGCACGGAGGACGCCACGGCGAGAAAGATCCTGAAACGACCTGCCCGTTCGGCCGGTAGAGCCCCAGGTCGTGACCAGCCCGTGCACGTCGGTGGGACCGGGTACTGAGCAGATGGTCGTCGCTGCCTGGCGGCTGATGGGCTGGCTGCACAATCACGGAATGCATCTGCCCGCCCAGGTCGTCAAGGGCGCGCTCTTTGTGCTCGTCAACGCGCTGCTCTTTCCGCAGACCACCCCGGGCGAGCGCATTCGGCTCGGGCACCTGGGGAAAGGCATCAGTGTGCATCCGCAGACCAAGTTCGGTGCAGACGTGCTGATCCACCCCAACGTCACCCTGACGACCGATACGCCAGTCGGGTCAGACCGCTACATGGTGATCGGCAACCGCGTGACGATCGGTGTCTGCTCGGTGATCGTCGGTCCGGTTTCGATCGGGGATGACGCTGTCATCGGAGCCGGAGCCGTCGTCACTCGGGACGTGCCTCCCGGTGCCGTGGTCGCAGGCAGTCCGGCACAGGTGATTTCCATGAAGGGCGTCGAGATCAACGCGCGCAGATTTGCCGGCGCGACCAGCTGAAGCACCGTTGCAAAATCTTCACCGGACGGTGACAGGCGCTCGCCGGAAGGAGCATATATTCGGCGACATGTCTGTCGAGGCCCCGCGAGAAGTATCGGATTCGGCACTCACTCGCGTCGCCAACCTGGTCTTCGATGTGGGCCTTCACCGAGGCGAGGACACCGCTTTCTATCTCGCCCTCGGGTATGACGTCGTCGCGTTCGAAGCCGATCCGGATCACGCGGCATTCTGTCGTGAACGATTTGCCGAGGAGATCGCCGGCGGCCGGCTGCGAATCATCGAAGGAGTCATCGCTCCGCCCGGGCGCGATTCCGTGACCTTCTATCGCAGCCTTTCGCACAGCCCGTGGGGGACGACCGAAGCGGAGTGGGCGTCGCGTCGCGCGCACGCGTCGGAGTTTGTCGCGGTCGAGATCCCGACGGTCGACTTCGCGGACGCACTTCGTCGCCACGGAGTCCCTCACTTTCTGAAGATCGACATCGAAGGTGCTGACCTGTTCTGCCTGGAGCAGCTGGAAGCGTTTCCTGCTCGTCCGCGCTTCGTCTCGATCGAGTCCGACAAGTTCGACCGCGCTGCTGTTCGCGCGGAGTTCGACCTGCTTGAGAGACTGGGTTACGGGCGATTCGCGGTGATACAGCAGGGGTCGATCCCGGGAACTCTGCTCGACACCGTCGATCGCGATGGCAATCCGATGCGCTACCGCTTCGAGAAAGAATCGTCCGGCCCGTTCGGCACTGACATCGGCAGCTGGGAGAGCCGCGAACGCTGCGAGCAACGCTATGACCGCATCTTCGTCGCCTATCGCATCTTCGGCGAGCGCGGTCTGCTGCGCCGCACGCGCACCGGGCAGCGGATCGCGGTCAGGCTTCCGCGCTACAAGGGCGTGCGAGTGCCGGGCTGGCACGACACTCACGCGATGCTCACCGAGTAGCTCTCCGCGCAAACTAAGGTACGCCCCGAAATGACGACCTTTGAAGAACTAAACGCACTCAGCTCCAAGGAGCTGCACGACCGCGCGACTGCTCGCGCCAAGAAGCACGTCGATCTCCAGTTCTACTGGGACCTCCTCAAGGTTCTTCCGGCCGCTGAGGCCGCAGTCGGAAACGAGGACCAGGCATCGGCCGACATCTTCAAGATCGGATCGCTGCTGCGCGACTTCTTCGAGGCCGAGGAGGGCGACGACCACATCGAGGCGCTCCGCCCGTTCTTCATCGAGTATCTCGAGAAACACGACGCCTGAACTATTTGGCCTGACTGCCGCACCTTCCGTCGGGTGAGCTTGTTCAAGGAGGCATGCGCCTCCTCCGCAAGCACCTCACATACGCAAATGTCATGTCCTCGCTCGCGATCTTCCTCCTGCTCGGTGGAACGGCCTTCGCAGCCGGCAAATTCAGCGGCTCGCGCCTGAAGGACAAATCGGTCTCCGGCAAGAAGCTCAAGACCGGCTCGGTCTCAAACAGCAAGCTGCGCTCGAACGCCGTCACCAACGCGAAGATTCAGGCCGCATCGATCTACGGCAGCCGAATCGCGTCCAACGCGCTCACCGACCGCGAGATCAACATGGCCAAGCTCGGCAAGATCTCCAAGGCTTCAACGGCAGACAACGCCGGCAAGGTCGACAACAAGGACGCGGCTCAGCTCACCGTCAAGTGCCCGAGCGGCACGGTCGACCTCGGTGCCTACTGCGCCGAGAACGGCACGCGCTCGAGCGCGACCGGCTACGCCGCGGCAAAGGCCTGCACGCAGGCTGGTGGATACCTGCCGGACGCCGCAGCGCTGATCGGCGCCGAGGACGCAGGCAAGATCTCGATCGGCGGCTCCGAGTGGAGCTCAAGCTGGTCCTACGGGGCAAACCCGGAAGGCGCGATCGTGACGTCGAGCGGGATCACCACAGCTGCAAACCCGTCCTCGTCGGTTTACGGCTACCGCTGCTTCTTCAGTCTTCGCGAGCGTTGATCCCCGTCGCCCAATCGACCAACCGGTCGACTTGTTCGTCAGTCAGTCCGACGTACGGGTCTGTTGAGACGAGCATCGTCGGAGCTTCGCGTTGGGCCGCCCAGGCCTCGCACGCCTCGTTGTGTCCGTCGTCGATCCAGGCCGCGGGCCGCGTCCCCGCGCGCTCGGTCAGCGCGTCAAGTTTCCAGTGCCCGCTGCCGTCGGTGCTCGGCGCAACGGCGAACTCCACGACCTCCAACTCGGCCGGCAGACCGAGCATGAAGACGAGATGTTCGTTCGCCCGTTCGCCCCAGCCGGTGGCCCATACGGATTCGAAGTGCGGCAGAAGTGCGACAATGCGCGGGCCCATCTCACGACGGATGTGGTGCAGTATGCCGTCGACCATGCGCAGGTTCCGAGGATCAGCGTCCTCGCCAGCGAATCCATATGTGCTCAGTACACCGTCGACGTCAATGAAAAGGAGTGGCGCTTTTGCCATTCGGCGAGCGTAGTTCGAACCGCCGGTTCGGTCAGCGTGAGTCATATGTCCACGGTTGGACACGCAAATTTGAAGTAATCAGTCGCGGACCCTCAAGCTGCGCGCGGGAATGTTCGATACCCACGTGACGCATCGAGGAGACGCACGGAAGCACTCCTCTTGATGCGGCCATCGCGGCAGAGGAACGAATTTCAACCTCACAGCAGTATGGGCACGGAGCACCTTTCAACGGAATGAACTCAACGGGCATGGATCTAGAACTTGGCGTCGGCCTGGCACTGCTTTGCGCGTTCGCGACGAACCTCGGGTTCATGCTCAAGCACCGCGGCGCCAGCCAGGCTCCCGACGTTGACTTCCGTCACCCCGCCCGCAGCGCCCTCGCGCTCTTCCGCGCACCGTCGTTCATGCTCGGCTACGGCATCGCCGTCATCGGTGTCACGCTGCACATCGCGGCGCTCTGGTTCGCGCCGATCTCGATCGTCCAGTCGGTCATCTCGGGCGGCCTCGTCTTTCTGGCAGTGATCGCGGAACGCATGTTCGGCATTTCGCTCGGCCGTCGTCAATGGGCCGGAGTCCTGCTCACTGCATTCGGACTGATGCTGCTCGCTCTCACCGTTCGCCAGGCCGGCGGACACGAGGGCTTCTCGATGACCGCGCTGATCGCCTTCGAGGCCAGTGCGCTCGCGATCGGACTGCTCTTGCTCGTCGGACCGCGCCTTGGCGCGGCCGCTCAACACCATGGACTGCTGCTGGCGGCGGCGTCGGGAATGCTGATCGGTGTCAGCGACATCGCGATCAAGGCGATGACGAACATCGCCAGCAGCTCCGGCGTCGCCGATGCACTGCTCTCGCCGTGGCTCGCCCTGGCGCTGACCATGGCGGTCATCTCCTTCCTTTCGGTCGCCCGCGCCTTTCAGATCGGCGACGCCGTTCCGGTGATCACGATGATCGGCGTCGCAGCAAGCCTGTTGCAGATCGTCGGCGGCATCGTGGTGTTCAATGACCCGCTTCCCAGCGGCACGCTCGGAATGGTCGCGCAGGGCTTCGGCTTCGTGCTGATCTGCGCGGCAGCCACGCTGGTGCCCGCGCCGACGCGCGCGATCGCACCGCAGACCGCCTAAAAAAGTCTCCACTTCGGTCATCCGTTCGTCATGCTGGCTCGTAAGAGTTGGCAATGACCGGTTTTCAGACTTCCTTCCTTCGGGAGCGCCCGCGTGTGGCGGTGATCGGCGGCGGCATCTCCGGTCTGAGCGCCGCTCATCGTCTGGGCAACGACTTCCCGGTCACGGTTTTCGAGGCCGAGCAGCGCCTCGGCGGGCACAGCAGCACCGTGATCGTCAACACCCCGGTCGGCGAACAGCCGATCGACACCGGGTTCATCGTGTTCAACGATCGCAACTACCCGAACTTCTCCGCGCTGCTCGACGAGATCGGCGCCCGGCACGTACCGTCGAACATGAGCTTCAGCGTCAGCGACCTCGATGGCCGCTACGAGTACGCCGGCAGCTCACCGAACGCGCTCTACGCGACGCGCCGCAATCTCGTGCGCCCGGCCTTCCACCGCATGGTCGGGGACCTCGTGCGCTTCAACAACGACGCCAAGCGCCTGGTCGTCGCCGGTGACGTTGACGACGACACATCGCTGCGCGACTTCCTTGACGCAGGCGGCTACTCGAAGGAGTTCATCGAGAAGCTGATCGTCCCTCAGGTCAGCGCCGTCTGGTCGGCCGACCCGGCGCAGCTCTACAGCTTCCCAGCGCGCATCGTCTTCGAGTTCTTCAACAACCATGGGATCCTCGAACTGCGCGGTCGCCCGAAGTGGCAGACGATCAGGGGTGGATCGGCCACCTACGTCGCCAAGCTCCGCGCCGCGACCAACGCCGAGTTCCACACCGGAACTGCCGTCGAGGCCGTGCGCCGCGGCGAGCAGGGCGTGGCGATCAAGCTGAGCGATGGGGCGGAGGTGATCTTCGACGAAGTCATCTTTGCCACGCACAGCGATCAGGCACTCGATCTGCTGGTGGACTCGACTGTCGATGAGCAGCAGGTCCTCGGTGCGATTCCGTACCAGCGGAATGACGTCGTGCTCCACAGCGACGAGTCTCTGCTCCCGCGCCGCCGCGCAGCACGCGCGAGCTGGAACTACCACCTGCTCGACCAGCCACGTGAGCGCACCACGGTGACCTACTGGATGAACAACCTTCAGCCGATCGCGGGCGATCAGAACTACATGGTCACGCTCAATCTGACCGACCAGATCGACCCCGCGTCGGTGATCAAGCACCAGAGCTTCTCCCATCCGGTCTTCACGCGTGAGGGTCTCGCGGCGCAACGGCGGCATGCCGAGATCAGCGGCGTCAACCGCACGCACTTCTGCGGCGCCTACTGGCGCTGGGGGTTTCACGAGGATGGCGCCTGGAGTGGCCTGCGCGTTGCCCGGATGATCGCCGACGCCCACCGCGAGAGCCAGGTGGCGGCGACGGCATGAGCACGCGCTCATCTGTCTTCGTCGGCACGGTCTCGCATACGCGACTGGCCCCGCGCAAGCGCGCCTTCGAGTATCCGGTCTACATGTTGCTGCTCGATCTCGAAGAACTCGAGACGCCGCGCCGCGCCGCCCGCCTGTTCGGCGGAACACGCTTATTCGGTGCAGAGCGCGCCGCGCCCGCAAGCTTCCACCGCGATGACTTCCTCGGGGATCCCGCGCGCCCGCTGAGTGAGTGCGTTCGCGATCTCGTGGAGGGCGAGACCGGCGAGCGCCCGCTCGGCGCCATCCGTCTGCTGGCCAATCCCCGCACCTTCGGCTACCAGTTCAATCCGATCGCGATCTATTACGTCTACGAGGGCGAGCGGCTCGCACACGTCGTGGCCGACGTCACGAACATTCCGTGGCGCGACTCGGAGGCCTACGTCTTTGCTGCCGACTCCAGCGGTGAGGTCGACGGCACCGCCGACAAGCGCATGCACGTCTCGCCGTTCCTGGAGATGGATTACGAGTATCGCCTGCGCGCCTCTGCGCCGACGGACACTCTGACCCTGAGCGTCACCAACTCACGCGACGGCGCGATTGAGTTCGCGGCGGGTCTCAGGCTCCAGCGCCGCGGCGCGGAAGCCGCCGATCTGCGCCGCACGCTCTTGCGCTTCCCGGCGATGGCGATTCAGGTCACCATCCGGATCTTCTGGCAGGCGCTGAAGATGCGCGCCGCCGGCTTCCGTTGGTATCCGCGCGCCGAGCGACCTGAAGCTGTAGAACTCGAGGTGGTCGCAGTCCCTGCGAGCGAGGAGGAACCACGTGTCCCGGTCAATTGACAGCGCAGCGCGTCGCGCGATGTTCAAAGTGCTCGATCGTCTTCAGCACGGTCGCGTCGAGCTCGTCGAGCCCGGGCGCACGCACGTCTTCGGCCGCACGCGCTTTGAGAACCCGGTCACCGCACGCGTCAACGTGCACAGCCCGCACTTGTACACGGCGTTCTTCCGCGGAAGTCTCGGTCTTGCCGAGAGCTACATCGACGGCGAGTGGGACAGCGACGATCTGACTGAGTTCGTACGGGTGGGCGCAATGAACATGCCGGCGTTCGACCGCGCCCGCGCCTTCTACCGCGTGGCCGAGGGTCCGGCACGCCGCGCGCACTCCTGGCTCTACGACGAGCGGCGCCATCGCAAGAAGACCGCGCGCCACTACAACCTCGGGAACGATCTCTTCGCCCGCATGCTCGACGAGACGATGGCCTACTCATCCGGGATCTTCACCGCTCCGGACGATTCGCTTGAAGACGCGCAGTTTGAGAAGTTCGACCGCATCTGCCGGCAGCTGCGACTGCGGCCCGGCGACGAACTGCTGGAGATCGGCACCGGCTGGGGCGGATTCGCGCTGCACGCGGTGACGCACTACGACGTTCACGTCACCACCACGACGATCGCGGGTGAGCAGGCGCGGATGGCGCGAGCGCGCGTCCGCGAAGCCGGGATGGAGGATCGCATCACGATCATCGAGAGCGACTTCGCCGATCTCACGGGCAAGTACGACAAACTCGCGTCGATCGAGATGATCGAGACGATCGGTTGGAAGCGCTTCGATGAGTTCTTCGAGGTGTGCGACCGGCTGCTCAAGCCCGACGGCCTGATGTGCCACCAGATCATCACGATTGACGATCGCGCCTACGAAGCCGAGAAAATGTCCCGTAGCTTCATCAACACGCTCGTCTTCGACGGCGGCAGCCTGCCGAGCAACGCCTACATCGCCGGCGCCATCGAGCGCCACACGAGGATGCAGCTGGTCGGCTTCAAGGACATCACCGCGCACTATCCCGAGACTCTGCGCCGCTGGCGCGAGAGCTTCAACGAGCATTTCGAGGAGCTTCGCGGGCACGGCTATGACGAGCGCTTCTCGCGGTTGTGGAACCTGTATCTCGCGTACTGCGAGGCGGGGTTCATCGAGCGCCGGATTCTCGTGGGCCAGAGCCTCTACGCCAAGCCCGGCTGGCGCGGCGGAATGCCTGCGCAGGAATCAGCGCCGGAACATGCGCGAGGCGGCACCATCGAGCAGGCCGCCCGGGCCGCGTGAGGCAAGGATCGCCAGGCGCGTCTTGCCGCCAGGCTGCAGGACCGACGCGTCCTTCTTGATCGCCGCGATCGTCTTCGCCGCCCACGCGTCGGGCTCGATCTTGTCCCAGCCGGACGTGTCGAAATGCTCGCCGTACCTGTCCTCGGTTGCGTTGAGCATTCCGGTGTCGACGCCGGGGGTGACAAGGTGCATCACGTTCACCCCGGCGGGTTTGACTTCGCGCCGGAGCGCCTCGCTGAAGGCGACGACGCCCGCCTTGCTCGCCGCGTAGACGCTGGCCATCGGCATGTAGACGTAGCCGCTGAAGCTGGCGTTGTTGACGATCGTCCCGGATCCGCGCTCGAGCATCCCCGGGAGGACCTGCTTCGTGAGGTGGATGAGGCCGGCGAGGTTCACCTGGAGGGCGTTGTAGATGGTCGCTTCGTCGAGTTCCTCGAGCAGGCCTACGGCTAAGGCGCCGGCGTTGTTTATGAGGAGGTCGGTGTTGCTGAAGGCTTCGGGATTTGCAGCGATGGAAGCGTTGATCGACTGCTGGGAGCTGAGGTCGATGGCGAGGGGGGTGACCATCTCGTTCGGGGCCTTGTAGTTGGCGGGGGATCTGACGCCCGCGTGAACTCTTGCGCCCTCCCTGGCGAGCGCTTTGACGAACGCTTCGCCAAGGCCGCCGTTGGCGCCGGTCACGATCGCTGTTTTCCCGGTGAGCTCCATGAACAGTTTGTATCCAATACGGCGGTGGGCCAGCCCGCGGATCAATCGGCGAAATCTTCCGCGGTCCCGCCTTCGAGGGCGGGACCGCGGAGGCAAGACCGCTTATCTGCGCGTGACGGACGTCTCGCTGCGCAACGGATGGCCCAGCGATCGGCTCCACATCGGGCATTGCTACCATCCCGCACCGTATGCCAAGCATCAATCAGCTAGTTCGCAAGGGCCG
>JAEMSX010000030.1 GCA_016462645.1 Thermoleophilaceae bacterium
TCGATCGGGTCCGGGTCGCAGTTGGTGTCGACAAGCGCGACGACCGGGATGCGAAGACGGTTGGCCTCCTTGACCGCGATCTCTTCGGCGTTGACGTCGACAACCACGACTGCGTCAGGAAGACGCGTCATGTCCTTGACGCCACCGAGGTTCGCGTTGAGCTTGTCGAGCTCCTTGAGCGCCTTGATGCGCTCTTTGGTCGGGAGCAGTTCAAGCTTGCCCTCGGACTTCTGGGACTCGAGCTGGTGCAGGCGCTTGATGCGCTGGTTGATCGTCTGAAAGTTGGTCAGAACGCCACCGAGCCAGCGGTGGTTGACGTACGGCATCTTCGCGGCGCCGGCAATCTCTGCGACGGCGTCACGAGCCTGCTTCTTGGTGCCGACGAACAACACGGTGCCGCCACGACGGGCGATGTCGCCGACGAACTTGCTGGCGTCGGTGAGCAGCTGCTCGGTCTGGATCAGGTCGATGACATAGATGCCGCCGGCCTCACCGTGGATGTAACGGCGCATCTTCGGGTTCCAACGACGGGTCTGATGCCCGTAGTGGACGCCTGCTTGCAGCAGGTCTTTCAGGTCAGGGGCGGTTGCCGCTGGCGCTGCCATATAAAGCTCCTTGAATGGAAAATGTGAAAATGAGCTGTGCCGTGCGGTTCACCGAAGCAGTGTTTTCGCAACACCGTGTTCTTCAGCAGGAGTGTCCGCTGCTGCCGACCTTTTGTCTGAGATTGAACTCAGGCAGATGGCACAGGTAGATAGGCGCGAAAGTTTAGCTGTCCGCCCGAGCAAACTCCAGCGCACGGGCGAGATCCGGTGGTAGCGGCGAACCGAAGGTCATGTGCTCCCGCGTGACCGGATGCGCGAAGCTGAGCTCGCTGGCATGCAGGAACTGCCTGTCCAGGCCGAGATCGCCCGCGATCCCGTATTGCGGATCGCCGCAGACGGGCAGTCCGATCGCCGCCAGATGCACGCGGATCTGATGCGTGCGCCCGGTCTCCAGCGAGACATGCAGGAGGCTGCGCGGCCCGATCTCCTCGACGACCTCAAAATGCGTGATCGCGGCGCGATCTGAATCCATCCGCACCGCGATGTTCTCGGGGTTGCGTCGGTCGCGCCCGAGCGGCGCGTCGATGGTGCCCTTGACCGACTCTGCCTGCCCGCGCACCAGAGCGGTGTATTTGCGCGCGATCTCGCGCGCCTGAAGCGCCTTCTGGAGTTTGCGCAGCACGTCGTCGTTCCGGGCGACCACAAGCAGTCCCGAGGTCTCCTTGTCGAGCCTGTGGACGATCCCCGGCCGCTCGGGGTCCCCACCGCCCGCGAGTCCCGCGAGCGCCTGAGAGAGCGTCCCCGTCCGGTTGCCCGGCGCGGGATGCACCACGAGTCCGGACGGTTTGTCAACCACCAGCAACGAACCGTCCTCGTAGACGATCTCGAACGGCACAGCAGGCTCACCCGGGTCGCCGGTGGGCGGGGCGACCAGTTCGACAACGACGATGTCGCCGGCATCCACTCGTTCGCTCTTGCGGGCCGTCTCTCCGCCAAGCGCCACGGCGCCCTGCGCGATCAGTTTCGCGGCCTGCGCCCGTGAACCGACCTCCGGGATGTCGGCGATCACGCGGTCAAGCCGCTCGCCGGCGTGATCCGGCGAGACGATCAGCTCAATCTTTGACAGGCTCGTCATCGGTCTCCTCGGGCTGATGCTGCTCGACGGTCAGGACCAGGACGATCACGCCGAACGTGATCGCCACATCAGCGATGTTGAAGGACGGGAAGTGCGGCAGCTCAATGAAATCGCGAACGTAGCCCAGCGATATACGGTCGATCGCGTTGCCGATCGCCCCGCCGAGCAGGAGCCCGGTCGCGAGCCACAGGCCCGAACGTCCGCGATGTCTGACATAGAACCAGAGCAGCACGGCCAACGCGACCCCCATGAGCGAGAAGACGATCCACGGCTTTCCGGCGAACACGCCGAACGCGATCCCCTCGTTGCGCGTCTGGCCGAGGCTCACGCCCGGCAGGATCGATTCCGAATCGGCCGGCGACAATTGGCTGAAGGCGAGCCACTTGGTCCACTGGTCGAGGATGATCACGACCGCCGCGGTGAGCAGTGCGCGGTCAGGGCGCCAGGACATCTGCGACCTCCCGGGCGCTCAGCCCGTCGACCGTCAATGTCTTGTCGCGTGCCGTCGCACCGCTCGTCACGCTCACGCTGGTCTTGCCGACGCGTAGCGCCTTGGCCACGAGCTTGCATGCAGCCGCATTGGCCTTGCCGTCCTCTGGCGCCGCCGTCACGCGCAACTGCAGGCGTCCACCGCGCGGCTCCGCGATCGAGTTGGTACCTGCGCGAGGCGTCAGCCGCACAAGCAGCTGCGCGTTGCCGGAAACGTCGCGGAGCCACTCGGGCAAGCGCGAATCAGCCATCGGCCTAGCCGTGGATCAGGCCGGCGACGATCGAACCCACCAGCGTGAGCGCGATCAGGGCGATGATCGGGCTCACGTCAATCAGGCCGAAGCCTCCGCGCAACGGCGGAATGAAGCGTCGGAAAAACGCGAGGTAGGGCTCGGTTACATCCTCGACGAAGCCCACGAAGCCCCGCAGGACAACGTTTTCGGGCATGTTCGGCACCCAGGTGAGAAGGATGCGGATGAGGATCAGGATCGAGTAGATCCAGACCAGTGCATTGACGTAGCTCGCGACGTCGACTCGCGTGATTGCAAGGCTCATTGGCCGAGGACGGTAGCGACCGCACGGTCAACGGCGGCCTGTAGGCCGGACTCATCGAAGCTTTCAAGCGCGCGTTCGGTCAGGCCACCGGGGGAAGCGACGGCGGTCATGAGCGCGTCGGCATCGACGCCGTTGGCACGCAGTGCGGTACCGGTGCCGCGGAGAGTCTCGTTGACCACCTCGCGCGCCTGAGCCGGATCGAGCCCGCGCTCCACGGCCGCGGAGATCAGTTCGCGGGCGAAAAGCGCGAAAAATGCCGGAGCGCATCCTCCGATCGCCGTGACGACCTCGAAATGTTCCTCGGGAGTCTGAACGACGAGCCCGAAGCGGTTGAAGAGATCGATCAGCTCGGGAGCATCGTCGCTCTCGGCGGCCACCGCGAAGACGCCTTCGCCGAATTCGACGGGAATGTTGGGCATCGTGCGCACAACCGTGGCGGCGGGATATGCCGCGCGCAGGTCCGCCAGCGGCGTCGCGGCCAGCACCGAGACGATCGTGCCGGAGTAGTCCGGCAGCGCCGCCGCCACCTCGGCGAGATGCTTCGGCTTGTGGCAGAGGAAGATGACGTCGGCTCGCGCGGCGATCGCATCGGTCGAGACAGCCTCGCCCCCGGTCTGCTCGGCGAGCAGCCTTGCGCGTCCCGAGCCACCGTCGCTGAAGAGCGCAGGCTCGCCCAGTCCGAGCGCAAGCGAGCGCGCCATGTTGCCGCTGCCGATGAAACCGAGCTGCACGGCTGCGACGGGCCCGATCAGGCCTGGTTGAAGAAGCCGCGCTCCATCAAACGGGCACGCTCTTCGGCAGAGAAGTGCACGTTGCGGGGAGTCAGCAGGAAGGTCTTGTCGGCGATGCGCTGCATTCCGCCGTCGAGCGCGTAGGTCAGTCCGCTGGCGAAGTCGATCAGGCGCTTTGCCATGTCGGTGTCGGTCTCCTGCAGATTGAGGATGACCGGGACCTGGTTCTTGAACTTGTCCGCAATCTGCTGGGCCTCGTTGAAGCTCTGCGGCGCGGAGAAGTGCATCTGACCGCTGCTGCCGCCGGACTTCGAGCCGACAGACTTCAGCGTGCGGGTCGGGGTGTCGCCGACGTCCTCGGCGAAAATGTCATCGAAATCGTCGCGCTTGCGACGAGAGCTGATGCGGCGCACGTTGGGGCGATCGGCGTAGGACTCCTGAAGCTCGGCTTCGGGTTCGTACCCGTCGTCGTAGCCTTCATCCTCGTCGTAATAGTCGTGGTTCGATTCGGCAAGGCCGAAGTAGACCAGAGCGGTGTGCCATTTGTCTTTGACAGCCATATGCAGCGGTTTCGCCCGGTTGAGGCGATCTCCTTCTGGCGATTCTATTTGTTTGGGTCGCTGAAAAGCACCGATCCGACGCGGATGAGGGTCGCGCCCTCCTCAACAGCCACGGCAAAGTCCTGGCTGGTGCCCATCGAAAGTTCGTTGAGGCCTTGCTCATCGGCCAACTGCTTGAGCCGCGCAAAGTACGCGCGCGCGCCCTCGGGGTCGTCCGTCAGTGGCGGCATCGTCATCAGTCCGGAGACCGGGTGCGGCGTCGCCGCGATGAACGCGGCGAGCTCTTCTGGTGCCACGCCCTGTTTTGACTCCTCGCCTGAGACATTGACCTGAACGAGCAGGCTCGGCACCGGCGGCTCGAGGTTGGCGAGCTTGTCACGGGCGGATTCGGTCGCCAAAGAATGGATCATGCTCACGCGCCCGGCGATCTCACGGATCTTCTTCGACTGGATCGCGCCGATGAAATGCCATTCGAAATCGTCGCCGAACCGCTCCTGCTTGGCGATCATGTCCTGGAGCCGGTTCTCCGCGGCGATCGTGACCCCGGCATCGCGCAGGACTGCCATCGCATCAGGTTCGACGTACTTCGTCGCGACGCAGATGCGCACGGACTCGGGCGCGCGACCTGAGCGCGCGCACGCCTCGGCGACGCGCTCGCGGACCACCCCGAGGTTGTACTCCACAGTCGCAAGGTCAGCGCTCAGATTCGCCATGCGATCCCCGCCTGCCGGCCGGTCGCGCCGTTGTCGCGACGATGCGAGAAGAAGAACTCGGGCTCGCAGTGGGTGCAGCGCTCGACGACATGGACGCGCTCAGCCCCCGCAATCCTCAAGCGCGTCTCGATGATCCCCACCAGGTCGAGCTGACGGCCCTCGGCGTGCGCTGGGCCGTGCTCGCCCATCGCCTGGATCACCTCCGGACCAACCTCGAAATGCTCCTGGCAGATTCCCGGTCCGATCACCGCTTCGAAGCGCTCGCCCGCGAATGCTGCTGCGCCCTTCTCGATCAGGTTCGCGGCGACCGGTCGCCATCCACAATGCAGCGCGGCGAGCCTCGACTCCGATGCGAGCATGACCGCCGGGCAGTCGGCACCGGTGATCAGCATCGCGTGCCTCCGCTCTGTGGTGATCGCGCCATCGGCGATCGGGACGGTCCCGGCGGTTGCTGAAGTCACGTTCACGATCTGACTGCCGTGCACCTGATCGAGGAGCTGCAGCGTCGGCAGCCCGAGTTCGTTCTGCAGTTGGCGGATGTTGCCGCGCACCACCACTTCGTCATCGTCAGTCCGCAGTCCGAGGTTGCGTGAGTCGTAGGGCGACTCACTGGATCCCCCTTGACGAGTCGTGAAGAGCGCACGCGCGCCCGGCAGCGCGACCTCAAACATCACTGCGCGCCTGGGTGAGCGCGAAGCTCAGCTGGGCCTCGCGACCGGAGATCTCGCCGTTGAGCGTCGCCTCGAGCGTCTCCGCCAGCGCGCGACCGATGATCGGCCCCTCGCCGACACCGGCGTCACGCAGATCCGCGCCGCTGATCTCAAGCTTGCCGCCGCTGCGTTCGGTGAGCCACAGGCGCGCGAGGTCGGCCGTCTCGCGGTCGCCGCCGGGAAGCGCGAGTGCGAAAACGATCGTTTCCGCGTGCAGCGGCCGCAGCAGGGAATCCACGGCGGCGTTCGATTCGGACGCGGCCAGCTCGGGGAGCAGCGTGGCGCCACGCACGACGGCCTCGGCGACGATGTCTGCGTCGCGTCGTGGGAGCTTCAGGTGATCGAGCCACTCGGCGAGCGTAGGCTCGTCCATCGCCCGCGAACACAGCGCGAGCAGCAGGAGTTCCTGGCGCAGACCGTCCACCTGCTCGTTCGTGGCGCGCGCAACGACGTACTCGTCGGCATCGAATTTCGGATGCAGTGCGCGGTCGAGGCCGAGCGCGTACATCGACTCGACGCCGACGACCGCCGATCGCTCCGCCAGCAGGTCGAGCAACTCGTCGCGAATCCGCCCACCTGAGACGGTCGACGGAGCGCCTGCTTCGACCGCGGCGCGGGCAAGTTCCTCGGTGTGCGGTTCAGCCGTGAATCCGAGTCGGGCGCCGTAGCGCAGCAGCCTGAGCAGGCGGGTCGGATCGTCGATGAAACTCCGATCGTGGGTCACGCGGAGCACGCGCGCGAGCAGGTCGGCGCTTGCGTCGGGAAATTCGAACAACTCACCGAAGCGCTCCCGCCAGATCGCAAGCGCCATCGCATTGACAGTGAAATCTCGGCGTACGAGATCGTGCTCAAGATCGGCCGGCTCCACCTCGGGGAGCGCGCCGGGTTCCGAATAGGTCTCTGTGCGCGCGGACGCCACATCGATCGAGAGTGAGCCGTCGGTGGAGCGGAAGTTGGCCGTCAGGAAGCGCGGGTGGCGCTTGACGGTGCCACCGATCCGGTCGGCCAGAAGCTCAGCCACTTCGCCTGCGTCGCCCTCGACCATCAGGTCGTAGTCGAACTGCGCGAACCCGAGCATCAGGTCGCGCACGGCTCCGCCGACGAGGTATGTGCCGGGGCGATCGGCCACGGCTTCGAGCAGCTCTTTCACGCCCGGGAGGGTGCGCAGTGCTTCGGTCTTGACTTCGGGGAGATAGGGCATTGGGCTCCGGGGTGGTTCGGATAGTTGGACCGGCCTGACGCCTATCTTCGCCCTGTGTCGAAGAAACGCGTTGACGGTTTGGTGCGATTCGCCTCGCTCGTGCTCGGGCTTGGCGTCATTGCCGCATGCTTTTACATCTGGATCGCCGGGCGGAACAACGACGTCTCAAATCCTGACGTCGAGTTTAAGCCGCCCACGCAGCGCAAAGCGCTGTCGATCCGCGAGGAGACCTTCTCGTGGCCCATTTACGGCTTCAAGTCGGCGCGTACACGCGACTTCACGCCGACACTCTCGCCTCCGTTCCGGCCGTTGTGGCGATTCAACGCCAACCAGCTCCTTGAGTTCTCTCCGATCCTCGTGCGCGGCGTGCTCTACGTCGTGCGCAAAGACTCACGTGTTTACGCGATCAACGCCAAGACCGGAAGGCAGATCTGGACCCACAAGGTCGGAAAGCTCTCGGCCGCCTCCCCCGCCTACCACGACGGACGCATCTTCGTGGTCACGCTGAGCGGGCGAATCGTGGCGATGAGCTCCAAGACCGGCAACATCAAATGGGCCAAGAAGCTCGGCTCGCGCAGCGAGTCCTCGCCGCTGATCATCGAGGACAGCGTGATCTTCGGGTCCGAGAGCGGGAAGCTCTACCGCGTCCGCGCCAGCAGCGGCCGCACGGAGTGGACCTACGACGCCGGCGGCGCGATCAAAGGCGGCGCTGCGTACGCCAACGGCAAGCTCTACGTCGGCGCCTACGGCGGCACCGTCCACGCGGTGCGCGCCTCGAACGGCAATCGCGTCTGGCGCAGCTCCACCAGCGGCGCACGTTTCGGGTTCGGCGCCGGCAACTTCTACGCCACCCCGGCAGTCGCCTACGGACGCGTCTACGTCGGCAACACCGACGGCAAGATGTACTCCTTCTCGACCGAGAACGGCCGGCTCGGCTGGTCGCGTGGCACGGGCTCGTACGTGTACGGCGCCGCCGCAGTGGACAACGTGAAGGGACTCGGACCGACCGTGTTCTTCGGCTCCTACTCGGGAACGTTCTACGCGCTCAACGCCGCCAACGGCAACACCCGCTGGACCCACGACTCCGGCGGGCAGATCTCCGGCGCCCCGACGGTTGTCGGCCAGGTCGTCTACTTCTCGACGATCGACACAACCAACACGTACGGCCTCTCGACCAGGTCCGGAAAGCGCGTCTTCGCGCGCGCGAGCGGTGCGTACAACCCGATCATCTCCGACGGGCACCGGTTGTACTGGACCGGCTACGAATCAATCAGTGCGTTGGTCAAGACAAGCACTTACGCGCGCGAGGCGAAAGAGCGACGAGCCGCACTCCGGCGGGCGGCCAAGCGGGACTGACTCAGCTCGCGACGTGTTCGGATTCGACCATCCGCACGTTGATCCCGGCGTCCTGCATCGCATGCTTGGCCTGTGACACGGTGTATTCGCCGAAGTGGAAGAGCGAGGCGACCAGCACGGCGTCGGCGTGGGCATCAGCGACGCCTGCGACAAGGTCGTCGAGCGTGCCCGCCCCGCCTGAGGCGATCACGGGTACCGACACCGCGTCGGCGACCGTGCGCGTCAGCTCGATGTCGTAGCCGTCCTTCGTGCCGTCGCGATCCATGCTCGTGAGCAGGATCTCCCCTGCCCCGCGTTCGACGCCCTCGATCGCCCAAGCGACCGCATCCAACCCGGTTTCGATCCGTCCGCCGGCCGTGAAGACTTCCCAGCCGGAACGGCCGCGCGCGGTGTCGCTGGTGTGCTTCGCATCGATCGCAAGCACGACGCACTGGCTGCCGAACACCTCGGCCATCTCACCGATCAGGCCCGGGCGCTTGACCGCCGATGAGTTGATCGCGACTTTGTCCGCACCGGCGTCGAGCACGGCCTGGGCGTCCTCGACGGAGCGGATGCCGCCACCGATCGTGAAGGGAATGAACACGTTGTCTGCGGCGCGGCGGGCGAGCTCGACGATCGTGTCGCGGTCGTCCGAGGTCGCGGTGATGTCGAGGAAAACGACTTCGTCAGCGCCTTCTTCGTCGTAGCGCTCGGCGAGTTCGACCGGGTCGCCCGCGTCACGCAGGTCGACGAAGTTCGTGCCCTTGACGACGCGTCCGTTGTCGACGTCAAGGCAGGGAATGATTCGCTTCAGCGGCGGCATGACCTAGAGCGTATTCAGCGCTTCGCCGAGCGTGAAGCGCTTCTCGTAGAGCGCCTTGCCCGCGATCACGCCCTCGAGGTTCGGGAGGTTCAGTTCGACGAGCTTCTGCAGGTCCGCAAGCTCGCCGACGCCGCCGGAGGCGATCACATTGCCGTTGCCTGCGGCAGCGGAGATCGCGCGCATCCCCTCAAGGTCCGTGCCGACAAGCATGCCGTCGCGGGCGATGTCGGTGTAGACGAAGGTCTGCACGCCGACTGCGCGCAGTTCGGAGACCGCGTCGGTGGCGGCGAGATCGGTCGCCTCGGTCCAGCCCTGGGCGGCGATGCGACCGTCACGAGCGTCAGCCGAGACAACGATCCGATCGCCGAACTCGCTCACGGCCTGTTCGACCAGGGCACGGTCGCGGAACGCAGCTGTTCCGATCACGGCTCGCCATGCGCCCGCATTCAACGCCGCGCCCACAGCTTCGATGTCGCGCAGTCCGCCGCCGTACTGAACCGGCAGTCCGGTGCCGTCGGCGATGCGAGTGAGGTGCTCGAGATTGCGGCGCTCCCCGTGCAGCGCACCGTCGAGATCGACGACATGCAGGTGCGTTGCGCCCTGCGCGGCCCAGTCCTCGGCGGCTGCCAGCGGATCGTCGTTGTAGATCTGTTCGCGGTCATAGTCGCCCTGCGTCAGTCGCACGGCGTGCCCGTCACGAATGTCTACTGCCGGAAAGAGGATCACTTGCTGAGCGCGGCGGCCTTGACGTCGACGCAGATCTTCGCGAAATTGGCCAGCATGCGCAGGCCGTGCGTGCTCGACTTCTCGGGGTGGAACTGCGCGCCGTAGAGCGGAGCCTTCTCGACGACCGCGGTGAACGGCGCGCCGTAGTCCGACTCTCCGAGCAGATCGTCGCGATTGACCACGCGAGCGGAGAACGAGTTCGCGAAGTAGAAATAGGACGGGTTCGGGAGCCCCTCTGTCAGTGGCGACGAGCGCGTCCAGCGCACTTCGTTCCAGCCGAGCTGCGGCACCTTGAGGTCGCCGGCGTCGAGACTCTCGACGCGGCCCTGAAGCAGCCCGAGCCCCCAGGCACCTTCGTGCTCGCTCGAGCTCTCGAACAGAACCTGCATTCCGAGGCAGATTCCCAGTACCGGCTTGCCACTGGCCAGGAACTCCGGGATCAACTCGTCGTAGCGAGCTTCGCGGATCCGGCGCATCGCCTCAGGGAAGGCGCCGACGCCGGGAAGAATCAGTCCGTCAGCTGCGTGCGCCGCTTCCGCGTCAGAGACGATCGGCGCCTGGACACCGACATGTTCAAGCGCCTTCTCCACGGAACGGAGGTTTCCCATCCCGTAATCGAGAATCGCGATTTCAAGACCTGATGTTTCCGCCGAAGGGAGTGCAGTCATTGCATCACCGGGCCGTCACCGAGTCAGTCTGTGAGCGTGCCCTTCGTTGAAGGTACTCCGTGTTGATCGGGATCGATCGCGACGGCGGCCCGCAGCGCACGCGCAAGCGACTTGAACACGGCCTCAACGATGTGGTGAGCGTTCGTCCCCGCCTCGACCGTGACGTGCAGCGTGAGGTTCGCGTTGTTGGCCAGCGCGCGCAGGAATTCTTCGGTCAGCTCCGCGTCGAAGTCGCCGATCAGGCCGGGCGCGAGCCCCCCGCCGTCAAAGGCCACGAACGGGCGCCCGGAAATGTCGATGCTGGTGGTGGCGCGTGCCTCATCCATCGGGATCGTCGCGGTCGCATAGCGCGTGATGCCGGCGCGATCTCCCAGGGACTGGTCCAGCGCCTGGCCGAGCACGATGCCGACGTCCTCGACGGTGTGGTGAGCCCCGGTCTTGAGATCCCCGGTCGCCTGAACGTCAAGGTCGAAGTGGCCGTGGCGCGCGAAGAGGTCGAGCATGTGGTCGAGAAACCCGACGCCGGTCTCGCGCGTGCCCGCACCATCCCCGTCCAGGGAGAGCGTGAGCGAGACATCGGTCTCGCCGGTCTTGCGCGTCAGCTCAGCGCTGCGCTTCTGATCAGTCACGTTTACGGGCCTCCATCGATTTTGCGTGCCAGATGAACCCTTCTGCGCGCGCGATCGTTGCTCCTGCATCTGCAAGCGGACCGACGGCCTTGTCAGAGACCTTCACCTCGGCCATGCGGCGGCGAAAAGTAGCCACGGACAGTGCGCCGGCATAACGCGCGGCGCCGCCCGTCGGCAGAACGTGATTTGAACCCGTGACGTAATCGCCGAAGGCAGTCGCGGCATTGCTGCCCAGAAACAGCGCTCCGGCATTGCGAATGCCGACCGCGAGCTCATCTGCCACGCCGTCCTTGACCATCAGCTGAAGGTGTTCCGGGGCGATTTCGTCGGCGAGCGATACCGCCTGGTGCAGATCGTCGACCTTCACGAGCGCGAGCTCTGCGTCGATCTCGGCGCATTCACGCCCGACGGCGTCGAGCAGCGCGTCGTCGTCAGAGATCAGCGCGACGAGCGAGTCCGGTCCGTGTTCGCCCTGCGCCTGGAGATCCAGTGCGATCAGCGCCGGGTCGGCGAAGGCGTCAGCGACAACGACCAGCTCGCTCGGTCCGGCAACGGAATCGATTCCGACCCGCCCGACAAGCTGGCGCTTGGCCTCCTGCACATAGGAGTTCCCGGGACCGACGATCACGTCAACCGCGGGAATCGTCTCGGTGCCGTAGGCAGCGGCGGCGATCGCCTGCGCGCCGCCGACCGCGTAGACCTCGTCGACGCCCAGCAGCGAGCAGACAGCGAGCACCGCTGTGTCCACCCCGCCGTGCTCGCGCGCGGGACTGAGCACGCAGACGCTGCCAACGCCCGCTGCAACGGCGGTCGTCAGGCACATGACCGCCGTGGACGGATACGAACCGCGCCCACCGGGCACATATGCCGCGGCGCGGTTCAAGGGAATGGTGCGGTAGGAGACGCGGTGACCCTGCGTAAGCGTCACTGACTCCTTGTCACTGAGCTGCGCGCTGGCGACCTCGCGGACGTTTCCGATCGCGAGTTTCAGGGCGCCGAGCAGGTCGATGTCGATGGCGCCTGGAGCGGCGTCGATCACATCCTGGGCGACGCGGATCTTCCCGCCGTCGGGAGCGTCGCCGAACTTCGTCTCGTACTCGAGCAGAGCGGCGTCGCCCCGCTCCTTCACGGCCGCGAGGATCGCTTCCACCGCAGCCACGGGCTGTTCGGGCGAGAGCGCCCGGATGTCGCTCGCCTTCGCCTCGGATGTGAATCGCTTGACCGCCACGCGATCGGCCTCTCAGCCGCCGGAGTTGGACGAGACGAGCGCGGAGAGCTCCGCGACGACGCGGTCGATCTCCTCTGACTTCAGGCGATAGGCGCCCGGATTGACGATCAGACGAGCCGTGCAGTCGACGATCTCCTCGGTGACGACGAGGCCGTTCTCGCGCAACGTGATTCCCGTCGCCGTGAGGTCGACGATCGCATCGGCCATCCCTGCGATCGCCGCAAGCTCGACGGAACCCTTGACCTCGACGAGCTCGACCTGGCGGCCTGTCTGGCCGAAGTGCTTCTGTGCGATCTTCGGATACTTGGTCGCCACCCGCAGTGTGCCGCGGCGGCGAAGCTGTTCCTCGGAAGCGTGTTCGTTTCCTTCGACAACGGCCACGATCATGCGGCAGGCCCCGAAGTCGAGGTCGAGCACCTCATAAAGATCACGGTCGGACTGCTCCATCAGCACGTCCTTGCCGACGATGCCGATGTCGGCCACGCCGCGTTCGACATAGGTCGCAACGTCGCTCGGTCGCATCGTGATGATGCCCTGCTTGTCAAAGAAGAGTTTGCGGTCGTTCTCGCGCACTTCGGCCACGTCGTAGCCGATCCCCTCGAGCAGATCGAGGCTCTTGCCCATGAGCGTTCCGCGCGGAACCGCGGCGATCACACGCTGACCCGCCATCAGGCACCCGCCTCCTGTTCGGCGAGCACGGCCAGGTGCAGGCGCTCGAGATTCAATGAGAAACCGAAGGCGGCCAGCTCACGCCCGAAACGACCGACGAGGTTGTCGTAGCGACCACCTCCGCCCAGCGGGAATCCGCTGCTCGGCGAGAAGACCTCCAGCACGGTGCCGGTGTAGTAGCTGAGCGGGCGCACGAGTCCGAGGTCGTAGATCACGTTGTCGGCCACACCGGCCTCGGCGAGCAGCGAGTCGAGCTTGATCAGCTGCTCAGCACCCTCGGCTTCGAGCAGCTCGCGTCCGCCGCGCGCGATCGCCAACCGCTCGAGCGATTCAAGATCGGCCTTGCCGACGCTCGTCGCCGCAAGCTCACGGCGGTAGCCGACGAGGTCGCGTGTGTGCATCTCGTGCACCACGCGCTCCTTCTCGGCGCCGGTGATTCCGGCCGTCGCGAGCCGCTCCGCGAAGAAGTTGACATCCCCGACGGCGATCTTGAAGTCGGTCAGGCCGCTTTCGCGCAGCACGCTGACCAGCAACTCGACCGCCTCGGCGTCGCCGGCCTGGGCCGGCAGGCCGAGCAGCTCCATCCCGATCTGGAGGAATTGACGTGACTCAGCGCGTTTGGGCTCGATCGCGCGGTAGACGTGCTGCATGTAACAAAAGCGAAGTGGCGGCTCGGCGGCGCGATACCGGGTGGCGGCCAGGCGAGCGATCGGCACAGTTGAGTCGAAGCGCAGCGTGAGGACCTGGCCGTCCTTGTCCGGCACGCGGTAGACGTTCTCGGCGAAGTCCGTGCCGGCAAGTCGCATCGTTTCTTCGTACTCCAGCGCGGGCGTGGCGATCTCGCCGTAGCCGGCCTGCGTGAACACCTTCAGGGCACGGCCGGAGATCTCGCGCAGCTCCGCCATCTCTTCGGGCAGCACATCGCGCGTTCCCATCGGGACCGGAATCGTCTCGGGCACGCTCGCGCCGCCCAGCCGGGTGGATTCTTCCGAACTCATAGCGCTGGAAAGACTAGGCGTGAACAGGTTCGGTTGAGACGCGCTCGATATGAGCGCCCAGGTCACGCAGTCGCTGGTCGATGTTCTCGTACCCGCGGTCGATCTGGCGGATGTTGCCGATCTCGGACGTTCCCTTGGCCGAGAGCGCAGCAATCAACAGTGCCATGCCGGCGCGGATGTCCGGGCTCTCCAGCCGTTCCCCGCGCAGCTGCGCGCGGCCGATGACGATTGCGCGGTGCGGATCGCAGAGCGTGATGTTGGCGCCCATTGCGACGAGCTTGTCGACAAAGAAGAGGCGGTTCTCGAACATCTTCTCGTGGATCATCACACTGCCGTGCGACTGCGTCGCGAGCGCGAGCGCGATGCTTGTGAGGTCTGCCGGGAAGGCCGGCCACGGACCGTCCTCGATCTTCGGCATCATCTCGCCGGCGTCGTTCTTGACGATCATTTCCTGGTTGGCGGGGACGATCGTGTCGTCGCCCTCGAACTCGATCCTGACACCGAGGCGTTCAAAGCCGAGGCGGGTCATGCGCAGGTCCGCCGGAGCGGAATCCTTGATCCGCATCTCTCCGCCGGTCGCTGCCGCAAGGGCGATGAAGCTTCCGACCTCAATGTGGTCGGGGGTAATCTTGTGCCGGGTGCCGGTCAGCGAATCCGCGCCGTGCACATGCATGACGTTCGACCCGATTCCGCTGATCTCGACGCCCATCGACTCGAGCATCCGCGCGAGGTTCTGAACGTGGGGCTCGCTGGCGGCGTTGCGAATGATCGTCTCGCCGTTGGTCATCGCGGCGGCGAGCAGAGCGTTCTCCGTCGCCATCACGGAGGGCTCATCCATCATGAAGTCACATGAGCCCAGGCCATTGGGCGCGGAAATCGTGATCCAGCGGTCGACGTCAACGTCCGCGCCGAGCGCGCGAAATGCGTCGAGGTGCGGATCGAGCCGGCGACGGCCGATCACGTCGCCGCCGGGCGGCGGCATCTCGGCGCGCCCGAAGCGCGCGAGCAGCGGGCCCGCAAGAAGGAACGACGCGCGAATCTTGTTCGCGAGCTCCTCGTCGACATCCTGGTGATCGACAGCTGAAGCATTCAGGACCAGCTCGTGGTCGTCGCGCCATTCAATCGTGACGCCAAGGTTCTCCAGCAGAGCGAGCATCGCATCGACGTCGCGGATTCGCGGGACATTCTCGAGCACGACTTCCTGGTCGGTCAGCAGAGCGGCCGCGATACACGGCAGCGCAGCGTTCTTATTGCCGGCCGGGATAACCGTCCCTGAGAGCGGCTGGCCACCTTCGATTACAAGCTTTTGCACCTTGCGGTCTCCTTGGCGAAGGGCCTGACGAGCGCTGCGGCTCACCGTGGGCTCACCGACGCCACTTTCGAGTGAATTTTTTAGGCTAACAGTCACTAACCAGATATTCGGCTGAGGCGCGCTTCAACCCTGCGCGTTCACCGAAATATCACTGCTCGGACCAGAATGCGCCGGCGGACGCCCAGGCCCGCAACTCCTCGGGGCTCTCGAAGCTGCGCTCGATACTTGCGCCGGAGCGTGCGCGCTCGACTTCCACGGGGCCGCCTGCGGATCGATCGCCGGGTTCGATCTCCCAGGGCCGCTCCCACTGCCACTGCGCGCCGCGCATGACCCACGCGACGATGTGTTCCGAGCGGCACAAGTACGCGGACCCTAGGCCGTCAGTCGCGCGCACGAGGAAGTGGTCTGAAGGATCTATTGCAGCGCCACAGCGCGCGCAAACCGCTTGTTCAAGGGGTTTCTGATCGTCCACAGGTGTCAAACTAGCGGCACGAACAACTGTTCGCTTTTTCCGTCCGCCGGCGATCGCAAGATACGAACATACGTTCTTCTCCGCAAAGGAACCAGAGACATGAAGGCATCCCCAGACAACCGTTTCGTCAAGAGCCTCGACCTCGTCATCGACTTCGCCACGCTCGGCGAATACAGGGTCGTCACCGACGCTCCGCGCCGGAAGGTGCGGTCACGCGACGTCTGGGCAACGGACATCGAGTGGAGCCAGCGCCCGCGCCAGCGTGAGGTCGAGTGCTCACTCCCCCGTGCCCGCGATCGCGCCCTGGCCCGCGAGCGCGTTCGCGGCTAGAGGCTTATCTCGCCGCGCATGAACGTGCGGCAGGAGCCGATCAGGTCCACCCGCCGATCGGCCTCACGCCAGCGGCACCTGAAGTAGCCGCCACGCGCGGAAGCCTGGAAGGCCGTCAGCTCAGTCTTGCCCAGTCGCTTCGACCAGTACGGCGCGAAAGAGCAGTGCGCCGAGCCGGTCGCCGGATCCTCCGGAATCCCCACGCCAGGCGCGAACACGCGATCGACAAAGTCGTACTCGCCATCGCCCGGCGCCGATACGAGGATGTGCCCGCCGGGCAGCCGCTCGATCGCAGTCATGTCGGCCTCGAGCGATCTGACCGTTGCGGCCTGCTCGAGAACGACGAAGAGGTAGCCGGCGGTGACAAGCACCTCCCCATGCTCCTGCCCGATCGATTCGAGCGCCACGGTGGCGATATCGGCCGACACCGGCTTGTCGTCCGGCGGGACCGCCGGGAAATCCATCAGATAGGCGCCATCATGGCGCGACACGATCAGCTTTCCGCTCCGGGTGAGGAAACTGAGCGACTCTCGCTGATCTCCCTGCTCGCCATAGATCGCATGCGCGCTCGCAAGCGTGGCGTGGCCACACAGATCGATCTCCTGCGCGGGCGTGAACCAGCGCAGGTCGATTTCCTCCCCGCGATCGATGAAGTACGCGGTCTCAGAGAGGTTGTTCTGGGTAGCGATCGCCTGCAGCACCGAGTCATCCGGCCACTCCTCGAGCGGCACCACGGCGGCGGGATTGCCGGTGAAAGCTCCGTCCGCAAAGGCGTCGATCACGTATTGCACCTGCATTGAGCGCAGCCTATCGGCGTCCCAGACAGCAACACCGTGGGTAATGGCGTGTTCAATGACACATATGACTCGGCAAATTTCACGCACTTCAATGATCGGCGCCCTCGCGGCGATAGTCCTCGCGACAGCCGGCTGTGGCGGCGCGACGGCCGCAAGCTACTCCCCGACCGTCGGCATCGGCGACAACAGCCACAACCTGTTCCAGAACGCGGATTACGCCGCGCTGAAGACGAAGATCGCGCGCAAGATCATCCCCTACGACTTCTACCACCACGCCGTCGAGCGAGATGCCCTGAGAGCGTGGATGAACAACGCGAAGGCCGCCGGCGTCGAGCCGAACATCGCCTTCAACCACTCCGACCGCTATCCGACAAAGCTGCCCTCGGTCTCCAACTTCCGGGCCTCGCTGCGCTACCTGCGCAAGAACTATCCCGAGCTCCGCGTCTTCACGCCATGGAACGAGGCAAACCACCGCTCGCAGCCAACCAAGAACTACCCCAAGCGCGCGGCGCAGTACTACAACGCAGCACGCAGGATCTGCACGAACTGCAAGATCGTCGCCGCCGACGTACTCGACCAGGACAACATGCTCCCCTGGATCACCGAGTTCCGCAAAACCGCCTACAAGCCGAAGATCTGGGGCCTGCACAGCTATGTCGACGCCCAGCGCAATCGCAGCTACCGCAACAGCAACACGAAGAGGTTCGTCGCCGCAGTACCCGGAGAGGTTTGGTTGACGGAGGTCGGCGGCATCGTCGCACTCGGAAACGTCTACTCATACAGCGAGCGCCGCGCGGCCCAAGGCGTCCGCGCGACCCTCAAGCTCGCGCTCGGCGATCGTCGCATCAAGCGTGTCTACCTCTACAGCTGGTTCGGAACCAACCAGCGCCACCGCAAGCCCTATCTCTGGGACTCGGGCCTCGCGTCATGGGACGGAAAGCCGCGCCCGGCCTACTTTGCGCTCCGCGGCTGGCTTAAATCGCACCCGAACGCGCTCAAGAAGTAGCACTCGGCTCAGTCGATGTCGGCCCTTCCGATCCGCCAGAGTCCGATCACCATCGGAAGCGCGATCCAGACCGCCGCGGAAGTCAGCACTTGAGCGACCTCCTCTGATGACATCACTGCCTCGGTCATCGGTTGCGCCATCGACGACGGGTCGATCCACTTGAGCACCGGCTCAAGTGCGTTGAAGCTCGCGAGGACGACGACGGCGGCCGGCGCGGCGAAGTAGGTGACGATGGCCGGCGCGGAGGCCAGCATGGCCGCGCCCAGGGCGAGGCCCATGAGCATCCCGAGAATCACGTATGCAGTGAACTGCGTCGCCAGTTCCGTACCGAACACCCATTGGTCAGACACGTTCGAGCCGAAGGCGGCCACGGCGAGCACGGACATCACCACCGCGATCGCGTAGAAGCCGAAGCCGAGCGCAACGCCAGCCGCGCACTTTGCGGCGAGGACGCGCATTCGATTCGGAACCTGCACAAAAGTCGAAAGAGCGGTGCGCTGACTCCACTCCGACGTGATCAGGAGGATTCCCACCACCGGAAGCAGCACGTTTGTCGGGATCAGCGCGGCTTCGAGCACCGGACGGATCGCGTGCTGGGCATCCTCACCACTGACGGCCCGTGCGACCGCCGCAAGGATGGTCAACAGCGCCGTGGCGGCGAGCAACCAGAATCCCGCTCTCGTGTCGATTGACTTCCGCAGCTCGATCCGGACCAGCTGAGCGAAGCCGGTTCGGCTGAAGCTGCGCGGTTGGATAGAACTGTGTTCAGCGATGGCGTTCATTTTGTTGCTCCGTTTCTGCGTCAGGCCGCCGCGGCCTGATCGCTCACAAGGTCAAAGAAGAGGTCTTCGAGCGCGTTCTCACCCTGCTCGTCAAGATGCGTGAGCAGAACACCGCCGTCGAGCGCCGCGCGCGAGACGCTGAGTGCGTCGCTTTCGGCGATCCAGGTCGCCTCGTCGATCGCTCGAAATTCAATGCCGGCGGACTCGAACGCGCGCGTCATGCCGATCGGATCAGGAGACTTCACCGTCGTACCGCGACCGTCGAGCAGCTCGTCCCTGGTGCCCTCGGAGACCACCTTGCCCCCGGCGATGATCACGAGGTCATCGGCGACAGCGTCAATCTCCTTCAACAGATGGGACGAGAGAAGCACGGTCCCCCCGGCGTCAGCGAACTCGCGCAAGAGACCGCGGAGCCAGCGAATGCCCTCGGGATCAAGACCGTTGGCCGGTTCATCGAGCACGAGCGCGCGCGGGTCTCCGAGCAGCGCGTTCGCGATCCCCAGCCGCTGCTTCATGCCGAGCGAGTAGTTGCCCACGCGCTTCTCTGCTGCTCCGGCGAGTCCGACGAGCTCAAGCAACTCGTCGACTCGACCGGGCCGAACCCCCAGCGTGAGGGCCGTGATCGCGAGCACTTCCCTCCCCTTTCGCCCGGCGTGTTGCGCAGAAGCGTCAAGGAGCACGCCGACCTCACGGCCCGGGTTCTCAAGTTGCGCGAACCCCCGACCGAAGATCGTCGCATCGCCGGAGTCAGCGCGAGACAGGCCGCAAAGCACCCGCATACTGGTGCTCTTGCCGGCCCCATTGGGGCCGAGAAAGCCCGTGATTGTTCCTGGCTTACAGGTGAAAGTGATGTCATCAATGGCACGCTGCGAGCCGAACGACTTGGTGACTGAGTTGAATTCGATCATGCCGGCAACGCTAGGCCGCTGGGCGCTCCGGGATCCACTCCCAACGTCGCTTTCTGCATGGGAATTGGTCTACCCGGGCCCCCTACCGAAGTAGGGGATCGGGCGGGCTGAGCCACCATATGCTTGCCGCAGTGGCAACGCAGGCAATCACCAATCCCAGAGCAGCCTGGAAGCAGGCGATCCTGCCGGGGGACTTCCAATCGCTCAGCAGCGAGTCGGGCCGAACCGCGCGTGACTGGGTCGTCGACTGGGTTCTCTTCCTGCTCAGCTCCGGCTTCGGGGTGCTCTTCTCGCTTGATCAGGGCGGAACGCTGTGGCTGCTCAACGCCGCGGGCGGGGCGATCGCCTGCGTCTCACTCTTCTGGAGGCGCTCGCACCCGCTGGCGGTCGGGATCATTGCCTCTGTCGGGTCCTGTGTCTCCGGTGCTGCGGGCCTCGCGTGGCTGGTCATCCTTTACAACTCCGCACTGCGACTCGACCGAAACGGGTTGATCTGGGTCATCGGGATCGGCGTCGTAGGCATCTTCACCTATCCCGCCCTATACCCAGCTGAGGTGCCCTTCCTCGTGCTGGTCGTTCTGTGCGTGGGCGTCGCCGGCGCAGCACTGGGATCGGGCGTTCTCGCGCGGGCCCGCCGCGAACACGTGATGGCGCTGGCCGCTGCGAGTCAGGTGGCGCAAGGCGAACAGCGCCTTCGCGAACAACAGGCACGTGAGGCTGAGCGCCACAGGATCGCGCGCGAGATGCATGACGTCATGGCGCACCGCATATCCATCCTCAGCCTGCACGCCGGCGCGCTCGAGTACCGCCCAGATATTCCGCCCGAGGAGATCTCGAAGGCGGCGGGAGTCATCCGCGCGTCAGCGCAGAGCGCACTCGAAGAACTCCGCGACATCATCGGGGTGATGCGCACCGGGGCCGACGAAGGCAACGACCCACCACAGCCCGGCATCGCGGACGTTCCCAGCCTCGTGCAGCGGTTCCGCGAAGCTGGCGTGCGCGTCGAATTCGAGAACGCGGAAATGCCGGTCGCCGACCTTTCCCCCGCGGCCGGTCGAACGTTGTATCGAGTGATCCAGGAGGGCCTCACGAACGCGAGCAAGCACGCCCCCGGCGCCGTGGTGACCGTGAACGTCGACCGTGTTGGTGAGAGCCGAGTCGCAGTCACGGTCGACAATCCCCTGTCGGTCGGCGCCGGACCCGGCGCAGTCACCCTTTCGGAGCCCGGAGTTGGACTGGTCGGGCTTCGTGAACGCGTCGAGCTCATCGGCGGCGAGCTCAGTCACGGTCTCACCACAGACCATCGCTTCGAACTCCGGGCGGAGATCCCGATGTCTGATGACTGAGTCGGCAGCGCGAGTCCTTCTGGTCGACGACGATCCGCTGGTCAGATCCGGCCTCCAGTTGATGCTCGGCGGCAACAGCGCGATCGAAGTCGTCGCCGAGGTTGACGACGGCGATGCCGTGCTCGCCGCAGTGGATCTCCACCATCCCGATGTCGTGCTCATGGACATCCGCATGAACAACGTTGACGGAATCGCTGCCACACGACTACTGCGAGGTCAGCCATCTCCGCCTGCGGTGCTGATTCTCACCACATTCGATGCCGACGATCTCGTGCTGTCTGCGCTGCGCGCCGGCGCGTCGGGTTTTCTGCTCAAGAGCAGTCCGCCGGAAGACATCGTGCGGGCGATCACCACGGTCGCCTCTGGCGAGAGCTGGCTTTCGCCGACAATTGCTCGCCAGCTGATCGGCCTGGTCGCGGCGGGGCCGCAAGTGGACGATGCCGCCTCGGCCAGGCTCGCATCGCTGAGCCCACGTGAGCGCGAGGTCGCTGACGCGGTCGGACAGGGCATCTCCAATCAGGAAATCGCTCAGCAGCTCCACATGAGTGTGGCCACGGTGAAAGCGCATGTCTCACGGCTGCTCGAGAAGCTCGAAGTCGACAATCGCGTGCAGATCGCGCTGCTGATCCAGGGTTCAGCCGACGGCTCTTAACGAGAAAAGCCACCCCCATGAGGAGTGGCTTTTCCAAGGAAGAACCAGCGGCGTCCTACTCTCCCGGTCCCTTGCGAGACAAGTACCATC